>DATLQV010000089.1:0-6236 GCA_035534955.1 Gaiellaceae bacterium
AGGCAATGAAGACGCTGACCAAGCTGATCGCGCAGATCCGCGCGATCGTCACCGGCAAGCCGGCAACCTGATCTGCGAGCCGGCACCTCTCGCCGGCCTGGTGACCGGGTGGGCGGGGTCGGTGAGGAGCCCGGCCCCGCTGTGGACAAACCTGTCGAGGTGCGGGCGAGAGGAGTCGAACCTCCAAGAGCCGAAGCCCACCGGGACCTAAACCCGGCGCGTCTGCCAGTTCCGCCACGCCCGCGCGCGGTACGCCACAGAGTAACCCCCGCCCCGGGCGATCGGGCCGCGCCGGGCCGCGGCGCCCCGCCTAAGATCGGCGCGTGCACCGGTTGACACCACGCGTCCGCCTCGGGGCGGCCATCGTCCTCCTCGCCGCCGCCGCGGCGATCGCCGGCTGGGTGTTCGTCCTGCGCGCGGACGGGAGCGGCAGCGGCGCCCTCACCTGGAAGGTGCAGCAGGCGCCGTTTGCGATCGACGTGCTGAAACGCGGCAAGGCACTCGTCAGCGACGCAACCGGTCCGGCGGGCCCCGGCAGCCGTCTCTCGTACACCCTCACGAGCGGCGCGCAGCACACGCTCACCTCGCTGACCGGCTCGAGCCCCGTGGCGAACGGAACGCGGTACCGGGTGGCGACCGACGAGACGGGCAGAACCTCAACCGTCACCGTCACGCGAACCGCGCACGGCCTGCACGTCGCCTGGCGTCTCGCGCCCTCTTCGGGGATCGCGACGGTCTACTCGGCATTGCGCAGCCCGGCGGCGAGCGAGCACTTCGTCGGCGCAGGGATCGACCACACCGGCGTCGACCTCAACGGCCAGCTCGTCCAGCTGAAGGTCGCCTACTCGTGCGGTCGCTCGATCGTGACCCCGTTCTTCGCGAGCTCTGCCGGCTACGGCGTCTGGTACGACACGAACGCCGTCGGGCACATGCAGTTCCGCGGGACGCACGACGGCATGGCCTGCAACGACGCGAACAGCGAGCATCCGCTGTGCACCGTCGTCCCGGCCCCGGATCGCGTCCAGGCGTGCTTCAAGGCCTCGTCGCTCGACTACGACGTCTTCGCGGGAACGCCGGCACAGATCGTCGCCGCCTACCGCGTCACGGCCGGGCGCATCCCCGTGCCCCCGCCCGCCGAGTTCGGGACGATCAAGTGGCGCGACAAGGTCAACGGCTCGGCGCAGATCCTCGACGACGTCGCGCAGTTCCGGCGGCTCGGCATCCCGCTCGGCTCGGTGCTGCTCGACAACCCGTGGGAGACCGGCGGCTGCTGGGGCGCGTTGCAATTCGACCCGGCACGCTTCCCGCATCCGGCGTCGCTGATTCGCACCGTGCACCGCGCCGGCGTCAGGTTCATGGTCTGGGTCTCACCGTGGGTGACGCCGACCGCCGCCTGCCTCGCGATCTCCCGGTTCCCGGCAGGCACGACGTTTCCGACGCCGCAGGGGTGGAACGGGGTCGACTTCACGAACCCGGCGGCGCGAGCGGCCTACCAGAAGAAGATCACCGCGCTCGCGCGGCTCGGCGTCGACGGCTTCAAGGGCGACCGCGGGGACGAGACCGACCTCGAGAGCATCCCGTTCGCAAACGGCGACCCGCGCCAGGTGCACGACCTGTTCCCGCAGCTCTTCGCCCGGAGTGTTTTCGCCGGTGCGCGTGCCGGCGGCGACCCGTCGCCCGTGACGATGTTCCGCTCGGCGTGGACCGGCACGCCCACCACCGGCGCCGGCGTGTGGGCCGGCGACCAGACGCCCGACTTCGCCGGCCTGCAGGACGCGATCCACTCGCTGGCAAGCCTGGGCGCGAGCGGCTTCGCGATCGCAGGGTCGGACGTCGGCGGCTACGCCACCCAGACCGGGCAGCTCGTGCTGACGCCGGAGGTGTTCGCACGGTGGACGCAGCTC
This sequence comes from Gaiellaceae bacterium, assembly GCA_035534955.1. GTDB lineage: Bacteria > Actinomycetota > Thermoleophilia > Gaiellales > Gaiellaceae > PALSA-600. Next base: position 1,905 of record DATLQV010000089.1, read on the forward strand.
GGGGCGATCAGCCCGATCTTCGAGGTCGGCGGAGCCGATCGCGCAGCGACCTTCTGGAAGCTCGGTGCGCAGGCGACGTCGATCGCGCGCAACTCGGTGCTGCTGCACTACGACCTGTTCCCGTACCTCTACTCGCTCGCCCGCGCCTCGTCGCGCACCGGCTCGCCGATCCTCCAGCCGCTCGGGCTCGTCTACCCCGACGACGCGCAGGCGTGGAAGTCGGACCTCGAGCTGCTCGTCGGCACCGACCTGCTCGCCGCTCCGGTCACCTCGGCCACCCGCAATGCCGTCGTCTACCTGCCGCAGGGCGGCTGGGTCGACCTGTACACGGGCGCAACGGTCGAGGGCGCACGCAGCGTGCTGCGGGCGACACCGCTCGCGCAGTTCCCGCTCTACCTGCGAGCCGGGGCGACGATCCCGTTCAACCTCCGCGAGGCACGCCTCTGGCGGCGGTCGTGGCCGCTGGATGCGCTCCAGCTGCCGGGTCGCGCGGGCTGGCTCTCGACCGCAGCGAAGGTCGACCTGGCCGGCGCGCCCGCCGAGTCGGAGATCCTCTTCGCGCGCAGCGCGGCACCCGCGTCCGTGACGATCGACGGCCGGCAGGTGCCGCGTTACGAGTCGACGGCCGCCCTACGGAGCGCGCCGGGCGGCTGGACCTGGAACACCGCGCCCTTCCCCGGTGTGCTCGTGAAGGTGACGCCGCACGCGGGCCGCGCGACCGTCGCCGTGCGCTGACCCGGATCACGATCCGATCGCTTTCTTGATCGATTCGTGAACCTGTTACGTTGGCCCGACGTGGCAGGCACCGACGAAAGAGGGTTCACGATGAGCAAGCCCGGCAAGTCGACGAACGGCAACGACCGGCCTCCGGCGACGACCACCGACTCGGGAATCCCCGTCGCGAGCGACGAGTACTCGCTGACGGTCGGGCCGGGCGGACCCACCGTGCTGCACGATCACTACCTCGTCCAGAAGATGCAGCACTTCAACCGCGAGCGCGTCCCGGAACGCGTGGTCCACGCGAAGGGCACCGGCGCCCACGGCTTCTTCGAGGTCACCGAGGACGTGACCCAGTTCACCAAGGCGAACTTTCTCGGGCAGGTCGGAAAGCGGACGCATGTCTTCGTGCGCTTCTCGACGGTCGCCGGCGAGCAGGGCTCCCCCGACACGGTGAGAGACCCGCGCGGCTTCGCGCTCAAGTTCTACACCGACGAAGGGAACTACGACCTCGTCGGCAACAACACGCCGGTGTTCTTCGTCCGCGACGCGACGAAGTTCTCGGACTTCATCCACTCGCAGAAGCGCCTGCCCGACAGCGGGATGCGCTCGAACGACATGCAGTGGGACTTCTGGACGCTGTCGCCGGAGAGCGCCCACCAGGTGGCGATCTTGATGTCGGACCGCGGCACGCCGCGCAGCTTGCGCTCGATGAACGGCTACGGGAGCCACACGTACTCGTGGATCAACGCCGGCGGCGAGCGCTTCTGGGTCAAGTACCACTTCAAGACCGTCCAGGGCATCGAGAACTTCACCGATCAGGAAGCCAAGACGATGACCGCAGAGGACCCGGACTTTCACCGCCGTGACCTGTGGCAGGCGATCGCCGGCGGCGAGGCCCCCGAGTGGCGGCTCGAGCTGCAGGTGATGCCCTTCGAGGAGGCCGCGGGCTACCGGTTCAACCCGTTCGACCTCACCAAGGTCTGGCCGCACAGCGACTACCCGCCGATCACCGTGGGCCGCCTGGTGCTCGACCGCAATCCGGCCAACTTCTTCGCCGAGGTCGAGCAGGCCGGCTTCTCGCCCGCCAACCTCGTGCCCGGGATCGGCCTGAGCCCCGACAAGATGCTGATGGGCCGTGTGTTCTCCTACCACGACACCCACCTGCACCGGATCGGCCCCAACTACGAGCAGCTCCCGATCAACGCCCCCGAAGTCGAGGTCCACTCGTACAACCAGGACGGGCCGATGACCTACCACCATTCGGGGCCGCAGCCGGTGTACGCGCCCAACAGCCACGGCGGCCCGCAGGCCGACACCGCGCGCGCCGCGGACCTCGGCTGGGAGGTCGCTCCGGGTGAGCTCGGCCGCTATGCGAATGCAAAGCACGCCGAGGATGACGACTTCGGCCAGGCCCGCTCGCTCTACCGCGAGGTTATGAACGACACCGACCGCGAGCAGCTCGTGGCGAACATCGTCGGGCATGCGAGTGACGCCGTCACCGACGAGGTGCAGTTCCGCGTGATCGCCTACTGGGCGAGCATCGACCCGGAGCTCGGCGCCCGCGTCGCGGCCGGCCTCGGGAAAGGGAACGGGAGCTCGCCGGACGGCGCCGGCCTCGCCGAGGCGGCCGAGCGCGTCGGCGCGCGCGCGAACCGCGCCTGAGCTGCGCGATCCGGCGCCGCACGGCCCTCACCGGCCGCGGGCGTGCCTCACAGCCACCGCCGCAGGACGTTGTATTCGAGCGCGATCTTGGCCAGGTGCCTGCGGCGTGCCGGCGGCCGGATGTTCACTCTCGGGGACGGTTCGGCGTAGAAGTCCCCGGATCCGTAGCCGGCTTTGCCAAAGCCGGTTTCGATGAAGCAGCCGCCGTGACCGTCGAACCCGGCCGTGGCGGGGCGGCCCTTGATCGTGGCGACGATGTTGTCGGCGACGGCCAGAGCTTGGCCGTGGGCGAACACGCCTGCCCGGGGCAGGGGTTTGCCGATGCTGAGCGGGAGCTGGGTGTTGTCTCCGATCGCGTACACGCCCGGGAACGCGGTGGCCAAGGTGTGGCGGTCGGCGTCGATCCAACCGGCCGTCGAGGCCAGAGCCGATGCGGCAACGACGGCCGGCGGCCGGATGGGCGGCATGTAGACCAGCAGGTCGAACGTTTCGGACTGCCCATCGGCGAAGCCGGCTCGGCCCGGTTCGGCGGCAGTGATCTGGTGGGACGGGTGATAGTCGATGCCGCGGCCCGCCAGCAGCGCGGTGACCGCCGCCGAGACGTTCGCCCCGGCGACCCCCAGCGGTGCCGGTTCCGCCGAGTGCAGGGCGATCTCCACGTTGCCTCGCACACCGTTGCGCCGCAGCCTGGCGTCGATCAGCAGTGCGGCCTCATAGGGGGCGGCGGGGCAGCGGTACAAGGGGGCGGCCGTCACGACCAGCACTCGGCCCTTGCGCACGGCGTCGACGGCCGGCGCGAGTAGCTGCGCTCCAGCGAGGGTTGCGAAGGTCTCGCCGGCCCGTTGCAGACCGGGAATCGTGTCGGTGGCATAGTCCGCGCCGAGCGACACGACCAGGTGGTCGGCGGCGATCTCGGTGCCGCCGGCTGTGACGGTGCGGGTGGCCGGGTCGATCGTCCCGATCTCTGCGATCACCACGTCGATGCCCCGGCGTTGCAGCGACTGCAGCGGCCGGGTGACCTGGTCGGGCCGGCGCTGTCCGGACATCACCCACAGGTAGGACGCCGCGAACGTGAAATCGGGGTCACGGTTGACGAGGACGATCCGGTGGCGACGATCGAGGCGGCGGCGCAGCCGGTTGGCAGCGCTGACCCCGCCGATGCCGCCGCCAAGAACCACAACGGTCTGGACGGGGCCCTGGTTGCGATCGGCCACTAGAAGACCAGGACCTTGTCGGCGTTGACAGTCAACTCGGTCAGTTCAGCCATGGTGCTGCGGGCGGCTCCTGCCACCAACTCGGTGTCGGTCAGTCCGCGGGCGTCCATGCAGGTGCCGCACACCCGCACGGTCGCGCCCTTGCGAAGCGCGCTCACGAGCATGCGCTCCACGTTGTAGTAGCCGTTCGGGGTCTGCTGGCCCGATTTCGCCGCGGCGGCCGAGTCACCGAGCAGGAAGACCGAGACGTCGGCCTCCTCGTTCTTGGCGAGCAGGTTGGTCGCCAGTCGTAGACCGTTGTAGACCCGCTCGGTGCCGTACGGGGGATCGTTGAGGATCACCAGGAATTTCATCGCGTCATGCCTCTCGCTCGTGATTGCTTCCGCGTTGACTTGGGCGGCCGGCCCGGGCCACGGGTGGCGCCGACGGCCAGGGGTAGGCCCGCGGCGTGCCAGTCCGGCGGCCCGCCGGCGAGGCGCTCCGCCTGCAGTCCGGCGGCCCGCAACTGCGCCACCGCCTGGGCGGCCAGCACGCAGTAGGGGCCGCGGCAGTAGGCGACGACCGACGTGTCCGGGTCCAGCTCGGAGAGCCGTTGAGCCAATTCTTCGAGCGGGATGCTGAGCGCGCCGGGTAGGTGGCCGGCCTCGAACTCCACCCGCGGGCGCACGTCGACCACGACGACCTCGCCGGCCTTGGAGCGTGCGAGCAACTCGTCCACCCCGACCGGTTCCGCGCC
>DATLQV010000090.1:0-110973 GCA_035534955.1 Gaiellaceae bacterium
AGACCACCACGTTGATAGGCGGGACGTGCAAGCACAGCAATGTGTTCAGCGGACCCGTACTAATTGCTCGAGGTCTTGATTTTGAACTCATGTTCGCTGCTATGGAGTTTTGAGGGTGCGCTGCTTGTTGCGCGCCTCCCGCGAGCGTACGGTGCTGAGCCGGCGCGTCTCGAGGGAGCACCTCGACAATTGGGCGGTCATAGCGACGGGGAAACACCTCTTCCCATTCCGAACAGAGAAGTTAAGCCCGTTAGCGCCGATGGTACTCGGGGAGCAATCCCCCGGGAGAGTAGGACGCCGCCCATTACTTTCGAACGGCCCCGCGAGGGGCCGTTCGTCTTTGTGGGGTGCTAGGCAGCGAGCTTCGAGCGCCAGTCGGGGTCGAGCTCGCGCAGCCGGCGCACGCGCTCGCCGACCGGCGGGTGCGAGCCGAAGAGCGCCGCCAGACCCTCCTCGGCGAACGGGTTCGTCGTGTAGAGCGGCTCGGTGGCCGGGCTCGCCTCGAAGCCGACGAGCTGCATCGCCTGCTCGAGCCGCACGAGCGCATCGGCGAGGCCGTGCGGCGAGTCGCACAGCTCGGCCGCGAAGCGGTCGGCGTCGAACTCGCGTTTGCGTGAGAGGAGCAGGTGCACGAAGGCGGCGGCGATCGGGCCGAGGACGAACAGGAACGCGCGCTGGAGAAAGCCGCCGAGCCGCGAGCTCTCCACGATCACCGCCGCGACGACCACGGCGATCGTCTGCACCAGCACATCCCGGTGGCGCAGATGGGCGAGCTCGTGCGCCACGATCCCTTCGACCTCGGCGGGAGAGGCGACGCCCATCAGGCCGACCGACAGCGCGAGGCCCGACCCGCCGCCGGCGCCGCGCCCGGCGGAAAGCGCACGGGGGTAGCTGTCGGCGAGCACGTACAGCTTCGGCTTCACGACCCCGGCTCTGGCCGCCAGCCGCTCGACCGTCGAGTGCAAAGCGGGGGCCTCGCCCTGGAGGAGCTCCCGGGCCCCGACCATGCCCATCACGATGCGGTCGGCGTACCAGTAGACCGCCGAGCCGAGCAGCACGATCGAGCCGATGAAGAGCAGTGCGACCTGATAGCCGGCGAGCTCCCAGCCGGCAAACCCGAAGAGCAGCGCAGTCGTTGCGAGAACCGCCCACGCCTTGAGGACGTTCCGTAGGATCAGCAACCGCCGTTGCACGGCGCCCGCGGTCAGGGCTCGTCGTCGGTGGTGTCGTCCGCGTCGTCCTCGGCCAGGCCGCGCGGGGGCCAGTCGGGCTCCGGAGCGTCGCAGCGGCTCGAACAGTGGAGGGAAGCGACGTTCTGCAGCGGAATCAGGATGTGACCGTTCAGCTCCACGTGGGCGACGTCCTCGAGATAGCAGTAGGCCGTGAGCACGCCATCCTGGTACTCGCCGCCGAAGAGCGCGATCTCGACCTGCTCGCCTTTGTACTTGTTCGTGTAGTCCTCCATCCGTGCCGTCGAGATTATCCGATGGCGGGCGTCAGGCGGTCGTCGCGGAAGTGGAGCTCGATCACGCCGCAGTTCGGGATCGGGTGCGCGGGGCCGTCGCTCACCTGGCCGCGAAGCGCCCGCATCGTGCCGCCGTGTGTGACGATCAGGATCCGGCGGCCGAGCTCGGCTCGTGCAATCCGCTCGACCGTCGCATGGACGCGTGCCCGGTGCTGGTCGCGCGTCTCGCCGTCGGGCCGGTCACCGTTCGGGAACCGCTCCGCGAGCTCGGCGCGCGTCAGGCCGGACCAGGATCCGACGTCGATCTCGCGCAGGCCCGGGTCGGCGGTCACGGGCACCTCGTGGGGTGCTGCGACGATCTGGGCGGTCTCGTGCGCCCGCCGCAGGTCGCTCGAGTAGACCGCGTCGAACCGGGTCGAGCGAAGCTGCTCCGCGAGCTCACGGGCCTGCGCCCGGCCCAGGTCGTTGAGCGGAGGGTCGGCCCAGCCTTGCCAGCGGCCCTCGACGTTCCAGTCGGTCTCGCCGTGCCGGGCGAGGAAGATCGTCGTCACGCCGCTAACGTAGCGCCCCATGGATCTCGGCCTCGCAGGCAAGGTGTGCGTCGTCACCGGCTCGACCGGCGGCATCGGCCTGGCCGTCGCCCGCGAGCTGCTGGCGGAAGGTGCGCACGTCGTCTCGTCGGGCCGGCGCAGCGAGGGCCCGGGTGAGCTGCACGTCGCGGGCGACCTGACGGAGGAGGGCGAGCCGGAGCGGCTCGTCGCGGCCGTGGAGGAGCGGTTCGGGCGCGTCGACTGCCTGGTCAACAACGTCGGCGGCACCGGCATCCGCGCGCTCGAGGCGGTCACCGACGCGCAGTGGCAGGCGTCGTTCGAGCTGAACCTGATGACCGCCGTGCGGACGACACGGGCAGCGCTCGAGGGCATGCGGGCGCGCCGCAGCGGGTCGATCGTCAACGTCTCGTCGACAGCGGCGAAGCGGCCGTCGAGTGGGATGCCGGACTATTCGGTGATGAAGGCCGCGCTGCTCTCGTACTCGCGCCTGGTCGCCGACCTGTACGCCAGGGACGGGATCCGCTGCAACGCTGTCACGCCGGGCCCGACGGCGACCGAGGCCTGGCTCGGCGCGGGCGGGCTCGCCGAGCAGCAGGGCGACCGCGACGAGGTGCTCGCGAAGGTGGGCGCGGGCCGGCCGCTCGGGCGGCTCGCCGAGCCGCAGGAGATCGCCGCGGTGGTCGTCTTTCTGGCCTCCGACCGGGCCTCGTACGTCACCGGCGCCGCCTGGTCGGCCGACGGCGGCACCGTCCCGATCATCATCTAGGACGTCCCTCACCGGCCCCGGCTCCCACCCGGCGAAGCCGGGCTACGCCGCGGCCTGCGGTCGCTGGCGGCACCGTGCCTTCCGGGGCCGTGCACACGCACTGTCCCCTCCGGCCCGGCACCCCCAGCGACCGCTGAGGAGCGTCCTCGTTTGACGGCCGCCGCGACGGCTACTTTGGGCGCATGCCCGAGCTGGCCGGGAACGTTGGCGACGCCTTCGCCGCGCGGATGCGCGAGCTGGAAGAGCACGCGCTGTCGCCGCTCGCTGTTCGCTCGTACGGGACGCGCGGGCGCGAGCGCGCCGAGGACGAGTGTCGCGTGCGCACGCCGTTCCAGCGCGACCGCGACCGCATCCTGCACTCGAAGCCGTTCCGGCGGCTGAAAGGCAAGACGCAGGTCTTCATCGACCCGGCCGGCGACCACTACCGCACCCGCATGACCCACACGCTCGAGACGACCGGCATCGCTCGGGTCGTCGCGCGCGCGCTGCGCCTGAACGAGGACCTGGCCGAGGCGATCGGCCTCGGGCACGACCTGGGGCACCCGCCCTTCGGCCATGCCGGCGAGGCGGCGCTCGACGCGCTGCTCGAGGGTGGGTTTCGCCACAACGAGCAGTCGGCGGCGATCGCCCGCCGGCTCAACCTGACCTACGAGGTGATCGACGGCATCGAGAGCCACACCGGCGACCGCGACCCGGAGACCCTCGAAGGGAAGATCGTGCGGATCGTCGACCGCGTCGCCTACATCAACCACGACATCGACGACGCGATCCGCTACGGCCTGCTCTCGGACGGCGACCTGCCCCGCGACGAGCTCGCGGCGCTCGGTCCCACCGGCGCGAAGCGGATCGACACGCTCGTGCACGACCTCGTCGAGAGCTCCGACCGCGCCGGCGACATCGTGCAGAGCGCCGAGATCGGTGACGCCATGCTCTCGCTGCGCGCCTTCATGTTCGATCGCGTCTACCTGGGCCCCGTCACGCGACCCGAGCACGAGCGCGCCCGCGAGACGATCGGCCGCATCTACGCCCACCTCGTCGAACGCGGCGACGGCCGGGAGGAGATCGTCGAGTTCATCGCCGGGATGACCGACCGGTTCGCGTTGTCGTACGCTGCGACGTTGTAGTGGCGCGGATCAAGGACAGCTCCGTGGAAGCCGTGAAGGCGGCTGTCGACTTCGTCGACGTCGTCTCGTCCCGGACGCAGCTGCGCAAGGCCGGCAGCCGCTACAGCGGCCGCTGCCCGTTCCACGACGAGCGGACACCGTCGTTCTCGGTCAACGCGGTCGACAAGCTCTACTACTGCTTCGGCTGCGGGGCCAAAGGCGACCTGATCACCTTCGTCCGAGAGACGGAGGGACTCGACTTCGCCGGCGCGATCGAGTGGCTCGGCGAGCGCTTCCGCGTCCCGCTCGAGTACGAGGAGAGCTCACCTGCCCAAGACGCGGCGCGCAGGCGGCGCGAGCGGCTCGTCGCGCTGCTCGAGCAGGCGACGTCGTTCTATGAGCGCACACTCTGGGAGTCGCAGACCGGCGGCATGGCGCGGGACTACCTGAAGGGACGCGGTCTCGGCGAGGAGATCTGCCGCGAGTTTCGGCTCGGGCTCGCGCTCGGCGGGACGACCCTCGCCCGCAAGGCGCTCGAGAAGGGCTTCACACGCGAGGAGCTGCGCGCCGCGGGCCTGACCCGCCAGCGCGGCGACGACTACTTCCAGCGGCGGCTGCTCTTTCCACTCGCAGACAGGCAAGGGCGGGTGCTCGGCTTCCAGGCGCGCAAGCTGCACGAGGACGACCCCCTGCCACCCAAATACGTGAACACACCCGAGTCGGAGCTCTTCCACAAGGGCTCGATCGTCTACGGGCTCGACAGGGCGCGCGCGGCGATGGCACGCGAGGACCGGGCCTGCGTCGTCGAGGGGAACACCGACGTGATCGCCCTGCGCCAGGCCGGGTTCGAGCCCGTCGTCGCGTCGATGGGCACCGCGCTCACCGAGCAGCAGCTGAAGGAGCTCGCGCGGCTGACGAAACGCCTCTGGCTCGCCTTCGACGGCGATGCCGCCGGCGAGACGGCGACGCTGCGGGGGATGGAGCTGGCGGCGAAGCAGGGGTTCGACGTGAAGGTGGTCGTGCTGCCCGTCGGCATCGACCCCGCCGACGACCCGCAGGGATTCCAGAAGCTGCTCGCGGGCGCCGAGCCGTATCTGTTCTATCGGGTGCGCATCGAGCTCGAGCGCGAAGAGGATCGCGAGGTCGCCTTCCGCACGGTCAAAGCGGTGCTCGACGAGGCGCCCGACTCGCCCGAGCGGCAGGACGCCTGGCGCTTTGCGAACGACAAGCTCGGCATGACCGTGCAGCTGCGGGCGGGCGCCTCGACGCGGCGCCAGTCGGCGCCGCCGTCGCAGCGTGTGCTCGATGCGAGCTCGAAGCTCGAGCGCAACGCGCTCGCGGGCACGCTCGCTCACCAGCGGCTCAAACCGCTGCTCGCCGAGCTGACGCCCGAGCACTTCTACGACCCGGTGCACCGTGCGCTCCGGGCCTACATCGTCGAGGGCGCGACGCTCGATCCGGACGCGGTCGGGCTGCTCGCCGAGCTCGATGCGCGCGCGGTGGCCGAAGGGATCGACGACGCGACCGGCGAGGAGCTGATCTGGAGGCTGCGCGAGCGTGAGCTGCGCCGCGAGCTCCGGCATTCCGACCCGCTGCGGACGAAAGAGCTCCAGGAGGCGCTGCAGCGTCTGCTCGAGCGCGTCGCGGCGATCTCCTAGTCACTCTGTGAGAACTTCTAGTCTAAGCGCAGGTTAAGTATTTGCTCCGAGGTGCCGAGCGTCAGGGAATCGTCAGAGATTGACTGATTGTCTGCCGGGATGATCGAAGCTCGCGACCTGACAAAGGACTACGGCGACAAGCGCGCCGTCGACGGCCTCTCGTTCGACGTTCGCCCCGGGATCGTCACCGGGTTCCTGGGCCCGAACGGTTCCGGCAAGTCGACGACCATGCGACTGGTGCTCGGCCTCGACCGCCCGACGAAGGGCCACGTGACCGTGAACGGGAAGGCGTATCGCGCGCACGCAGCACCGCTGCGCGAGGTGGGCGCACTGCTCGAGGCCCGGTCGGTGCATACCGGACGCTCGGCCCGCAACCACCTGCTTGCGCTGGCACAGACACACGGCATTCCGCGCAGCCGGGTCGACGAGCTGATCGACCACGTGGGCCTGCACGACGTTGCCCGCAAGCGCGCCGGCGGCTTCTCGCTCGGTATGGGCCAGCGGCTCGGCATCGCGACGGCGCTGCTCGGCGACCCGCAGACGGTCATGCTCGACGAGCCGGTGAACGGCCTCGATCCCGAGGGCATCCAGTGGATCCGGACGCTCCTGAAGAGCCTCGCAGCCGAAGGGCGCACCGTGTTCGTCTCGTCGCACCTGATGAGCGAGATGGCGCTGACCGCCGACCACCTGATCGTGATCGGGCGCGGCAAGCTGATCGCCGACGCGAGCGTCGCCGACTTTCTCGCAGGAGCGTCGAAGGGGCTCGTGCACGTGCGCTCACCGCAGGCCGAAGAGCTGCAACGTGCGCTCGCAGGCCCCGATGTGACGGTCGCCGTCGTCGAGCCGGGCCTGCTCGAAGTGGGCGGCCTGAGCGCTGCGCAGGTGGGCGAGGCGGCTGCAGCGAACGGCCTTGTCCTGCACGAGCTCGGTGAGCATCAGGCCTCGCTCGAGGAAGCCTTCATGGACCTGACTCGCGACGAATTGGAGTTCGCAGCCTCATGAGCACGATCGCCGCCACCGCTCCGTCTCGTCGCGTCGGGGTCACACAGGCCCGGGTGATCCTCTCCGAGTGGACGAAGCTCCGGAGCGTCCGCTCCACCCGCTGGTCGCTCTTCGCAGCGACCCTGCTGACGATCGGCTTCCCGATTCTCGCCGCCAGCGTCATCTCGGCGCACTGGGGCCACCGCAGCCCCGCCGAGCGTGCGCACTTCAACGCGCTCGACCCCGCCCTGGTCGGGGCGCAGATCGCGCAGCTCGCGATCGGCGTCCTGGGCGTGCTCGCCATCACCGCCGAATACTCGACGGGAATGATCCGCGCGTCGTTCACCGCGGTGCCGAAGCGGCTACCGGTCCTCTGGGGGAAGGCGGTTGTCTTCGCCGCCGTGACGTTCGTGCTGATGCTCCCCGCCGTCCTGATCGCGTTCTTCGCGAGCCAGTCGATCCTCGCCCGGCATCACGTGAACCTGACCTTCTCGGATCCGCACGTCGCGCGCGCCGTGATCGGCGCGGCGCTCTACCTCACCGTGATTGCGCTCTTCAGCCTCGGGATCGGGTCGATCGTCCGCAACACCGCCGGCGGGATTGCGACCTTCGCAGCAATCCTCTTCGTCGTCCCCCCGCTGATGAACGTCCTGCCGGCGAGCTGGAACAACGCCATCTCGCCGTATCTGCCGAATAACGCGGGGACCGCGATCCTGGCGATCCATCCCGACGTGAACCGGCTCGCCCCGTGGACCGGCTTCGGCGTCTTCTGCGCGTACACCGCCGGGACGCTTGCGGTCGCGGCGATCCTGCTCGTCCGCCGCGACACCTAGAACCTGGTTGCCGGTGAAGCCGGAACCAGGTTCGTGTCTGAAGCGCTTCGACGAACGCCTAGGACGTGAACCTGGTCTCGCCTGCGGCGAGAACCAGGTTCTAGGTCGCGCGCTTGGCCGACCGGCGGGGACGCGTGCGGAACACGATGTCCCACCAGGGTGCGCTCACACCGAAGCCACGCTCGTGGTCTTCGAAGTGATGGCGCATATGCAGCTCACGGAAGAGGCGGCCGACCCGTCCCTTCGGCGTCGTGTGATGGAGCGCGAAGTGGACGGTGTCGTAGACGACGTAGCCGAGGTAGAAGCCGGCAGCCACACCGAACGCGTGCGGCGTTCCGAGCGCGAGCACGAAGAACCCGAAGAACAGCGTGGCGAGCGGCAGCGAGAAGGCCGGCGGGAGCACGAGCCTGCGCGGGTCGTTCGGGTGGTCGTGGTGGACGCCGTGGATCATCCAGTGCAGCTGCCTGCCGATCCCGTGGTCGGGCTCGAAGTGGAAGACGACCCGGTGGCCCCAGTACTCGCAGAGCGTCCAGAACATGTAGCCGCCCGCGGCGAGCGCGAGCGTCGTCACGACGCGCATGTCGGAAACCGCGAGCGCGGCGAGCGCAGCGACCGCAGGGAGGAAGAGCACGGCCGGCGTCGCCGGATGCGCCCGGGTGAGGCGATCCAGCCTGGGTGAGGGAAAGATGGGCGGCGAGGCTCGCAGCTGCTCCGCCCGCTGCAACTCGGAGGTGTTCCTCACAGAGGTCATATGCCGAGCACTCTCGATGCGATCGCGACGCTCTCGAACGCGGCGACGAACCAAAGAACCCGCACGTGGCGCGGGAGGATCAGAAACCGGCGCGTCGCTCGTCTCGCCATTCGTCAACCCCGAACCATAGGCGTAATCGCCTGAGCATTACGTGAACATCGATCCTGACGGCCTGGATCGAGGTGCAGCTCCCCGGGTTGGACTCGAACCAACAACCCTCCGGTTAACAGCCGGATGCTCTGCCAATTGAGCTACCGGGGACCGCGCTTCGCGGCGGGCATTGTAGCGAGCACCCCCGCCGCGGATTTCAGGGCTTGACCGTCACAGCCACGTCGACCTCGTGCTGGGGGCTGCCGTCCGCCGCCGAGGGCGAGAACGCGGCTACCGTCAGGTCCCCGGGTGGCGCGGTGAACGTGGCGTCGAACGAACCGCGAGCCGGGGCTCCCTCGGAGGCCGTCACGGTCTGCTTCGAGAGCACCGTCCCGGCTCGGACGAGCTGCACGACGAGCGTCGCCTCGAACACGCTCGCGGTCCCGGAAACGTGGAAGGTCCGGGACACCTCCGCGCCGGTCGCCGGCGACTCGACCAGGATCGGAGGAACGTAGGCGGCGAAGTCGTCCCGGGTGAGTCCCGTGCGGCCGGCCACGTCGACGCGCTCCACCGAGGCGAACTGCGTCAGCGTGTAGACGATCTCGGCCGTCAGCTCGTTCGACGCCTTGGCCAGGTCTACGGTCGCAGTGCCCGCGGCAATCGTGATCGGTGCCGTCACTCCGAGCGCGGCGAGCGCTGCTCCGGCAACCGCCTGGGTGGGCGGGACGTGGCGGACCTGCGGCCGCAGCATGCCCTGGTCGACGAGAAACAGCGTCACCGCCATCGGCTTCGGCGCCGCTGAGGTGGTGCTCGCCGTCGACGCTGCGTTCTTCGATCCCGAGCCGCAGCCGGCCGCGAGCAGCGCCACGAATCCGAGGATGACGAGACGAGGGTTCACCACAGCACGATTCTTGAACAGCGGGCAAAGCCCTGCCACCCCTATCCTTCCGTCATGAGCGTCATCGCCATCGTCATGCTGGCCGCCGCGCTCGCGCTGCTCGGGGCGGCCGAATGGCCGCGCCTCTCTCGCCGTGCCGGCCTCGTGGAACGTGCCCGCGCCCGCAAGCGATCGCATCTCCGGGTGGTCGAGCCCGACGGGCATGACGACACCGATGATTTCGCCCGCGCGGTCGAGCGCGACCTGGCAAACCTGCCGACGTTCGATCCTCGCGCCAAGCGCGATTAGCGCACCAGCACCGACAGGTGCAGGTGCGCAGTGTTCGGGAGGATCGGCGGAACGTCCTCCATGTTCTTCGTCTCCTGGTAGTCGGCCACGCTGAGGACGAGCTGATGCCGACCCTTCCGGGCCGAGATGCTGATCTCGCCCGCTGCGTAGACCGTCTTCACGGGCCGGCCGTCGAGGCGTGCGGAGATGGATGACGGGTCGACACCCGAGCCTGCGTCGGTCGCCGCGACGACGATTGCACCACGTGTCGAGACGAGGCGGAGCTTCGGCGGCGTCACGTCGTTGACCCAGTAGCGGAAGGTAAACGTGCCTGCGCGGGCGGCGCTCCGCGTGTCGAAGACGATGTCATAGAGGCCGGCGGCCGGCAGGACCACCCCGGCTGCGTCGACGCTCTGGCCGTAGGAGGCGCGATAGGGGTTGAGGTCGAGCGGCAGGGCCGTGTATCCCGCCAGGCGGTCCTCGCTCCCGTCGAAGGTGACGTGCGGCGTCGCGCTGCCCGATGTCACGACGACGCCGAAGTTCGCCGGGTGGCCGCTGATGGCGACGCGGTAGGCCCGCTCTGGGCCGGGGTAGAGCGCGTCACCGGCCGTCGGGTAGCGATAGGCACTGATCAGCGACGGCCCATATTTCGTCGAGCCACGGTAGGTGCCGGCCCTCTTCAGCAGGATCTTGGGCTCGCCCGCGAGCTTCGGCGTCACCGTTGCGAACCAGAAGGGGATGCGGCGGACCTCGGTGCCGTTCGACAGCACGACGAAGCCCGTCACGTCGCCGGCGGTCGCGCCGCCCTGCGCGGTCACCGCGAGGTCGCCGGGCACGTCGATGGTGGCGGGCACGGTGACGACGCCGCCACCCTGCTGGACGACGGTGGTCACGTTCCAGGTTCCCGCACCGCCGCCCGCGTCGGTCAGCGTCACGGTCCGCGCCGCGATCGCTGCCGGGGCGAGTTGCCCGAACGACAGGCTCGTTGGTGCAGCGAAGATCAGCGGGTTGTCGGCGCGGACGAGGTTGATCAGGCCACCGCCCTCGCGCGTCGACGGCACCTCGGCGCCGGTCGTGGACATGACGGGATCGCCGGTCTGCTCGAGCGCCGACTTGATCTGCGCGACCGTCCAGCCGGGATGGCGCTCCTGCAGGAGTGCGGCGGCTCCCGCGACGTGGGGTGTGGCCATGCTTGTGCCGCTCAGCGTCTGGAAGACGCCTCTCGGCAACGAGGACAGGACCTCGACGCCGGGGGCGGAGACGTCCGGCTTCATCTGCAGCGAGACAGGCGTCGGCCCGGCCGACGAGAAATCGGCCACGACGTCTCGCGAGTCGACCGCGGCGACGGTGATCGCGTCGGGTGCGTTGCCGGGCGACGACACCGACCCGTAGCCGAACTGGTCGAAGTCGTTGCCGGCTGCGACCACCGGGACGACGCCGGCCGCGGCGGCGCCGTCGATCGCCTGCACGACGATGTCGCGACTCGGCTCGACCTCGGGCTCGCCGAGGGACAGGTTGATCACGTTCATGCCGTCGGCGACGGCTGCCTCGATCGCGGCCGCGATCTCGGCGCTGTTGCCGTCGAGGCCGAAACCGGGTGTCGGGATCGTCAGCGCCTTGTAGTTGCCGATCCAGGCGTTTGGCGCCACGCCGCTGATCGTCGTCCCGGCGGCAGGCGTGCCGTGGTCACCGGCGGCGATCCCGGCGACGTGGGTCGCATGGAACGAGTTCAGCGGGTCGAACGGCACGTTTGCGTACTTCCAGGCGGGCGACGGCGGTGCAAATGTGCGCTGGACGATCACCTTCGGCGTCGCGTACTGCGTCTGGCCTTTCGGGAAGCCGGGCGGATACTGGAATCCGTTCGGGTCGAAGTACGGCTGGGTGGCGTCGACGCCGTCGTCGATGATCCCGATCTTCATGCCGTTGCCGGCCGTCTCGAACGACGGGCCCCAGAGCTGGTCGGCGCCGATCTGCTGCGGGCCGCCGCCGATGCCGAGCGCGTGGTAGCGGACGTTCGGCCAGACCTTCGCCACACCGGGAATCCGGGCGAGCGCGCCCACCTGGGAGCGGGGGAGGACGATGGCGAGCCCGTCGGCGACGAGGCGGTAGCGCCACCGGATCCGGGCCGTGGGGAGAGTGCTCGTGATGCGGCGAGCGAGGGCGTTCTGCGCGGCGTCGATGCGCTGCAGGGACGTCCGGTGCGAGGCCGAGAGGAGGCTACGCCCGAACGACGAGAGGGGTGGCGCCGCGAGCGTCACGACGACCTCCGTCGTCGGCCCGGGGTGTGCCGCACCCAGCACGTCGCCCGACAGGACGACGGCGGCAAGAGCCGCCGTCGCAAACAGGATCCCGATCCTCTTCAAGTGCGGATGAGAGGACTTGAACCTCCACGCCCTTACGGGCACACGGACCTGAACCGTGCGCGTCTACCAATTCCGCCACATCCGCGTGTGGGAGCGGCATTGTAGCCACGGGCCGCCCGCCGACCTGCCGCGTCTTACGCGGCCGAGATCCGCTCCTGCACGCGCGTCACGTAGCTCGACAGATCGCTTTCCCGCCGCTCGAGCTGGGCCTCGCGTTCTTCGATCTCGCGCAGACGGTCGTCGAGCCTATCCTCCCGCAGGTCGAGGTCGGCCTCGTGCCGGGCGCCTTGCACCCGAATGTCGTCCTCGACTCGCTCGAGCTCGGCCGAGCGCGCCGACATCTCCGCCTCGACCTGTTGCAGCCGCTCTTCGCGTGCCTCGAGCCGCTCGCGCCGCTCGGCGAAGAACTGCTCGCGTGCCGCGACTTCGTCTTCGCGCTTGCGCAGCTCGATCCGCAGCTGCTCGACGAGGTCGTTGTCGCGCTCGTCCCGGGCGGTCGCTGCGATTCGGCGGTTCAACTCTGCCTCGCGCGCCGCCAGGCCGGCCTCCCGGTCGTCGAGCTCATGGTCGCGGGTCCCGTCACCCGCTGCGGCCTGGAGGCGCGACTGGGCGTCGAGCAGCTCCGCCTCGCGCTTGGCGAGCCCCGCTTCGCGTGCCTCCAGCTCGGACATCAGCGCGAATGCGTCCTGCGATGTGACGCCGTGCTCGCTGCGCTCGTCCTGAAGGCGTTCGGCCTCCCCGCGCAGCCGCTGCTCCCACGCCTGGAGCGCCGACTCGCCGTCCGCCACCGAATGGCCGCGCTCCGTGAGGGCCGCATCGGCCGCTGCGCGTTCGTCCTCCAGCGCGCGCGCCTCCTGCGCGAGCCGAGTCTCCGTCGCGGCGAGCGTCGCCTCTCGCGCCTCGAGCCGCGCGCGCGCGCCTGCGACCTCGGCCTCGGCGCTGCGGGCACCGTGCTCGCGTTCCGCCACGGCCGCGTCGCGCTCCCGCACGGCAAGCTCCCTGGCGGCGATCCGGGCCTCCAGCTCCTGCCGCCGCGCGTCGTAGGCTGCGCGTTCTCGCTGCAACTCCCGTTCCCGCTCGGCGACCGACGCCACCTGCCGTGCGATCTCCGCCGCCGCCTCCGCACGCTCGCGTTCGGCCGTCTCGAGCTCATCGACGCGCGACTCGGCGTGGCTCGAGAGCTCCTGGACACGGGCGTACTCGGCCACGATCTCGGTGTGGCGCTCGACCAGAGTGTGGTGCTCGTGCTCGACGGCCCCGGCGCGCAGGTCGAGTGTCTGCTCGCGCTCGTCCAACTCGGCAGTCCAGGCTTCCAATTCGGCCTCGCGTTCGGCGACGGCGCGGCATGCCGCGTGGGTCTCTGCACGCAGGACGTGCTCGCGCTCGAGCACCGCCTCGAGCTCTTCGCGAATCGTCTCCAGCTCGGGCGAGGGGCGTTCGGCGGTCGCGACCGCCGACGGGAGCGGAAGGGCCGTCGCAACCGCCTCCACCAGCCCGGTCTCGGCCGACCCGCCGTTCTGCTTGCGCTCGAGCATCGAGCGCAGACCGGTACCGAAGCCCGTTTCGATTTCTGGCGTCACTTGAACACCTGGAGGATGTTGAGCAGGGCGGGACCAAGAACGACGATGAACATCGCCGGGAAGATCAGAAAGACCGTGGGGAAGAGCATCTTGATCGGAGCCTTCATCGCCTTCTCCTCGGCGGCTGCCTGCCGGCGCAGCCGCGTGTCGGTGGCCTGCACGCGCAGAATGCGGCCGAGCGAGATGCCGAGCTGATCCGCCTGGATGACCGCCCGGACGAAGTTCGACAGCTCCATCGCGTCGACCCGGTCGGCCAGTTTCTTCAGGGCGATATGGCGTGCCTCACCAACGCGGATCTCGCCGAGGGTGAGCGCAAACTCGTCGATCAGCGGCCCGCTCATGTGCTCGGTCAGCTTCGTGACGGCGCCGTCGAAGCCGAGGCCCGCCTCGACGCTGACGGCGAGCAGGTCGAGCGCGTCCGGCAACTCGCTGCGAATCTCCTCGCGGCGCGCGCGCATCTTCATCGTCACGACCCAGTCGGGCGCGATGAATCCGAGCCCGCCGAACGCCGGCGCGAGGAGCAGTGCCGTCGCGAAGGACCCGACAGCGCCCAGGCCGAGCCCGGCGACCGCGCCTGCGAGCGTTGCTCCCCCCTTGATCGCCAGGAAGCTCGAGACGCTCAGCCGCTGTGCCAGCCCGGCGCCCACGAGCTTGGCGCCGATCGCCTCGAGGTTCGTGCGCGGGCTGAGCTTCAGCGGAATCTCGGCCAGGTGTGAGGCCGCCGGCGCGAGCACACGCTCGCGGAAGCGCACGAGCTCGCGTTCCGAGCTTCGGATTCGGATCCGGCCGTACTCGGTGGCGCGCTTGATCGAGCGCGCCTTCAGCCGCGATGGATACGTGGCAGTCTCGCCCAGCACGAAGACTGCGGCGCCGATACAGAGGAGTGCGAGGACGAGGAGCATCGACCGCTATCCCCTGAACGCCACGATCTTCTTGAGCACGACACTGCCGATCCCGATCATCACGAGCCCGCTCACCAGCATCTTCTGTCCGGTCGCCGAGTGGTACAGCGGAGACATGTAAAGCGGGTTCATCATCGTCACGACGAGTGCGATGAAGAACGGCAAGCCGATGAGCACGTACGCGGACATGCGCCCCATCGCAGTCAATCCCTTGACCTTGCGGGCGAACTGCTGCCGCTGGCGGACGGTGTCGGCGACCATGTCGAACAAGCCGGCCAGCGCGCCGCCGATCTGGCGCTGGATGGTCACTGCGCTGATCACGAACGTCAGATTCTTCGAGCCGATCCGTTCCGCCAGGTCGGAGAGCGCATCGTCCATCGGCTTACCGAGCTGCGTCTCGGTGAGCACGCGCCGGAACTCCTTCGCCGCCGGATCAGCGCCCTCGTCGACGACCGACTGGATGCCTTGGCGGAAGCTGTGACCGGCCTTGAGCGACGCGGCGATCGTGATCAGCAGATCCGGCAGCTGGTTCTCGAACTGCTTGATCCGGCGCGCCGCCCTGTACGACACGTAGACGACCGGTAGCGAGCCGAAGCAGGCGAGCACCACCAGGATCTCGAGGGCCGACGCTGCCATTGCCGCGGCGACGAGGCCGAAGAAGAATGCGGAGCCGGCGCAGAGCGCGACCAGCTCGCCGGCGCGCAGCGGCAGGTCGGCGCGGTCGATCGACAGCTGGAGTCGCTTGAACTGCCGGAGCTCACCGAACGCATGCTCGAACCCGTCGGCGATCTGGGTGCGGGCGGCAGCCCGGCCGCGGCGGCCGCGGGCCCTGGGCCTGCGCGCCACGGTGCTGACGTGCGGCTCGATCCGGGCCTGCAGGCGCGTGCCCTGCTGCGACGCGAACCAGAAGGCGCAGGCCAGCAGGACGAGGAAGCCGCAGGTGAGCCCGACGACAATCGTTCCCGCGGTGCTGTAGCCGACGCTCGGGATCAGGCTCGACGGAGCTGTCGTGCCGGCCTCGGTCCCGGGCACGTCGACGATCGTGCCGGCGCTGCCGGCTCCGGGCACCGTCGCCGAGAGGCGCAGTCGCGCACCCGGGCGGGCCGCCGTGAGGTAGGAGAGCTGCCAGGTGCGTGCGAGCTCATCTGCAAGCGCCGCGTAGACGCCACCGAGACGTTCCGCGCTTGTTGCCTGGCGATACGAGCCGCCCGTCTCGGAGGCAATCCTGCGCAGGGCGTCCGGCGTGAAGCTCGGCCCGCCGATGCCGATTGTGTAGACGGCGGCGTGCGCTGCATGGGCGGCGGCGATCGCCTGGTCGAGCGTGTGGCTGCTCGAGACGTCACGGCCGTCGGTGACGACGACGATGGCGCGCCCCGGTCGAGCGTCGCCGGCGAGCTGGGAGGCGGCCAGCGCGATCGCGTCGTAGAGCGCGGTTCCCGACTTCGTGTCGATGCTCACGGCCCCGAGTGCGCTCAGCGCGTCGGCCGGAGCAGCCGTGGAACGGGTCAACGCGACGGCGTCATGACCGAACATGACGACGCCCACGTGGTCGCGTGCACCGGCAGCTGCGATGAAGGACCGTGCGGCGTCGATGGCAGCGGTCAGCGGGTGCCCATACATCGACTGCGACCGGTCGAGCGCGAGCACGATCGATTTCTCGCGGCCGAGGTTGGTGGCGGAGTACCCGACGACCGGGAGTCCGTTCTCGGTCAGCTGAGGCGTGGCGGCGCCGAGCGGCCCCACGAGCGTGGCATGGACACGCGGGAAGGAGCTCGTATCGACCGACTGGATACGGACGGCGCCGAACGCGGCAGGCACCACGACGAGCGCCGCGAACGCGAGCGGCAGTCCGCGAAGAAGACGGCGGCGGCGCAAGCGAGCGATCACTCGTAACCACCGCCGAACCCAACCGCGGCGAACGAGGCACGCAGCTGGTCGGGGTCGTCCCCGGAGAAGAAGGTCGGGGGCAGGACGACGTTGTTGGCCGCGAGCTTCTCGAGGAAGTGCGGCTTGAGCCCGGTCGCGCGCAGGGGCGAGAGGAGCCGGTGAGCCGGCGCGTAGGCCTCGTTCTCACCTGGAGGCGACGCTACGAAGATCTCCTGCAGGGTCACCACGTCGGCCTCCATCCCGAGTACCTCCGACACGTGCGTGATGCGACGTGAGCCGTCCACGAGCCGTTGGATCTGCACGAGCAGGTCGAAGGCGCTCGCGATCTGCTCGCGGATCGCGCGATGGGGCAGTTCGATGCCGGCTGTGAGCACGAGCGTTTCGAGGCGTGAGAGCGCGTCGCGAGGGGAGTTGGCATGAATCGTCGTCAGTGAGCCTTCGTGGCCCGTGTTCATCGCCTGGAGCATGTCGAGGGTCTCCGCACCGCGGACCTCGCCGACGATGATGCGATCGGGGCGCATGCGCAGCGCGTTGCGGACGAGTTCGCGGATCTTCACTTCACCGCTGCCCTCGATGTTCGACGGCCGTGACTCCAGGGTGATCACGTGCTCCTGCTGGAGCTGCAATTCGGCTGCATCCTCGATCGTCACGATGCGCTCGTCACCCGGGATGAAGGCGCTCATTGCGTTCAGCGTCGTCGTCTTGCCGGTGCCGGTGCCTCCGGAGATCAGGATGTTCAGCTTGCCCTTGACGCACGCGGCCAGCAGCTGGGCGGAGCGCGCGGAGACCGTTCCGAAGGAGATCAGGTCGTTCATCGTGTACGGGTCGCGCGCGAACTTTCGAATCGTCAGCGTCGGTCCGTTGAGGGCGAGGGGCGGGATGATCGCGTTGACCCGGCTTCCGTCGGGCAGGCGAGCATCGACCATCGGTGACGCCTCGTCGACGCGGCGTCCAACCTGCGACACGATCTTGTCGATGATCCGCATGACGTGCGATTCGTCGACGAATTGCACGTCGCTCCGCTCGAGCTTGCCGTTTCGCTCGACGTAGACGCTGTCGAAGCCGTTGACCATCACTTCCGACACCGTGTCGTCCCGCAGGAGGGGCTCGATCGGCCCGTACCCGAGGATGTCGTCGGTCAGCTGCCTGACGATCTCGCGGCGTTCGTCGCGCGTCAGCGGCGTGCGGTCGAGGGCGAGCTCTTCGGTCACCGCGCGATACACCTGCTCGCTGACGTCCTCGGAGCTGTTCTGCTTGAAGAGCTCCGGGCCGAGCTTCGCGATGCACTGATGGTGGATCCGCGCCTTCAACTCGGCATAGGGATCTTCGGCGCGGGGCGCCGGGCCGGCGGGACGATGGCCGCTGCCGACGACGGTCAGCGTCGTGTCCGCGTCGCCCTGGCGTGAGATGCGGTCGTGGAGCCCCATCTCAGGTCCGCGCCAGGCTCAGCCGGCGCTTGCGCCCGGGTGCCTTTTGCTGGGGAATCAGGGTGCGCGAGAGCGCGGTGATCGCCTTTGCGAAGTCGCAACTCGGGTTCGCGAGCACCGCCGGGTTGCCCTGGTTGACCGAGAGCGGCACCGCGCGATCCGACGGCACCTCGATGTTGATCGTCACCTTGAGCGCGCTCTCGACCTCGCGCTTGCTGAGCCCGACCTTGGTGTTGGCACGGTTCAGGATGAACCGGATACGACTCTTCGGGAACGAGAGAAGCTCCAGCGTCTGCAACGCGAGCCGCACGTTCTTCAGCGTCGGAACGTCGAGGCCGCAGAGAACGAGCAGATCGTCCGTCCGGTCGAGCGTGGCGAGCATCGGCCCGTGGAAGAACGGGGACGTGTCGACGACGATCACCTCGTAGCACTCGCGCGCGACCTCGAGCAGGCGCGTGATCTTCGACTCGGTGACGAGCTCGGCATCTTCGGGACGGAGCGGCGCCGGTAGGACGTCGAGGCCGCTCGTGTGCTTCGTGATGTAGCCGGCGAGCTTCTCGAAATCGAGCTCGCCCGGGGCTACGACCAGGTCGTAGATCGTCTTCTCGGGCTCGATGCCCATGACGATCGCCGCGTCGCCGAACTGCAGGTCGAGGTCGAGGAGCAGCGTCTTGCGCCCCTGCTTGGCGAGCGCGGTGGCGAGGTTCGACGCCGTCACCGTCTTGCCCGTGCCTCCCTTCGGCGAGAACACCGTCACCACCCGGCCGAGCTGCATGCGGGTCAGCGCCGGGACGGCCCGCTTCGCGTGCGAGGCCTTCTTGACGGTGAACAGGACGTTCTCGACGAGCTGCGGCAGCAGCAGCACATCGGAGACGTCGGCGTCGAGCGCCTCGTCGAGGATTGCGGTAGCGCTCGACGAGGCGACGACCACGATCGGTGCGCGTGTCTGCTCGCGGATGGCCGCAATCTCCGTCGCCGGGAACGCCGTCGACCTCGTTCCGTGGAGGATGCAGTCGAGATGACCGCCCGCGAGCGCACCCGTCGCCTGGGCGACATGCTCGCTGGAGCCGATCAGCTCGAGCTCGGGGTGCTGGGCGAGTGCATCCCGCAGCTCGCCGAAGCCGTCGCAGTCACCTGTGAAGTAGAGGCGCGTGCGCGGAAGCTCCTGGTCGCTCACTTGCCACCCCCTGTCAGGCGCTGCAGGTTCCCGGCGGAGACGCCGTCCTTCAGGAGGGTGGAGATTCCCTCGACGTCCTCCGGGCTGTCGACCGCGTTTGCGACCGGCCGAAGCTCGAGTGCCCAACCGGCCGAGTTCTCGACCGCGTACCAGATCTTCTGGGCCTCGCCGCTGTCGCTGACGGCGAGCATCGCCGAACTGTCGCCGCCCCCGACCCGGCTCGCTCCGTTCGCTGCGGTAGGGGCGTGCAGTACGAGCACGTCGCGCGCGATCGTCCGCACTGCGAAGCACGTCGAGCAGTCGCCGGTCTTCAGGTTCGCGATCACGTCGACGTGATCGCCGTCACGGAGCGTGCCGGCAAGCAGTGCGTCGGAGGTGCCGGGCACCGAGATCGCCCGGAGCGTGCCGTGGAGCTGCGCCCTGACACCCTGCTCGGCGCTGTTGGCGAAGCGGCGTAGCGACACCTGTTCGCCCGTATAGATGTTCTGGCTCGTGACCAGGTTGCGAATCTCGTCGGGATTCGAGATCGCGCCCGGGACGACCGTGCGCTGGACGACCTCTTGTGTGCCGATCAAGCCGTTCTTGACCAGGTCGGCGCCGGCCGTGCCCTGCGCGATGTCGTGCTTTGCCACGTACACGAGAACGGTGCTCTCGCTCTGGCGGACATGGCGCTTGTAGTTCGCGACGTAGAACGTCGTCAGGAGCGCCGCGATCAGGGCGAGGCCGACGGCGACTGCGATGTTGCGTACGCGGTAGGTCATTCGGGCTTCCTCCTCGTCAGTCGATGAGGGCGACCGAATGGACGCCGAGGTCGGGGATGGCAGGGTTCGGCGGGGTCGTGGGGACGACCCCGCTCCAGACCACCTGCGTGAAATAGCCGGTCAGCGAGCCGCTGGTTCCGCTCGCCTGGGAGAGCGTCAGATGGAAGCTCGCCCAGCCGACGATGTGGTAGACCGCGTTCGAGCCCTGGCCGGTCAGCGAGTCGTAGACCGGGAACAGCAGATCGGTTGCGTAGCGGGCCTGCAGCGCGGCCTGGATCTGGTTGTTGTTGAACTTCGCGCCGGAGTCGGAGAAGTAGTCGCCGAGCGGCAGGTTCTGGTCGTAGCCGTTCAGGAGCCAGGCGGCGAGAGTGCTCGCGCCTGTCGTGCCGGTGGTGCCCGAGTTGTCGAGGTTGACCATTGCGAACGCGCCCGGCGCGCCCGTCTTGCCGAGCGGCAGAGTCGTCGGGCTGTTGAAGCACGGGCAGCCCGGCCCGGAGAGGTCGGGGTTCGCGAGGTTGACGACGATCGGAGCGACGTACCGCGCCTCGACGGGGACCTCGGAGACGGCCGAGGCGCGCGCGTGCAGGTTCACCGTCGAAACCCCGAAGAGCTTGGAAAAGAAGCCGGTCGCCGGGGAGTTCTTCGTGACCGTGATCGTGTCGTTGGGAGAATAGGTCGAGCTGAAGGTGATGGTCGCGCCTGCGCTGCCGCCGTTGTCGTTGGCGTAGGTGGTGGCGAGCGACAGCGCCGAGGTGGCGTCCTCGGGCAACGCCTGCACCCCTGCGAGTGCCGCCGCGTCGACGGTTGCCTGCGAAACGCGCTGCTGCCGGAACCACGAGCCGACGTCGAGGACGAACCCGGTCATGCCGAGCAGCGCGACGATGAAGATCGCCGTGAGCACGGTCACCTGTCCCTCGTTGCGATGAATGACGTTCATTCGAGGCGCTCCTTCGTGGTGCTCGTCAGCGTCCCCGACTTCACCGTCCAGCCGAGGATGCTCACCGAGAACGGATAGGTCGCGGTCACGGTCACATCGCTGCCGGGAACGGTCCAGTTGGACGACGTGACGCTGACCGCGAGCTTGGTCTGGTCGAGATTGCTTGCGGAAGCCCTTACCGCGGTGACCGCAGACGCGCCCGAATCCCCGATGAACCGGCTGATCGCAGCTTTGCGAGCGCCCGCCCGCGTTGCGTCCGTCAGCGTGATGTAGTTGTTGAAGAGCATCCCGAACTGCGCGATCGCAAGGAGCAGCGCGGCGAGGATCGGCAGTACGAGCGCCATCTCGGCGGCCGCCTGTCCTTCCTCTCTGGCAAAGGATGGATGCCGGCGCACGGGTCAACCTCCGAAGAGGGCGATCACGCCCTGATAGAGGCGGGCGACGGCGTTACCGAGCACAGGCACGACGGCGGCGAGCACAACGGCGATGAGGCCGACGAGCACCGAGTACTCGCTCAGGGTCTGGCCGGATTCGTCGTGTGGGCTGTGCTGGGTGTGGTTGAAGTGGTCGGTCATGCGGCGGGTGGTAAGGCGGAGTCGACGGCGGGCCCTCGGGCGGCGAGGGCCCGCCGTCTCGGACGGGCTAGAGCTGTCCGGCGAGGTTGGTGAAGAAGGTGGACAGCGAGTTGCCGAGGAGAGTCACACCGACGATGGCGATGATCGCGATGAACGCGATCAGCAATCCGTACTCGGCCATCGTCTGACCCTCTTCGCGCTTGAGCTGGATGCGCACCAGCTCGAATGGGTCACGAAGCTTCATTAGGTACACCTCCCTTCAAGCGGCGGCGGGGCGGTCTGAACCTGCTTGGCTTACGAAGGTGAAGAAGCCGCATGCGCGAAAACCTTGCGCGTCGAATGCGAGAATCCCTCGAACGGGTAGGTCACCCTTTTTCGATGCAAATCGCGAAGCTGACAACGATGGACGGAACGGTCGTCTGTGAACGCTGCTCGCTTGCGGTGCATCCTCTCGCGCGCATGCGCGGACTGCTCGGCCGCGCGTCGCTCGCGCCGGACGAGGGCATGCTGTTTCGCCCGGCGGGGTCGATCCACATGTTCTTCATGCGCTTCCCGGTCGACGGTGTGTTCTGCACGCGCGACCTCGAGGTGGTCGACGTCGTACGAGGGCTGCGCCCGTGGCGGATGGCCTCGCGCCGTCGTGCGAAGGTCGTGATCGAGCTGGCCCACGGCGCCGCGGCCGGGCTGCGCCCTGGCGACCGCCTCGCGCTCGCTACGATCGACGCGTGAGCACCGAACCGCTGCGCCAGTTGCTCGAGGAAGCGTTTCCCGACGCCACCGAGCTCGACGTCATCGACCGCACGGGCGGTGGCGACCACTTCCAGGTGATCGTCACCGCGGGCTCGCTCGCCGGGCTATCGCTCGTCGAGCAGCACCGCCGCGTGTACGAGGCGCTGTCGGAGCCGCTCGCAGATGGGACCATCCACGAATTGCGGATCAAGACGAAGGGGGCGGCATGAGCTACACCGACAAGATCAAGGAAGTGATCGACGGCTCGGACGTTGCGATCTTCATGAAGGGCACGCCCGCCTTCGTGATGTGTGGGAACTCCGACCGCGCGTTGCAGGCGCTACGCCGTGCGGGCGCTCCCGTGACGGCGGTCGACATCCTCCCGGATCCGGGTATTCGCCAGGAGCTGACGGCCGTGTCGGGCTGGCCGACGATCCCCCAGGTGTTCGTCAAGGGCGAGCTCGTCGGCGGTGCGGACATCGTCGAAGAGCTCGAATCCAGCGGAGCGTTGGAGCAGACGCTGCGCGAGAAGCTCGGTGACGACTACGCAGCGTCGCGGAACGAGACGACCGTCTCGCTCGCCTAGGAGCGGAGTGTCTCCAGCACGTCGTCGGCGTGCGTATCGGGCTTGACCTGGTGCAGCACGCTCTTGACGGTGCCGTCCTCGGCGATCACGAACGTCGAGCGGCTGATGCCCATGAAGGTCTTGCCCGCGAACGAGCGCTCGCCCCAGACCCCGTACTCCTCTGCGACGGCGTGATCGGAGTCGGCGAGCAGGGTGAACGGGAGGTCGTACTTCTGCTTGAACTTCACGTGTGAGCTCTCGTCGTCGGGCGAGACGCCGAGAACGACTGCACCCTCGCGTTCGAACTCCCCGTAGATGTCGCGGATCCCGCAGGCCTGAGTGGTACACCCGGGCGTGTCGTCCTTCGGGTAGAAGTAGAGGACGACCTGCTTGCCGCGCAGGTCGGAGAGCTTCACGGTTTCGCCGCTCTCCGATTGGAGCTCGAAGTCCGGTGCCGGCTTACCTTCTTCGACCATGTTCAGTTCCTCTCGATAGGTTTCGGTGCCGATGCTAACGGCCCACCATGTGAATGCATTCCTGCTGATCGCCGTCTGCGTGCTCGCTTCGGCGGCCGCGTTCTGGGCGCGACGCCGCCGGGCCGGGACGCTCGTCGCCCAGCTGCTCGCCCTCGCGCAGACGCTGCTCGTCGCGCAGGTGGCGCTCGGACTGCTGCTGCTCTCCGACCATAAGCGCGCCGCCGATCACCTGCACTACGCCTACGGGACGTTTGCGTTGCTCGCCGTGCTTTCGCCGTGGCTGTACGCTCCGTCGGAGCCGAAGGCGCGGCTGACCTGGTTCGCCGGAGCGACCCTCGTCGCCGCCGCGCTCGGCGTTCGTGCCTGGATGACCGCATGAGGAACATGAACCCCTTCTTGCGCAACCTGGGGATCCTCGCGGTCGTCGCGCTCCTGGTCGTGGTGTTGAACCTCGAGGTCGCGCTTGCGACCGTGGGTGTCTTGATCAGGCTGGCGTTCTTCATCGCGATCGCCGTGGTCGCATACTTCTTCTGGCGCGATTTTGGCCGGCGCGAGATCTCCACCTGGCCCACCCAGCGAGCCCGGGTGTTCTACGCGGCGATCGGGCTCGCCGTCGCGGACATCGCCTGGTGGCTGTTCGGCCACCCGGCCGGCCCGAGCGCCCTCGTCTTCTTCGCGGTGGCCGCGGTGTGCGTCTACGTGGCGGTCCGTACCTGGCGCGACCAGCGATCAACCATCTAGCGCTGAGCCGGAGGAGCCGTCAGCCTGTGGTGCGGCGGGGACGCCGACGCCGACGCCGTCGAGGCGGTCGAGGGCCTCGCGGACCGGCATGTGCTGGCCGACGAAGATCGGCGTGTCGCGTTCGGTGTAGCTCGAGGCCTCGGAGTCACGCAGGCGCAGCATCAGGTGCATGAAGTCGGCGGGCTCGTCGCATTCGAAGGCCGTCATGAACTCCTGATCGTCGATCCCGAACGAGTACGTCGTGTGGTTGTGGATGCCCGGAAACTCCTCGCGGCCGATCCGGATGTGCTCGTCCATCGACCGCTGTCGCTCCTCCTCGGTGAGCGTGTACCACGGCCGGACCTTCACGAACGGGTAGACAACGAGATAGGGAAGGTTCTTGGGCGTGATCTTCCGGGCCTTGCGCGCCGAGGTGTACTGCGAAGCCTTGGTCGTGGCGAGGTAGGAGTAGGGCGTCTCGAGCCAGCCCGCAAGCGGCGTCGCGTTGAGCGCCGCGCCGAGCTCGCCGAGATCCTCGTAACGCTCGGTGATCTTCCAGAGGAAGAAATCCGTCTCGGGCCGGACGCCGGTTGTCGAGTATGTGCGTAGGTGCTCGAAGCGCTGCGCGAACTCCTCGATTACCTCGGCGAAGCCGTCCTTGGCGGCCGCCCGCTCCTCGACCGGTAGGCGGCGCCAAGCCGGATCGGTCCGGAAGAACGTGTAGGCGACGTACTGGCCGTTCATGCCCGGAACGTTACCGCGACGCTGCCGGGTGGCCCCGTGTTGAGCACCGCGGTGGCGTCGGCGCGCACGGTGTGCCTACCCTTGGCGAGCTGTCCGGGGAAGCGCAGCTTTCGTGCGACCCCGCCGGTTGCCGTGCCGGTCTGCGGGTTCGAGCCGTCGATCCTGACGGTGTAGGAGCAGTCGAGCGAACAGGTGAGAGTGACCGTCTCGCCGGTCTTCACCGGCTTGGCGGCGACGAGCTTGACCTTCGGCTGGAGGCGCATTCCGGCGCAGGAGGCCACGACTCCGCGGTGCACGGCGGCGGCGGCGTTTCGCACCGGGACGAGCGAGGACTTCGGCGTACCGTCGACGTAGTACACGCCCGACTGCCAGGCCGAGAGCGTCGCCTCGTCCTGGACGTGGAAGAGCAGAAGGCCCATCACGGTCGGCTGGCAGAAGGTCATCTGCATCGCCTCGAGGTAGAACGCCGCCTGCGTCGCCTCGTCGACCGGTTTCGTCGTGGCGGGCTCGGTGCCGACGTAGAGGGGGGCCTTCGCCGGCGGGATCTGCGTCTCGATGCCGAATTCGTCGTAGAGAATCGGCAACCCCGAGCCGTGTTGTGCCGTGCCGTCGAACGCCGCGCCGAGCAGCGAGACGAGCTTCGGGTAGTCGGCCAGGCCGATCGCCGTGCTGTTCGGATGCGCGAAGTCCGGGCCGGTGGTCGAGTTCTCCGGATAGGGATGGAACGCGAACGCGTCCATGATGGGCACCGCGCGTCCGCTCGCCCGGTAGGCCGCTCCGAGATCGGCGATGAACGCGGTGGGAGAGTGCGTGTCGCGGCCGGTGTTCGGCTTGTCGACACCGCGTGGAGCGAGCGCGCCGCCGTACACGGTCGAGTGGGGGCGGACCGCTTTCAGGGCGTCATAGGTGGTTGCCAGTAGCTGCTCGTACGCGGGAGCGGCCGCGTCGCTCCCGTCGGGGTTGAACTGCGGCATCCAAAAGCGGTTGAGGTTCGGCTCGTTGCCGATGATGAAGTCGTGCACCAGCGGATAGCGCTTTGCGATGTCCACCGTGAACGAGGCGAAGCCGGCGCGGTCCTGGTCTGAGAGCGGGGTGACGCTCGACCCGTAGGGATAGAGCGACAGTACGACGCGGATGCCGGTGAACTGGGCGGCCGCGATTGCGTTTCCGAGCAGGATCTGGTCGCTCGGCCCGAGCTGCGTCTGGCCGCGCGTCCAGGTCTGCGTCAGGCGAATCGTGTCGAGCCCGGCGAGCTTCGCCAGGTCCATCGACGCTGTCGAGAACGCCGGATCCTGTGCCTTCGCGACGTCCTCGGCTGCGCCGACGAGCATGTAGGGCCCGCCGGCGAAGGCCGGTGCCGCGCAGGCGAAGAACGCCAGCAGCAGGAGCACAATGCGCCGCACGCGTGCCAGAGTAGCGGTGGATACGCTGGCCGCTGTGGCGATGGACCGCATCGAAAGCCAGCTCAAACGTGTGCCGGCGAAGCCCGGCGTTTATCTCTTTCGCGACGGAGCGGGTGCTGTGCTCTACGTCGGGAAGGCGAAGGCGCTGCGGCCGCGGGTGCGCTCGTACTTCCAGGCCGGCTCGAGTGATACGCGCCAGGGCATCCGGCAGATGGCAGGGCGCGTCGAGACGATCGAGACGATCGTCACGCAGACAGAGGTCGAGGCGCTGCACCTCGAGCAGAACCTCGTCAAGCGTCACCGGCCGCCGTTCAACGTGCGGCTTCGCGACGACAAGTCGTTCCCGTACATCGCGGTCACGGTTGAGGACGATTTCCCACGCGTGATGTTCACGCGCGAGCGGCATCGGCGCGGCGTCGAGTATTTCGGCCCGTACGCGAACGCGAAGAAGGTGCGCGAGACGCTCGACGTGCTGAATCGCGTGTTTCGCTACCGGCCGTGCGAAGGCCCGCAGCCGGGCCGGCACAGCGGCATCCCGTGCCTCGACTTCCACATCGAGCGCTGTCATGCCCCGTGCGTCGGCTACATCTCGAAAGAGGATTACCGGGAGCTCATCGACCAGGTGATCGAGTTCCTCGGGGGCGACGACCGGCCGATCCGGCGGCGGCTCGACGAGCAGATGCGCGCCGCGGCGGCCGAGGAACGCTTCGAGGACGCGGCCCGGTACCGCAACCGGCTCCGCGCGATCGAACGCCTCTCGGAGCGCCAGGCCGTCGAGCGGCGTGAGATCGGCTCGGTCGACGTGATCGGCGTGGCCGTTTCGCCGGAGCGGGCGTCGGTACAGGTGTTTCCGCTGCGCGAGGGACGGATGGTCGACCGGTATGCGTTCCACCTCGAGAACGCAGCCGGCGAGGAGCTCGGCGAGGTCGTGGAGCAGTTCTGCCTCGAGTACTACGGGTCGGCGACGTCGGTTCCGCCCCAGATCCTTGTCCCCCGTGGTTCGGGCGACACGGGTGCGCTCGAGGTGTTCCTCTCGGAGCGGCGCGGGTCTCATGTCGAGGTGCGCGCTCCGGAGCGGGGAGAGAAGCGCCGCCTCCAGGAGCTCGCGCAGCAAAACGCCGAGCTGGCCCTCGAGTCGGAGACGTTTGCCGCGGCGACCAAGCGGGCGCGCCGCGTCGAGGCGCTCGAGGAGCTGCGCGAGGCGCTGAACCTCGAGTCGCTGCCGATCCGCATCGAATGCTTCGACATCTCCAATCTTCAGGGGCAGGAGATCGTTGGGTCGATGGTCGTCTTCGAGGACGCGGTGGCGAAGAAGGGCCATTACCGAAAGTTCGCGGTGCGCACCCTCTCCGGCCAGGATGACTTCGCGGCCATGCACGAGGTGATCGCCCGGCGTTTCGCGCGCCTGCAGGCCAACCCAGGCTCGGAGGAGTGGAACGAGTCGTTCGCGGCGATGCCGAACCTGGTGGTGATCGACGGCGGCAAGGGCCAGCTCTCCGCGGCGCTCGCGGCGATGCACGAGCTCGAGCTGCCGCGGGTCGCAGTGATCTCGCTCGCCAAGAGGGTCGAGGAGGTGTTTGTACCCGGACGGTCCAGTCCGATCGTCCTGCCGCCGCAGTCGCCCGGCCTGCACCTCCTGCAGGGGATCCGCGACGAGGCGCACCGCTTCGCGATCACCTTCCATCGAGCTCGGCGCGGCGCCTCCGCACGCGAGTCGATGTTCGACCAGCTCGAGGGTGTGGGCCCGGCGCGCCGCCGGGCGCTTCTGCGGCACTTCGGCTCCGCCCAGGGCGTGACTGAGGCAACGCGCGAAGAGCTCGAGGGCGTGCCCGGAGTGCCCGCCAAGACCGCTCGTTCGATCTACGCGCAGCTGCACAGGACGGGCGGGGCATAACCTCCTCCGTCCGCGTCGAAACCGGTCCCGGCCCGAGAACCGCCTGGCGTGTCATCCGGTCGCGGAACTTTGGACCGTACTTCGTCGGCAACGCCGCGTCGGCGAGCGGAACGTGGTTTCAGAACCTCGCCGCGTCGATCTTCGTTTTCCGGCTGACGCATTCGCCGTTCCTGCTCGGCGTCCTCAACTTCTGCCAGTTCGTGCCGGTGCTCGTGCTGTCGCCCTGGGCGGGCAGCATTGCCGACCGGCTCGACCGCAAGCGCCTGCTGCTTGCGACGCAACTCGTGGCGACGGCGCTGAGCGGTGCGCTGGCCCTGCTCGCGTGGGGTGGGGCCGCCACGGAATGGATCGTGATCGGCTTCTCCGGCGCGCTCGGCGTGACAAGCGCGTTCGCGGTGCCGTCGCAGCAGGCGCTGATCGCCGCGCTCGTCGAGGAGGAGGACGTGCCACAAGCGGTCGCGCTCAACAGCATGACGTTCAACCTGGCGCGCGCGATCGGGCCCGCGAGCGCCGCGGCTGTGATCGCGGCGTTCGGCATCCCCTGGGCGTTTGCGCTCAACTCGTTTTCGTACCTGCTCCTCGTCGCCGGCTTGCTGCTCGTGCGGCCACGGCACGAGGAACGTGCCGTGCACGCGTCGCTGCGCGAGAGTCTCCAGCTGCTGCGCGACAACCCGAAACTCGGGGTGGCGCTGCTGATCGTGATGACGTCCGGCTTCGGCTCAGACCCGGTCAACACGGAGTCGCCGGCGTTCGCGCACGCGTTCGGTTACTCGGACACGTGGGCCGGGGCGATCGTCGCGTTCTTCGGGGCCGGCGCCGTCGCAGCGGCGCTGCTCGTCGCCGGGCGCGTCGCGGGATCACGCCGCCGCATGGCGTTCACGCTGGCCGCTCTCGGCGTCGGGATCATGCTCTTCTCGCTCGTTCCCTGGCTGCCGCTCGGTTTCGTCTTTCTCGCCGTCGCAGGGTTCGGCTACCTCGGATCGACCACCTCGGCCACGACGCGTCTGGCGCTCGGCGTGAGTCCGAGCCAGCGCGGGCGCATCATGGCGCTCTGGTCGATTGCCTTTCTCGGCCTGCGCCCGGTGGCGAGCCTCGCCGACGGCGCGATTGCCGGTGCGTTCGGCGTGCGGGTCGCCGGTGTCGCGCTTGCAGTACCGGCACTGCTCGGCGCGGGCCTTGCGTTGCGCCTTCGTCATGCACGGTGACTACGCTTCGCGCTCGTGCGCCGCATCGCCCTGCTCCTTGTCGCCGTTGCGCTCGCGGGCTGCGGCGGGTCGTCGAAGACCGACGCGCCGACCACGACGCCGTCTGTTCCGGCGCCCGGCGCCGCCAAGGTGCTCTTCGCAAGCGGCGCCTGGGCGGTCGTCGTCGACGGTGCCACGGCAAGCGCCCTGCACCTCGTGAACGGCACGTGGCGGAGGGACACGAGTGGCAAGGTGAAGGTGGCGATCCTCGGGCCGACGCCGAAGAGCTCGGCGGCAGCGATCCCGCAGGTCGCGGCCGAGCTCTCTGCCGGGACGGCGCTCGCCGACTCGGCGCTCTGGGTGGACGGGATCGAGCTCAACGAAAAGGGCGGCGGCCTGACGCCGCAGCGCGGCACGATCTACGGCGCGCCGGCGAAGCCGCTTGCCCGGGGCCTACACGTCGCGGTGGCCTACGCGCGCACGGCGACGCATGCGACTGCCATCGTGTGGACGTTTCGCGTCTCCTGACCGGCCCGGGCCGGTTCTCCACGACAAGTCCTTCTACGCCTCCTCGTCCATGAACGGGTAGCGATAGGCGCGTGGCGGCGTGAACGTCTCCTTGATCGAGCGGGGGCTGACCCAGCGGATCAAGTTCCACATCGAGCCCGCCTTGTCGTTCGTGCCCGACGCGCGCCCGCCGCCGAACGGCTGCTGGCCGACGACGGCTCCGGTCGGTTTGTCGTTGACGTAGAAGTTGCCGGCCGTGTAACGCAGCCTGTCCTGCGCATGGGCTGCGGCTGCGCGGTCTTCTGCGAAGACGGCACCTGTGAGCGCGTACGCCGCGGTCTGGTCGACCAGGTCGAGCGTCTCGTCCCAGCGCTTCTCGTCGTACACGTAGGCGGTGACGAGCGGGCCGAACAGCTCGTCCCGCATCGTGCGGAAAGCGGGATCGCGCGTCTCGATCACCGTCGGCTCCACGAAGTAGCCGCGTGAGTCGTCGTAGCCGCCCCCGACGACGATGTCGGTCTGCGCGTCCGCCTTCGCCTCCTCGATCGCCTTGGCCTGAGTGTCGAACGACGAGCTGTCGATGACGGCGCCCATGAAGTTCCGGAAGTCGGAGACGTCGCCCATGCTGATCGTCGCAACCTGCTCCTGTAGCCGCTCGCGCAGGGCCGGCCAGAGGTTGGACGGCGCGTACACGCGCGACGCTGCCGAGCACTTCTGTCCCTGGTACTCGAACGAGCCGCGCACGATCGCGGTTGCGAGCGCGTCGACATCGGCGGAGGGGTGCGCCACGATGAAGTCCTTGCCGCCGGTCTCGCCGACGATTCGGGGGTAGTTGCGGTAGTGCTCCATGTTGGAGGCGACCGAGCGCCACATGCCGTTGAAGACCGGGGTCGACCCGGTGAAGTGGATCCCGGCGAGCTGTGGGCTCGCGAGCGCGGCGTCGCCGATCGTCGCGCCGGAGCCGTAGACGAGGTTGATCACACCGTCCGGCAGCCCGGCCTCCTGAAACAGCCGCATGACGTAGTAGGCGGAGAGCATCGCCGTGCCGGCGGGCTTCCAGACGATCGTGTTGCCCATCAGGGCCGGCGAGCTCGTCAGGTTGGCGGCGATCGCCGTGAAGTTGAAGGGCGAGACCGCGAACACGAATCCCTCGAGCGGGCGGTACTCCATCCGGTTCCACATCCCCGGCGACGAGAGCGGCTGCTCGGCGTAGATCCGCGTCATGAACTCGACGTTGAAGCGAAGGAAGTCGATCGATTCGCAGGCCGCATCGATCTCGGCCTGGTGGGCCGTCTTCGACTGGCCGAGCATCGTGGCGGCGTTGATCGTGTCGCGCCACGGGCCGGCTAGGAGCTCCGCGGCGCGCAGCAGCACGGTCGCGCGCTCCTCCCACGGCCAGCGCGACCAGCCGGCCCACGCTTTCGCTGCCGCGTCGATCGCGAGCTGCACGTGCTCGGCCGTCCCCTGGTGGACGTCGGCGAGGACGTGCTCCTTGTCGTGCGGCATGACCGCCTGCTTGAGGGTGCCGGTGGTGACGTCCTGGCCGCCGATCACGAGCGGGACCTCGAGGCGCTCGTCCCGCATCTGCGCAAGCCGCTTCTGCAGGCGCTCGCGCTCGGGGGTTCCCGGCGCGTAGTCGTTGATCGGCTCGTTGCGCGCGGCCGGGGGACGGAAGATCGCGTGAGAGCTCATGCGCTCTAGATTACGTCCATGGACCCCTCGCGCGTCCTGTGGATCGGCGGTCCGCGCGGGAGCGGCACCTCGGCGCTCGCGCAGGCGGTCGCGCAGCGGGCCGGCCTCCAGCTCTACTCGGTCGACGACCACGCGGAGGCGCATGAGCCGCGGCTTCCCGACACGGAGTTCGCGCGGCTGTCGCCCGATGACCGGTGGCTCGCGGCGAAGCCCGACCAGATGCTCGCCTGGGTCCTCAACGGCTCGCGGCACCGGTTTCGTCTCGTGCTCGAGGACCTGCGCGCGCTGGCCGACGCGCCGCTCGCGCTCGTGGAGGGCGCGGAGCTCTTTCCGACTTCGGTCTCCGCGGTGCTCGGGGCCGCCGACCAGGCACTCTTCCTCGTGCCCGACCCGGAGCAGCAGCGTGAGCGGCTGCTCGCACTCGGTCCGATCTCCGGCACGTCGGACGGCGAGCGGGCGCGGGTGAATGCCACGGAGGGCGATCTCCTGATCACGGCGCGCTACCGGCAGGAGGCGCGCGATCTGCGCTTGACGGTTCTGCCGGCCGAGCGGCGTTTCGGCGAGCTCGTCGAGGTCGCCGAAACGCAGTTTCTGCGCGCGATCAGTGCCGCAGGAGATAGGTCGCCGTGACGACGACCCACACCATGAAGCCGAGCGACGACGCGAAGACTGTGTGTCCGGCGAAGGTCCAGCCGGCCGCCCCTTCGACGACGCCGACAGCGAGGACCGCGAGGCCGCCCGCGATGCCCGCCTGGCCGAACCACTTCGGGATCTTTCGTGCGCGCCAGGCGGCGAGCGACGAGCCGACGATCACTGCCGCCGCTGCAGCCGACGACGGCGCAGCAAGGTGGGACTGTCCGTACAGGACGGCGGCGGCCTGGAGCGTGATGAACGTCGCCCCGCCCATCACGACGACGCTGGCGAAGAAGCCGTCGGGGTCGAAGCGCACGACCCGTGCCCGCAGGCTGGCGATGAACCAGAAGTAGGCAAAGGCGGCGACCGTGAAGAGCGCCGAGACGGCCTCGCCGTGCCCGAGACCGAGCAGGACGGCGGGTAGCGCAAGCGCCACATAGAGGTAGCCGAGTGCCGGCAGCTGCGCCCGCGTCACGCGGCGAAGCTACAACATCGGCGGATGAAGCCGACGCTCGTGCAGTACGCGGCGCCCGGCTGGGGCGTCGGGGAGGTCTGGCTCGACGAGGGCGGGCGGGTCTTCCACGCCGAGCTCCCCCGTCCGCGCCGGACACGACCGGTGCCTGGCACCGGCCATGTCCTCGCCGGACGTTTGCTGGCGTTCTTCGCGGGGGCCGCCGACGACTTCGCCGACGTCCCCCTCGCGCTCGAGGACGGGTTCTACGGCGCGTGCGCACGTGCGCTGCGCACGGTCGGGCGCGGAGAGGTCGTCACCTACGGCGAGCTCGCGGCGCTCGCCGGCCGGCCGGGGGCCGCGCGCGCGGCCGGGACGTTCTGCGGTCGCTGCGAGCTCTCGCCGTTCGTCCCCACCCACCGGGTCGTGGCGGCCGGCGGCATCGGCTCGTACGGCGACCTCGGCGTCGAGTACAAACGACGCCTCCTGGGGCTCGACGGTGTGATGCTGTGAACGTGCTCTCTGACGACCTCCGCGACGAGCTGGCTCAGATCGCCCCGGCCCGGCGTTGCTGCCGGCACGCCGAGCTGTCGGCGCTCTTTCACGCCTCGGGCGCCTGGCACCTGCGCGGAGGCGCGGTCGCCGTCCACCTCGACCTTGCGGGCTCCGCCGTGGCACGGCGTGCCTTTGCCCTGCTGCGCGACCTTGGCGTGCGGTCGGAGATCCGCACCTACACGCGGCACGCCTTCGACCGGGCGACTCGCTACCAGCTGCTCGTCGAGGTCGACGAGCGGGCGCTCGACGTGCTGCGCGAGGGTGGGGTGCTGTCGGCCTCCGGCGCTCCGCTCGAGCAGCCACCAAAACGCGTCGTCGGGCGCTCCTGCTGCCGGGCCGCGTACCTGCGCGGTGCGATCCTCGGGGCAGGCTCGCTGTCCGGTCCGCGCGACCCGCATCTCGAGCTGCGCGCGAGCGGGATCGAGGGCGCACGTTTCATCGCCGCGCTCGCTGCGCGCGAAGGCGTGACGCTCGGAGTCGCAGAGCGCGGTGCGCACGCGGTCGCCTACGCGAAGGCACACGACGCGATCTCCGGCGTGCTGGCCCTCGCCGGCGCGGGCGACACGGTCCTGCGTCTCGAGGAGCATGCGGTCCTCGCCGCGATCCGGGCTGACGCAAACCGCCTCGCGAACGCCGACGAGGCGAACCTGGTTCGCAGCGCTCGTGCCGCACACGAACAGGTCGAGGCGATCAACGCGATCGGCCTCGACGCCCTGCCCGCATATCTGGTGGAGATCGCCGAGCTGCGCCTGCGCCATCCATCGGCCTCGCTGCGCGAGTTGGCGGCCAAGGCGCGCCCGCCGATCACGAAGGCCTCCGCGCACCGGCGGCTCCAGACGATCGTCAGGCTTGTTGCAAGCTAGAGGGGCCTCTTTTGCAACTGCTCTAGCGAAGCAAATGTCCGCAGTTCCATACTGGTCCACTGGCGGGCCCGGGCTCGGCCGGCGGTGGATACAGACCCCGTCTGCCGTCAGTTGCACGAGGCCGGTAGACCGGAGGGAGGGGTCGTCCTCGGAACT
Organism: Gaiellaceae bacterium; assembly: GCA_035534955.1. GTDB lineage: Bacteria > Actinomycetota > Thermoleophilia > Gaiellales > Gaiellaceae > PALSA-600. Next base: position 33,545 of record DATLQV010000090.1, read on the forward strand.
CTCCCTCCGGCCCGCCAGCTGCCGGACCGCCGAATCCGGCGGCTTTCTCCGTTCGCTCATATAGGTTTCTTCGTCGTGAGCCAGGCGAAGTTCGACGAACTGCGGGTGCGCCTTGCGGAGATCTCCGATCTCGTCAAGACAGCGGCGCTCCTCTCCTGGGACCAGCACGTGATGATGCCGCCCACCGGCGCGGCGATCCGGGCCGAGCAGCTCGCCACCGTCGGTCGGATCGCCCACCAGAAGTTCACCTCGGTCGAGACGGGAAAGCTGATCGACTCGCTGCGCACCTTCGGCGAGCAGCGGGAGTACGACTCGTTCGAGGCGAGCCTGATCCGGGTCGCGGCGCACGACTGGGAGAAGGCGAGCAAGGTGCCGGCGGATCTTCGGGCAGAGATGTCGCGTTCGGCTGCGCTCGCGAACCCGGTGTGGGTCGACGCGCGCAAGCGCAACGACTTCGCGACCTTTCTCCCGGTGCTCCGCAAGAACCTCGATCTGCGCAAGCGCTACATCGACTGCTTCGAGGTCGACGAAGAGCCGTACGACATCGTGCTCGACGATTACGAGCGCGGGATGAAGACGAAGGAAGTGCGCCGCATCTTCGACTACCTGAAGGATCACCAGGCACCACTTGTCAAGGAGGTCGCCGCCGTCGGCGGCAACGAGCCGCACCACCACAACTTCGCGCTCGAGCCCCAGAAGGTGTTCGAGCGCGAAGTCGTGCGTGCCTTCGGCTTCACCGACGACGCCTGGCGGCTCGACCCAACGGTTCATCCGTTCGCATCGGGCGCCGGCATCGACGACATCCGGATCACGACGCGGTACTTCACCGAGCACCTCGGCGGCCTCTTCGGGACGATGCACGAGTTCGGGCACGGGTGCTACGAACATCAGATCGACCCGGCGCTCGAGCGCTCGCCGCTCGCCCGTGGCGTCTCGCTCGGCCTCCACGAGTCCCAGAGCCGGATGTGGGAGAACCTCGTCGGCCGCTCGCTGCCGTTCTGGCGGCACTTCTTCCCGCGCCTGCAGGAGCTCCTGCCCGATGAGTTCCGCGGCTACGACGCCGACCGGCTCTATCGCGAGGTGAACGCGGTCGAGCCGTCGCTGATCCGGGTCGAGGCCGACGAGGCGACCTACAACCTGCACATCATCCTGCGCTTCGAACTGGAGCAGGCGATGCTTGCCGGCGAGTTTCCGCTCGAGCAACTGCCCGAGGAGTGGAACCGGCGCACGTGGGAGTACCTCGGGATCGAGGTGCCGACCGACACCGAGGGCGTGCTGCAGGACGTTCACTGGTCGGGCGGCTCGATCGGGTACTTCCCGACCTATGCACTCGGCAACCTGATCTCGGCCCAGATCTGGGAGCGGATCACCGCCGACCTGCCCGACCTCTACGACGGGTTCGAGCAGGGCGAGTTCGGCCCACTGCGCGAGTGGCTGCGCGAGCACCTGCATCGCCACGGGCGCAAGTTCAGTCCGGGCGAGACGCTCGAGCGCGTCGTCGGGACGCCGGAGATCGATCCCGAGCCGTATGTGCGCTACCTGCGCGAGAAGCTCTCGGCGATCTACGGCATCCCCGCGACCGCCTAGGCGAGGCCTCCGGCGTGATCCTGCGCGCGCGCACGCCGGTGGATGCGCTCGTGCCGCTCCTGGCGGCCGCGCTGGCGGCCTTCGCCGTGGTCGGCGCCGACTGCCGCTGGCTCGTCGCGCTCGGCGGGTACCTCCTGCAAGGACGGTTCCCGGGCTCACTGCCGTTCGCGACCGCCGACACCTCCGGCTGGCCGAATGTTCCGGCCCTCGCCGAAGTGATCCTCCGCGTCCTCTGGCGCCTCTTCGGGGAGCGCGGCCTCGTCGCGGCGCAGGCCGCGGCGGCCGCCGGCGCGTTCGCCGTGCTCGCGGTCGGCCTGCGCCGCGAGAGCCGCGGCTCCGCCGGTCCCGCCGCCGTCTCGCTGCTCGTCCTCTGCTCCTCGCTGCCCGCGCTCCTCGTGGTGCGAAACGGCCTCTTCTCGCTGCTGCTGTTGCCCGTGCTGCTCGTGCTCCTCGAGTCCGAGTCGCGCCTGCCGTCGCGCCGGATCTGGCTCGCGGTGCCGCTGCTCGCGCTCTGGAGCAACCTGCACGGCGGCGCACTGCTCGGGTACGGCCTCCTCGCCGTGTATGCCGTCTGCTCGCGCCGGCGAACAGCCGCCGGCCTTCTGGTCGGCGGAGCGCTCGCGCTGTGCGCGACCCCGGTGCTGTGGCGCACGCCCGAGTACTACCTGGGGGTCTCGCGGAACGAGGCTGCGCGGCGCGGAGTCGGGCTCTGGGCGCCGCTCGGCCTGGGCTTCCTCGACCTGCTCCTCGTCGCTGCGGCCGTGGCGCTGCTCGCGATCGCCGTCGTGGCGCACCGCCGGTCGTGGCGGGGCTGGGAGGTGGTCTCGGTGATCTGTCTCGGCGCCGCGACGGCGCACTCGGCGCGGCTCGGGATGTGGCTCGCGTTCGTGGTCGCCTACCCGGCGGCGCGCGCGCTCGAGCTGCGGCGGCCGGCCGCGCTGCCGCTTGCGGTGCCGGGTCTCCTCGCCGCCCTGGTGCTGGCCGGGCTCGCTCGCACGCCGTACGACGCAGGGTCGAGGACGCTCGCGCGAGAGGCGGCGCGGACCGGGAAACCGGTGCTCGCCGACAGTGTTGCCGCCGAGCAGGTCGAGCTCGCGGGCGGGAAGGTCTGGGTCGCCGACCCGCTCGACGCGTTCCGGCGATCCGACCAGTCGCTCTACCTCGACTGGCTGGCCGGCCGCCGCAGCGGCGCGGCCGCGGTCGACCAGGCGGCGTTCGTGCTCGTCCGGCGCGGCAGTCCCGCGGGTGTCGCCGCGGCAGCCGATCCTCGGCTTGCACGCATCCACGCCGACGGCCATGCGGTGCTCTACCGCGTCGTGCGTCGGTAGCGGGTACCGATCCGGAACTGTGAAGCGCATGGTTAGAGTCCAGGCCATGGCCAAAACACGCGTTGGGATCAATGGATTCGGCCGCATCGGCCGCAACTTCTTCCGCGCTGCGCTCGAGCGCAGCGCGGACTTCGAGATCGTCGCCTTCAACGACCTGGGCGACGTGCCGACGATGGCGCATCTGCTGCGTCACGACTCCGTCCTCGGGCCGTTCCGGGGTGACGTACAGGTGGACGGCGGTTCGCTGGTCGTGGACGGCGCCGAGCTGAAGGGGCTCGCCGAGCGAGACCCGGCGAATCTCCCCTGGGGCGAGCTCGGTGTCGACGTGGTGATCGAGTCGACCGGTTTCTTCACCGACCGCGCCTCCGCCCAGAAGCACCTCGACGCCGGAGCGAGCAAGGTGATCATCTCGGCGCCCGCCACCGACCCCGACATCACGCTCGTGCTGGGCGTGAACGACGACCAGTACGACCCGGGCTCGCACGCGATCATCTCCAACGCGTCCTGCACGACGAATTGCGTCGCGCCGATGGCGAAGGTCCTCGACGACGCCTTCGGCATCGAGCACGGCTTCATGACGACGATCCACGCCTACACGAACGACCAGCAGGTGCTCGATCTGCCGCACAAGGATCTGCGGCGTGCGCACGCAGCCGCGATCAACTTGATTCCCACGTCAACCGGTGCGGCGCGAGCGATCGGCCTCGTGCTCCCGCAGTTGAAGGGCAAGGTCGACGGCGTGGCCGTGCGTGCTCCGGTCGCCACCGGCTCGCTCACCGACTTCGTGGTCAGCCTGCGGCAGTCCGCGACCGCCGAGTCGGTCAACGCGGCGTTCGCCGCCGCGGCGACGGGCGGCCCGCTCGCTCCGTACCTCGTCTACTCAACCGAACCGCTCGTCTCCACCGCGATCGTCCACTCGCCGGCGTCGTGCACGTTCGACAGCGGCCTGACCATGGCGAGCGGCAACTCGGCGAAGGTGTTCGGCTGGTACGACAACGAGTGGGGATACTCCTGCCGCCTGGTCGACCTTGTCGCGAAGGTGCTGTGAGGCTCCCGCGGTCCGTGGAGTCGGCCGACGTCGACGGCAAGGTCGTCCTCGTCCGGTCGGATCTCAACGTGCCGCTCGAGAACGGTCAGGTAGCCGACGACACGCGCATCCGCGCGTCGCTGCCGACGCTGCGCCTGCTGCTCGGGCGCGGCGCGCGCGAGGTTCGCGTCTGCTCGCATCTCGGGCGGCCGAAGGCCGGCGAGGATCGTGCGAGGTACGCAATGGAGCCGGTGCGAGCCCGCCTTGCGGAGCTGGCCGGCGACAGCCGCATCCGCGTGCTCGAGAACACGCGCTTCGCTGCCGGCGAGACCGCCAACGACGAGGGGTTCGCCCGCGAGCTGGCGGACGGCTGCGACCTCTACGTCAACGACGCGTTCGGCTCGGCCCATCGCGCGCACGCCTCCACGGTCGGCGTCGCGCAGCTGCTGCCCTCCTATGCGGGCCTGCTGCTGCTCGACGAGCTCCGGCATCTCGGCGCTCTGCTGGGCGAGGTCGAGCGGCCGTTCGTGATCATCTCGGGTGGGGCGAAGGTGGAGGACAAGGTCGGTGTGCTCGAGAACCTCGGCTCCCGCGCCGATGCGGTGCTGATCGGCGGGAAGATGGCCGAGGAAGTGCGCGTCGCAAATCCCCTTTCGTTCGCGGCGGTGCTGCCGCTCGACGTCGTCGCTGCCTCGGCGTTTGCCGCCGACGCCGAGACCAGGGTGACGTCGTTCGACGCGCTGCCCGACGGCTGGCTCGGCCTCGACATCGGGCCGCAGACGCGGGATGACTTCGCACGCCGGATCGCCGGCGCCGCCACGGTGTTCTGGAACGGCCCGATGGGCGTCTTCGAATGGCCGGCGTTCGCGGCAGGCACGTTCGCGGTGGCGGCGGCGGTTGCCGACTGCGACGCGTTCACCGTCGTCGGCGGCGGCGACTCCGTGCGCGCCGTGCAGGAGGCGGGCGTCGCCGACCGCATTTCGTGGATCTCGACAGGTGGCGGCGCGTCACTCGAGCTGCTCGAGGGCAAAGACCTTCCCGGCGTTGCGGCGATCCCGGCGGACTGATGCTGATCGCCGGCAACTGGAAGATGTTCAAGGGCGCCGACGAGGCGGGAGCGTTCTGCCGCGCGCTGCGCGAGGCACCGCTCCCGGAGGACGTGCACGTTGTCGTCGCGCCGCCGTACGTCTCGCTGGCTGCGGCGGTTCAGGCGCTCGCGGGCACCGAGGTGGGCGTGTTCGCGCAGAACTGCCACTGGGCAAGCGAGGGCGCGTTCACGGGCGAGGTATCGGCGCCGATGCTGCGCGAACTCGGTGTGTACGGCACGATCGTCGGGCATTCGGAGCGCCGCCAGTACTTCGGCGAGACCGACGAGACCGTTGCCCAGCGCTGTCGCGCGGCGCTGGAGGGCGGCCTCCATGTCATAGCGTGTGTTGGCGAGACGCTCGCGCAGCGGGAAGCGGGCGAAACGGATGCGGTGCTCCGGCGCCAGGTGTCCGTGCTGGAGGCCGACGACAACCTCGTGATTGCCTACGAGCCCGTGTGGGCGATCGGCACCGGGAGGACGGCGACGCCCGAGCTTGCGCAGGCCGCGCACGAGACGATCAAGTCGGTGCTCGACCTGCCTGTGCTCTACGGCGGCTCGGTGAAGCCCGACAACGCCGTCGAGCTCTTGTCGCAGCCGGCCGTCGACGGCGCGCTCGTCGGGGGAGCCGCGCTCGACGCCGATTCCTTTGCAGCAATATGCCGGGCAGCTTCGACCTCGTAGCCCTGGTGATCCTCGACGGCTGGGGCTGCGCCCCGGCCGGTCCTGGCAACGCCGTCGAGCTCGCCTCGACGCCCGTGTTCGACCGGCTCTGGGCCGAGTATCCGCACACGACCATCGAGGCCTCCGGCGAGGCGGCCGGCCTGCCGCCGGGCCAGATGGGAAACAGCGAGGTCGGCCACCTGACGATCGGGTCGGGACGACGGCTCTACCAGGACCTGATGCGCGTCAACAAGGCGATCGAGGACGGCTCGTTCTTCGAGAACCCGGCGCTCCGCGAGGCGTTCGAGCGCGGCAACCGCGTTCACCTGCTGGGTCTCGTCTCGCACGGTGGCGTGCACTCCCACATCGAGCACGTGCAGGCGCTCCTTCGGTTCGCACCCGACAAGACGTGGGTGCATGCCTTCACCGACGGCCGCGATGTCTCGCCGCACGCGGCGCTCTCCGACCTGGCCGAGCTGCCGCAGGACCGCCTGGCCACCGTCGTCGGGCGCTACTACGCGATGGCCCGCGACCAGCGCTGGGAGCGTACGACAAAGGCGTACGACGCGATCACCGGTGGCATCGGCACCAGGGCCACCGACGCGCTGGCCGCGGTGCAGGCGAGCTACGAGGCCGGGCTTACAGACGAATTCATCGAGCCGATCTGCATCGAGGGAGCGCCGCGGCTCGAGGCAGGCGACACCGCGATCTTCTTCAACTTCCGACCCGACCGCGGGCGGCAGCTGACCCGCATGCTGCTCGACCATGGCTTCGACGTGACGACGATGACGCGCTACGCATCGGACCTCGACACGCCCGTCGCCTTCTCCGAGCACGAGATTCCGAACACGATCGCCGAGGTGCTTGCCGCGCACGGGCTGCGGCAGCTGCACGTCGCCGAGACGGAGAAGTACGCCCATGTCACCTACTTCTTCAACGGAGGCCGCGAGGACGCCTGGCCCGGTGAGGAGCGCGTGCTCGTGCCGAGCCCGCGGGATGTTCCGAGCTACGACCACAAGCCGGAGATGTCGGCAGACGAGGTGACCGACCGGGTGGTCGGCGAAGTGGGAGACGGCTACGCGTTCTGCGTGGTCAACTTCGCGAACGCGGACATGGTCGGCCACACCGGCTCGATCCCCGCGGTGGTCGAGGCCGTCGAGACGGCCGACCGCTGCCTCGGCCGCGTGGTCGACCGCGTGACCGAGCTCGGCGGCGTCTGCCTGATCACCGCCGATCACGGGAACGCCGAGCGGATGCTCGCCGACGACGGTGTGAGCCCGCACACAGCTCATACAGCGAACCGTGTGCCCCTGATCGTGACGGCGCCGGGCGCGACACTCGCGCCGGACGGCGAGATCGCCGATCTGGCCCCCACCGCACTGGCGCTGCTGGGCGTCGACAGGCCCCTGGAAATGACGGGTGCGCCGCTCGTAAATTGCCCGTAAGGCCGGCGGAGGTCGCCCGAGCCCCGGGGTATACTGCGGCTCCTCTTGTCACTCCCCCAGCCCGACCTGGCAATCCTGCGGAAAGCCCAGCGAGGCGATGAACGGGCCTTCGCGATCATCGTGCGCATGTACGAAGCGCCGGTCTACAACTATGTGCTGCGGCTCTCCAACGGCGAGCGGGGGCTGGCTGAGGATCTGACGCAGGAGGTGTTCCTGCGCGTGTTCCAGGGACTGCCGAAGTTCTCGCTGCGTTGCAAGTTCACGACGTGGCTGTTTCAGGTCACGAAGAACCGCGTGCTCGACGAGTTGCGGGCAAAGGAGCGGAGGCCGCTGCATCCGGTCAGCCTCGACGACGCGCCGCAGCTCGAGGTGCTCGACCAGCCGGTGGAGCGGGCCGAGGCGATCGACGAGCTGTGGCGTGCGATCGAAGGGCTGCCGGTCGACCTGAAGATGGCTCTGCTCCTGCGCGATGTCGTCGGGCTCTCGTACAACGAGATCGCGGATTCGCTCGAGGTCACTCTCGCAACGGTCAAATGGCGGATCTTCAAGGCTCGCGAAGATGTGCAGGTGGCACTTGCGCGGGAGGGCTTCGACTTCGGCACGTCGACCGGCGCGGGCGCCGTCACCGCGTAGTCTCCGCGGTCCGAGCTACACGCCGTGCGCGAGCCGTGCGGCGAGCGTGTCCGGCAGCCCCTGCTCGCGCATCGCGGCCTGGGTCACTGCGATTCGATAGGGGACCCGCCGAAACATCCCTTTCCCGGCGGCATCGTCGATCAGGAGCCAGGAGGCCGTCGGGTCGCCGTCGCGCGGCTGGCCGACCGACCCCGGGTTGAGGAGCCAGCGCCCGGCGCCGAGGTCGACCTCCGTGCCGGCAGGCGCGAGCCCGCCCGAGAGGAGATCGCCGTCGAAGCAGAGCGCCAGCGCCACGTGGCTGTGTCCGACGAGCAGGATCGGCGCGGTCGTCTCGAGGATGCTGATCAGCGCCACTTGTTCGCTGAGGACGTAGTCCCAGACGGCGTCGCGCGGACTGCCGTGGAAGAGCTCGACGTGCTCGCGCTCTGCGGAGGGCGCGAGGGTGCGGAGCCAGTCGGCCTGTTCGGCGCCGAGCTCGTCGCGTGTCCAGCGCGCGGCCGCGCCCGCGTCGCCCGTGAAATCTGCGACGTCGATCGTGCCGAGCACCGCCAGGTCGTGGTTGCCGCAGAGCGAGAGGCTCGCGCGCGCGCGGACGGCGTCGACGCACTCGTTCGGCCACGGCCCGTAGCCGACGATGTCCCCCAGACACCAGACCTCGTCGGGAGCCTCGCCGTCGATGTCGGCGAGGACCGCCTCGAGTGCGGGAAGATTGCCGTGGATGTCCGAGATGACCCCGATACGCATGCTCAGGGGCGCCACGCTAGCCGTCGCGGCGCTCGCGTGGTGCGGAGCGGCATGGCTGCTCGCGCGGACGAGCGTACCGGCGCTTGCCCTTGCCGGTTTCGACCAGCATCGGTTCTTCAGCGCGCAGGCTCTCGCCCGGTCGCGGAGCTTCACCCGCGGCGAGGAGGCGCTGTGGCTCTCCGGGACCGCTGCGACGCTCACAGCGCTGGTCGTGCTCGTCCGGCGCCTGCCCTCGTCGATCCGCAGCATGGGGCTCGGCCGGATCTCGAGCGCCGTCGTCGCCGGCATGGTGCTGCTCGTCACGCTCTGGTTCGTGTCGCTGCCGTTCAGCCTGGCCGACCTCTGGTGGCAGCATCACTGGGGGCTCGGTCCGTTCGACGTCATCGCGTGGCTCGGTGGTCAGTGGTCGACCCTTGGGCCCGCCGCCGTCTCGGCGATGGCGACAATCGTGCTGCTCGTCGGCCTCGCGGGGCGGTTTCGCCGCTGGTGGCTGCTCGCCTGGCCCGTGATCGTGGGGATCGCGGCGCTGTTCGCGCTCGTGTCGGGCTGGCTGGCCGCAACCTCGTCACACCCACTGAACAACGTGTCCCTGCAGGCCGACGTGGCGCGGATCGAGCGGGTCGAAGGGGTCGCCGGTACGCGGGTCCGCGTTCAGGACGTCTCGTCGTGGACCAGCCAGGCCAACGCGTTCACCGTCGGATTCGGCCCGGCCACCCATGTCGTGCTCTGGAACACGCTGCTCGACGGCCGCTTTCCGCGTGGGGAGATCGACGTCGTGATCGCACACGAGCTCGGGCACGTGCGCAGCCGGCACATCCTCAAGGGGCTCGGCTGGACCGCGCTGATCGTGCTGCCGACGCTGTGGCTCGTCGCGCTCGCGACCCGGCGCCGGGGCGGTGTCGGGGACCCCGCGAACCTGCCGCTCGTGTTCTTGACACTGACGGTGCTCGCCCTGCTCGCGACCCCGGCGCAGAACGCGATCTCACGCCGCTACGAGGCAGAGGCCGACTGGCGCGCGCTCAACGCGACGCGCGAGCCGGCCGCCGCCCGCCGGCTCTTCCAGAGCTTCGAGCGGACGAGCCTCGAGCAGCCGAGTCCGCCGCTGTGGGACTACGTGTTGCTCGAAGATCATCCGACCCTGATGCAGCGGATCGCGATGACGGAGCGCTGGCGCGCGCCCCGGCGTTAGTAACAGTCTGTTACTAGCTTGACCATCTAGGGCCGGTCGTCGGTCTCGGGCAGGTCGTGGATGCCCTTGACCGTCGTGTACTTCGAATAGGCGTCGGTCATCGCGGCGAGCAGCTCCTTCATGAACTGCTGCGACATGTTGACCCGCGAGACCACGACCCCCGGCACGTCACCTTCCTCGACTTCGTGGTCGATGCGCGCGAAGGTGAGCGTGAATTCGTAGTCGGAGAAGGTGATCTTGGCGAAGTTCGCGTAGACACCCGCCAGGTCGGCCGGCTCCATGTGGATGTTCAGCTGCCGCTCGGGACCGTCTTCCATCGACCTTGACGATACTAGAGTCGTGGAGGGCTTCAGCCGCCGGGAGGCAATCGTGCTCGTGAGCGCGGTCGTCGCCGTCTTCGTCGGCGGGACGGTCGGCTTCATGGCAATCCTCGGCGAGTCCTGGCATTCGGCGCTCTATCGCACGATCGTCACGGCGTCGCTCACGGGGCTCGACTCGACGCCGCATGGCCTGCCGGCGGAGCTGCTCACGATCGTGGTGGTGCTCTCGGGCGTGGCTATCTTTGGGTACTTCGCCGCGCAGATCTTCGATTCGATCGCCCACAATGTTCTGGGCGGCGCCTGGAGGGAGAAGAAGCGACGCAAGATGATCGACGACCTACATGACCACATCATCGTCTGCGGTTACGGACGCGTGGGGCGGCGGGCGGTCGAGGAGCTGCGTCAGTCCGGCTCCTCGTACGTCGTGCTCGACTTCAGCGAGGAGGCGATTGCGTCGGCTCAGGCGAACGGCGACCCGTTCGTCGCGGGCAGCGGAGCCGAGGACGACGACCTCGACCGCGCCGGCATCGACCGCGCGCGCGGCATTCTCGTCGCCTCCGACGACGACGGCGACAACATGTACATCACCCTCTCGGCGAAGTCGCGCAGGCCGGGCTTGACCGTGATCGCGCGGGCGTCGACGGAGGAGGCCGAGCGCAAGCTGCGCCTCGCCGGCGCCGACCGGGTCGTCACGCCGTACGCGACCGCGGGCCGAGTGATGGCGCAGCTGATGCTGAAGCCGCAGGTCACCTCGTTCCTGAACACGATGACGAGCGCCGACCAGCCTGGGATGAGCTTCGAGGAGATCGAGGTTCGATCGACGTGCGACGCGGTCGGACAGACGATCGGCGAGCTCAACGTCGCCGAGCGGACCGGCGCGCACATCGTCGCGGTCCGCAAGGCCACCGGCGGCCTCGAAGTGAGACCGACGGACGACACGCTGCTGGAGGTGTCCGACGTGATCGTCGGGATCGGCTCGCCCGAGGAGATCCACAAGCTCGAGCTGCTGTTCGAGCCGCGAGACGCTGTTGTCTAGCGCCGTCGAGCGCCTGGCGGCGCGGATCGGCGAGGCGCTCGGAACCGACGTCGAGCTGGAGCGCCCGAGGGACTCGTCGCACGGCGACTTCGCCACCAACGTCGCGATGCGTGCCGCCAGGTCGCTCGGCCGGCCGCCGCGGGAGCTCGCGAAGGAGTACGCGGCGAAGGCCGCGGAGCTCGACGAGATCGCCTCCGCCGAGGTCGCCGGTCCGGGATTCCTCAATCTCCGTGTCGACGACGCGTTCTTCCTCGAGGCGCTTGCAGAGGTGGGGGAGGGCTACGGCGGAGGCTGGGTGGAGACGCCCGAGCGCATCCAGGTGGAGCTCGTCTCTGCGAACCCCACCGGCCCGATCGTCGTCTCGGCCGCTCGCAACGGCGCCTACGGGGACTGTGTCGCGCGCCTGCTCGCCTTCGGCGGCCACGCGGTGGCGCGCGAGTACTACTACAACGACGCGGGCGCGCAGATGGAGCGCTTTCGCGCGTCGATCGACGCGCTGCGGCGCGGGGAGCCCGTGCCCGAGGACGGCTACCGGGGCGCCTACGTCGAGGAGCTCGCACGCGAAGACGGCGACCCCGTCGCGAAGATGCTCGCGTCGATCGAGCGCTCGATGGAGCGCTTCCGGATCCGGTTCGACGGCTGGGCGTTGCAGAGCGAGCTCGAACTGCGGCTCGACGAGCTGCTGCCACGGCTCGACACCTACACCGAAGACGGCGCGCTCTGGGCGCGGTCGTCTGCGTACGGCGACGAGCAGGACTGGGTGCTGATCCGCTCCGACGAGAAGGGCGGGACCCCGACCTACCGAGCCGCCGATGTCGCGTACCTCGTGGACAAGCTGGAGCGCGGCTTCGACCGCGCGATCTATGTCCTCGGCGCAGACCACCACGCGACGGCGCGCTGGTATGCCGCGGTCGCGCGCATGCTCGGCTACGACCCCAACCGGGTCGAGGTGCTGCTGTACCAGTTCGTGCACCTCACACGAGGTGGCGAGTCGTCGAAGGCGTCGAAGCGCGCAGGCAACGTCGTGTTCCTGGACGACGTCATGGACGAGATCGGGGTCGATGCCGCCCGCTGGTATCTCGTCAACCGCGGGCCCGACCAGACGATCGAGATCGATCTCGACCTGGCGGCCGAGAAGTCTCAGAAGAACCCGGTCTACTACATCCAGTACGCGCACGCGCGGATCGCAGCGATCCTGCGCAACGCCGGGGGCGCCGATGTGGGTGGGCCGTCGCCGAGGCCGCTCGCCCTCGAGGAGAAGGAGCTGATCAAGCGTCTGACCGACTTCCCGGTGACCGTGCGCGAGGCCGCCGAGCGCCGTGGGCCCCAGCTCCTGCCGGCATATGCGATTCGCCTCGCCGACGACTTCCACCGCTTCTACCACGAGTGCCGCGTGCTCGGCGACCCGGCGCAGGCGTTTCGGCTCGGCCTCTGCCGGGCGACCCAGCAGGTGATCGCGCGCAGCCTCGACCTCGTGGGGGTCGAGGCGCCCGAACGGATGTGACCGGCGGTCGCCCTGTGACCGCTCTAGGATCGGGGATCGATGGGCAGCCACGCTCCTGATCGCAACCTTGCGCTCGAGCTCGTCCGCGTCACCGAGGCTGCGGCCATGGGTGCGGGCCGCTGGATCGGGCGGGGCGACAAGATCGCGGCCGACCAGGCGGCCGTCGACGCGATGCGCGCGATGCTCGACACCGTCGTGATGGACGGCGTCGTCGTGATCGGCGAGGGGGAGAAGGACGAGGCGCCGATGCTCTACAACGGCGAGCATGTGGGCCACGGAGGCGGCCCGGAGGTCGACGTCGCGGTCGACCCGCTGGAGGGCACACGGTTGACCGCGCTCGGACAGCCGAATGCGATCGCCGTGATCGCCGCGGCCGAACGCGGCTCGATGTATTTCCCCGGGGCGGCGGTCTACATGAACAAGATTGCCGTGGGAGCGGACGCGATGGATGCGATCGACATCAACGCGACGCCGACCGAGAACGTGCGGGCGGTCGCGAAGGCGAAGGGACGGCGGGTCACCGACGTCCGTGTCGTCGTGCTCGAACGCGACCGCCATGACGAGCTGATCGGCGAGCTGCGGCAGGCGGGTGCGCGCGTCAACCTGATTCGGGACGGCGACGTCGCGCCGGCGATCGCCGCGGCCCGGCCCGAGACCGGCGTCGACCTGCTGTACGGCATCGGCGGCACGCCCGAGGGGGTGATCTCGGCGGCGGCGCTCAAGTGCGTCGGCGGTGGGATCCAGGCCAAGCTGTGGCCGCGCAACGACGAGGAGCGCCAGGCGCTCGTTGCTGCCGGCTACGACCTCGACCGTGTGCTCACGACCGACGATCTCGTCGCGAGCGAAGAGGTGTTCGTCGCCGCCACCGGCGTCACGACCGGCGCTCTGCTGCGCGGCATTCGCTACGTCAACGACGGTGCGGTGACCGACTCGATCGTGATGCGTTCGCGATCCGGGACCGTCCGGCGGATCGAGGCTCGCCACAAGCTGAGCAAACTGCAGCACCTCACGGGGATGGAGTACTGACGGCGCTTCGCCCCGCCGCGCCTACAATTGCGATGTCGATACCGCTGCACAGGGAGGACTGACGATGGCGCTCGCCACGCACGAGGGGATCACGCAAATCGAGGAGCTGCTGGGCGACGAGGCCGAGTCTCTGCTTGGGCACACGTGCCAGACGATCGACAAGGATCTTCTGCATCTGCCCGGCCCGGATTTCGTCGACCGGGTCGTGTCGTTGAACGACCGTCCAAACCAGGTGCTGCGCAACCTGGCGTCGATCTTCGCGCACGGCCGCCTGGCCGGCACGGGATACCTGAGCATCCTGCCGGTCGACCAGGGCATCGAGCACAGCGCCGGGGCGAGCTTCGCGCCGAACCCGGCGTACTTCGACCCCGAGAGGATCGTCGAGCTCGCACACGAAGGCGGCTGCAATGCGGTCGCTTCGACGATCGGCGTGCTCGGCGCGGTGTCGCGCCGCTGGGCGCACCGCATTCCCTTCATCGTCAAGCTCAACCACAACGAGCTGCTGACCTACCCGAACGAGTACGACCAGACCATGTTCGGGAGTGCGCGTCTTGCGTGGGAGATGGGAGCCGCCGCCGTCGGCGCGACGATCTACTTCGGTAGCGAGCAGAGCAGGCGGCAGCTCGTCGAGGTGAGTGAGGCTTTCGAGGAGGCACACGCACTGGGCATGTTCACCGTGCTCTGGTGCTATCTGCGGAACCCCGCGTTCAAGAAGGACGGCGTCGACTACAGCGTGGCCGCCGACCTCACGAGCCAGGCGAACCACCTGGGCGTGACGATCCAGGCGGACATCATCAAGCAGAAGCTGCCCGAGACGAACAACGGCTTCGGCGCGCTCTCGACCGACGGGGTCAAGTACGGCCAGACCAACGCGAAGGTCTACTCGGAGCTGACCTCGGAGCATCCGATCGACCTGACGCGCTACCAACTCGCAGGTTGCTACATGGGCCGTTCACCGCTGATCAACAGCGGCGGCGCGTCGTCGGGCGCGAGCGACCTCGCCGAGGCTGTTCGCACCGCCGTGATCAACAAGCGTGCCGGCGGCGTCGGCTTGATCAGCGGCCGCAAGGCCTTCCAGCGTCCGACGGCCGAGGGCATCGAGCTTCTCCATGCGATCCAGGACGTCTACCTTGCGTCCCAGGTCACGGTCGCCTAGAGAAACCGCCTAGAGAAACCAGAGGCGAGGGGCGCCTGCGGCGCGGGCGCCCCTCAGCCAGTTACCTCTGGCCGAGCCCCCCCGCTCGCTTGGTTTGACCCCACAGTGCACTCATGCGCGATATCTCCCCTGCACGGCGTTTGACCTCCTGGAGAGAAGGACGCCGGACTCGGAGAAAACTTGCGCGGCTACAATCGGGTCGACCCGCGGGCGTAGCTCAGTTGGTAGAGCATCAGCTTCCCAAGCTGAGGGTCGAGGGTTCGAACCCCTTCGCCCGCTTTGTGCTTTAGCTCTCGGTTCAGCCGAAGTGCGGGCGAAGCCGGTCCGCCGAGCGCTCGAGCGCTTCGGGCAGCACCTTCACGTCGCCGAGCACGGGCATGAAGCTCGTGTCGCCGTTCCAGCGCGGGACGACGTGCAGGTGCAGGTGATCTTCGATTCCGGCGCCGGCGACGCGCCCGATGTTCCAGCCCAGGTTGAACCCGCCCGGTGCGTATTCCGCCCGGAGCGCTTCGATCCCGCGCGCGCCGAGGCGGTGGATCTCGGCGGCCTCGGCGTCGCTCAACGCCCCGAATTCGCCGAGGTGGCGCCTGGGGGCGACCAGCAGGTGACCGGACGAGTACGGGAACTTATTGAGGACGACGATCGCCAGCTCGCCGTCGCACACGAGCAGCTCGGGCTCCGGCTCGCAGAAGATGCAGCGGTCGAGCTCGTCGGCATGCTGGACGTATTCGAGGCGCCACGGCGCCCACAGCGGCTTCGGCATCGGCGCCAGCGTAACTGCCTTCCACTCCCGGCTGGACGTGCGGTCGCCACGCCGGCCGCGCGATCTCGTCACGCGATGCGGGGTGTCCGGCGCAGCGGCTCGGGCAGGACGCGTTCGAGCAGCAGGGCGGAGAGGCCGACTCCGAACGCCGCGCCGGCCGCGAGCAGCCAGAGACCGTGAGGCAGCAGGGCAAGCGCGAAGCCGCCGGCGGCGCGGCCGGCCGCTCCGCCGAGCTGGAAGCCGAAGCCGTTCAGCGCGAGGTAGCGGCCAAGCAGGCCCGGCTTGGAGAGGTCGGCGATCAGAGCGTTCTGCACCGTTCCGTGGAAGCACTCGCCGAGACCGAAGACGGCGAGGGCGAACGCGAAGACGGCCGCTGCCGCCGACCCCGTCAGCCACCAGCCGCCGGCGAAGACGACGAGCCACGACGCGGCCCAGATCGTGCCCTCGACCGTGTAGGCGGCCATGCGGCGCCGTCCTTCCAGCCACTTCGCAACGGGCATCTGGGCGATCACGATCACCAGGGTGTTCGCGAGGAAGCAGAGCCCGATGCCGCGCTCGTTCACGTGTGCCACGTTCTTTGCGAAGGCGGGAAAGATGTCGCCGAGCAGCGAGAAACCGAGCGCCACGAGCGAGGCGTTCAAGACGATGTAGGCGAGGAACGTCTTGTGGCGCAGCACGAGGGCGTACCCGCCGCGCGGAGCGTCGTCGGCGCGCCGGACGTGGGGCGGCGACGGCACGAACCCGAGCGCGATCAGGTACCCGCCGAACGTGAGCGCGTCGATCAGGAAGAGCAGGGTGTAGGTCCCGGGATGCGACGTGGTCGCGATGAAGCCGCCGGCCGCGCCGCCGACGCCGATCCCGAGGTTGTTCAGCACCCGCTGCATCGCGTAGGCGCTGTGCCGTGACTCGCGCTCGGTGAGCGCCGCCACCATGGTGGCGTGCGCCGGCCAGAACGACCCGTTTCCGAAGCCTGCGAGGATCGCCGCAACAAACGCCCCGGGGAGGTGGTGCACGAGCGCGAAGCCGCCGAAGCCGGCAGCGGACAGCACCATCGACGCGACGAGCACGCGTCGCGGGCCAGCGTGGTCGATCAGCGAACCGGTGGCGGGCCCTGCCACGAGCCCGGCCACCGACATCGCTGCGAGCACGAGCCCTGCCGTGCCCAGTGGGATGCCCCGCACGTTGTGCAGGTAGATGAGGAGAAACGGCAAGACGACACCGTTGCCGACAGCGTTCGCAAAGCTCCCTGAAAGCAGCGTCCAGAGCGTCCGCGAGAGCTTCGGGTCGAGTGAGCGGAGGTACGCGCGCACCGCCCGAGGCTACAGTCGTCGCCATGGACGCCCGGTGGTGGGCCATGCGCCCCGCGCAGAACCTGAAGGCTGCGAGCTACGTTTGCCCGCTCTGCGACGGAATGCTGCACGCGACGAGCGAGCACGCGCTGATCGCGCCGGAAGGAGACGCCTCGAGGCGCCGCCATGCGCACCTCGAGTGCGTCGTGGCCGCCCGCAAACGAGGTGAGCTTCCGACCGAGGACGAGTGGCGGAAGCGAAAGCGCGCCTGACTGCCGACCACGATCCCCCGAGGGATGGTCGATCCTGGTTGCCGGCGTAGCCGGAACCAGGATCGTGTCTGAAACGCTTCGGCGAAGGCCTTACGACGTGAACCTGGTTTCGCCTGCGGCGAGAACCAGGTTCAGTGGGCTGCGCCAGCGTGCGGGAGTACACCCTGAGCGGCCGGATGATCGTCGACCTGGCTGCGTCCGTTGACTGTCTTCCCGCATTCTGATATCCCACGCGCGGTGGCGGGTTTCGAGGCGAGACGGACTCCCGACTCCGACACCCACGTCGGCTTTGACGAGGACACGTGATGTTAGGCCCCGGTTTTGCCAAGAGGGTGGGGCTGCTGGTCTCGGCGAGCAGCGTCCTCTGTATAGGCAGTCTCGTGCTTGCGAGTGGTGTGTCGGCTTCCTTGCCTGCGCGCCCCGCATGCCCTGACGTGAGCTACGCGATGATCAGGGAGTTCTTCCCGAAGATGTCGCCCATCGTACGAAGGGTGGATAGCGGCTATCAGCCAGGGTCAACATACCAGGCCGAAACCTGCTACTACCTTGCAGCTCATCAGAACGTGAAAAATGGCTTCAGTTTGCGCATCGACTACGAGTACCCCGTCACGAAGACGTGGTACGACCAGCGATACGCCCAACAAGACCGCCGCGGACCCGGGGGTTGCGGTTGCTCGCTTAAGCGCGTCAGCGGGATCGGCGGCGCCGCGTTTGACGGCGTACCTAGACCCGCAGGACATAAAGGTCAGTTTTTGGTTTTCCTCGACGGCACCTACCTGGTGTCGATCGCGGTCGCCAACAACGGCAGCTTGGCACCGCTCGAAAGTTTTGCGCGGCGCCTGATCAGCGGTTAACAATCTCATTTCAATGGTTCATAGTCGCTCAGAGTAGTAGTCCACTCCTCTGGGCGAGCGTGCTCACGCCCGAAGCTGGTTCGCTTCTTGAACCAGGTGCGTGAGGTACGGCGACGTCTCTGACCGCGCCGCGAATGCGCCCGGCAGGAATCGAACCTGCGACCTTTCGCTCCGGAGGCGAACGCTCTATCCCCTGAGCTACGGGCGCGGGGAACGGCCAGTGTAACCGCGCTTCGAAGCCGTCGCGGCGACCGACCTGGCGGGCGCCGCACACGACGATCGCTTCCTCGCATGAAGATCGTCATGGCCGAAGGCCGGATCTTCATGCGTCATCCGGACGGCGAACGCTCTATCCCCTGAGCTACGGGCGCGCGGAGAACTAGTGTAGCCCCCGTGCAACTCACCGCCTCGAAAGCGACGGTCAAGCTCGCCGAGACCTTCACGATCTCGCGTGGCTCCGAGGACGAGGCGGACGTCGTCCGGGTCGAGATCGCGCACGAGGGTGTCTCGGGGTACGGGGAGGCGACGCCGCTCGCGCACTACAATGAGTCTGCCGCCTCCGCGCTTGCGTGGCTCGAGGCGGTTTCACTCGGCGACGACCCGTTCGCGCTGGACGAGATCGAAGCCCGGTTTCCGGTTGGCGAGCAGGCTGCGCGTGCCGCGGTCGACCACGCGCTCCACGACCTGCAGGGCAAGCTGACGGGCCTGCCGGTCTACAAGCTGCTCGGGCTGCGCCGCGCCGGGCCCCCAACCTCGTGGACGATCTGGCTCGGGGATCCCGACGACATGGCCCGCCGCACGGAGAAGATCGCCGCGCGCGGCTTCAAGCGGTTGAAGCTCAAGCTGGGCGGCCGGGACGGCCTCGATGCCGAGCGTGTGCGCGCTGTGCGGACGGTCACCGATCTGCCGCTGCAGTGCGACGTGAACGAGGCGTGGAGTTTCGAGGAGGCGCTCGACTACCTGCCGCAGCTGGACCTCCAGTACTGCGAACAACCGCTTCCCGCCGGCGATCCGGACGGGCCCGAGCTGAAGCGCCGATCGCCGCTCCCGATCTACGTCGACGAGGACTGCCACACGCTCGCCGACGTCGCCGCCTGTGCCGAACGCGCGCACGGCATCAACATCAAGCTCGCGAAGTCGGGCGGCATCCGCGAGGCGGTGCGGATGGTGCATGCCGCGCGAGCGCTCGGCCTCGGGGTGATGCTCGGCTGCATGGTCGAGTCCGGTCTCGGCATCGCCCCCGGCGCCCACATCGCGAGCCTCATGGACCACGTCGACCTCGACGGCAATCTCCTGCTCGCGCACGACCCGTGGCCGGGTGTCGCGTTCACCGACGGTGTGCAGCTTCCCTCCGAGCGGCCCGGGCTCGGTGTCGACGCCGCGTAGGCTCCTCATCCTCGCCGAGGGACGTTCGGGCGACCCGCACTTCGGCAAGACGGCGCGCGGCGTGATGCGCTACTGCCCCGAGGACGTCGTGGCGGTGCTCGACTCGCAGAGCGAGGCCTCCGAACACGAGGGCTTCCCGCTCGTGCGCACCGTCGCGGAGGCCGGCCGGTACGCCCCGACGGCCGCCCTCGTCGGCGTCGCGACGCAGGGCGGCCGCTTCCCGCCGGCGTGGCGCGAGCTGCTGCGCGACTGCATCCGGGCCGGCCTGGACGTGGACAACGGCCTGCACGAATTCATCTCGACCGATCCCGAGCTTGCAGCGCTCGCCCGCGAGCACGGCGTCACACTGCGCGACCTGCGCAGGCCGCCCGCGGGGCTCAACGTTCCGACCGGTGCGAACCTGACGCACGGCGCACGGACGGTTCTCACCGTCGGCTCCGATTGCGCGATCGGGAAGATGACGGTGTCGCTCGAGCTCGACCGCGAGGCGAAGCGCCGTGGCTGGAAGAGCGAGTTCGTCCCGACGGGGCAGACGGGGATCGCGATCGCGGGCTGGGGCATCTCCGTGGACGCCGTCGTCGCCGACTTCATCGCCGGCGCGGCGGAACAGCTCGTGCTCGGCGGGGTCGAGCGAGGCGGGGAGGTGCTGTTCGTCGAGGGGCAGGGCTCGCTGCTCCACCCTGCTTACTCGGGCGTGACGCTCGGGCTGATCCACGGCTTGGCGCCGCACGGTTACGTGCTCTGCCACCTGGCGGGCTCGCGGGTCGTGGACGACGACGAGCGTTTTCCGATTCCGCCGCTCGCCGAGCTCGTCGACCTGCACGAGCGGCTGAGCCTGATCGCCCGGCCGGCCAGGGTGCAGGCGATCGCGCTGAACACGCGAAACCTCGACGAGAACGCCGCCCGCCGCGCGATCGACGCGGCGGAGGCCGAGACCGGGCTGACGGCCGACGATCCGGTGCGATTCGGGGCAGGAAAGCTCGTCACCGCCCTTGAACCTTTCTTCGGCTAGGACGAGGACCGGCGTCGAATAGGACGTACGGCCCTTGCCGGCTTCGATCGAGGCAGGCAAGTTGCTTGTTGGACGAGGGCAATCCACACAAGGGGCGGCTGTGAAAAAACTGATTGCGGCAGTGCTCGTACTGGCGGCGCTCGCGGCTGTGGGCGGCGCAAGCGCCGATCCCCTTCGCTACGGCGTGGCGGATGACTGGCCGAAGTTCCACCCGTGCGGCGACATCTGGTGGACCTCGGTCGCCGACATCGGGTACCAGGATCTGCGGATGACCGTGCAGTGGGATGCCGCCACGCCGACGGTCATTCCCTTCCAGGCGAATCTTCAGGCGGCGATCGACTGCGCCAAGCTGAACAACATCCGCCCGATCCTCGCGGTGTACCCGGCGAAGCCGGCGGCAATCGGGTCGAACGCGGGCGCGCAGGCCCAGTTTGCGACCTTCGTGAGCCTCGTGGGGCAGGCGTTTCCCGGGGTGACGGACATCATCGTCGGCAACGAACCGAACGTGAATCGCTTCTGGCAGCCGCAGTACGCCGGCGGGAAGGACGCTGCGGCGACCGACTACGAGCACACGCTCGCGCAGGCCTACGACGCCCTCAAGGCGGTTCGTCCCGATGCCGTCGTCTGGGGCCCGGCGATCTCATCGCGCGGGAACGACGACGCAAATGCCGCGTCGAACCCGAGCCATTCGCCCGTGTGGTTCATCAAGTACATGGGCGATGCGTACAAGGCATCCGGGCGGACGAAACCGATCTTCGACGAGTTCGACATGCACCCGTACCCGCCGATCCAGGACACGGATCCCTTCTCGAAGCCGTTCCAGTGGCCGCAAGCCGGCGCTGCGAATCTCGACCGGGTCAAGCAGGCGCTCTGGGATGCCTTCAACGGCACCGGGCAGCCCGTCCCGGCCGAGCAGCCAGGCGGCAGGACGACGCAGTTCGCCGGTCAGGGCCTGCCGATCAACCTGGACGAGGTCGGTGAGCAGACCGTCGTCACGGGCCACGAGGCCGCCTACGACGGCACGCCCGAGAACGTGACGCCGATCAGCGAGGCGCAGCAGGCGGCAAACCATGTCGAGCTCGCCGAGATCGCGGCGTGCGATTCCGACGTGAAGGCGCTGCTCTACTTCCCTCTGATCGACGACAGGGGCATCTCGAGCGGCTTCCAGTCTGGCAACCTCTTCGCCGACCTCGCGAAGAAGGCCTCGTACACCGCGCTGAAGAACAAGATCGCCTCGGCCAAGGGGCTGTGCCAGGGCGGCGTCCCCGGGATCTCGGGAACCTGGATGCATACGACGCAGGTCGTCGGGGCCCAGGGCGTGTTCGGTGGGCCGGGAACCGCGGTGGGCTCGCAACCGTCGAACAAGCCGGGGAACATCAAGACCCTTTCGACCGGTGTCACCGTGACCGAGGACGCGACGTACACGGCGAACCTCCTCAAGGTTCCCGGCGGGCCCGTCGGCCGGGCGGTCACGGGTGTGGCCAAGGCCTACTACAAGCCGGCGATCACCTTCGACGGCCTCAGCCTGGCCGCCGGGATGTACCAGTTCCGGATCGTCCTGCAAGCCGCGACGAACCCCTCCCGAACGACGACCCTGACCTCGAATTCCTTCGGTGTGGGGAGCACGACGGGCGTGCACAAGGGAAAGACCGTGCACAAGGGAAAGACCGTGCACAAGGCCAAGCCCGTCAAGTGCAAGCGGGGGTATGTGCCGGGCAAGAAGACGCACACCTGCGTCAAGAGGAAGTAACGCCGCGCCCGGTGTAGAGGCAGGACCAGGGGCCCCGCTGCGGGGCCCCTGGTCGTCGGTGGGGACCCTTGACGCACGAACAGACGTTCGCTAGGATGGCGAACACATGTTCGTTCGGATTGCGCTCATCGTGGGAATCGCCGTGCTGGCCTGGAGCGCCGTGGCGCGCTCCTCGAACGCGCACGGGCCCAAGCAGGTGGTGACGGTTCGGCCGTACGACACGCTCTGGTCGATCGCGGAACGCCGCTATGGCGGCGACATCCGGGACGCGGTCTGGCGGATCGAACGGGCGAATCACCTGAGCGGGGCCGCCGTGAGCGTGGGCGAGACGCTCGTCCTCCCGTAGTTCGCGGCATCGCGCTGCGACACTGTGCGGCGGCATGGACCTGGACATCGTCTTCCTCGGCACGTCGGCGAGCGTTCCGACCGCGAGCCGCGCGCCCGCTGCGCTCCTTGTTCGCCGCGGCGGCGAACGCCTGCTCTTCGACTGTGCCGAGGGGACGCAGCGGCAGCTGATGCGTTCGACGGTCGGACTGCCCGACCTCGAGCACGTCTTCGTGACCCATTTCCACGCCGACCACTACCTCGGCCTGCCCGGGATGCTGAAGACGTTCTCGCTGCGGCAGCGCGAGCTGCCGCTCACGCTCTACGGGCCCCCCGGGCTGCGCGACCTCTACGCGAGTCTCGGCCGGCTGGTCGGTCGCCTCAGCTACCCCGTCGAGGTCGAAGAGCTCCGGGCAGGCGACGCGCTTGGGCGCGACGGCTATCGGATCCTCTGCTTCCCGGTCGACCACGGCGTGTCGGCCCTCGGCTACGCGATCGTCGAGGATGCCCGGCCCGGTCGCTTCGACGTCGCCACCGCCGATGCGCTCGGCGTTCCGCCCGGCCGCGAGCGCGGTGCCCTGCAACGGGGGGAGTCGCTGACGCTGCCGGATGGGCGCGTGCTGGGCCCCGAGGCCGTCCTGGGCGAGCCGCGGCCGGGCCGGCGCATCGTGATCTCGGGGGACACAGCCCCGGTCGAGACCGTGCGCGTCCTTGCCGAAGGCGCCGACGTCCTGATCCACGAAGCGACGTTCTCGGAGGAGGAGCGCGAGCGCGCCGAGGACACGCTGCATTCGACAGCCCTGCAGGCGGCGGAGGTCGCACGCGACGCGGGTGTGCGCCTGCTCGCGCTCACCCACGTCTCGCCTCGCTACTTCGGGGCTGAGCTCGCTCGGGAGGCGCGCGAGGCCTTCCCCGCAACCGTCGTGCCACGCGACTTCGACGTGATCGAGGTGCCGTTCGCCGAGCGAGGCGAGCCGCAGCTCGTCAAAGCCGGGGCACGGCCCGAGCGCGTACCGCGGCCGTCAGACCTGCCAGACACCGCCGCGTAGCACCGGCACCGAGATGCCGTCGGACTTCAGACCGCTGACCGAGACGTCGTCGCCTCCCACCATGAAGTCGATATGGATCGCGCTCCGGTTGATCCGGTCGCGGTCGGCGTCGCCCACGTAGATGCCGTAGGCGTTTCCGAGCGCCAGGTGGCTCGCGGCGTTCTCGTCGAGCAACGTGTTGAAGAAGACCGTGCCGGTCTTGCCGATGCGGCCCTCGCGGTCGACGAGCGCCACCTCGCCGAGCCTCGACGCGCCGTCGTCGGAGGCGGCGCGGGTGCGCAGGGCCCCGGCTCCGTCGCCCTCGATCTCCACCGCGCGTCCGCCTTCGAAACGAACGCGCAGGTCGCGCACCAGCGTGCCGCCGACGTCGAGTGGCTTCGTCGCGGTCACGACGCCTTCCGCGCGCGCAGGGTCGGGCGACGAGGTGACCTCCTCGGTCGGCAGGTTCGGCGCGTGGACGATCCCGTCGACCGTCCGCATCCCCGGCGTCTCCGAGGCGAAGCGCGAGGTGGGAAGCAGGCCGACCGTCAGGTCGGTCCCCGGGCCCTCGAACCGCAGGGCGTCGAACCGGTGCGCGTCGATGCGCGCTCCGGCGTCGTGCAGCTCCGCGAGCCGGGCATGCCAGGCGGCGGCCGGGTCGGGCTCGTCGAGACGCAACACGTAGACGAGTTGCTCCTCGAGGAGAGCCATCGCGGTGTCGGCGTCGACACCCGGATGGACGAGCTGCGCCCATTCGGTGGAGGGCCACGGCACAACCGTCCAGTTGGTCGTGCGCGCGTTGATCACCTGGAAGTTCTCGGCGAGCGACGGCAGCGCGTCGCGCCCGGCGCGCGCCGGGTCGATGCCGGCCAGCAGCCCCGGCGGTACCTGCGGCGTGATCGAGATGCGGACACCGTGTGCGTCGCCCAGGTCGAGCAGCCGCCGGCCGTACCAGGACGGGACGAACCCGAGGGTTGCCTCGTCGGCCCGCTCGAGCCGGATCCGCTTGACCTCCGGATCGAAGTACCACGGGTCGACGAAACGCGCGCCGCGCTCATATGCGGCGGCGGCGACCAGGCGCACGAGAGGAGCGGCGCGCGGCTCGGCCACGATCCAGACGGTCTGGCCGGGCTGGACATTCGCGCCGACCTCGACGATCAGGGCGGCGTAGCGGCGGAGGAGCGAGGCGTCCA
This sequence comes from Gaiellaceae bacterium, assembly GCA_035534955.1. Classification (GTDB taxonomy): domain Bacteria; phylum Actinomycetota; class Thermoleophilia; order Gaiellales; family Gaiellaceae; genus PALSA-600. Next base: position 58,158 of record DATLQV010000090.1, read on the forward strand.
AGCTGCGAGAGCCTACTCCGTCCGATCGAATCGTCTACAGTGCGAGCCGCGCCACCCCTTTAACCCGGTCCAGCGAGGCCGGAAAGGAGTCGAATGTCTCACTCTGCCGTCACACCGTCGTTGCGGGTCTTGCTGGACGAGGAATCGATCCGCCGGACCCTTTCGCGGATCGCGCACGAGATCATCGAGCGCAACGAGCAGCTCGAGACGGTCGCGCTCGTCGGGATCCACACGCGTGGGGTGCCGATCGCCCAGCGCATTCGCCGCCTCGTCGAGGAACGCTCGGGCGAGGCGCTGGCGATCGGGCAGCTCGACATCACCTTTCACCGCGACGACGTGCACGTGCGCGCCGGCCAGGCGCCGCGCCGGGCGCAGCCGATCGTGCGGGACACGAAGCTCGACTTCGACCTCGAGGGCCGGACAGTGATCCTCGTCGACGACGTCCTGTACACGGGCCGGACGATCAGAGCGGCGATCGACGCGCTCTTCGAATACGGACGCCCCGATCGTGTTCAGCTCGCCGTGCTCGCCGACCGCGGCCATCGCGAGCTGCCGATCCGGCCCGACTATGTCGGCAAGAACCTCCCGACGACGCACGGCGAGCGAGTGCAGGTCGAGTTGATGGAGGTCGACGAGGTCGACCGTGTCGTCCTGATCTCCGAACGTGAGGGGGCCGACGGTGACTGACCTTCGCGTGGTCGGGGGTGACCTGCTGCCGCCCGCCGACGACCGCCGCCATCTCTTGTCGGTTGCCGACTTGAGCCGTGACGACATCGAGCGCCTGCTGTCGACCGCCCGCTCGTTCGTGCACTCGCAGGAACGTGACAACAAGAAGCTCCCGACGCTCCGGGGCCGCCTGATCCTGAATGTCTTCTACGAGTCGTCGACCCGCACGTCGTCGTCGTTCGAGCTGGCGGCAAAGCGGCTCTCGGCCGACACGATGACGCTGAAGGCCGCAGGCTCCTCCGTCGACAAGGGGGAGTCGCTCAAGGACACGGCGCTGACGCTGTCGGCCTACGACCCGGACGTCATCGTGCTGCGGCACCCGGAGGCCGGTGCGGCCCACTTCGTGGCGCGCACGACCGAAGCGCGGGTCGTGAACGCCGGCGACGGCAAGCACCAGCACCCGACGCAGGCGCTGCTCGACCTGCACACGATGCGAGAGGCACTCGGCCGCCTCGAGGGGCTCCACGTCGCGATCGTCGGCGACGTCCTGCACTCACGGGTCGCCCGGTCGCTCGTGCAGGCCCTTCGCCTGGTCGGCGCCGATGCGATCCTCGTCGGTCCGCCGGCGCTCTTGCCGCCGGGTCTCGCGCCTGCGACGAGCGACATCTCGGCGATCGCCGACGCCGACGTCATCTATGTCCTGCGCATGCAGAAGGAGCGCATGCTCGAGGGCGCCAACTTCGTTCCTTCCCTCCGTGAATACACCGCGCGCTGGGGCATCACGCCGGAGCGCGTGCGCGAGGGTCAGCGGGTGATGCACCCGGGGCCGATGAACCGTGGCGTCGAGATCGACGCCCGGGTCGCCGACTCCGACGCCGCACTCGTCGTCGACCAGGTTCACTCGGGGCTCGTCGTCCGGATGGCGGTGCTGTACGACCTGCTCACCACCGGGCCCGTGGCCGTCGAAGCCGCGCTAGGGGTGGCCTGATGCTCGCCGGACGGACCGGAAGCGACAACATCGTCATCCGGGGCGCTCGGGTGCTCGACCCGGTGGAGGGCTTGGACGCCACGCTTGACGTGCGCATCGACAACGGGGTGATCGCGCAACTCGGCGCCGGCATCGACGCGAACGGGCACCGGGTCGTGGAGGCGGACGGGTTGATCCTCGCGCCCGCCTTCATCGATCCGCACGTGCACCTGCGCACGCCGGGACGCGAGGACGAGGAGACGATCGCCTCGGGCACGGCCGCGGCCGCAGCCGGCGGTTACTGCGCGATCCTTGCGATGCCGAACACCGATCCGGTGGTCGACAACGCCGACGTGTTGCGCAGCCTGCGTGCGCGCGCCGCAGAAGAGGCGCACGTGCCCGTCGGGTTCATGGCGGCGCTCACCAGGGGCCAGAACGGTGCCGAGCTGACCGAGCTGGGGGCGCTCGCGGACGCCGGCGCGGCCGCGTTCACCGACGACGGCCGTCCGGTGGCCGCCGCTGGAGTGATGCGGCGAGCGCTTCAGTACAACGCGATCACCGGCCGGATGATCGCCGTGCACTGTGAGGAGCAGTCGCTCACGCACGGCGGCCATGCCCACGCCGGCCTCGTCGCGGCCGAGCTGGGACTCACCGGCTGGCCGTCCCTCGGCGAGAGCCTGATGGTCGCGCGCGACCTCGACCTCGCAGGCGAGACGGAGCAGCCGGTCCACCTGATGCACCTGTCGGCCCGCGAGTCCGTCGAACATCTCCGGCGCGCTCATGCGGGCGGGATCCGCGCCACCGGCGAGGCGACGCCGCACCATCTGTGCCTCACCGACGAAGCGGTGCGCACGCTCGACCCGAACATGAAGATGAACCCGCCGCTGCGGAGTGAGGAAGATCGTGTGGCGCTGCTGGATGCGGTCAGGGACGGCACGATCGCGGCGATCGCCACCGACCATGCGCCCCATTCGCCGGAGGAGAAGGACGTGCCGTTCGAGGCGGCGCCGTTCGGCGTCACGGGGCTCGAGACGTCGTTCGCCGCACTCAACACCCAGCTGATCGAGCCCGGCGTGCTCCGGCTCGAGACCGTGCTCGAGCGGATGTCGGCAGGACCCGCCGCCATCTTCGGTCTCGACCGCCCGCGCATCGCGGTCGGGGCGCCCGCCAACCTGACGCTCATCGACCTGGGCGCGACCTGGCGGGTCAAACCGTCGGCCTTCCGGTCACGGTCGCTCAACTCCTGGCTGATCGGCAAGCGACTGCACGGCCGGGTGAGGCTGACGATCGCCGCCGGCGCCGTGGTGTTCGAGCTTTGAGCGCGGGCCTCTACCTGGAAGACGGGAGCGTCTTCGAGGGTGAGTCGGTGGGGGCGGAGGGGTTCGCGTTCGGCGAGGCGGTCTTCACAACGTCGATGAGCGGCTACCAGGAGGTGGCCACCGATCCGAGCTTCGAGGGGCAGATCGTCTGCTTTACGGCGCCCATGGTCGGCAACTACGGCGTCGACGAATCGCGCAACGAGTCGCGGCGGGCACATGTGAAGGGTGTCGTGATGCGCGAGGCGCGCGGCCCGGCCTGGACCGACTGGCTGCACGAACGCGGTCTCGTTGCCCTGACGGGCATCGACACCCGTTCGCTCGTCCTGCACCTGCGCGAGCGGGGCGCCATGCGCGCGGCCGCGGTGACCGGGGACGTGTCGCCCGACGAGGTGCTGGCCGCCGTTCGGGCGCAGCCGGAGATGGCAGGCGCGGCGCTCGTCGCCGGCGTCTCGGCGCGCGAGCCGTACACCTTCGCGGCCGAGGGCAAGGTCCGCGTTGCCGTGATCGACTACGGCTGCAAGCGTTCGATCCTGCGCCGCCTCGCCGCCGGCGGCGCAGCGGTCGACGTGTTCCCGCACGACGTCGACGCAGACTCGGTCGCAGGCTACGACGGCGTGCTGCTGTCGCCCGGGCCCGGCGATCCGGCGCCGCTTCGGAGCGAGACGAAGGCGCTGCAAGAGCTGCTCGGCCGCGCACCGGTCCTCGGCGTCTGCCTGGGTCATCAGCTGCTCGCCCTCGCGGTCGGCAAGGAGACCTACAAGCTGCCGTTCGGTCACCGGGGCGCGAACCATCCGGTGGTCGACCACCGCTCGCGCGGCGTGCTGATCACCTCGCAGAACCATGGTTTCGCGGTCGCCGCGGGAGACGGCGGCGGCGTCACGCACAGCTCCCTGTACGACGGCACGGTCGAAGGCCTCGAGTACCCCGAGCTGCGAGCCCGCTCGGCGCAGTTCCACCCGGAGGCATCGCCCGGGCCGCACGACGCGGCGTCGATCATCGGCGGCTGGGTCGAAGAGCTGAGAGCCGCCTGATGCCGAGACGCTATGACCTCAAGTCGATCTGTCTGATCGGCTCAGGCCCGATCGTGATCGGCCAGGCCGCGGAGTTCGACTATGCAGGCTCGCAGGCGTTGAAGGTGCTGCGCGAGGACGGCTACCGCACCATCGTCGTCAACTCGAACCCGGCGACGATCATGACCGACCCCGGCTTCGCCGACCGCACCTACCTGGAGCCGCTCGACGTCGAGGGCGTGGCCGCCGTGCTGCGGCGTGAGCGTCCCGACGCGCTGCTCGCGACGATGGGAGGAGGAACCGCGCTCAACCTTGCACGCGAGCTGCACGAGTCCGGCATCCTCGCGGAGCTCGGTGTCGAGCTGATCGGAGCGAAGATCGATGCGATCCAGCGCGCCGAGGACCGCGAGCTCTTCAAGGCGACCGTCGAAGGCTGTGGGCTGAAGGTCCCGACCTCGCGCATCGTCACGTCGCCCGACGACCTCGTCGGGGTCTCGCTGCCGGCGGTCGTGCGTCCGGCGTTCACGCTCGGCGGGCACGGAGGCGGTTTCGCGGACACGCCGATCGAGCTGCGCGCGCAGGTCGAGCGCGGCATCTCCGAGTCCCCGATCGGGCAGGTGCTCGTCGAGGAATCGGTGCGCGGCTGGGACGAGTTCGAGCTCGAGGTGGTGCGCGACCACGCCGACAACGTCGTGATCGTCTGTTCGATCGAAAACCTCGACCCGATGGGCGTGCACACCGGCGACTCGATCACCGTGGCGCCGCAGATGACGCTGTCCGACGAGGGCTACCAGGCTCTCCGCGACGCTGCGATCTCCGTGATTCGCGCGGTGGGGGTCGACACGGGCGGCTCGAACATCCAGTTCGCCCGCGACCGTGTCACCGGCGACCTCCGGGTGATCGAGATGAACCCACGCGTGTCGCGCTCCTCGGCGCTCGCCTCGAAGGCAACGGGCTATCCGATCGCCAAGGTCGCGGCGAAGCTCGCCGTCGGCTACACGCTCGACGAGATCCCGAACGACCTCACCGGCACGACCCCGGCGAGCTTCGAGCCGACGCTCGACTACGTCGTCGTCAAGATTCCCCGTTTTGCGTTCGAGAAGTTCCCGAACGCCGACACGACGCTCGGGACGCAGATGAAGTCGGTGGGCGAGACGATGGGCATCGGGCGCTCGTTCATCGAAGCGTTCGTGAAGGCGAAGCGCGGGCTCGAAGGCGACTTCGAATGGCATCCGGACAACCTGCATCCGTGGTTCGAGCACGAGCTGCGGGAGGTCGAGGCCGAAGAGGAGCGCCAGCGGACGCGCAAGCCCGTGTACCGGCGGATCGACTCCGTCGCGGGCGAGGTCGAGGCGCCGTCGAACTACTACTACGCCACCTGGGGCGAGCACGGCGAAGGCGGCGAGCTCGGCTCGGCGAAGCGCGTCGTCATCCTCGGCTCGGGCCCGAACCGCATCGGCCAGGGCGTCGAATTCGACTACTGCTGTGTGCACGCGGTGCAGACCTATCGCGCGCTCGGCTACGAGGCGATCATGGTGAACTGCAACCCGGAGACGGTCTCGACCGACTACGACACGTCGGACCGCCTCTACTTCGAGCCGCTCGACACTGTTTCTGTGCTGGCGATCTGCGAGCGCGAGCAGCCGGACGGCGTGGTGATCCAGTTCGGCGGCCAGACGCCGCTGAAGCTCGCGCGGGCGATCGAGGCGGCCGGCTTCACGATCCTCGGCACCCCGTTCGACGCGGTCGACCTCGCAGAGGACCGCGAACGCTTCGGCAAGCTGCTCGCCGAACTCGGCATTCTCTGCCCGGACTGGGGAATCGCCCGGTCGGGGACCGAGGCAGCGGCGATCGCTCACAGGATCGGGTATCCGGTGCTCGTGCGCCCGTCGTACGTGCTCGGGGGCCGTGCCATGCGCGTCTGCCACCGTGCGAACCAGGTGGTCGACGCGTTCCACGGCGTCCACGGCCCGACGCTCGTCGACCGTTTTCTGGAGCACGCGATCGAGATCGACGTCGACGCGCTGTGCGACGGGGAGTCCACCTACGTCGGGGCGATCATGCAGCACGTCGAGGAGGCAGGAGTGCACTCCGGCGACTCCGCCTGTGTGCTGCCCGCCCAGTCTCTGAGCGGCGCCGCGTCGGCCGAGATCTCGGCCATCGTCAAGCGGCTCGGGCCCGCGCTCGGCGTCGTCGGCCTCTTGAACGTGCAGCTCGCCGTCGTCGACGAGGAGGTGTTCGTCCTCGAGGTGAACCCGCGCGCGTCGCGCACGGTGCCCTTCGCCTCGAAGGCGACCGGGGTCAATCTCGTGGCGGCCGCCTGCCGGCTCGCGGCAGGAGAGACGATCGCCGGCCTCGGGCTGCCGGCCGAACGGCCGCCGCGCCAGGTCAGCGTCAAGGCGGCAGTGCTCCCGTTCGCCCGGTTCCCGGGCGCCGACCCGGTGCTCGGGCCCGAGATGCGTGCCACCGGCGAGGTGATGGCCAGTGCCACCGACCTGCCGACTGCCTTCGCGAAGGCCGAGCGCGCCGCCGGACGCCCGCTGCCCCACGGTGGGGCCGTGTTCCTGTCGGTGCGGGACGACGACAAGGCGGCGGCGGTCCCCGTCGCGGCGGCGCTGGTCGGGCTCGGGTTCCAGCTCGTCGCGACGCGGGGCACCGCCCGAACGTTGCGCGGCGCCGGGCTCGAGGTGGACGACGTGCGCAAGGTGAGCGCCGGGGGCGAGGAGCCGAGTGTCGTCGACCTGATCCGGCGCGGGCGCTGCAACCTCGTGATCAACACGCCCGAAGGCGGATCGGGGCCGCGCTCCGACGGCTACCTGATCAGAGAGGCGGCGCTGGCCGCACGCATCCCGTGCATCACGACCATCGCCGGGGCCGCCGCAGCCGTCCATGCGATTGCCAACGCGCGCGCCGAGACGGCCCTGTCGCTCCAGGAGCGCATCGATGTCGAAGCCTCGGCGCGAGCTTCGTAGGGTCGTCGCGGTCGACGCCGTCGGCCCGTACGTGCTCGTGCGCGTCGAGCGGGGGGGCCTCGAGCCGGGAATCCCGGGCCAGTTCTTCATGCTCGAGGCGCCCGGCCGTGTCCTGCCGCGCCCGATGTCGCTCTGCCTCGCGCCGCCCCGCGAGCTCGGTTTTCTGCTCGACCCGATCGGGCCCGGGACACGTGCACTGGCTGCGCTCGACCCCGGAGACCGGATCCACGTCTTCGGGCCGCTCGGCAACGGTTTTCGACTGGCTGTGCGGCGCCCGTTGCTGGTCGGCGGCGGCATCGGGATCGCGCCGCTCCCGTATCTCTCCCAGGCGCTCGAGCGGCCGCCGGCCGTGCTCGGCTTTCGCTCCGAGCACCACGCCGAGGCCGCCGCTCTCGTACCGAACGCCGAAGTGGTGATCGACCCGGTGCTCGTCACCGATGCCATGCCGACCGATCGCGACGTCCTTGCCTGTGGCCCCGAGCCGATGCTCGAAGCGGTCCGGGCGCTCTGCCCTGATGCGCAGCTCGCGTGGGAGGCGCCGATGGCCTGCGGGTACGGCGCGTGTTACGGCTGCGTCGTCGAGATCGACGGCGAGTTGAAGAGATTGTGCGTCGAGGGACCGGTGCTGTGCTCCTCCTGAACGCGAGTGGCTGTCTTGATGCGCTGACCGCACCCGAGGTCGCGAGGTCGTTCGACGCGTTCGTGACCAAGACCGTCACGCCCGAAGAGCGCCAGGGGAACCCGCCGGTGCGGATCGCGGAAACCGAGTACGGAATGCTCAATGCGATCGGCCTCGCGAACCCGGGGCGCGATCGGTTCCTCGGCCAAACGCTTCCGCGTCTGGCCGCCACGGTCAACATTCCGATCTGGGTATCCGTCGGCGGGTTTTCGGTTCGCGACTACGTCGAGACGTGCGCGCAGCTCGCGCGCGAGGAGGTCGCGTGCATCGAGTTGAACCTCTCGTGTCCGAACGTCGACGAGGCGCCCGAATCGGCGGCCGAGATTGTCCGTGCCTGCCGGGAGGTGACTGCAAAGCCGCTCTACGCCAAGCTTTCGCCCCATTCCTGGGCTGTGGGCGAAGTCGTGCGGGCGGTCGAGGCAGCCGGGGCGGACGGTGTCAGCTTGGTCAACACTCTCCGCGGCGTCGCTCTCGATGCGCAGCTCCGGCCGGTGCTCGCGCGCGGGGACGGCGGATACTCGGGACCGGCGTTGAAGCCGGTGGCACTCGCGGCGGTGCTCGCCGCGCGTCGCGCGAGCGCGCTGCCGATCGTCGCGATGGGCGGTGTGCAAACCGGGCGCGACGCACTCGAGCTGATCGCATGCGGCGCGACCCATGTCGCGCTCGGCACTGTGCTGTTTGCCGATCCCGATGCCCCGGCGCGCGTTCGACGCGAGCTGAACGAGGAAGCACGGCGCGCAGGGTTCGACCAGGCGGACGATGCGTTCGGTGTCGCACTGGTTTCTGTTGGCAGCCAGGGCAACGGGCAAAAACGGACCTAGTTGCACGGCGCGGACAGGTTGGTAGGATGCTGCGCTCATGGTGCCGCCCCAGACTCAGGTGCAAGCTCCGGTCCGCTCGTTGGACCAGCGGATGGAAGCGCTGAAGCGGGCGAATGACATTCGCGTCAAGCGGGCGCAACTGAAGAAGGACCTGAAGTCGGGTGCTGTGTCCATCGAGCAGATCCTCGGCGAGCCGCCCGAGTACGTCTCGACCGCGAAGGTGTTCGACATGCTGATGGCCGTGCCCAAGTTCGGGCGCGTCAAGGCGGCCCGCCTGCTCAACCAGTGCCGCATCAGCCAGTCGAAGACGGTCGGCGGCCTCTCAGACCGCCAGCGGCACGAGCTGATTGGCCTCTTCAACCACCGTTAATACCGGCGCAACGGGGAGACCGGTCTTCGTGGTCACCGGCCCGTCCGGGGCCGGGAAGGGCACGCTGATCCAGCTCGTCCTGCCACGGTTTCCCGAGCTCCGGGTCGCGGTCTCGGCGACGACCCGGGAGCAGCGGCCGGGCGAGCAGGACGGGGTGCACTACTGGTTCCTCGACCGCGCCGAGTTCGACCGGCGAATTGCCGCAGGCGAGTTCCTCGAGTGGGTCGACTACGTCGGGAACCTCTACGGGACGCTGAACTCGGAGATCGATCGGTTGCTCGCCGAGGGCAAGGCGCCCTTGCTCGAGCTCGAGACCGAAGGTGCGCTGCGCGTGAAGCGCCGCGCCGCGCACGCGGTGGCGATCTTCGTCACCGCGCCCGTCGGGGAGCTCGAGCGGCGGCTGCGCGACCGTGCCACCGAGAGCTCGGGGGTGATCGAGGAGCGGATGGCGATGGCGCACCACCAGTTGACCGAGAGCGGCGCGTTCGACTACGTGGTCGAAAACGACGATCGCGACACGGCCGCCGAGCGGCTGGCCGCGATTGTCGCGCAGGAACTCCGTGCGGCCGCTACCATGCCGCAGCCATGATTCATCCTCGCATCGACGAACTGCTGGACAAGGTCGACTCGCGCTATGCGCTCGTGATCGTCGCGGCCAAGCGTGCGCGCCAGATCAACAACTACCACCACCAGCTCGGTGAGGGGACGTTCGACGAGTTTGCGCCGCCGCTCATCCAGTCGCGCTCGAAGAACTACCTGACGATGTCCCTCGAAGAGATCGCCGAGGGCAAGATCGTCTACCAGTACGCGAAGAAGTAGGCGGGCGAACCTGGTTGCCGGCGAAGCCGGAACCCGGTTCAGGTCCTAGACCCTCCGGCTCCGGCACACTTTCGCCATGAGCAGGGTCCTGCTGGGCGTCACGGGTGGTATCGCGGCCTACAAGGCCTGCGAGTTGACGCGTCTCTTCGTCAAGCGGGGCGATGAGGTCATTCCCCTCGTCACGCCCGGCGCGCAGCGCTTCGTCAGCGAAGAGACCTTCCTGGCGCTGGCCCGCCGTCCCAAGAGCGAGGACAGGTACCCGCACCTGACGCGCGCCGACCTGCTCGTCGTCGCGCCGTGCACGGCGAACACCCTGGCCAAGCTTGCGCACGGGATCGCCGACAATGTGTTGACCGAGGCCGCGCTTGCCCACCGCGGCCCCATGCTCGTCGCTCCGGCGATGAATCCGCGAATGTGGGCGCACGCCGCGACGCGGGCGAACGTCGAGACCCTGATCGGGCGAGGGGTGGAGCTCGTCGGTCCCGACGAGGGCGAGCTGGCCGAGGGAGAGTGGGGCGTGGGGCGGCTCGCCGACCCGGCGCTCATCTTCGCGACCGCCGTGACGCTGCTCGAACCGGGATCGCTCGCAGGACGGCGCATCCTGATCACCGCCGGCGGAACGCGCGAGCCGCTCGACAGCGTGCGCTTTCTCGGCAACCGCTCGTCGGGGCGAATGGGCGTCGCGCTCGCCGCCGAGGCGCGGCGCCGTGGGGGCGACGTGATTCTCCTCGCCGCAAACCTGTCGGTCGAGCCTCCCCACGGTGTCGAGGCAATTCCCACGCCGACGGCCGAATCGATGCTCGACGCCGCGCTCGCGCTGCCCGGCGTCGACGTCGCGCTGCTCGCGGCTGCCGTGGCCGACTACCGGCCGGCCGAGGCGCTCGCGGCCAAGCGCCCGAAGGATGGGGCCGGCTGGACGATCGACCTCGAGCCGACGGCCGACGTCGCGCGTGCGCTCGCCGAGCGCAAGCGCAAGGGCCAGCTGCTCGTCCTCTTCGGGGCCGAGCACGGAGCCGAGGGCCTGGAGCGCAAACGGGCGATGCTGGACTCCAAGAACGCCGACCTCGTCGTCTTCAACGATGTGGGGCGTAGCGACATCGGTTTCGACGCCACCGAGAACGAGGTGACTCTCGTCGCGCGCGACGGCGAGCGGTTCGTCCCGAAGGCGTCGAAGGCTGCGATCGCCGCTGCCGTCCTCGACGAGGTCGAGCGGCTGCTTGCTGGTTGACGGGCGTGACCGACGCGTACAACCTGTTTCGAGAAGGTCAGAAGCGGCTCCGGACGGGAATGGCGGCCCAGGCGACGGTGCCGCTCGAGAGGGCGAAGAGGCTCGAGCCGGGGAAGGCATCGATCCGCGAGGCGCTCGGCATCGCCTATTTCCGGCTCGCGCGCTGGCAGGACGCCGAGCGGGAGTTCCGCACGATCGTCGAGGAGCTCTCACCGGCCGACGACTACGCGCACTACGCGCTCGGCCGCGCGCTCGAGCAGCTTGGCCGGGCGGCCGAGGCGAACGGGCACTACAAGCTCGCCAGCTCGATGCAGCCGGGCTCCGAGACCTATGCCGCGCGCATCCGCGACCTCGACGAGCCGGGCGGTTAGCTGAGGCGATCGCCGGTGACGCGGCGGATCTCTTCGAGCGACGAAACGCCCGCGGCGCAGATCCGGATGCCGTCGTTGCGGAGGGTCGTCATGCCTTCCTCAACGGCTGCAGCGAAGATCTCTTCCGTCGAAGCCTCGACCAGCCTGCGGATGCGGCCGCGGATCGGCATCACCTCGTACAGCGCGACGCGCCCGCGGAACCCGGTGCCGCCGCAGCGTTTGCAACTGCCTGCGCGGTAGAGAACGACATCGGCGTCGAGGTCCAGCAACTCGCGCTCTTCGGCGGTCGACTCGTACGGCAGACGGCAGTTCTCGCACAGGCGGCGCGCGAGCCGCTGCGCGACGATGCAGTTGATCGTGGTCGCGAGCAGTGCCGGCTCGATGCCCATGTCCTTCAGGCGCGCAATCGACGCAGCGGCGTTATGGGTGTGCAGCGAGGTGAGGACGAGGTGGCCGGTCATGGCCGCCTGGACGGCGATGCGCGCCGTCTCCTCGTCCCGTACCTCACCGACGAGCACGACGTCGGGATCCGAACGGAGCAATGTCCTGAGCCCGCGGGCGAAGGTCAGGCCCGCGCGGGTGTTCACCTCGACCTGGTTGACGCCGGGAATCTGCCACTCGACCGGGTCCTCGATCGTCGTGAGCACGCGACCCTCGTCGTTCAGGAGATCGAGCGCCGCGTAGAGCGTCGTCGTCTTGCCGGAGCCGGTCGGTCCGACGACCAGCACCGCGCCGTACGGCTGGTTGATCGCGCGCATGAACGTCTCCGTTGCGTCGGCCGGCATGCCGAGCGAAGCGAGATCGATCCGTCCCGCCGCGCGGTGGAGGATGCGCAGCACCACCTGCTCGCCGTAGGTCGTCGGCAGCACGGCGACCCGCATGTCCATCGACTGGCCGCCGTAGCTGATCGTGATCCGGCCGTCCTGCGGTGCACGCCGCTCGGCGATGTCGAGGCCGCCCATGACCTTCAGGCGGGATGTGACGGCCGCCTGTACGTGTTTCGGCATGTCGGCGATGCGCCGCGTGACGCCGTCGACCCGCGCGCGCACGACGAGCTCCCGCTCCTGCGGTTCGAAGTGAACGTCGGAGGCGCCGAGCTCGATCGCCTGCGACAGGAGCTGATTCACCAGCCGGATCGCGGGCGCATCGGAGCTCGCGCCGTCGCGGATGTCGGCCAACAGCACTTCCTGCACGTGGGCTTGCGTGTCCTCTTCGACGATCTCGAGCTGGGTCCGGTGAGCGCGTGCGATCGCCTCTTCGAGCTCTGCGCGCACGACCACGGCGAGCACCATGTCGACGCCGAGGATCAGGCGGAGGTCGTCGCTCGTGACCACGTCCGTCGGGTCGGCAACCGCGACGAGGACGGTCTCCTGGTCGAGGAAACGGATCGGGAGCGCACCGTAACGGCGTGCGAACTTCTCCGGCAGCAGCGCGGCGGCGGCGGGATCCGCCTCGACCTGGGAGAGATCGAGAAACGAGAGACCTGCCTGGTCGGCGAGTGCCTGCGCGACGCTCTGCTGAGAGCTCCAGCCGCGGTCGACGATGATCTCCCCCAGCCGGAGGCCCGTCGCGGCCTGGTCGGCGAGTGCGAGCACGAGCTGCTCGGGGGTGAGGGCACCCGCCGACACGAGAAGCGCGCCGATCTCGCGTCCCGAGCGGTCGAGCGACGTCGGCAAGGGGTGTGGAAGCTGCCGCAATTCCATTCCGGGCGGGATATCGGCAATAGTTGCGACCTGCATGAGGAGCCGTGGTGCAGCGGGTTTCACGGGCCTCGGTCACCCCGGTTGGGGCAACGACGGCCACGTGACGATCATCCTGGAATAGCCCCATTTCTGCTACCTTTGGACCGACATTTCGAGCAGGTTCGAGATGGGCGCGCGGCGCCCATTTTTTGTCGAGAGGGAGTGTCCGAACGTGGCCACGGGAGCACACCAGAAGGAGATCCAGCTGCAGCGAGACGTCGCACGGACGGTCGAATCGGCCTTGCCCGGTGTAGAGGTAGTTGCCCTCGAGCTGACCGGCAAAGAGCGCTTCTGCGTCTACGTCGACCATCCCCAGGGCGTCGACCACGCACTCTGCGAGCGCGTCACGATGTTGCTGCGGCCGTACCTCGAGACCTACGGCATCGAGGTCTCGTCACCGGGGTTCGAACGGCCGCTTCGCACGAAGGCGCACTTCGAGCGCGCCGTCGGCAAGAACGTCCGCATCAAGACCGAGACCGGCCGTGCGCGCGGTTCGGTTCTTTCGGCTGGGGAACGGTCCGTGCAGATCCGGAACGGAGCCGATCCGGCAGACATACCGTACGACCAGATCGTGCGGGCCAATCTGATCGATGAAGGGAAGTAGGGAATGAGCCAGGAGATCGTTGACGCCGTTCGCGAGATCGAGCGCGAGAAGGGAATCGAGAGCGGGACACTGGTCGCCGCCCTCGAGGACGCGCTGCTCGCGGCGTACAAGAAGACGCCGGGCGCCTCCCGGCATGCGACCGTGGAGCTCGACGACCGCGGCGATTTTCGGGTCTTCGCGATCGAACTTCCCATCGATCTCGAAGAGCGGCTGCTCGACGAGGCCCGCGAGCACGCACTCGACGACCTCGAGCGGATCGAGGAAGAGACCGGCGAGAAAAACCACACGCTGCTCTCCGACGACGATCTCGACATCGACTGGGCGCAGGTGCCGGACAGCCTCATCCATCGCGAGGACGTCACGCCCGAGAACTTCGGTCGCATCGCGGCCCAGACCGCCAAGCAGGTGATCCTGCAGCGGATCCGCGAAGCCGAGCGCGAGATGATGTACGACGAGTACATCGACCGGGTCGGCGAGGTCGTCACCGGCATCGTCCAGCAGACCGGCGACCGTCGGAACATCCTGGTCGATCTCGGCAAGGTCGAGGCCCTGCTGCCCGGCCCGGAGCAGGTCGACGGCGAGCGCTACGAGCAGGGCTCGCGCATCAAGGCCGTCATCCGTGAGGTGCGCACCGGCACGAAGGGCCCCCAGGTGATCCTGTCCCGCCGCGATCCCGAGCTGATCAAGACGCTGTTCGAGCTCGAGGTGCCCGAGATCGCCGACGGGCTCGTCGAGATCCGCGGGGTCGCGCGCGAGCCGGGTTACCGCTCGAAGATCGCCGTCGAGTCCCACGCTCAGGGCGTCGACCCGGTCGGCGCCTGTGTCGGTCCGCGCGGCTCCCGTGTCCGCATGGTCGTGTCGGAGCTGCGCGGCGAGAAGATCGACATCATCCCGTGGAACAACGAACCGGCCCGCTTCGTCGCCAAGGCGCTGTCGCCGGCCCGCGTCCGCGAGGTGTATCTCGACGACGAGGGCAGGGAGGCGACCGTCGTCGTCCCCGACGACCAGCTTGCGCTCGCGATCGGCAAGGAGGGGATGAACGCCCGCCTCGCCGCGCGCCTCACCGGCTGGAAGATCGACATCACCTCGGACACCGAGTTCGCCCGCCAGGAGGCCGATGCGGCTTTCGGCGGCGGCGAGCCCGGCGACGAGAACGACGTCTCCGGCCGTTGCGCCGCGGTCCTCTCGAACGGCAAGCGCTGCCCGAACGCCGCGCTGCCCGGGTCGAAATACTGCGGTGTGCCCGGCCATCAGGAGCTCGCCCTTCGCGAGCCGGACGACGAAGTCAACCTCGTGGTCGAGGAGGCGGAGCCGGAGCTGGAGCTGCTGGCCGACACCGCCGAGCCGGCCGCCGTCACGGAAGACGCCGCCGCGTTCGGCGATCCCGAGCCCGAATCCTTCGCGGCCGGCCCGGGTGACGCACCCGTCGAAGGCGCTGACCAGACGCTCGACAGCGGTGCTGCGCACGCGCATCACCAGCACGTCGAGGACGACCCGAATGAAGGCATCCCGATCGAGGAGGCCGAGTAAACGAGCGAAGAACCGGTTCGCACCTGCGCCGGCTGCGGCCGCAAGGCGCCCCAGAGCGAGCTGCAGCGCTTCCACGCACGGTTCGACGGTGGGACGGGCGGTGAGCTCGTGCCCGGGCGTGGAAGCGGCCGCGGCGTGTACACGTGCCGGCGCCTGCAGTGCTTCGACCGCGCCGCGTCACGCAGGGCGTTCGCACGAACCCTGCGCGCGACCGTGCGCGTCGACCCGGAACTCTCCCGTCTCTACACTTGATCCCGAATGGCAAACGGCAAACCGAATAGACCGATCAGACCGCGCGGCGGCGGCCCGAAGGGCCGGCGGCGTGTCGTGATCGACCAGGGCGGCGCGCGGCCCGGCCAGGGGCAGCGTCAGCGGCCGGGAGACCGGCCCGCCGACCGCGGGCCCAGGACACCGCGCGAGGTGGTGGCTCCGACCGGTCCGGTCACCGTCGAGTCCGGGGTCACGCTCCGCGAGTTCTCGCAGGCGCTCGGCGTCGCGATGCCGCAGATCATCAAGCTGCTGATGAACCTCAACACGATGAAGACCGCGACGCAGTCGCTGACCGATGACGAGGTGCAGCTGATTGCGGCCGAGCTCGAGCGTGAGGTGACGATCAAGCACGCAGACGACGACGACGTCGAGCCCGAGAGCTTCGAAGACGCCGAGGAGACGCTCGAGGCGCGCCCCCCGGTCGTGACGATCATGGGTCACGTCGACCACGGCAAGACGACGCTGCTGGACGCGATCCGGAAAACGTCGGTGGTTTCGACCGAGGCCGGTGGCATCACCCAGCACATCGGTGCCTACCAGGCCGACCACGCCGGGCGCCGCATCACGTTCCTCGACACGCCGGGCCACGAGGCATTCACCGCGATGCGTGCCCGCGGCGCCAAGGTGACCGACATCGCCGTGCTCGTCGTGGCGGCTGACGACGGGGTCATGCCGCAGACGAAGGAGTCGATCTCGCACGCGCGTGCCGCCGACGTGCCGATCGTGGTCGCTGTGAACAAGATCGACCTGCCAGACGCCAATCCGGACCGCGTACTCGCCGAGCTCGCGACCGAGGGCCTTCAGCCCGAAGAGTGGGGTGGAGACGTGCAGATCGCGCGGGTGTCCGCGAAACAGGGCGAGAACCTCGACGACCTGCTCGAGCGCATCCTGCTCGTGGCGGACGCCGAGCTCGACCTGCGCGCGAACCCGTCCGCCCAGGCATCGGGCCCGATCATCGAGTCACGCCTCGACGTGGGCCGCGGACCGGCCGCAACAATGCTCATCCACCGTGGCACACTCAGGGTTGGCGACGCGATCGTCGCCGGCGACGCGTGGGGCCGGGTGCGCGCTCTGTACGACTATCGCGGAGAGCGTATTCAGGAGGCGCGTCCCGGAGAGCCCGTCGAGATCCTCGGCTTCGACCGCCCGCCGCCTGCCGGCGAGCTCGGGCGCGTCGTCGAGAGCGAGCGCCGGGCCCGCGAGCTCGCGCAGCAGCGCGGCGAGCGACTCCGTCGCGAGGCGATGGCGAAGCAGCGCAGCGGCGGTGTCTCGCTCGACAAGCTGTTCGAGCAGATGCAGGCCGGCGGCGTCCAGGACCTGAACATCGTGATCAAGGGTGATGTGCAGGGTTCTGTCGAGGCGATCGTCTCCGAGCTGGCGAAGATCCAGCACCCGGAGGTCCGGGTCAATGTCATCCACACCGGCGTCGGTGGGATCACCGAGAACGACGTCAACCTCGCGGCGGCGTCGACGGCGATGATCGTCGGCTTCAACGTCCGCCCGTCTGCCGAGGTGCGCGGCGTCGCCGAGCGCGCCGGCGTCGAGATTCGGCTCTACCGGGTGATCTACCAGCTCACCGAGGAGATCGAGCAGGCGCTCGTCGGCATGCTGACGCCGGTCGAGACCGAGGCGATCATCGGCGAGGTCGAAGTGCGCGCGCTCTTCAAGGTCTCGAGGCTCGGCACAATCGCCGGCTGCATGGTCACGAGTGGGCTCGTGCGCCGCAACTCGAGCGTCCGCCTCTTCCGTGACGGCACGCGCATCCACGAGACGACGGTGTCGCAACTGCGGCGTTTCAAGGACGATGTGCGCGAGGTGGCCGAGGGCTTCGAGTGCGGGATCCTGCTCGAAGGTTTCAACGACCTGCGCGAAGGTGACGTGCTCGAGGTGTTCGAGACCCGCGAGATCGAGCGCACGTCGCTCGACGAGGCACCGGGCGGTGCGGAGCCCTCGTAGCGTGGGCTCCGGTTTCGTCACGATCCTCACCGTCGAGCTGCACTTTCCCGAAGCGGCCTCCCTCAAGGGGAAGCGCCAGTTCGTCCGCTCGGCCAAGGACAACCTGCGCAACCGGTTCGGCGCCTCCGTGGCCGAGGTCGACCACCACGACCTCTGGCAGCGCGCGACCTTGACCGTGGCCTGCGTCGCCCGCTCCGCCCACGATGCGCAGGAGCTGGCCGACGGAGCGGTGCGCTGGCTCGGAGCACAGGAGTGGGAGCTGACGAGAGCCGACCGGCTGCTGATTTCGCCCGAGGACTAGGCTCCCCTCCGTGTCCGAGCGCATGCGCCGAGTGAACGAGTCCGTGCGTGCCGTGGTCGCGGAGGGACTGAGCCAGCTCAAGGATCCGCGGATCGGGATGGTGACGGTCACGGGAGTGGTTGTTTCCCCGGATCTCGGGGAGGCCCGGATCTTCGTCTCGGTCCTCGGCAGCGAGAAGAAGCGCAACGCGACGCTCGCCGGCCTCGAGTCGGCGCGCGGGGTGCTACAGGCGAAGATCAACCAGCAGCTGAGCTTGCGGCGAACACCGACGCTCGTGTTCGCCTACGATGAATCGGTCGAGCGGGGCGTCCGCATGACGAAGCTGATAGACGAGCTTGCGGCGGAGTTGCCCGAAGATGAGCCAGTCGAACACGACGATTGAGTTGGAGGCGGTCGCAGACGCGGTCCGTTCGAACGAGCGGTTCGTCGTCGCGGCGCACGAGAACCCGGACGGGGACGCTCTCGGGTCGATGCTTGCGCTGACGCTCGGTTTGAGCGCACTCGGCAAGGACGTCGTGATGTACCTGTCCGGCAACGCGCCGACTCCGGGCGAGTACCGCTTCCTCGACCTGTCCGAGCTCCAGCGGGAGCTGCCGTCCGACCTGGAGGAGCGGGCGCTCGTTGCGGTCGACTGCGCGAACGAGCGGCGGATCGGGCCCGAGTCTGATCCGATCGACCGCGCGAAGCTCGTCGTCAACGTCGACCACCATCACGACAACTCGATGTTCGGCGGCGTGAACCTCATCGTCGCCGACGCGTCGTCGACCGCGGAGATCGTCCGCGATCTCCTGGCGGAGCTCGAGGTGGAATTGACGCCCGAGATCGCGGCGGCGCTCTACGTCGGCCTCGTCACCGACACCGGCCGCTTCCAGTACAGCAACACGACACCGAAGGCGCTGCGGCTCGCCGCCGAGCTGGTCGAGGCCGGCGCCGACGTGCACGGGATCTTCCAACACGTCTACGAGACGGTGCAGTTCGCCAAGCTGAAGCTGCTCGCGCGTGCCCTCGAACGCGCGCAGCTCTTCGAAGGTGGCCGCCTCGTGATCTCGTTTCTGCTCAAGGACGACTTCGGCGACGTGGGTGCGGAGGAGCCGTACTCGGAAGGGATCATCGACTACCTGCGGGCCGTCGAGGGCTCCGAGATGGTTGCGCTGATCCGCGAGCCGCCGCGCAATGAGGGACCGGCACGCCGGATCTCGCTGCGGTCCTCGCACGACGAGGTGGACGTCTCGGCGATCGCGCGCGCCGCGGGTGGCGGCGGTCACCGGCAGGCTGCCGGTTTCTCGTCCGAGGACCAGATCGGCGACATCGTCGAGTTCATCCACCGCGAGTTCGTCCTGGCCACACAGGGCGGCGATGGCGCCGTCTAGATGCCGCCCCGGGCCCTGAGGCCCGCCGGTGTCGCGCTGGTCGACAAGCCCGCCGGGCCGTCGTCGTTTGCGATCGTCGCCGCACTGCGCCGGCGCACGCGGGCCCGGACCGGTCACGCGGGCACGCTCGACCCGTTCGCCACCGGGCTGCTCGTCCTGCTGTCCGGCGCCGCGACGCGGCTCGCCCCGTGTTTCGTGGGGCTCGACAAGTGCTACATCACGGACATCGACCTGACGGCGACAACATCGACCGGCGACCCTGAGGGGGAGATCCTCGAACGGCATTCGGCGCCGGCACGCGCCGCGCTGGACGCGGAGCTCGAACGTCTCCGCGGACCGGTCATGCTGCGGATCCCGGCGGCATCGGCGGTGAAGATCGGCGGCGAACGGGCCTACAAGCTCGCGCGGCGGGGAATCGTGGTCGACATGCCGGTTCGACGTTCGCTCGTACACTCGCTCGACGTGCTCGCCTGCTCGGATCAGAGCGTTCGGCTCGCACTGCACGTGAGCTCGGGGACCTATGTGCGCTCGATCGCATCGGCGCTCGGTGGGCACTGCACCTCGTTGCGCCGGACCGCCGTGGGCCCGTTCTCGATCGATGAGGCGACGGGAGTCGACGTCGCCGTCCTGCTGACGGCTGCCGACGCACTTGCGCGGCTGCCGGAGGACGCGCTCGAGCGCGTTCCGGTGTCGATCCGCTCCGGTGTGCTCGCACTCGAAGAGCCCCCGGGTGGGAGCGCGGCGTGAACGTCGCACGAAGCGCAGCCGATCTCGAGGCCCGTCCGCGCGCCGTTGCGATCGGAACGTTCGACGGGGTGCACCTCGGGCATCGCGCGGTCGTGCAGGCAGCTGTGGCTGCGGGGCCGAGACCGACGGTGGTGACCTTCGACCCGCACCCGCGGACCGTGCTCGGCAACCGGGTGGAACTCCTCGCAACCGTCGAGCGCCGGCTGGAGGTGCTGGCCGAAGCGGGCGTCGAGGATGTGCTGCTCGTCGAGTTCACCCCCGAGATCGCGGCGCTGGCCCCGGAGGAGTTCGCGGCCCAGTATCTCCTCGACATCGGGGCGCAGACCGTCGTCGCCGGTGTCGGATTTCGCTTCGGCAGGCGGCGGGCGGGCGATGTCGATTTGCTCCGCCGGCTCGGGATCGATGCGCGGCAGGTGCCGTTGGTCGAGGGCGTGTCGTCGACGCGCATCCGCCAGCTCGCGCACGCCGGCGACGTCGAGCAGGCCGCCCTGCTGCTCGGGCGGCCGCTCGAGGTCGAAGGGGTGGTGGTGAGCGGTGACCAGCGCGGGGGCACGCTCGGCTTCCCGACCGCGAACCTCAGCGTCGGTCGCGACCTGCTCGTGCCCGGGTTCGGTATCTACGCGGGCGCGGTCGGCGACCGGCGGGCCGCGGTGTCGATCGGTGTCAACCCGCACTACGGCGGCACCGAGCGCCGCGTCGAGGCCTACCTGCTCGACTGGGCCGGCGACATCTACGGCAAGCGACTCGTCGTCGAATTGTGGCAGCGGCTTCGCGACGAACGGGTGTTTGCGAGCGAGGAGGAGCTCGTGGCCCAGATCGCTCGCGACGTAGCACAGACGCGGGCCGCAACGCGGCCGGTGTAGCCGCCGGCGCAAGTTTCTACTGCTTCGAGCGTCTTTGTCAGCGTGGAAGCGTTGGACAACACCGTCATTCAGCTCGAGCGTGTGCGCTGCCTCGAATGCGGGTCGAAATACGCCAAGCCGGTCGACGGCGGAACGGTGCATTGCAACCCGGGCTGCCCACGCTGCGGGTACCTGGGCTGGATCGCCTCGACGATCCCGGCTACCTCACCGCACCGCTCCGGCGGGGATCCGCTCCCGCGCCGGCTCGTCCAACTGCGCTGACACCGCCGAAGTAGTGATGCCGTTCGGGCCAGCGCCGTACCGTGCGCCCGCGCGCCTCGAGGCGGTCGAGCCAGTCGCTGTCGACGCCCGGCTCGGCATTCAGCACGTCGCCGGCGGGGTGGAAACGCGGCCGGTCGATCGCCTCCTGTGGAACGAGGTTGTCGTGCAACACGCCGTCGAGGACGGTCACGAGCGCGGTGCGCAGCCGCGTACCGCCTGCGGCTCCGACGGCCAGCTCGAGCCCGTCGCCGTCGAAGACGAGCGTAGGCGCCATCATGCTGGCCATTCGGGCGCGCGGCTCGAGCGGCGCTGAGATCAGGTCACGTTCGCCGAGCATGCTGTTCAGGTGCAGGTCGAGGCCCGGCAGCCAGTCGCCCGATCCGAGGCCGAGGCTCGACGTCAGCACGCACGCATTGCCTGCTCCGTCGACGACGGTCAGGTTCGTCGTGTGCCCGTCGATCGTCGCGACCCCCTCGAGCGCCGCGAGCACGGCGGACGGCCCACCGCCGGGGCCGAGACGCCCGAGCGCCTCCGCGACGCCGGCGAGGCCGCCGCGGGTGAGGACGCGCCGCCCCTGGAAGGCGCACGCGACCGGCTCCGACCAGGTGACGGCGTACGCCGCGAGGTCGGCGGCGGTGATTGCCCCGCCGCGGTCGGCCACGAGTGCGAGGAGCGCGCGGGCGACGGAGCCCGTGTACGCAGTCGCGGCACCTTCGTCGCGGACGAGCTCGAGCGCGGCGACGAGACCCGGCTGGCGCAGCACGTCGCCTGCGGCGAGCAGCGTCCCGCCCGGGGCGTAGATCGCCCCGCCCTCACGCATCGACATCACCGGGGACAGCATCTCGAGGCAGGATGCATGGGCGGGCGGCAGCGAGACGCCGTCGCGGGCAAGCTGCAGCGCGCCTGCCACGAGGTCGGGCCACGGGAGCCGCCCGTGGTCGCGCCAGAGGGCCTCGAGCCCCGCGGGGAGGCCGGGCACAGCACACGACGAGGCGCCGATCGCATACGCCACACGCTCTTCGCCGAACCGGACGTCGAGCGACTCCATCGGCGCACCGTCGCCTGATGGGACCGAGACGAAGCAATCGAGGTTGCGAACGGTGCGGTCCGCGGCGTCGAAGTAGATCGCGTGGGCGCCGCCGAGAAAGCCGGTCATCACCGTCTCCGCGACGCAGGAGGCGAGTGCGGCCGCGACCGCAGCGTCGGCGGCGCTTCCGCCTGCCGCGAGGATCTCGGCACCCGCCAGCGCGGTCGCGGGATGGCCGGCCGCGACCGCGGGGGCAATCATCCGACCCGCTCCGCGAGCCGGCTGCCGAAGCGGCCGAAGCGCTCGCGCGGAAAGTCGAGGCGATCGCCGGCTCGATCGCCGTCGACGATCTCGAACGTGCGCTCTCCGATCGGCCGCGCGCGGTAGGCCCCTTCCGGAAAGATGACGGCGAGCCCGTCTGCCGCCCGCGCGACCTGATAGCGGCCGTCGCTGTTCTCATACGTGCCGGCGAAGGCATCGAGCACGTGCGCCGCGAGCGGCACCGAACCCGGCACCGTTCTGCGCGCCCCGAGCACGTGCTCGAAGAAGGCATCCTCGAGCAGGCGTAATGCCTGCCCGCCACGCCCGCTATTCGTGAGGCCGGCGAAGACAGCGTCGCGGCCGGGGATGACGACGAGCGACGACTGGAAGCCGCCGTACGAGCCGCCGTGTCCCCACACCTCGGTGCCGGCGACCTGCTGCCCCCGCAGTCCGAGGCCGTAGACGCCGTCGACGGGCACGCCGTGGGCGATCCGCAGCTGCGCCGATTCCGGCCGCACCAGATGCCAACGGCCGAAGCGCAGCAGGTCGGGCACGTTCGAAACGAGGCCGCCCGAGGGCCTACGGGCACGCGGATACGGGCCCGCGACGGCATCGGGACCCGTGCCGGTGAGCTCCGGCTCGGCAAACGAGGTCGATTCGAGGCCGGCAGGGCGCAGGACACGCTCCTCGAGCGCGTCCTCGTAGCTCGACCCCGCACGCTGCGCTGCGAGGTGGCCCGCAAGCCAGTAGCCCGTGTTCGCATACGACCAGACCTCCTCGACGCCCAGGAACCGGCGCACCGCGGGCAGCTCTGCGCAGAGCACGGCGAGCGCGTCGTCGCCGTCTCCAAACCGCGCGAGATCCCCGCACTCGGAGTCGAAACCGCTCGTGTGTGAGAGCAGGTGGCGGATCCGCACCTCGCCCGGCCAGACGCCTGTCGGCTCCTCGAGGTCGACAAGCCCGAGCACGAGCGTGGCGGTGAGAGGTTTCGTGATCGAGGCGATCCGGAAGAGCGTCTCGGGCTCGCACCCCACGGCCGCCGTCTCCACAGCACCTCCGATCGAGATGCCCGCGGCGAGGGCCGGCACGTCGAAGGAGAGCGCGGCCGCCTCGCAGTGACGTGCAAACAGGGTCGAAAACGGCGAATTCATCGCGAATCCGCTACCCTACTGACCGACCCGGCCCCGGCCGCACGCGTCTTCCTTCGCGGCGTGCTGAGACTTGCGGGCCTCGTGGCCCCGGGTGACGTCACTCATCGAGAGGAGAAGCATGCCCCTCACCAAGGAAGAAAAGCTGGATCACGTTCAGAAGTTCGGCAAGCACGAGACCGACACCGGTTCGCCGGAAGTCCAGATCGCGATGCTGACCCAGCGGATCAACGAGCTCACCGAGCATCTCCGCACGCATAAGCACGATCACTACTCGCGTCGCGGCCTGCTCAAGCTGGTCGGTCGCCGCCGCCGCTTCCTGAACTATCTCCAGCGCCGCAACGTCGAGGGCTATCGCGCCCTCATCAAGGAGCTCGGCCTCCGGCGCTAGCCGGAGAAGTCACGGAGGGTGGAGTTTGGGCGAGCGCTCTGCGAGAACGCTGGCTCAAACTTCCACCCTTCACCCATAGCCTGTAAAGGCACCGCACAGTGGAGGAAGGAATAGATGAGCATTGTTGAGGCTGAGCACCCCGCCGGGGTGCCGGTTTCCGTGACCGTCGAGGTCGGCGGCAAGGAGATCTCGTTCGAGACGGGGAAGCTCGCCAAGCAGGCGGACGGCGCAGTCGTCGTCCGTAGCGGCGACACCGTCGTTCTCGGCACGGCGCAGGGCCGGACAGAGGCGCGCGAAGGCGCGGACTTCTTCCCACTGACGGTCGACGTCGAAGAGCGCATGTACGCCGCAGGCAAGATTCCCGGCGGATTCTTCAAGCGGGAGGGACGCCCGACCGAACGGGCGATCCTGACCGCGCGCATGACGGATCGCCCGGTCCGGCCGCTCTGGCCGAAGGGGTATCGCAACGAGGTCCAGTGCGTGGCCACGGTCTTCTCGGCCGACCTGGTCACCGCGCACGACATCCTCTGCATCAACGCGGTCTCGGCGGCGCTGACCGTCTCGCCGCTGCCGTTCCTCGGCCCGATCGGCGCGGTGCGCATGGGTCTCGTGGACGGCAAGCTGGTGATCAACCCGTCACTCCAGGAGGTGGCCGAGTCCGATCTCGACCTGATCGTCGTCGGTACAAAGGACGGGCTGACCATGGTCGAGGCCGGCGCGAAGCAGGTGCCCGAGGCGAAGCTCCTCGAGGCGCTCGAGATCGCCCAGCGCGAGATCAGCAAGCTGTGCGACGCGCAGCTCGATCTGCGGTCGCAGAAGGGGAAGGCCAAGTGGCTCGACCCCGCCGTCACCGAGCGGCTCGAAGCCGCGCACGGTCACACCGTCTGGGAGCGCATCCAGCAGCACGGCCTCCGCGAGGCCGGTGCGATCGTCGAGGAGATCGTCGAGCAGGAAGTCGGCGCCCCGTCGCTCGACGCCAACGAGGCAAAGGTGTTCGGCGAGCTGCAGGTGCGGATGTCGCTGGCGCAGATCCTCGAGAAGCAGCGCTCGGTCGCCGTCGAGGCGGTCGTGCGCGAGAAGTTCGAGAACGAGCTGCGCGGTCTCACCGAGGCCGAGCAGGACTCGAAGGAGCTCAAGTCGGCCAAGCGCAGCCTGCTCTTCGAGCACATCATCGAGAGTGTCGAGCTGCCCTTCCCGGTCGGCCCGGCCACCGTCGACGGCGAGCCCGCCGTCAAGGACTCGCTGACGAAGAGCTACGTCAAGAAGGCGTGCGAGTCGATCTACAAGTCGCTCGTCCGGCAGAAGATCGCGGTCGAGAAGCGTCGCCCCGACGGCCGGACTGCCACGCAGATCCGCCCGATCGAGGTCGAGGTCTCGGTGATGCCCCGCACCCACGGGTCGGGCCTCTTCACCCGCGGCCAGACGCAGATCATGACCTTGCTGACGCTCGGCACGGCGAAGGAGGGGCAGCGCATCGACGACCTCTCCCTCGAGCGCGACCGCAGATACATGCACCACTACAACTTCCCGCCCTACTCGGTCGGCGAGACGGGTCGCATGGGCTCGCCCAAGCGGCGCGACATCGGTCACGGTGCGCTCGCACAGCGCGCGCTCGAAGCCGTGCTCCCGACGACGGAGGAGTTCCCGTACACGATCCGCCTCGTCTCCGAGACGCTCGAGTCGAACGGCTCGTCGTCGATGGGCTCGGTATGCGGCTCGACCCTCGCGCTGATGGACGCCGGCGTGCCGATCACGGCTCCCGTCTCCGGCATCGCGATGGGCCTCGTCAAGGAAGGCGACGAGTACGAGATCCTGACCGACATCCAGGGTGCGGAGGATCACCTCGGCGACATGGACTTCAAGGTCGCCGGCACCCGCGAGGGCATCACCGCCCTGCAGATGGACATCAAGATCACCGGCGTCAGCCGGGAGATCATGGAGCGCGCCCTCGCCCAGGCGAAGGACGCTCGTGTGGCCATCCTCGGGAAGATGGAAGAGGCCATCGCGGCCCCGCGCGAGGCACTTGCCGAGCACGCACCGCGGATCTCCTCCATCCAGATCAACCCCGAGTTCATCGGCATGGTGATCGGCAAGGGCGGCGAGACGATCCGCTCGCTCGAGTCCGAGTACGAGGTGCAGATCGACATCGAAGAAGACGGCACGATCCTCGTGTACGCCACCGAGGGCACCAAGGGCGATGCTGCGATCGAAGCGATCCGCAACCTCACCAAGGAGCCCGAGGTCGGCGACACCTACACGGGTCGCGTGGTCAAGACGACCGACTTCGGCGCCTTTGTCGAGCTGAAGAAGGGCACGGACGGTCTGCTTCACGTTTCGAACGTGGGCCCGGGCCGCGTCAACCACATCGAGGACGTCATCGCACGCGGCGACATCCTCGACGTGGTCGTGCAGGAGGTCGACAAGGCGCGGGGCCGGATCGGCCTCAAGCTCGTGCAAAAGCACGAGGGCGAGACGATGGTCTCGCCCGAGGAGCTCGTCGAGCGAGCGAAGGACGCCCCGCCGCGCGAGCCTCGCGAGGACCGCGGCCCGCGCCGCGACGGTCCCCGCGGCGGCGGCCGTGGCGGTCCCCGCCGCGAGCGCGAAGGGTCGCGCAGCGACTAGGTACCTCGAGCGAGGGCGGCGCGAGCCGCCCTCGCTCGTACAGGTGTCAGACGGCCTTCCGCACTACGCTACGCCGATGCAGAACTGGACCTTGACCGAGCTCGACTCGGGTGAGCGGGTGATCACCGAGCGGCTCGACCACGTCCGGTCGGCAGCAGTCGGGTACTGGATCGGAGCCGGCTCGCGCGACGAGGACGTGGGAGAGGCAGGCGTCTCGCACTTCATCGAGCATCTGCTCTTCAAGGGCACGAGCCGGTACAGCGCCCTGCAGATCGCCGAGATCTTCGACGGGCTCGGCGGCGAGCTGAACGCGGCGACGTCGCGCGAGCACACGATCGTCTACGCGCGCGTTCCCGACCACCATCTCGAGACGGCGGTCGAGGTGATGAGCGACATGGTCTTTGCGCCTGCGTTCGCCGAGCTCGACTCCGAGCGCGACGTCGTGCTCGAGGAGATCGCGATGTACGACGACGCACCGCAGGAGCTGGTGCACGACCTTATCGCCGACGCGGTGTTCGCCGACCACCCACTCGGGCGGCCCGTGATCGGAACGGCTGAGGTGATCTCGTCGATCTCGCGTGAAGCGATCGCGCGCTACCACGGCGAGATGTACACACCGGCGAACATCGTGGTCGCGGCGGCCGGGAACATCGAGCACGAAGAGATCGTCGAGCTCGTGCAGCGCGGGCTCGAGGGTCGCAGCGGCAACGGCGTGACCAGCGCCAACCTGCGCCGGCCGATCGGGCAGACACTGCCGCCGCGGCTGCGCTTCCAGCGCAAGGACACCGAGCAGTACCACGTCTGCCTGGCGGCGCCCGGGATCTCGCGCTCGGACCGGCGCCGGTTCGCCGCCTCGCTCCTCGACGCGATCCTCGGCGGCTCCGCGTCGTCGCGTCTCTTCCAGGAGATCCGCGAAAAGCGCGGCATGGCCTACGCCGTGTACTCGTTCCTCTCGCAGTACACCGACACGGGGCAGATCGGCGTCTATCTGGGCACCCGCGAGGACAACCTCGGCGACGCGCTTGCGATTACCGCCGAGCAGATCGCGGACATCTCGGGCGGCAACTTGCCCGAGGCCGAGCTCGAGCGGGCGAAGGAGAACCTGAAAGGACGGATCCTGCTCTCGATGGAATCGACGTCGTCGCGCATGAACCGCCTCGGCAAGTCGCTGATCACAGACTCGGAGCTGCTTTCGCTCGACCGCATCGTCGCCGAGATCGACGCGGTGGAGCCCGCCGCGGTCTGTGAGCTGGCCGGCGCGCTGCTCGCGTCCGAGCACCTCTCGGCGGCCTGCATCGGCCCGAGCGAGGAGCGGTTCCTCGCCGCGCTCGAGCGCGTGTCGCCCGACCTTGCCCGCGCAGCGTGAGGGTCCTCCTGAACGGGCGTGGGGGAAGGGTCGGGTCGGTGCTCGGGCCCGGGCTCGAGGCGGCCGGCCACACACTGGTCGGCTCCCTCGACGACGCGCAGGCGATGGTCGACTTCACGCGGCCGGAGGCGGCTGCGGCGAACATCCGCGCGGCCGTTTCCCGCGGGGTGCCGAGCGTCATCGGTACGACCGGCTGGGATACATCCGAATTCGAGGGCGCTCCCGTCACGGTGTTCTACGCGCCCAACTTCGCGCTGGGTGCGGTCCTGATGATGCGTTTCGCCGAGGAGGCCGCCCGGCACATGCAGCAGGCCGAGATCGTCGAGTTGCATCACCCCGCAAAGCTCGACGCGCCGTCAGGGACCGCGAGGCTGACCGCGGAGCGGATGGGCGGCGGTGTGCCGATCCACTCGGTGCGCCTGCCGGGCCTGACCGCGCACCAGGAGGTCATCCTGGGCGCCCCGGGCGAGGTGCTGACGATCCGCCACGACGCGACCTCGCACGACGCGTACACGCCCGGCGTTCTGCTGGCTCTCGAGCGGCTCGCGTCGCTGCCGCCGGGGCTCACCGTCGGGCTCGACGCGCTCCTCTAGACCCGAGACGGGCCGAGTATCCTCTGTCCAATGCTGGGGAACATCCTGACGGCGATCGTCACGCCGTTCCGCGACGACGAGTCGATCGACTTCGAAGCATTCCAGCGGCTCGCTCACCACCTCGTGGCGAACGGCTCGGACGGCCTCGTCGTGGCGGGCACGACCGGTGAGAGCCCGAATCTCACCGACGAAGAGCGGCTCGACCTGTTTCGCGCGGCGATCGAAGCGGTCGGCGGCGAGGCCACGGTCGTGGCCGGCACGGGGACGTACTCGACCCTGCACTCGGTGCACCTCACAGAGCGCGCCCACGAGCTCGGCGCCGACGGACTGCTCGTCGTGACGCCGTACTACAACAAGCCGCCGCAACGGGGCATCGTCGCGCACTTCGAGGCGATCGCGCGCGCAAGCGACAAGCCGATCGTCGTCTACAACATCCCCAGTCGCAGCGTGGTGAACATCGAGCCGGAGACGATCTCCCGCCTGGCCGAGATCGAGACCGTGCGCGCGGTGAAGCAGGCGAACGACGACCTTGCGCAGGCGACACACATCGTCGCGACCGGACTCGACCTGTATGCGGGCGACGACAACCTGCTTCAGCCCTTTCTCGAGCTCGGTGCCGTAGGCGGCGTGTGCGTCCACACGCACGTCGTGGGCGCTCAGGTCGCCGAGCAGGTGCGTGCGAACCTGACAGGCGACCTCGAGCGCGGCCGCGCGATCGACCGAGAGCTTGGGCCCGCCTACGAGCTGCTGCGGATCCAGTCCAACCCGATCCCGATCAAGGCCGCGCTGAACCTCCTCGGGCACCGTGTCGGCGGGCATCGCCTGCCGCTGCCGGCCCCGACGGCGGACGAGGTCGCCGGCGTGCGCGAATGCCTTGAACGCCTGGGCCTCCTCGTTCCGGCCTAGACTGACTGTCGATGACTGACGTTTTACGCGTGATCCCGCTCGGCGGGCTCGGTGAGGTGGGCAAGAACATGACCGTCTACGAGCTCGGCGACGAGACGATCGTCGTCGACGCCGGGATGGCATTTCCCCGTGACGAGCATCTCGGCGTCGACGTCATCCTGCCCGACTTCGAGTACCTCCGTGACAAGCGGATTCACGCGGTCGTGCTGACCCACGCGCACGAGGATCACGTCGGAGCGCTGCCGTTCCTGCTGCGCGAGATGCGCGTGGAGGAGATCTGGGCGACGCGCCTGACCCTCGGGCTCGTCAAGTCCAAGCTGGACGAGCATGGGCTGCTGCGCGCCTCCGAGTTGCGCGAGATCGACCCGGAGGGCGCGCCGGTGCAGATCGGGCCGTTCCGGCTCGAGTTCATCCGGATGGCGCACTCGATCCCGGACGCGGTCGGCATCGCAATCGAGACGCGCGCCGGTCTCGTGTTCCACTCCGGTGACTGGAAGCTCGACCACACGCCGATCGACGGGTTGCGCACCGACGTCGGCCGCCTCGCCGAGCTCGGCAACCGCGGCGTCGACCTCCTGTGCGGCGACTCGACCAACGCGGAACGGCCTGGGCTCACGCGCTCCGAGCGCGTCGTCGGGGAGGCCTTCCGCCAGATCATCCCGGTGCGCCGTGGGCGGATTCTCGTCTCCAGCTTCGCGTCGAACATCCACCGCATGCAGCAGGCGATCGACGTCGGAGTCGACTCGGGCCGCAAGGTGGTGGTCGTGGGCCGATCGATGCGCCGCAACATGAACGTGGCACGCAACCTCGGCTATGTCGACGTGCCGGATGACGTGTTCGTGAAGCCGGCCGACCTCGACGGCGTGCCGCTGCACGAGCAGCTGATCCTCTGCACCGGATCTCAGGGCGAGCCCCTGTCGGCGCTGACGCGGATTGCCTACAACGATCACCCGGCGGTGAAGGTCGAACGCGGGGACACGGTGATCATCTCCGCGCGCCCCGTTCCCGGAAACGAGCTGCGCGTGCACGATGCGATCAACCGCCTGACGCGCAACGGGGCCGAGGTGCTGCACGAGGAGAACGCCGACGTGCACGTTTCCGGCCACGGGTGCGCGGAGGAGCTGCGGACGCTGCTCAGCCTGCTGCGTCCGAAGGCGGTGATGCCGATTCACGGTGAGTACCGGATGCAGGCTGCGCATGCCCGGCTCGCCCAGGATGCCGGTGTTCCCGCGAATTCGATCGTGATCGCCGAGAACGGCGATGTCGTGGAGCTCTCCAGCGAGGGTGTGCGGATCGCGGATCACATCGACGCCGGCGTCACGTACGTGGACGGCCTCGGGGTCGGCGACATCTCGGATGTCGCGCTTCGCGACCGCCGTCACATGTCGGAGGACGGTGTCCTGATCGTCGTCGCGACGCTGGCCGACGGCGCCGCATCGGCGCCTGAGCTGATCAGCCGTGGCTTCGCCGAGAGCGACGAGCTGCTCGCCGAGATGCGCGAGGAGGCGCACGCGATCGTCCGCGACCTGCTGGCTGAAGACATCCGCGAGGTGAAGCTCCTGCAGGAGCACCTGCACGACGGGCTCGGGCAGCTCGTCTACGACCGCACGCACCGCCGCCCGATGATCCTGCCCGTTGTCATAGAGGTATGAGGCGGGGGCGCTGACGACGCCGCTTCGCACCCGGCCGGAGTGGGCTGCCGTGATCGTCGAGCATGCGGCTGAGGACGAGACTGCACGCAAGCTGATCGCGCAGCTCCTGGCCGTGGAAGTCTCGTCACTCGCGTTCTGCCGGCTGCTGGAGCGCTGGGCACGTGGCGATGCCGATCCGAGCACGCCGGGCCACCGCCAGGCGGCGCTGCGCCGCGCAGCCGACCGGGTCGAGACCGCCCTCGCGGGGCTCGAGCGCCCGCTCGGGCGCTACCTGCTCGAGCTCGAAGGGGGCGAAGCCGAAGGGAGGTCGTGGTTCGGCGAGCCGGGCCCGGCAGAGCTGATCGACTGGAAGCCCGTGCTCGACCGCGCGGGCGTTCGTGTCGGGCCGCACCGCGTTGCGGCGGCGTACCTCGAGCTGGCGGTGCTGGTGCGGGCGCTCGAGGGCCTGGCGGCGCAGGTGCGCTGGCAGTCGTCGGTGGATCGAGGCTCGCTCTGGGCCGGTCTGTTCGACCTGCGTGAGAACCTGCTCGGCCGTGCGCTCGACGATCTCCGGGCGATCGCGGCTTAGCTCCCGGCATGCCGGTCGAGCTCACCGTCGTCGGGTCGATCAACCTGGATCTGGTCGCGCGCGTCGAGCGGCTGCCGCGCCCCGGTGAGACCGTGTCCGGGAGCACGTTCGAGCGCTTTCCCGGCGGCAAGGGTGCCAACCAGGCTGTTGCCGCGGCACGCCTGGGCGCGCGGGTCAAGCTCGTCGGCGCGGTCGGCACGGATCCGCTCGCAGACGATGCCCTGGCGGGCCTGCGGGCTGCGGGGGTCGAGTTGGAGCTCGGACGGACCGGCAGCACCGGGATCGCCGCGATCGTCGTGGCCGACGACGGCGAGAACCAGATCGTGGTCATTTCCGGCGCAAACGCAAGCGTGCGCCCGGTGTCGCCCGGCGGCGCCGTGCTGTGCCAGCTGGAAGTGCCCGACGAGGTGGTGCTCGCGGCGGCGCGCAGGGCGGAGTTCTTTGCGTTGAACGCGGCGCCGGCGCGCGTGCTCGACCTCGATCCCGACCTGCTGATCGTGAACCGGCTCGAGTACGAGGTCGTCTCACGCGGCAAGCTCGTCGCAGTCACCTACGGCGCGGAGGGAGCAGCCCTCTACGAGGGCGGCATCGAGGTCGCCCGCGCCGTGCCGCCGCGAGTCGCAAGCGTCGACGGCACCGCGGCCGGCGATGCCTTCGCCGCCTGCCTCGTCGTGTCGCTGCTCGAGGGGCGTCCGCGTGAAGCGGCGCTCGTCCGCGCGTGCGCGGCCGGGGCGATCGCCGCCTCGCGGCTCGGGGCGCAACCGTCGCTGCCCACAGCGCGAGAGGTAGAGACGATACTCGCGGCATGACGCCCATCCCGATCATTCTCGACTGCGATCCGGGTCACGACGACGCGATCGCCATCCTGCTCGCGCTCGCCTCGCCCGAAGTCGAGCTCGTCGGCGTGACGACCGTCTCGGGCAACCAGACGCTCGACAAGACGACTGCGAACGCGCTTCGGGTGCTCGAGCTCGCGGGACGGAGCGATGTTCCGGTGTACGCAGGCGCAAATGCGCCGTTCGTGCGCATGCGTGACGTCGCAGCGCACGTGCACGGCGAGTCGGGTCTCGACGGGCCAGACCTCCCCGCGCCGTCGCAAGCCCCGGAGCCGGCGCACGCGGTCGAATACCTCGCCGAACGGTTCCGCGGTCGCGAGAAGCCCACACTCGTTGCCACGGGGCCGCTGACCAACGTGGGGCTCCTGTTTGCGACGCACGCCGGCGTGCGGCCCGATCGGATCGTGCTGATGGGTGGTTCGATCGGCGAGGGCAACCGGACGCCGGCGGCCGAGTTCAACATCTGGGCCGACCCGGAGGCGGCACAGCGCGTGTTCGCGGAGGGCCTCGACACGACAATGGTCGGGCTCGACGTGACGCATCGCGCTCTGATCCGCGACGAGCACACCGAGCGTATGCGCGGCGCGGGACGCGTCGGGAAGGTCGTGGCCGAGCTGATGGACTTCTACGCGCGCTTCCACAGGGCGCGCTATCCCGACCTCGACGGCTCGCCGATGCACGACCCGGTCTGCATCGCGCACCTGATCGACCCGACGCTGCTCGACGTGCGCGACGCGCGGATCGAGGTCGACTGCACGACCGGCCCGAGCTGGGGGCGCACGAACGTCGACTGGCGAAACCGTGAGCACGTAGCGGCGCCGAATGCGAAGGTGGCCTTCGGCATCGACGGTGAGCGGTTCGCCGAGCTCGTGGTCGAACGGATCAGCGCATTGCCATGATCGTCTTCGCAGCGATTGCGCCGCACGGCGCCCCGGTATTCGACGTTCCGGCGGGACCGACGCGCCGCGGGCTCGAGGAGCTCGGCCATCGCTTTGCCTCCGAGCGGCCGGAGTCGGTGATCGTGTTGACGCCGCATGGGATCCACGTCGACGGGCACTTCGCAGTGGTGCGGTCGGCGCGGCTACAGGGAGACGCCTCGCAGTGGACGGACGCCGACACCCGCTACGAAGGGCCGGGAGACCCGGAGCTGGCGGACGCGTGCGTCGAGGCGCTCCGGGCGGCAGGATTGCCGGCGCTCGGCGTCACCTTCGGCGCAACGGCAGCCGGTTCGTCGACCATGCCGCTCGATTGGGGCGCGCTGATCCCGCTCTGGTTCATGCACGGGCCCGCCGTTGTCGTCAGTCCCTGCCGGGCGCTCTCGAACGACCACCATGTGCGGGCGGGGGAGGCGCTGGCCGCTGCGACCCTGCACCGCCGCGTCGCGCTGATCGCGAGCGCCGACCACGGCCACGGGCACACCGTTGACGCCCCCTACGGCTTTGCACCGGAGTCGGCCGAGTACGACGAGGAGATTCAGACGATCGTGCGCGACAACAGGCTGGCCGCGCTGCGCGGCTGGGACCCTGGGTTCGCCGTGGCGGCGAAGGCCGACAGCTTCTGGCAGCTCTTGATGCTCCACGGCGCCCTGGGCGACGAGTTCGAGGTGGAGCTCCTGTCGTACGAGGTTCCGACCTACTTCGGCATGCTGACCGCGTCCTATGTTCGGAAGGACTGACCGCCGGTAGCGCGAAGTGCGCCCCATGGCGCGCAAAAAGCGGCCCCATAAGACGTCCCCGAAGACGCCGAGCCGCGTCAAGAAGCGGCGCGGGAAGGCGAAGGGGCGCACGCACCAGCATGCCGAGCTGGCCGGCCTCGGCCTCGGCGGGCTCGGCGTGTTCCTCGCCGCGATCCTGTGGTTCGGGTTCAACGGCGGGCCGGTCGCCGACCTCGTGCGCAGCGGCATCGGCGCTGCGGCGTATCTCGCGCCTGTCGTGCTCGTCCCGCTCGGGGCGCTGATGGTCGCCCGGAGCGAGCTCGTCGACCTGCGGCCCTTCCAGCTCGGCCTCGCCGTCTCGCTGACCGGGCTGCAGCTCACCCTCGGCGCCGGCCATGGCGGGGCGCTCGGCAACGGCCTCGAGTCGGCGGTCGCACTCGGCCTCGGCACGAGCGGTTCCACGATCCTGGGCGTCCTGCTCACGCTCGGCGGCGCGCTGTTCCTGACCGGGGCGAGCCTCGGCGCGATCGTTCGCCGCACGGGCCATGCGATGCAGAGCGCGCAGAGGCGCGTGCGCACCGCCAGGCCACCGAACCTCCTGCCGGAATGGAGCGCCCCCGAGCAGATCGCGCCGCTCCAGGTGCATGCGCCGCCGGTCGACGTGCGCAAGGACTATCCGGATCTCATCTCCGATTCGATCTCGGGCCAGCCCGCTGCGCTCTTCATCCGCGACGAGGACGCGTTCGGGCCGGACGACGCGCACACCCAGGAGACGCTGTTCGACAGCCCGGCGACCGTTGCCGACTACGTCCTGCCGGACCGGAGCCTGCTGAAGCAGTCGAAGCCCGGTGTGGGCCCGACCGGCGAAGCGAATGCCCGCGTCGCCGAGGCGCTCGTCACCTGTCTCGCACACTTCGGGGTCGAGGCCACCGTGGTCGGGCAGATCTCCGGGCCGCGGGTGACGCGCTACGAGCTGCAGCTTGCGCCGGGCACCAAGGTCGGCAAGGTGGCGAACCTGAAGGACGATCTGAGCTACGCGCTCGCCACGACCGAGATTCGCATCCTCGCGCCGATTCCCGGCAAGCAGGCCGTCGGCGTCGAGGTGCCGAACCTCAGCCCCAACCTCGTCACGCTCGGCGACATCTACGACGATCTGCCGGCCACGGCGAGCCCGCTCTCGGTCTGGCTCGGCAAGGACATCAGCGGCGCCGCGGTCTGGGCCGACCTCGCGCGGATGCCGCACATCCTGATCGCCGGAACCACCGGGTCGGGCAAGTCGGGCTGCATCAACACGATCCTCACGTCGATCCTGCTGCGCGCGACGCCGGACGAGGTGCGGCTGATCCTGATCGACCCGAAGAAGATCGAGCTCAACTACTACGAGTCGATCCCGCATCTGCTGACGCCGGTCGTCTCGAGCCCCAAGGAAGCAAGCGCGGTGCTGCTCAACGTCGTCAGCGAGATGGAGCGGCGTTACGAGCGGCTGAGCCAGGTGCGGGCGCGCAACCTCGCCGAGGCGAACCGTGCCTTCCGCAAGCGTGGCGACGACGCTCTTCCGTACCTGCTCGTCGTGATCGATGAGCTCGCCGACCTGATGATGGTCAGCCCGCAGGAGGTTGAGGACTCGATCATCCGCCTCGCGCAGAAGTCGCGCGCGGTCGGCATTCACCTGGTGCTCGCCACCCAGCGACCGTCGGTCGACGTGATCACCGGCATGATCAAGGCCAACGTCCCGTCGCGGATCGCGTTCGCTGTCTCGTCGCAGACCGACTCGCGCGTGATCCTCGATGCGAACGGCGCCGAGAGCCTGCTCGGCCAGGGCGACATGCTGTTCAAGCCGCTCGGCACCTCCCGCTTGCAGCGCGTCCAGGGCGCCTTCGTGACCGAGGAGGAGATCGCGATGATCGTCGAGCAGGCGAGAACGCAGCGCGAGCAGCACGTCGACGAGACCTTCCTCGAGCTTCCGCAGGCGTTCGCCGACGACTCCGACAGCGACGACGGCGAGTTCGACCCCGACGAGGACCCGCTGCTCGACAAGGCGATCGAGATCGTCGTGACCGCACAGACCGCGTCGGTGAGCCTGCTCCAGCGCCGTCTGCGGGTCGGCTACACCCGCGCCGGACGGCTCGTGGACATGCTCGAACGGCGGGGGATCATCTCGGCGTACGAGGGCTCAAAGCCGCGCCGTGTCCTCCTGACCGAGCGCGATCTCGAGCGCGTCGCCGCGGACTAGCTGATTGATCGGGAACTCTAGCCGCCGGCCCGCGGAGGGGCTAGGCTACGGCCGCTAGTCCCCCCGGTCAGACAATGGAGGAGGGTAAGTGAAGTTTTCACGCTGGATGGTGCTGGCGTGCGTCGTCGCACTCGCCGCAGTGGTCGTCACGGCCACTGCTTTCGGGAGCGCGAAGTCGCCGGCCACGCAGAAAGCGTCGTTCACCGCGGCGCTCGTGAGTGACATCGGTCGGTTCACCGACAAGGGCTTCAACCAGAATCAGCTCAAGGGGCTGACGACGGCGAAGGCGAAGCTGGGAGTCAACACGTTGGCGCTGCAGTCGAACTCGACGAGCGACTACGCGCCGAACTTCAACTCGGCGATCCGCAAGGGTGCCAAGCTCATCGTCGCGGCGGGCTTCCTGCTCGCTCCGACTGAGGCGACCTACGCGAAGAAGTTCCCGAACGTGGACTTCGCAATCACCGACTACACGGTGCACACGGCCCCGTTCGCCGACAAGAAGGGCAACGTCCTGCCGGCGTATCAGAAGAACGTCGAGGGCCTGACCTACATGGCGAACGAGTCGGGCTGTCTCGTCGGCGTCCTCGCGGCCAAGATGGCCGTGAAGATGGGCGGGAAAGCGGTCGGAGCGGTCGGAGGGATCAAGATCCCGCCGGTCGACATCTGGATCGCCGGCTACAAGTACTGCGTGCACAAGGTCGCCCCGTCGCTGAAGGTGATCGTGCAGTACTCGAACGATTTCGTGGCGACTGACAAGTGTCAGACAGTCGCGCAGAACGAGATCGCCCAGGGGGCAAAGGTCGTCTTCCAGGTTGCAGGCGGCTGCGGTCTCGGCACGCTCAAGGCCGCTGACGCCGCGGGCATCTGGGGCATCGGCGTCGACGTCGATCAGTACAAGGATGCAAAGCGTGTGCTGACGAGCGGTGTGAAGCGAGTCGACACTGGTGTCTTCGATGCGATCCAGCAGGCGCAGAGCGGCCAGTTCAAGGGCGGCACCGACCTGGTGTTCGACCTGAAGAACGGCGGCATGGGTGTTGGCAAGATCAGCCCCTCGGTGCCGCAGTCGTGGGTCACGCTGATGAACAGCTACAAGGCGAAGATCATCGCCGGCACGCTGAAGGTGCCGACGGGCCTCTAGGCGGTCGAAGAACAGCGCAGGACGGAAAGGGCGGGCCTCGTGTCCGCCCTTTCCGTCTTCGTGTTTAGGATTGCTCCCCGATGACCCAGGAGCTCGTCCTCGAGATGCGCGGGATCCGCAAGGAGTTCCCGGGTGTCGTTGCCAACGACGGTGTCGATCTCGACGTGCGGCGCGGCGAGGTGCACGCGCTCCTCGGTGAGAACGGTGCCGGCAAGTCGACGCTGATGAACATCCTCTACGGGCTTTACCGGCACGATGCGGGAGAGATCCTGCTGAACGGCCGCCCCGTCGAGTTCGCCTCGGCACGCGATGCGATTCAGGCCGGAATCGGGATGGTGCACCAGCACTTCATGCTCATCCCGGTGATGACGGTCGCCGAGAACATCGTCCTCGGAGTCGAGCCGCGGAACAGGTTGCTGCTCGACGAGCGCACCGCCGAACGACGGGTGCGCGAGCTGTCCGAGCGGTTCGCCCTCGCGGTCGACCCGGCCGCGCTCGTCGGCGAGATCACGGTCGGCCAGGAGCAGCGCGTCGAGATCCTGAAGGCGCTCTACCGGGGCGCCGACATCCTGATCCTCGACGAGCCGACCGCGGTGCTGACTCCGCAGGAGGCGCGCGAGCTGTTTGCGATCATCCGAAGCCTGCAGGCGGACGGCAAGTCGATCATCTTCATCAGCCACAAGCTGAATGAGGTGCTCGAGATCGCCGACCGGATCACGGTGCTCCGCCGGGGCAAGAAGATCGAGACGGTTCCGAGCTCCGGCGCCACCGAGGCGTCGCTTGCCCGCGCGATGGTCGGCCGCGAGGTTCTGCTCCAGGTGGAGAAGGCGCCGGCGCAGCCGGGTGACGTCCTGCTGTCGGTCGGCGACCTGCACGTCCGCGACGAGCGCGGGATCCCGAAGGTGCGCGGGGTTTCGTTCGACGTCCGGGCGGGCGAGATCGTGGGGATCGCCGGCGTCGACGGCAACGGGCAGACCGAGCTGATCGAGGCGATCACCGGGCTGCGGAAGATCGAAAGCGGGTCGATCACCGTCGCGGGGCGCGAGCTCCGCGAGGCGAGCGCGCGCGCAATGCTGGATGCGGGCGTCGGCCACATCCCGGAGGATCGCCAGCGACGCGGCCTGGTGCTCGAGTTCTCGATCGCCGAGAACATCGCCCTCCACGATTACGCGAAGCCGCCGAATGCGAAGTGGGGATGGCTGTTCCCAGCCCGGCTCGTCGCGCGGGCGGCGGGGCTGATCCGTGAGTTCGACGTCCGCGGCGGCGGGCCGCTCACGCGCGCCGGCGGGCTCTCGGGCGGCAACCAGCAAAAGGTCGTCGTCGCGCGCGAGATCTCACGCGACCCCAGGGTTCTGATCGCGGCGCAGCCGACGCGTGGACTCGACGTCGGCGCGATCGAGTACCTGCACCGGCGGATCATCATGGAGCGTGACCAGGGCCGTGCGGTCCTGCTCGTGTCGCTGGAGCTCGAGGAGATCCTGTCGCTCTCCGACCGGATCCTCGTGATCTACGAGGGAGAGATCGCCGGCGAGCACACAGGTGAGGTCTCCGAGCAGCAGATCGGCCTCGAGATGCTCGGCGGGCGGGAGCGTCCGGCCGCGTGACCACGGACGGCAGCGGGCCTCCGGAGACGCCCGAAGAAGCGGCCGCGAGCGGCACCGTGGCGGCGCGCTTCGCCTTGAAGCAGCGGGCCGGCGGCCTCGTCGTGCCGGTGTTGACGGCGCTGATCGCATTTCTGATCGGAGGGCTCGTCGTGGCTGCGACGGGTCACAACCCGCTGCTCGCCTATCGCGACATCTTCAACGGCGCGGGTCTCAACTGGATCTTCCATCCGACGACGAACATCGCCTCGACGTCTGCGTACAACCTCTCACAGACGTTGCTGCAGACAACGACGCTGATCCTTTGCGGTCTCGCCGTCGCGTTCGCGTTTCGCTGCGGGATGTTCAACATCGGCGGCCAGGGCCAGTACCTGATCGGGCTCTACGTCGCCAACTGGCTCGGCTACGACTTCGCGCGCATGAGCCCGGTGCCCCACATCCTGATCGCGATCGGCGGTGCGACGATCGCCGGCGCCGCGTGGGCGGGGATCGCAGGGTTCCTGAAGGCGACCGTCGGCGCGCACGAGGTGATCTCGACGATCATGTTGAACTGGATCGCCATCTGGATGGGCGAATGGCTCTTCGGTGACGGCGGCCCGCTCCAGAACGCGGCGAACAAGGCGGTCCCGATCTCGAACGACGTCGCTGCCAGCGCCCAGCTGCCGGCGTTCTGGGGCGTGCAGCAGCTCCAGGCGCTCGACGTCGGCTTCTTCGTGGCAATCGCGGCGCTCATCGTCTTCTGGTTGATCCTCAACCGGACGACGCTCGGCTACGAGGTGCGGGCGGTCGGCTTCAGTCCCGAGGCCGCGGCCTACGGGGGCATCAGCGTGCGGAAGAACCTGATCCGGGCGATGGCGATCTCCGGGGCGTTCGCCGGCCTCGCGGGAGCGCTGGACATGCTCGGCTACCTCTACCACTTCGGTGTGTCGGACATCCCGGTCAGCTCAGTCGGCTTTCTCGGCATCGCGGTGGCATTGCTCGGCCGGAACACGGCGGCCGGCACCGCGCTCGGGGCGCTGCTCTTCGGGGCACTGCTCTTCGGGACGACCCACGGCCTGTCGTCGAACGTCATCCAGCCCGAGCTCGCGGGCAACCTCACCTACATGATCCAGGGGCTCGTGGTGCTGTTCGTGGGCGCCGACGTCTTGATCCTCTACATCTGGAACACACGGCGGAAGCTCCGCCCGAGGGCCAAGCAGGCAACGACATGACCGGCACGGCGGCCCGCTTCGACAACCCCGTCAGCGCGCGGTTGCGGAATCCCGCGACGAGCGGCTACACCGGGCTCGCGCTCGGGGCGGTGGCGGCGTTCCTCGGGATCCCCCCGGTCCAGACCCGAACGGTGACGTGGCCGGTCGTCGTCGGCGTCGTCGCCGTCGTTTTCGGGATCTGGACCGTCACGCGCGGCCGGCGCCGGCTCGGCTTCGGAGCGGTCGCCACCGGCCTCGCCGGAATCGGGCTCGGGATCCTCGCGACGCGGTCGGGCATCGGAAACCTGAATGCCGTCTTCAACCCTTCGCTGATCGCGCAGACCTTCGCGTTCTCGACGCCGCTCGTGTTCGGCGCGATCGCCGGCATGTTCTCGGAGCGGAGCGGCGTCGTGAACATCGGGCTCGAAGGGATGATGTTGATGGGCGCGTTCTGGGGCGTCTACGGAGCCGACAAGGGCGGCACCTGGGTCGTCGGGCTCCTCGTCGGGATGGGTGCCGGCGGATTGCTCGCGCTCGTCTACGCGTACTTCGCCATCCATCTGCGGGCCGACCAGATCGTGGGCGGCACCGCCGTCAACTTTCTCGCGCTCGGCATCACCGGGTACTTCTTCTTCCAGCTCTACAACGGCAACTACGTTTCCCAGGGCGTCTCGACGATCCCGAACGTACGGATCCCGTGGATCGCCGACCTCCACTTCCTCGGCCCGGCGATCGGGGACCTCAACCTGATGGTGTGGCTCAGCTTCGTGCTCGTCGTCGCCTCGTACATCGTCGTTTTCAAGACACCGATCGGGCTCCGGATCCGCGCGTGCGGCGAGCATCCCCGGGCGGCGGACACCGTCGGCATCAACGTCTATGCCGTGCGCTACGGCGCGGTCGTGCTGTCCGGTCTCCTCGCCGCCGCCGGCGGCGTCTATCTCTCCGACGGTTTCGGGGGCGGCACCTTCACCGACAACATGACCGAGGGCCGGGGTTTCATTGCGCTCGCAGCGATGATCTTCGGCAACTGGCGACCGGCTGGTGCCTTCGCGGCAGCGGTCCTCTTCGGTTTCTCGAGTGCGGTCGCGTTGCGGCTCCAGGTGTATTCCGCGTCGGCGTCGACCCTCTT
Source organism: Gaiellaceae bacterium (assembly GCA_035534955.1). Taxonomy (GTDB): domain Bacteria; phylum Actinomycetota; class Thermoleophilia; order Gaiellales; family Gaiellaceae; genus PALSA-600. The sequence continues at coordinate 99,339 of DATLQV010000090.1, forward strand.
CAACGTGCTCCCGTACGTCTTGACGCTGATCGCCGTTGCGGGTGTGATCGGGCGCACCGTCCCGCCGGCGGCAGATGGCAAGCCGTACAGCAAGCAGTAACCTCCGCATCTGCGCTGCGGTCGCGGCGGTCCTGGCCGCCGTGCTCATCCCGGCGGACCCCGCAAGCTCGGTTCCGTCCATCACCCCGTTTCGCGCGTGTCTCGTGACCGGGGTCGGTGGGCTGGAGGGACCGGCCTTCAACCGGCTTGCGGTCGCCGGGCTGCGAGCTGCGGAGCGGGCGGGGGTGGTGGGGCACACGGCGCATGCGGGCTCGCAGGCTGAAATCGTCAACGATCTTCGGTCGTGTGCGCGCGACCGAGCCGGGATCACGATCGGTGTCGGGTACGGGATGGCAGCCGCCCTCGACCAGGTCGCGACCGAGTTTCCGCACGCGGCGTTCGCGATCGTGGGGGTCGACATGAAGACGCTTCCGCACAGGCCGGCGAACGTCGAGGGCCTGCTGTTCAGGGAGGAGCAGGCCGGCTATCTCGTCGGCTATGCGGCCGGTCTGTGGGCGAAGAGGCAGGGCAAGAGGGCGGTCGGCTCGGTCGGCGGACTGGACATTCCTCCCGTCGAGCAGGCCGTCGCAGGGTTCCAGTTCGGGGCCAAGGTGGCCTACCCCGCGGTCGACACGCTGAACGCCTACGCCGGCGGCTTCACCGTGGCTGCCAGCTGCGAGAAGCTGGCGCTCGGCCAGATCGAGCAGGGCTCCGCCGTCGAGTTCGAGGTCGCGGGCCCGTGCGGGCTCGGCGTCCTCGCGGCTGCGCACGCGAAGGGGATCCTCGGGATCGGCTCGGGCGCCGACCAGGCGTCGCTCGGCTCGTTCGTGATGACGACCGCGCTCGAACGGGCGGACGTCGCGGTCGAGGCTGCGGTGGGCGCCGCGCGGACCGGTCACCTGGCCGGTGGGACGAACGTCAGCTTCGGCGCACGGAACGGCGGCATCGGTTACGGCCGCTGGAGCCCGATCGTCCCCGCAGCGATCAGGCGCGCCGTTGCAGCGCAATACGCCTTCCTCCAGGCAGGCAGGATCGAGGGCATCCCGACCACGATTCCGTAGCCTGGTCCGCTCGCCCCGAGTACGTTTACGGCTGATGCGGCTGAGAGCGGCACTCGGTCTCATGGTCGCACTGCTCGCTGCGGGGTGCGGCGCCCGCCATGGTCCGCCGCGGAGCGGTCCAGCGACGGCCACGGGAACCTCTGCGGCGCACACCGGCCTGCGGGTCGGGGTCGTCGGCCCGCTCTCGGTCGCAGTGACCGGCGTCGTCGCGCAGTATGGAACGCTCGCGCAGGTTGCGGAGGCCCCCTTCGTGCTCGTCTCGGGGGCCGCCGCCCCCCTTGCGACAGTCGCGAACACGGCGCGAGCGCATCGCGCGTCACACTTCGCGTTTGTCGGCGCGAGCACGAAGAGCGACCGCGCGCGAAACCTCGTCGGTCTTGTGCCGAGCGACGACCAGGCAGCGATGCTTGCAGGTCTCGTTGCGGGGTACGCCGCCGCCGGCAACGGCGGTACCTCGCCCCGTGTCGCGTGGGTCGGGCCCGAGGAGCACCGCCTCGCGCGTGCCTTCGCCCAGGGGGTTCGGCGCGCCCTTCCCCGTGCGGTCGTGCTCGACGTGTGGTCGAGCTCGATCCCGTCCCGGTGCAAGGAGGCCGCGCTCGCCGCGATCGGGCGCGGAGCGACCGTTGTGGCGGCCCATGCCGGCCTGTGCGCCGAGGCGGCGATTGCCGGCGCACACGACCAGGACATCCCGGGCCTTCAGCTCGGAGACTTCGAGTTTCCGGACGTGATCGCGAACCTCGCCGCGCGCGACGCCGCGGCAGGGCTCTTCTACGGCGGCGAGGACGTCGTTTTCGGAATGGCGAGCGGGGCGGTGGGCATCGGCACGGTCGACCCGCGCATCTCGTTCGCGACGATCGTGCTCGCGCGGGCGGCCGCCCAGTAGGTCGCGAGCGCTCTCCGGCGGTAGGGCGCTCGCCACGACCGACGTACGGGAACAGTGGAACTCCGGGTAACGTCTCCGCCGACGGCATCCCGGACGTCCACCTTTCTCTCCTGCAGAACTCGTATCCCATCGGATCCACTCTCGGCCATGCCAGGCAGTAGGGTCTCCAACCGCTTGGCGGCGCTTTTCGGCGTCCTCGCGCTGCTTGCGATCCCGGCGGCCGTGTTCGGGTCTCGTCTCGTCTCCGGCGTCCGTCTCCTCGAATCGCTCTACATCTCCGTGCCGGTCTCGTGCCTGCTCGGGCTGTCGGCGGTCGCGGCCACACGGCGTGCTCGCTTCGACGCGGCTCGGAGCGTCCGCCCGGACGGAGCGAGGCCGAAGCGGCTGATCCGGCTCGTGGCGTTTCTCGGGCTCTACATGGGCGTCACCGGCGCACTCGCGCTCGCCGTCTACGGCACGCTTCGCTGGGCGCAGTAGCCGCGGCGACGCAACGGCGGCTACCCTTCCGGCGGCCGTGTTCGAGATCGGCAACAGCCTGCGTGAAGCCCGCATGCGTCGCGGGGTTGACTTCGCACAGGCTGAAGTCTCGACCAAGATCCGTGGGAAGTACCTGCGGGCGCTCGAGGACGAGCAGTTCGAGCTCCTCCCGGCACAGACCTACGTCAAGGGGTTTCTGCGTACGTACGCCGAGTATCTCGGCCTCGACGGGCAGCTGTACGTCGACGAGTTCAACTCCAGGTTCGTCAGCGGCACCGACGAACACGAGCCTCGAACCCGCCGCTCGGCCGCTCGTCCGCAGCGCCGCACCCGCCGGATCGAGACGAACGTGGTCCTCGCCGCGCTCGGCGCAATCGCGATCCTTACGGTGATCGTCTTCGCGGCCGCAAGTGGCGGCGGCGGGCCGCACGCACCGGCGTCGGGGACGACGAGCTCCGCCGTCACCACTCCCGGCGCACCGGCGGCCCTGCTGACGCTCACCGCCACGCGCGGCTCGACGCACGTTGCCGCGCGGGTCCGGAGTGCGAACGGCGACGTCGCCTACGACGGGACGATTCAGAAAGGCGACCCACCTGTGGCGATTCGCGGCCGGCAGCTCTGGGTGCAGATCGACTCCCCGGAGAACCTGCGCATCCAGGTTCGCGGCAAGCTCGTGCATGTCCCCGGGCTCAAGCCGCGAGTGATCATCGTCACCGCGAACGGTTGGCGACCCGCGTAGTGGGCCGGGCCGGTGCGACGGTCCAACCACGAGCGGCCATCGTCGCATCGGGCTCCGAGCTCGTTCGCGGCGACCGGAACGACCGGAACGGGCCCTATCTGGCGGCGTCGCTGCTTCGCCTGGGGATCGATCCAGTGCGCATCACGGTTGTCGGCGACGACCCGGCTGAGCTGGAAGCGGCGCTCGCCTACGGCCTGCAGGAGGATCTGCTCGTCGTCTCAGGCGGGCTTGGGCCGACTCACGACGACCGAACGATCGAGCTGCTGGCACGCGCCGCCGGCCGCGGCCTCGCCGTCGACGAGGACCTCGCGGCGCAGATCGAAGAGCTCTCTCGGCGCGTCGCGGCTCGGCTGAAGCGGCCGTACACCGACTTCGCCGACGGGGTGCGCAAGCAGGCCTCATTGCCGGACGGCGCGGAGTGGGTGGGGCTCGTGGGAACGGCGCCGGCGGTCGTGCTCGACCTGGGCTCGTCGCTTGCCGTGGCGCTTCCAGGCCCGCCACGGGAACTGCAGCAATTGTGGCCACGCGTGCTCGAGACGGCGCCGCTGCGGGGCCTGCGGGCGCGGGCGCACGCGCCGAGGCGGCGAGTTCTGCGACTGTTCGGGGTCTCGGAGTCCGCGGTCGCCCGGGCGCTCGCGGACGCCGGCGGCGACGGAGCCGGAGTCGACGTGACGATCTGCGCGCGTGACTTCGAGATCCACGTCGATCTCTTCGTGCAGCCGGGAGCCGAAGCCCGGGCGGAGGCAATCGAGGCGTCCCTCAGCGAGGCGAACGCGCAGTACCTCTTCTCCCGCGACGAGCGGTCGACCGCCGAGCTCGTGCTCGACCTCGTGCGGGCGCGTGGGCTCACCCTCGCGACAGCCGAGTCCTGCACCGGAGGGCTCGTCGCCGCCCGGCTGACCGATGTTCCCGGCTCGAGCGACGTGTTCTGCGGGGCAATCGTCGCGTACTCGGACAAGGTCAAGGCGGCGCAGCTCGGTGTTCCCGAGGAGGTCCTGCGCGAGCACGGGGCGGTCTCCGCGGAAACGGCGGCTGCGATGGCTCGTGGCGCCCGCGAGCGGCTCGGCGCCGATCTGGCCGTCGCGGTGACCGGCATCGCCGGCCCGGGGGGCGGCTCGCAGGCCAAGCCGGTCGGCCTCGTCTTCCTGCACGCGTCGGGCCCTGCGGCAGAGCTCGGCCGGCGGCTCGACTTCCCGGGCGATCGCGAGACGATTCGCCAGCGGTCGGCCGTGGCGGCGCTGCACCTCGTGCGGCGTCTTGTCACCGAACCGTGACGGACACGCGACACCTTCCCGGCTAGCGTGGCCGGCGGATCGTTGTGATCGGAAGGAGTCGGTCCGGCGCGCACGAACAGGTGTTCGTTCCGTGCCGTCCGAACTGCTCTCTACTCTTGGTTTTTGCGACCCGGAGGGGCGCAGGATCAGGCACTTGTAACAGCAGCCCTAGGAGGTCGGTAGACGTGGATCGCGATCGCGAACAAGCACTCGACACGGTGCTGGGACAGATCGAGCGCCAGTTCGGCAAGGGCGCCATCATGAAGATGAACGACCAGGCGCAGGTTGCGATTGCCGCCGTCTCGACGGGGTCGCTGTCGCTCGACCTCGCGCTCGGCGTGGGCGGCCTGCCGCGCGGCCGCATCATCGAGGTGTTCGGGCCGGAGTCGTCGGGAAAAACGACGCTCGTGTACCACGTGATCGCCGAGGCGCAGCGCCGCGGCGGCATCTGCGCCTTCATCGACGCGGAGCATTCGATGGACCCCGCCTACGCGAAGCGCATCGGTGTCAACGTCGACGAGCTGCTCGTCTCGCAGCCCGACACCGGCGAGCAGGCGCTCGAGATCTGCGAGCTCCTCGTCACGTCGGGTGCGCTCGCCGTCGTCGCGATCGACTCGGTCGCCGCTCTGACGCCGAAGGCCGAGATCGAGGGCGAGATGGGCGACACTCATGTCGGCCTGCAGGCGCGCCTGATGAGCCAGGCGCTGCGGAAGCTCGCCGGAACGCTCAACCGCACCGACACGATCTGCCTGTTCACAAACCAGCTGCGCGAGAAGATCGGCGTCATGTTCGGCAACCCGGAGACCACGCCGGGCGGCCGTGCACTGCGCTTCTACGCGTCGGTCCGGCTCGACATCCGCCGCATCGAGACGCTGAAGGACGGCGTCGAGGCCTTCGGGAACCGCGTCCGCGTGAAGGTCGTGAAGAACAAGGTCGCGCCGCCGTTCAAGCAAGCCGAGTTCGACATCATCTACGGCGACGGCATCTCCTGGGAGGGCACGGTGCTCGATACCGGACTCGAGAAGAAGGTCGTGCAGAAGTCGGGCTCGTACTTCTCGTTCGGCGACGAGCGTCTCGGGCAGGGACGCCAGAACGCGACCGCTTTCCTGAAGGAGCACCCGGATGTCGTGCAGGGCATCCTGCAGGCGATCCAGGCGCAGGCGCCGCCCGAGCAGGTCATCTCGGCACGGCTTCTGCCCGGCGGCGAGCTGCCTGCGGCTGCGGCACCGGATCCGGTGCCGCAGGAGGCGCAAGAGGAAGCGTCCGCAGCCGCCTGAGAGCGTCCCCTGATGCCGGCCGAGCGCGATCCGATCGACATCGCAGCGCGGGCGCTTGCCCATCGCGACCGCTCGCGGCACGAGCTCGAGGAGCGGCTGGCGCGCGCCGGGGTCGACGAGCGAAGGCGCGCCGACGCGCTCGAAACACTCGAGCGCGTCGGGTACGTGGATGACAACCGCTTCGCGGCGGCGCGGGCGGCAGCACTCACCGAACGGGGCTATGGGGACGCCGCGATCCGGCACGACCTCACCGGGCACGGCGTCGACAGTGGCGCTGTGCACGGGGCCGTCGCCGGGCTCGAGCCGGAGGCCGACCGAGCCCGAGCCCTCGTGGCACGGTTGGGTCGGTCGGCCAAAACCGGGGCGCAGCTTGCCCGCAAGGGGTTTGCGGAGGACTCGATCGAAGCCGCCTTGGGAGCAGACGTTGCACAAGGGCCGGAGTGAGTTGTAGAGTTCAATGTTCGAACAGCAACATTTTTGCCTGCACAACGCACTTTCCACCGATCTTCCCTCGTTTCTTGAACCTCGTCCTCAGTCATCGATCCGGCCGGCCTTGTCGGCGAACGCCCACACAGAGCACTTGACCTGAGACCGACGGGCGCACGCGAGCGCCCCGGGAAACGCCGATCGGCGGATTGCGCGGAGTGCGGGCACCCGAGCCCGTAGGAGCGCCCATGCCCGTCGTCGTGGCAGTCGTGATCGCAGCACTCGCCGCAATCGGCGGCACGCTCCTCGTGGTGCGACTGCTCGCCGGGTCCGGGCTCGAGACCGCCCGCCGCGCCCGCGGCCAGCTGCTCGACGACGCCCGTCGCGAGATCGAGACCGCGCGCAGGGAAGCCGCGATCGAGGCGCGCGAGGAGGCAATCAAGGTCCGGGGCGAGCTCGAGTCGGAGCTGCGCGACCGCCGTGACAGCGTTCTGAAGATCGAGGAGCGTGTGCTCGCGAAAGAGGATGACATCGACCGGAAGCTCACCGAGCTCGCCCGGCGCGAACAGGGCGTCTCGGACCGCGAGGTCAACCTGCGCGAGCTGCAGGAAGAGCTGAAGGAGCTGAAGGCGCGCCAGCGCTCGGAGCTGGAGCGAGTCTCGGCGATGACCACGGGCGAGGCTCGGCAGCGGATCCTGGCGGAATCCGAGGAGCTCGTCCGGCATGAGCTTGCCGGACGTGTCCGCCAACTCGAGGAGGAGGCTGCGGTCGAGGCCAAGCGCCGTGCGCGGAACCTCGTGGCCGACGCACTCCAACGGGTGGCCGCGAGCGCGGCCGCGGAGACCACGGTGACGCTGGTCGAACTGCCCTCCGACGACATGAAGGGGCGCATCATCGGCCGGGAGGGGCGGAACATCCGAGCTCTCGAGCACCTCACGGGTGTCGACTTCATCATCGACGACACGCCCAACGCCGTCGTGCTCTCGTCGTTTGACGGCATCCGTCGCGAGATCGCCCGGATGACGCTGCTCAAGTTGATCGAGGACGGCCGCATCCACCCGACACGGATCGAGGAGATGTACTACCTCTCGAAGGCCGAGCTCGACGAGCATGTACGGCAGGCCGGTGAGCAGGCCGTGTTCGAGGCGAACTGCGGCGAGTTCGGCGACGAGCTCGTCAAGATCCTGGGACGCCTGCGGTTTCGCACCAGCTACGGCCAGAACGTCCTCAGGCACACGCTCGAGGTCGTACAGCTCGCGGGCATCATGGCCGCCGAGCTCGAAGCGTCCGTGCGGACGGCGAAGCGTGCGGCGTTGCTCCACGACCTCGGCAAGGCGATGACGCACGAGGTGGAGGGCTCACACGCGCAGATCTCGACGCAGCTCGCACGCCGGCACGGCGAGAGCGCGGCGGTGTGCCATGCGATCGAGGCGCATCACTACGAGGTGCAGCCGCAGACGGTCGAAGCCGTGCTGTTGATCGCCGCCGACGCAATCTCCGCGTCCCGGCCGGGCGCGCGCGGAGAGGGTCTCGAGTCGTATGTGAAACGACTCGAGACGCTCGAGGAGCTGGCGTCGCGCCATCCCGGCGTCGAGAAGGTGTACGCCTTGCAGGCCGGGCGCGAGATCCGGGTGCTTGTCAAGCCGCTGGAGATCGACGACGACGGTGCGGTGCTGCTGTCGCACGAGATCGCTCGCGAGATCGAGGACCACCTCGAGTACCCGGGTCAGATCAAGGTGACGGTGATTCGGGAGAGCCGGGCGATCGACGTCGCTTCGAACAAGCAGGAGCACCGCCGCACCGGTCCCGTCGAACGACTCGACGCGGCGTGAGCCCGGCCGCCGCCCTCCTGCTGCGGGTTCTCGGGATCGGCGCCCTCGTCGCGGGCGGGCTCGTGGTCGCGCTCGCAGCGTTCATCGCGGTGCTCCTGCTCGGACCGCTCGTGTTCTGGCTCGCGTGGAACGTGCTCAATTTCGGGTCGGCAGTGGGTCTTCCTGAGCTCGGCTTCTGGGGAATCGTCCTTGCGACGCTGTTCCTCGTCGTCGCCTTCTTCGGCAAAGTCGTGATTGCCGGTGTCGTGTTCCTCGTCGACCCGGCATGGTTCCACGGAGCCGCCGAGCTGCGCTGGCCCGAGCCGACGCTTCGCAACTTCTTCGCCGTCGTGCTGCTCGCGCTACTCGCGTCGCGCCCGCAGGCGCACGCTCACGCGCGGGACAAACGCCGGCACTGACGCCGGGCGGCCGGTCACGCGGAGGAGGGCGACGGCGACGCTCACGAGACGTGCACCACGGCCTTCATCACCTCGGCGGGATGGTCGATGGCGAAGGCAATCGCCCGTGGCGCGTCCTCGAGCGCGAACTCATGCGTGATGAGCGGCGCCACGGCGTTGGAGCGGCGCGCCACCAGGTCGGCCGCGAGAGCGAACTCTTGGCCGTTGCAACAGCTGACGCCGAGCACGTCGAGCTCGCGGAACGGGAGGGTGCCGACCCGAAGAGGAACCTCGTGGCTCGAGAGCCCGACGACGAGCACGCGGCCGGCGGCCGCGACGAGGTCGAGCGAGAGCCGCATCGGCTCCTCGGCGCCGGTCGCCTCGACGACGATCTCGGGCAAATCGCCGCCGGTCCAGGCACGGGCGCGCGCGGCGATGTCGACGCCCTCGTCCAGGACGACGAGCACCGCACCTGACGCATTCCGCTCGAGCCGCTCCGCCACCCGGTCGACCAGCATCACCTTCGCGCCGCGGTCGTCGGCGGCGATTGCGACGGCCTGACCGATGGGGCCGGCACCGAGGACGACCACGTGCTCTCCCGGTTCGACACGTGCACGCACGACCGTGCGGACCGCGATCGACATCGGCTCGACGAATGCGGCCAGACGCGCGTCGTCCACCGAGACGGGAAACGCCTGCTGCGCCGGCACCCGCAGCAACTGCTGCAGCGCGCCGTCGACGTGGATGCCGATCAGGTTGATGTTCTCGCAGGCGTTCTCGCGTCCCAGCCGGCAGCAGCGGCACTGCCCGCACGCGAGCACCGGCCACACGGCGACCCGCTGTCCCTCGGCGAAATGGGCTGCAGAGCCTGCCCCGACGTCCTCCACGATCGCCGAGAACTCGTGGCCCTGGATGCGCGGGTAGAGCTCGGCCGGGTCGTCCGTCAGCCCGATGTCCCCGTGGAAGTAATGGAAGTCGGAGCCACAGAGCCCGACCGTCTCCGGACGGACCAGGAGCTCACCCGGCGCGGCGCCGCCGGGCTCCGGCACGTCGACGACCACCATCGTGTTCGTTCCCCGCGTCAGCGCAGCCCGCACGGCGCGAGCTTAACCGCTCAGTACTTTCTCCCGATGACGCCGGAGACGACGTCGATTCTCCTCTAGGGCCTGTGGGGGGTCTGCGACAGGCATCACCGGGGTTCAGGCTCCTGGCGGTCGGCTCGGCGTCGGCTGCGTGGGCCCTCGTCGCTGTCGGCGGCGTCGTCCGTGTCACCGGCTCGGGGCTCGGGTGCCCGCACTGGCCGCTCTGCACGGCGGGAGCGGTCCCGCTCGACCAGAGAGCGTCGTTCATCGAATACAGCCATCGCGCGGTCGTTGCGGTCGTGATCGTGCTTGTCGTCGTGCTTGCCGTGCAGGCATGGCGTGGGTATCGCGGCCGGCCGGAAATCCTTTGGCCCTCGCTCGCCGCGCTCGTCCTCGTGCCGCTGCAGGCGGTACTCGGCGCTGTCGTCGTGTGGCTGAGCCTGCCCGGGTGGGTGGTCGGATTCCACTTCGTCGTCGGGATGATCTTCTTCGGCTTGCTCGTCTTCGCGGCAGCCTCGGCGTGGGAACCTGCAAAGCGACGCGCGACCACCGGTTTCGCCGCGCTCGCCTGGAGTACGGCTTTCGTCGGGTTCGTCCTCGTCTGCGTCGGCGCGACGGTCGTTGCTCTGGACGCCGACCGGGCCTGCGGCAAACAGTGGCCCGCGTGCGACGGGGGCTTCGTGGGGGGTGGCGTGCACGGCTATGTGCAGGTCGCTCACCGTCTGCTTGCCTATTCGGTGGCCGTGCTCGCGGTCGCCTTGCTCGTACGCGCGCTGCGCGGGAGCGGGCCACGCCTGGCGGCGCTGCTGGCCGTGCTGGCCGTTCTCACCCAGGCGACTCTCGGGATCCTGATCGTCCTCGCAGGTGGGGACGGACGAACGCATGAGATCCTCGCCGGACTCCACGTCGGCGGCGCGGCCACCGTCTGGGCTGCACTCATCGTCCTGGCCGTGCGGGCCGGAGACCCACGTCGCCCGCCGGGCGCGTTCGCAGAACGTCGCTGAGCCCTCACGTTCCACTGCTAGCGTGGCGGCCTGATGGCCGATCCCGTTTCGTGGTTGCAGATCGAGCAGGGGTGGAGCGTCGTCGCCTCGGACGAGCTGATCGTCGGCACCGTCGCGCAGGTCGAGGGCGACAAGCCGAGTGACATCTTCGACGGGCTGGCCGTCACCTCGGCTCAGTCCGCCGAGCTCCGCTATGTGCCGGGCGAGCAGGTCGGCGCGATCTATCCCGGCCAGGTCGTCCTGAAGATCGCATCCGCGGACGTCGCCACGCTCGAGCCGTTCAAGACGCCGCCGCCCCAGACGACGTTTCGTCCCGGCAAGCGACCGCTCGGAGCGCGCGCGTCGAGCTGGCTGCGCGGCAAGCGTTAGAGCCGGCGGCTCGGGGGCTGTGCGGCTCGATCTGGTTCCGTTCCTTGCGATCTCGGTGCTCCTGATCCTGATTCCGGGGCCCGACACGGCCGTGGTGACCAAGAACGCGCTGCTCGGTGGCCGCCGGCTCGGGGTCGCAGCGGCGATCGGCGTCTCGACCGGGCTCGTGATCTGGACCGCCGCTGCGGCACTTGGGATCGCAACCCTGCTGAAGGCCTCCGACGTCGCCTTCAACGCCCTCAAGATCGCAGGCGCCGTCTACCTCGTGTGGATCGGGGTGCAGATGCTGCGTGCCCGCGACACGCTCGGTTCAGCGGCCGGTCCCCCGGCCGGGCGGGGTCACAGCGTCAGGGCGCTACGGCAAGGACTGCTCAGCGACCTCGGGAACCCGAAGATCGCCGTCTTCTTCACCAGCTTCCTGCCGCAGTTCGTGCACGGGCACGGCTCCGCGTTCGGGCCGCTGCTCGTTCTCGGCGGCATCTTCGCCGGGCTCACGCTCGTATGGCTTGCCGCGTATGCCGTCGCCGTGGGCCGCGCGTCGGCATTCATCAGGCGCCCGCTCGTGCGCAAGACGCTCGATCGGTTCACCGGGCTCGTGCTGATCGGCTTCGGCATCCGTCTGGCCTTCGAACACCGCTAGATGGTTGATCGGTAATTGTCGTTGTTGCGGGGAGGGTCTGCACCAAGCAGTGTGGTCGACGCGACCGGGGTCAAGGCCGGTGGGCCTTGGCGGCGGGCGCGGCGGGCGCAATGCGCCGTGTGCAGGCCCCCAGCCGCGACGGCGCTGAATTCCCG
>DATLQV010000091.1:0-70598 GCA_035534955.1 Gaiellaceae bacterium
GCGCGTGCTCAGCTACGAGAAGATGCTCGACGAGGGGGGCCGTGAGATGCACGCTTCGTGGGGGAACACGATCCCCGCCGAGGACGCATTCGCCCAGATGGGCGCCGACGTGATGCGCTGGCAGTACTGCGCGCAGCCGCCGGACCGCAACCTGCTCTTCGGGTTCGGGCCCGCGCACGAGATCAAGCGCAAGCTCCTGACGTTCTGGAACTCGGTGAAGTTCCTCGTCGACTACGGGAACATCGAGGGCTTCACGCCTTCTTGGAGTGCGCTCGAGCCGGAGGGCGACCTCCGGCCACTCGACCGCTGGCTCGTCGAGCGCACGAAGGCGCTCGTGGCAGAGGCGACCGGCGCCTACGAGGCGACGCTGACCGTCGACGTGGTCCGCGCGTTCGACGCGTTCGTCGACGACGTCTCGAACTGGTACATCCGGCGCTCGCGCCGCCGCTTCTACGCGTTCGACGAAGCCGCATTTCGCACACTCTGGTACGCACTCGTCCAGTCGCTGCGTGTGGTCTCACCGGTGATGCCGTTCCTCACGGACCACCTCTGGCGCAACCTCGTGCAGGACGGCCCGGAGTCGGTGCACCTCGCGCCGTGGCCGGAGCCGGGTGAGCCGGACGGCCTGCTCCTTGCGGAGATCGCCGAGGTGCGGCGCGTGGTGGAGCTCGGCCGGCAGGCCCGCTCGTCGTCACAGCTGAAGCTGCGCCAGCCGTTGCGCCGCCTCGTCGTGGCGGGCGCGGCGCGCGCGGCAGGGCACGCCGACGAGATCGCCGACGAGCTCCGGGTGAAGGAAGTCGTCTTCGGCGAGGTGGAAGCATCCGAGCTGCGCGTGAAGCCGAACCTGCCGGTGCTCGGCCCCAAACTCGGGCCCGCGTTGCGCGCCGTGCGCGAGCAGCTGCAGCGGGGCGAGTTCACGGAGCTCGCCGGTGGGCGCTTCGAGGTCGACGGGCACGTGCTCGAGCCCGACGAGGTGCTCGTCGAACGCGTGGGCCGCGAGGGCTGGGCGGTCGCGAGCGAGGACGGCGTGACCGTCGCGCTCGACACGACCCTCGACGAAGAGCTGCTGCTCGAAGCGAGATTGCTCGACCGCATCCACGAGGTCAACGTGCTGCGCAAGGAGACCGGCCTCGAGATCACGGATCGCATCAAGCTGTGGCTCACCGACGAAGACCTGCTCGAACGCTACCGCGACCGGCTCGCCGCCGAGACGCTCGCGCTCTCGATCGAGCTTGGGGATCTGCGGATCGAGAAGGCGTGAACGAACCGGGCCGACCGGGCATCGCCGTCAGCGGCGTCAGCGAGCTCGTGCGCTGTATGTCACGGATCCGGACGGCAACGTCGTCGAGTGCTGGACCTGGGATGTGAGTCGCCACCTCGATCCGGAGAACTGAGTGCGACCGGCGTCAATAGACTCACCCGATGCTGTTTTCGCCGGAGGCGCACGAGGCGCTCGCGGACGAACCATGGAACGCTGAGCGGGCGCGGACGGCAATCGCCTCGATCGTCGCCGATGCGGAGGACGCGTTCGACGACGGCTGGCCGATGCATCCGCTCGACGAGGAGGACGGCGACCAGCCGGGCGCACGGTTGCGGACGGTGTATCTCGGTGGAGCGGGGCTTGTGGATGGGCTCCACCGCCTCGCGCGGCGCGGCTTCGTCGAGTTACGACGCGACTATGTCCCGTATCTGGAGCACTCGCTCGCAGGCCCGCCGGATCTTCCCGACCAGGACGCCGAGCGCAGCCTTTGGCTGGGCGAGACGGGAATCCGGCTGGTGTTACAGAGGCTCGCACCTTCGCGGGCGAATCTCGAGCGGCTGGCGGAGCTGATTGCGGCCAACGAACGAGACGAGCGGTGCGAATTGATGTGGGGCAGTCCCGGCACGATTCTCGCGGGGCGCGAGCTCGGGCTCGACGTGACGGCGGGCATCGAGTGGTTGCACAGCCAACGTGACCCGGACGGCCTGTGGACGCAGCACCTGTACGGGCAGAGCAGGCGCTTTCTCGGCCCGGCACACGGGTTCGCAGGCTGTGCGCTTGCGCTCGGCGAGGTCGCCGGCGTCTCGGAGACGCTCCAGCGCTTTGCCGTCGAGGAGGATGGGCTCGTCAACTGGTCGCCACTCGCGGATCAGGGACTCGTCGACGCAAACCGCAACGGCCAGATCCGCACGCAGTGGTGCCACGGCGCACCCGGAATCGTCGCGACGCTTGCCCACCTTCTCGACGAGGAGCTCGCGGTCGCAGGCGGTGAGTTGACATGGCGCGCCGGACCGCTGCGAAAGGGCGCAAACCTCTGCCACGGCACCGCGGGAAACGGGTACGCCTTCTTGGCGCTGCTGGAGCGCACCGGAGACGAACGGTGGCTCACGCGAGCGCGAACGTTCGCGATGCACGCTGCAGGTCAGGTGGAGCACAGCCGGTCGGACTACGGTCGCGGCCGCTACTCGCTCTGGACGGGCGACCTCGGCGCGGCCCTCTACCTCGCCGACTGCATCGACGGCAGAGGGAAGCTGCCTCTCCCCTAGATGGTTGATGGTTCTACCGGAGGATGCCGGTGTGCCCGAGCGAGTAGCGCCCGGGTTGCGGCCACACGCACAGGCCGTGGGGCCCTGCGCCGACGGGAATGCGCGCGAGCAGCTTCCCGTCGGTGGTCGAGATCGCATAGACGTCGGCGTTGTAGCGGCCCGAGAGCCAGAGCACCTTGCCGTCGTTCGAGACCCCGCCCATGTCGGGGCTGCCACCGCCGGGCAGCCGCCACGTGTGGACGACTTTGCGGCTCGCGAAGCTGATCACCGAGATCGAGCCCTCACCGCGATTCGACACGTAGAGGTAGCGCGCGTCACGGCTCGGGTAGAGGCCGTGGGCGCCCCGGCCGGTGTGGATGAACGAGCGGACGTCGAAGCTGCGCGCGTCGACGACCCAGACGCCGTTCGAAACCAGATCGGCAACGTAGAAGACGCGACCGTCCGGCGAGAGCTTCACATCCTGCGGCATGCCGAGACCGCCGCCGGCGCCGAAGACCTTGACGATCCGCTGCTTGATCACGTCGACCTCGAGGAGTTGCCCCGAGAACTCGCAGCTCGCGAGGGCCTTCGTGCCGTCGGCGGTGAAGTCCATGTGGTCGACGCCGCGACAGGGCGTTGGAACCGACTTGATGAGCGCAAAGGTACGGGGGTCGCGGAAGTCGAGCCGTGCATTGCGCTCGGCGACGACGATCGCGTACCGGCCGCCGGGCGTGAAGTACATGTTGTACGGGTCGTCGACCGGGATCGTCCGCACAGGTTTCCCCGTCCGCGGATTGATCTCGGTGAGCGAGTTGCCGGCGTCGTTCGTGACGTAGAGGCGTTTCAGGTCGTACGACGGCACGACATGTTGGGGGAGCCGGCCGACGGCGAAGTGGTCGACGACCTTGTAGGTGCTCGGGTCGATCACATCCACAGTGTTCGATTGCGAATTCGGCACGTAGACCCGCGGCAGCGCGGTGCGCGCCGCCCCGGTCAGGTTGCCGGCGCGGTCGGCCGCATAGACGTTGTGCGGGTCGACGAGCTTGGGGATTTCGGCCGCGGCCTTGACCTTGACGGCCGAGGGAACCAGTTCCGAGATCGTCGCGACCGTGCCCGACCCGCCACGCCCACCCGCGAGCAGGATCCGCCCGGTGACACCGACGGCAGCGAGGTCGGAGCGAGCCGAGGACAGCATCCCGGCCGCGACGATCTTGCGCGCGATCGGATCGACGGCTTCGATCGCCGCGGTCGGTGTGTCGACGGTCGCGCCGCGGCCGCCGATCACGTAGACGTGCGTGCCGAGCGCCGCTGCGGCGGCGTGGGTCGTGGGAGCGGGCAAGCGGCCGATGCGCGTCACGCTGCCGGTGGCCGGGTCGAACGACAGGACTGCGTCACTTGCTGTTCCCGCGGGTGTCGAGCCGCCGGCGATCACGATCCGTCCGGCAACCGCCGCGACCGCCGCATAGCGCAGCGGCCCGGGCAGGTGCCCGACCACACGCGCGGCCCGGCCCGGCCGCCAACGGACGATCGTGTCGAGCCACTGTGTGCCGGTGTAACCGCCGACCACGTACTCGGCGCCACCGACCTCGGCCCCCGCCTGGTCGGAACTTGGCGCGGGCAGGTGGCCGACCGTGGCCGGAGCGCCCGGCGCGACGCGGACGATCGCATCGAGCTGGCGCACACCGTCACCGCCGCCGAAGAGGTAGACCGCGCCACCGAGCGTGGCGGCCGTCGTGTCGTGCAGCGCGAGCGGCAGCGACGACACGGTTCCGCGGGCCGACACGAGCACGACATTCGACGTCGACACGTCGGCCGCGGTCAGCCCGCCCGCCAGCGCCGCACCGCCGCGGTACGGCGCCGACGCCGCGTCCTGCACCGCTGCGGCCAGCAGCCCGAGCGGCCGCTCCGCAACGGTCACGGCCCGCTGCTTGGAGGCCGTGCTCGTGAGCCCGGTGCGCTGGGTAGAGCCGGCGGCTTGCCGGGCGGTACCGCACCCGGCGACGAGCAGCGCGAACGCGAGCAGCGCGATGCTACGCATGGACGTCGAGCGTTCCCTGGCTGAATGCGGGCCCGCTCTCCTGCTCCCACGCCGCCGTGATGAACCTACTCGTTCCGTCGGTGGCATTGCAGGAGCCTTCGAAGCCCAGCGAGTCGATATGGGTGACGCGGCCGCGGCAGATGAGGCCGCTCGGCAGGAACTCGAGCTGGAACGAGGTGTCGAGAAGGCCTTGCGGCTCGACGAGCAGATCGGCTCGCATGAGCACCCGCTGCTCGCCGTCACCGGTTGCCGTCACCGAGACGATCTCGCGCGTCGGGCCGGCGTTGCGCGAGATGACGCCGGCGAGCGAGTCGTGGAAGGTGGTCGCATTCCACAGCCTGGGATGGAATGGGAACGCAACGAGCGCGAGCACCAGCACGATCGCCGCGGCACCGCTTCCCGCAGCGAGCGCCGGCAGCCGCGGCAGGCGGACGCGAAGTGCGGTGAGGCTCACGACGAGCGCCGCGCAGGCGGCCGTGACGCCCATCAGCCACACACTCGAGCGGTCGGTGCCGCTCGCCATCCCGTGCACGGTCGCCGCCGTCCAGACGGCGAAATTCGCGTAATGGAACGTCCGCCAGCGTGCGTACGGCATCCGATCGCGCAGACGGTTCGTGATCGCGAGGGCAAGCAGGAGCTCCGCGGCCACGATCCCGAGCGCCACCCACAGCGGCCGGTACGAGGACACGAACGGCACGAGCATCGCCGTGAGCGAGAACCGCAGGTAGGAGTCGATCGCGATCGTGACGACGTGGATCGCGACGAAGGTGCCGACGAGGATCCCGCCGAAGCGATGCACCTCCTCCAGCGCGAAGCGGGGCCACTGCGGCAGCCGCCGTCGCGACGACATCGTGAGCCCGAGCGAGACGACCACCGTCAGGAGCAGGTATGCGACGACGCCGGCCGCACGAGCGGCATACCAGTCGATCGGGTTCGAGGTCAGATGCATGCGCGCACCCGGACCGCCGTCGTCCAGTTCTCCGTCGCCACAACGAAGCCGTCGCTGTCGACGAACCGGCCCGGCAGCCCGCGACGTTCGAGCCAATCCGGCCCGCCCTCGCCGTGGAGGAGCGCCGCCTTCGCCGCGACGTCCGCCGCAAGGCACGTCGCACCGCACACCGTCACCTCGGCCCACGGCGTCCGGGCCGGCCGGCCCGTGCGCGGGTCGATCAGGTGATGCTGAAGCTCGCCCCCGCGCAGCCAGCGCCGACGGGTTGTGCCGCTCGTCGCGAGGCCGCCGCGCACACGCACGGCGTCGCCGCCGCTCAAGCCGACATCGACGGGACCGCGCGTGGCCAGGTCGCCGCCCGCGGAGACGTACCCGTCGCCGTCGAGCAGCGCGACCGCTCGGTCGACCGCCAGCGCCTTGACGACACCGTTCAGGTCGAGCTGCACGCCCGGCGGGAGCCGGAGCACCGGGCCGAGGCTGCGGAGACGCCCGGAGGGCGGCGCGGACGCCGGCGGTCCGTCCCGGTCGAGGCCGGCGGCGAAGTCGCGGTCGTAGCCGGCCGCCAGGACGGCGGCCCCGAGGCACGGGTCGACGAGCCCGTCCGTCTCGCCGGCCGCCCAGAGCGCAACCTCGAGCACCTCCCGGAAAAGCGGAGACGGCAGGCCGCCGCCCGCTGCGTTCAGCCGTGCGAGCTCGCTTTCCGGCCGGAAGCGGCTGAACGCGGCGTCGTAGCGCTCGAAGACCGCGCGCACGGCCGGGAGCGAATCCGGCGCCGCGCCCTCGACCACCACCTCGCAACCCATCGACCGGAAGACGGCGCGACTCACGACGGCGCCGACCCGATCCCCGGCGGCGCCTGGGCGGGCGCCAGGATCCCCGCCTGCAGTTGGTTTCGCCGAACGACCTCGACGAAGCTGTTCGGCGGCGAGAGCGACGTGACGCCGTGCTTCGTATGGCCCGGGAACTGCACGCGCGCCAGCGCCATCGCGGCGCCGAACACCACCGTCCCTCCCGCGACGAGCACGACCCGCGCCAGGCGCACGCGCCGGCGAGCCGGTTCGAGCCGAGCCCTCATGCCCGCCAGCCTAGGCCGGTGAAAATGAAGGATGGATGAAGGCCTACGAAAGCTCCCCGAGCACCGCGTCGGCGAGCCTCGGCCAGGCGTCGGCCGCCCAGTCGCCGAAGGCGAGGTCGGTCAGGCAACCGAGAGCGATCCCCGCGGCCGGGTCGACCCAGAGGAACGTGCCGCTGCGGCCGAAGTGGCCGTAGGTTCGCTCGGAGTTGCGCGCCCCCGTCCAGTGCGGCGACTTCGAGTCGCGCAGCTCGAGCCCCAGGCCCCAGTCGTTTCGTTCCTGCCTGCCGAACCCCGGCAGCACGCCGACGAGGCCCGGGAACTGCAGCGTCACCGCCTCGGCGAGCGTCTCCACGGCGAGGCGCTTCGGCGCCTGGAGCTCGCGCGCCAGCTCGAGCAGGTCGGCCAGCGTCCCCTCGCACCCTGAGCCTGCCGACCCGCGCAGCACCATCGTCGTTCCCCGCCACACCTCGGCGAAGTAGTCCGCGAACGGCATCTCGGCACGCTCGGCAACGAGGTCCGCTGCCACGTCGAACCCGTAGTTCGAATACACGCGGCGCACGCCGGGACGCGAGATCGGCGGCCCCGGGTCGAACGGCAGCCCGGAGGCGTGCGCGAGCAGGTGCCTGAACGTCGAGCCGGGCGGGCCGGCCGGCTCGACGAGCGAGACGAGCCCCTCCTCTGCCGCTACGAGCATGGCGACCGCGGTCGCGAGCTTCGTCACCGACGCCCACTCGAAGCGCCGCCCGGTCTCGCCGTGCGTCGCCTCGGCGGTTCCCACCACACCGACCGCCACGCGCTCGCACGGCCAACCGTCCACCTGGCGCAGGGCATCCACGAACGGCGAGACTAGCGAGGTGGAACGTCAACTGGTCTCGTCCGGTGCTGCATTCGAGGATCGCGTGGGCTATTCGCGCGCCGTTCGGGTCGGCGACCGAGTGTGGGTCTCGGGCACCGCGCCGATCATGCCCGGCGACGGCGACCCGCCCGCGACGGCGTACGAACAGGCGCAGGTTTGCCTGTCGATCATCCAGCGGGCGCTCGAGGAGACGGGTGCGTCGCTCGACGATGTCGTACGAACCCGCATCTACGTCACCGACGCAGCGCACATCGACGACGTCGGCCGTGCGCACGGCGAAGCCTTTGCCAGAGCGCGGCCGGCCACCACCGGGATCGTCACGGCGTTGCTCGATCCGCGCTGGCTCGTCGAGATCGAAGCGGAAGCCGTCATCGACTAGGCGATACTTGACCCCGTGCAGCAGATCTTCCCGCCGTCGATCACAGGGAAGGGAGCCGAAGGCCTCGGCTCCGGTCATGCGAGCGTGCTCGACCACGCGTTCGGCAAGGGGGACCCGTACACGCTCGGTGTCGAGGAGGAGTACATGCTGCTCGATCCCGAGACCTGGGATCTCGTGCAGCACATCGACTCGGTGCTGGCCGCAGTCGAGCACGGAGCACACCAGGAAAACATCCACGCGGAGTTGATGCAGTCGGTGCTCGAAGTGACGACACCGGTGTGCCGCACGGTGTCCGACCTGATGGGGTCACTCATCGAGCTGCGCGCCTATGTGGCCGAGATCGCGCGCGCAGAAGGCTGCCGCTTCGGGTCGGCCGGAACGCATCCGTTCAGCCTCTTCGAGCGGCAGCGCATCACCGCGCGCGACCGCTACCGACAGCTCGTCGACCAGCTGCAGTACGTCGCACGCCGCGAGCTCATCTTCGGGATGCACATGCACGTCGCGGTCGACGACGCCGAGAAGGCGATCCAAGTGATGAACGGGCTGCTCCTCCACCTGCCGCAGATGCTTGCGCTCTCGGCTTCGTCTCCGTTCTGGCGCGGCGAGCCGACGGGGCTCGCGTCGAGCCGCCAGATGGTGTTCGCGGCCTTCCCGCGTTCGGGACCACCGCCGCGGTTCAAGGATTACGCGGATTACGCCGAGGTCGTCGGTCAGCTGGAACGCACCGGCTGCATCGCCGACTACACCCACATCTGGTGGGACATCCGTCCGCACCCGCGGCTCGGCACGATCGAGATGCGCGTCTGCGACGCGGTCACGCGGCTCGACGACGTCGCAGCGATCACCGCGTTCTTCCAGGCGACCGTGAAGCTGTACTGCGAACTGTACGAGAGCGGCAAGGAGATCCCGAGCTGGCACCGCCTGCTCACGACCGAGAACAAGTGGCTCGCCGCCCGGTACGGCCTCGAGGCGCCGATCATGGACCTCGCAACCGGCCGACGGAACCGTGTCCCCGTCGCGCAGCTGATCCGCCGCTCACTGCGGGAGGTCGAGCCGCATGCCCGCGAGCTGGGCTCGGAGCGAGAGCTCGACGGCGTGCACGAGATCCTCGCCAGGGGCAACGGAGCCGACCGCCAGCTCCGCGTCTGGAACGCAAACCGCGACATCCTCGAGGTGGTGCGCGAGATTTCGGTTGCGACCGAAGCAGCTCCTGCGCCCGCACCGGTTTGAGCCCAATGGTTAGGCTCGAGACATGCTGAGCGCGGGCGAGCGCATCCCCGATGCGACGGTCTTCCTGGGGCCGAACGAACCGCTGACCATGCTCCAACTGGTCGAGGACGGGCCGAAGCTGCTCGTCTTCTACCTGTTCGACTGGTCCTCCACCTGAACGAACGAGCTGGAGCTCCTGCGTGACAGGAGAGCGGAGTTCGACGCGATCGGTGTGCAGCCGGTCGGCATCTCGCGTGATTCACCGTGGACGCACATCGCGTGGCGGCAGGCGCTCGACCTGAACTTCGGGCTGCTCTCGGACTTCAACGGCGACGTCGTCCGGGCGTTCGGGATCGGTGTCGAGTTCCGCGGCTTCAAGGACATCGCCATGCGCTCGGCCTTCCTCGTCGACGACACCGGGATCGTGCGCGCCGTGTGGGAGTACGAGTCGGGCACCGTGCCCGACGTCGACGAGTGGCTCGCGGCGTGTCGCGAGTTGTGAGCGCTCCCCGAACCAGGTGATCAGCGGGCTTCGAGCCCGCCGATCACATGCCCATCGCGTGGTAGCCGCTGTCGACGTACAGGGTCGTACCGGTGACGTTGCGGGCGCCGTCGCCGAGCAGGTACTCGGCGGCCCCGCCGACATCGTCGGCGTCGACGTGACGGTGCAGCGGTGAGCGTTCCTCGACGATCGACTCCATCGTCGGGAAGCCCGCGATCGAACGGGCAGCAAGCGTGCGCACCGGCCCGGCGGAGATGGCGTTGACGCGAATGTTCTTCTCGCCGAGATCCCAGGCGAGGTACTTGACGCAGGAGTCGAGAGTTGCCTTCGCGACACCCATGACGTTGTAATGCGGCACGGCCCGCTCACCCCCGAGATAGGTCATCGTCACGATCGACCCACCGCCGGCCGCCTCGAAGAGCGGCTCCGCGGCCTTCGCGGTGGCGACGAGCGAGTAGGCGCTCACGTCGACGGCCATCCAGAAGCGGTCGCGTGGCGTATCGGTGAAGCGGCCCTCCAGATCCTCGGCCGCAGCGAACGCAACCGAATGAACGAGGATGTCGAGCTTCCCACCGAAAACCTCCCCGACCTCGGAGAAGACGCGGGCGATCGCCGCGTCGTCGCGCACGTCGAGCTCGGTCACGAGCGGGCTTCCCACCGACTCGGCAAGCTCGCGCACGTTCTTCTCGATCCGCTCACCTTGGAAGGTGAACGCGACCTCGGCGCCGCCGCCGGCGAGACGCTTGGCGATCGCCCAGGCGATCGACCGCTTGTTTGCGACCCCGAGAACGAGGGCTTTCTTTCCCGTGAACATCGGGGGCGACTCTAACGGTGTTCGGCTAGGGTGCGGAGACTTGCGTCGCCCTCTGATGCTGACGGCGGTAATCGGTCTGGTCGCGGCGACGTCCGCCTCAGCCGCACTCACCCCCATTCGCCGCCCAGTGGGCGAGAGCTTGCTGCCGCGTGTCCGCGCAGGCGTGATCCACATTCCGGCCGCCCACACACAAGGGGTGACGCGGGTGATCGTGCGCCTGGCCGCGCCGCCGCTCGCAGCCTGGAACTCCAACCGTGTCCTCACCTCGGCATCGGTGGCGACTCACCTCGACGTGCACACCACGAGCTCGGTCGTCTACCTCGCGAAACTCGCGCGCCTGCAGCGCATCGCCGTCGCCGAGGTTCGGGCGGCGATCCCGCAGGCCCGCATCCAGGAGCACTACTCGATCCTGCTCGACGGCTTCACCGTCGAGCTCCCGGCACGCTCGCTCCCGAAGCTGCTCGCAATCAGAGGCGTGACGAAGATCTACCCGAGCCTCACCTACACGGCGACCATGGACCGCGGCGCCGGCGTGATTCACGCCACAGACCTCTGGGCCGCAACGGGCCAGAAGGGCGAGGGGATGAAGATCGGCGTCGTCGACACCGGCGTCGACCCGTCCAACCCGTTTCTCAACCCCGCAGGCTTCTCGTATCCGCCCGGCTTCCCGAAGGGCGACACCAGGCTGACGACGCCGAAGGTGATCGTCGCCAAGGTGTTCCCGGGCCCGGTGCGCGACAAGATGAGCAACAAGGCGTTCGACCCGACCGAGCCGCACGGAACACATGTGTCCGGCATCGCAGCGGGCGACGAGGGCACGACCGCCCCTGCCGGCCCCGATCACCCGCAGGTGCTGAATCTCACGGGCGTGGCACCGAAGGCGTGGATCGGCAACTACCGCGTCTTCACCATCCCGACGCCGCTCGGCCACGAAGCAAACACCCCGGAGATCGTGGCGGCGTTCGAGGCGGCGGTCGCCGACGGCATGAACGTGATCAACTTCTCGGGCGGCGGCCCGCAGACGGACCCGGCGAACGACGCGATGTACGAAGCGATCCACAACACGGCCCTCGCAGGCGTCGTGCCCGTGATCGCCGCAGGCAACGATCGTGAAGACTACGGGCTGGGCACGGCCGGCTCGCCGGGAACGGCCCCGGATGCGATCTCCGTCGCCGCCACCTCGAACGCGCACGTCTTCGCCCCGGCGCTCACCGTCGTGGGAGGGCCGCCGCTGCTCGGAGCGGTGCCGATCCAGGGCGCCGGCGGCGCGAAGCTCCCGAGCGGCTGGGCAACCCTCGACCAGACCGTCGTCGACGTCTCGTCGATCATCGGCACCGACGGCAAGCCGGTCGAGTCGCATCTCTGCGGGTCGCCGGCCGATCCCAACACCGGGCTCGGAACGCTGCCGAAGGACTCGGTGAAGGGCAAGATCCTGCTCCTCTCGCGCGGAATTTGCACGTTCGTCTCGAAGGCGGAGCGCGCCCTCCTCGGTGGGGCGATCGGACTGATCCTGGTCGACAACCGCTTCGGCGAAGCGAACGCCATCCCGATTCAGTTGCCGCTTCCGTCCGGGATGATCTCCGACCTCGACGGCCAGCGGCTGCGCGCCTTCGCCGCAGCCAACGGCGGGCAGGCCACGATCCGGATCTCGTCCGGCATCGAGGAGATCCAGACCGGACGGAGCGGCATCGTCACGAGCTTCTCCTCGGCGGGCCCGACCGATTTCGGCCATTTCCTGAAGCCGGACATCTCCGCTCCGGGCCTCGATGTGCTCTCGTCGACACCGCCTCTCACGACGGGCTCGACCTTCAGTGTCTTCGCCGGCACGTCGATGGCGACCCCGCACGTCGCGGGCGCGGCCGCGCTCCTGCTGCAGCAGCACCCGACCTGGTCGGTCGCCGACGTCAAGTCGGCCCTCATGTCGACCGCCGGGCCCGCCTGGGGCGACACGGCCCGCACGCAGGAGGCGCCGGTGCTGCTGGAAGGCGCCGGCCTCACGAACGTCCTCACCGCCGACAACCCCGAGGTCTTCACCGACCCGCAGTCGCTGTCGTTCCAGAAGGTCGACGTGTCGAGGGGTGCCCAGCTGGCGTCGCTTCTGCTGACCGTCACCGATGCCGGCAACGGCGCAGGCAACTGGACGGTGTCGATCATGCCGCAGGCGCAGACGAGCGGCGTCGTGATCGACGTGCCCGGCACGATCGCCCTCGCCGCAGGCGGCTACGTCTCGCTGCCCGTCTCGGTACGAGCCCCGGCCGACGCCGGCACGGGTGAGAACTACGGCTTCATCGTGCTCTCCCGCAACGGCGTGCAGCGCCGCGTGCCGTACGAATTCCTCGTCGAGCGCCCGGCGCTCGCAACCATGCCCGCCGTGTTGCTGAAGAAGCTGCAGACCGGCAGCACCGCAACCGGCACGAGCCGCGTCTCGGTGTACTGCTGCCCGCTCGCGCCGTTCGGCCCGCCGCCGAGCTATACCGGCCCGACGATGAACGAGGACGGTTCCGAGACCCTCTACTACACCGACGTGATCCAGCCGATCGTCAACTTCGGCGTTTCGATCCTTGCAGAGTCACCCGGCTCGCTGGTCGATCCGTTCGTGCTCGGCTCGAAGGACGAGAACGACGTCCAGGGCTACGCGGGCATCCCGACCGACGTGAACGCGCTGACCTACGACCTCAACACCGACGTCGGCGCGGCGGGCGCCCAGTTCCCGCGTTTGGGAAGGTTCTACGTCGCCGTCGACTCGCGCGCCGACCCGTTCACCGGACGCTCGCAGAAGGGCACGTACGTGCTGAACTCATGGGTCAACGACCTGACGCCCCCGACCGTCCACGTACTGACGACGACGGTCACGGCCGGACGGCCGCTGATCGTGGCCGAGGCGACCGATTCGCAGTCCGGCGTCGACCCGCTGTCTCTCGTCGTCGGCTACAACAACGCGCTCGTCGGCGCGTCCGCGTACGACCCGGCGAGCGGGCTCGTGCTCTTCGGCATCCCGGCGTCGGCCCCGGTCCTGAGGGCCGGCACGACGAAAGCCGTCGTCCGGGTCTCCGACTTCCAGGAAGCGAAGAACATCGACACGATCGGCAACGACATCTACCCGAACACGAACTTCAAGCGGGTGAAGTTGACCGTGGTGGATGGGCCGACGATCACCTGGCTCGAACCGCCCGCCGGCGTCTGCGCACTCAGAAAGGACAGGCTGGTAGTCACCGCCGACTCGACGAAGAAGGTGAAGAACGTTACGTTCACCGACGGTCTGAAACGGATCGGGGTCGTCACGACCGGCACGGGCGGGATTTACGCGACACCATGGAAGACAACGGGCCTCGTCAAGGGCATGCATCACCTGCTCGCGACGGTGACCGACGCGGCAGGCAAGCAGGCGTCCGCCGTCCTGGATCTGAAGATCTGCAAATGACTCGTCGTTCCTTCGGCACTGCTTCTGGGGCGCCGGCAGAGACAGGCGACCGGGGACTCCGGGTAGCCGTCGTCACGGGGGCGTCTTCGGGAATCGGCGCCGAGTTGGTGCGGGCGCTGAAGGCTCGCGGAACGCTCGTCGTCGGGCTGTCACGCCGCGCATCGGAGGCAGACGAGCACGAGGAGTGCGACGTCGCCGACCGCGAAGCTGTCGAGGCGGTCGCGACGCGGGTCCTCGCTCGTCATCCGCAGATCGACCTGCTCGTCTGTAACGCCGGGGTGGGTGCCCGCGGCAACTACCTCGACGCGGGCGCCGACAAGATCGAGCAGGTGATGCGGGTCAACTACCTGGGCTCGGTCTGGTCGACGCTGGCGTTCCTGCCCGGACTCGGCAGGGGATCGCATGTCGTGAACGTCGTCTCGGTCGCCGGCACGGTGGCGGTCGGCCCGTACTCTGCGTCCAAGCACGCACAGATCGCGTTCTCGCGTTCGCTCGCAGTCGAACTGGCACCGCGCGGAATCATGGTGCACACGATCAACCCCGGGTTCGTCGAGACGGACGGGTTCCCGCAACGACCGCACTTCGGGCCTCTGCTCTACCGCCTGGTGATCAAGCCCCCGCTCGTCGTCAGCCGGCTGCTCGACGCGGTCGACAAGGGCAAACGCGAGATCGTCGTGCCGCGCTGGTACCGCCCCGCAGGCTGGGCGCAGGCGCTCGCCCCGGGCCTGGTCGCTAGCGTGCGAGCACGAACCAGCCGACGACCGCCTCGTAGCCTGTAGGCGCGAGCCTCCGGGCCCGTTCGCGCTCGAGGCCTTCGCAGCCGGCCAGATCGAGGTAGGCGTCGATGTCGCGCGGCTCCGTCACCACCTGCTCTCGGCGGAGCACGAGACCGTTCGAGTCGAACAGTCCGCGCAGATCCGCGTCGGCGAGGATCCGCGTCGTCGACGGGTCGCGCGCGTGCTCGAAGCGCGTCAGCTCGAACGAGGCGAGCGGATCTGCGGGCGCAAGCTGGTCGACGACGAGAATCGTGCCGCCGGGTTTGGTGACGCGCGCAAGCTCGGCGACGAGCAACTCGGGCCGGCGGGTGTGGTGCAGCGTCCGAAGCGTGGCCGCGATGTCGAACGAGAAGGACTCGAAGGGCAGGTGCTCTCCGTCACCGACGACCACCTCGACGTTCGGCGGCGCATCGGCTTTCGCCCGCCCCGCCAGCTCCTCGTCGATCTCGACCGCGACCACCTCGCGCACCCGCGGCGCGATCGCGAATGCGAACGCACCGGTGCCGGCGCCGACGTCGAGCACCCGCTCGTCGCCTTCGACCACGAGCAGTTCCTCGAGCCGCGCCGCCAGCGCCTCGGCCCGTTGCGCCTGCAACTCCGCACGCCGCTTCGCGTTCGTCATGCCGCGTCCAGCACGACGCGGCGTGCCCTCGTCGTCGCCGAATTGATTCCACAGGCGAGCTCGTAGGTGATCGTGCCCGCCACGCGGGCGTGCTCCTCGAGCGCGACGCCGGGCCCCACGATCGTCACCGGCGTTCCCGGCGGCAGCTCGCGGTCGAGCTCGACTGCCGTTGCATCCATCGACACGGTGCCGACCACCTTACGGTGCTCGCCACCGACACGCACCTCCGTGCCGGTCAGGTCGCGCCGGAATCCGTCGGCATAGCCGACGGGCACGATCCCGATCCACGTGTCTCGCTCGGCGACGAAGCGCCGCCCGTAGCCGGTCGACTCGCCCGCACGCAGAAGCTTCGACTGCGCGATCTCGCTCGTCCAGGAAAGCACCGGGGCGAGCCCGTCCTCGGCGGGATCGGTTCCGAAGGGCGAGAGGCCGTACAAGGCGATCCCGCAGCGTGCAGCGTCGAAACGGGCTTCCGGGATCCGCAAAGCGGCGGCGCTGTTCGCGACGTGCCGGATCAGATGCGCCACCGGCTCGGTGGCGGCGCGGAAGCGCTCCACCTGCGTGCGTGCGAAGACGGCATCCGTGTCGGCCGTCGCAAGGTGCGTCATCACACCGACGACCTCGCGTGACGGCGACCCGAGCTCCGACATCCCCCAGCGCCCCATGCCGGTGTCGAGCTTCACGTGCACGGCGACACCTTCCGGGATCTCGTCGCTCGCCACGACGAGCGCGAGCCCGGCATCCCGGGCCTGTGCGACCTCACGGTTCGACGCCGGCCCCAGGACGAGAATGCGCGCACTGGGCAGCTCGGCGCGCAGGACAAGCGCCTCGGGCACCGTCGCGACGCACAGGGTTTTTGCGCCGGCACCGAGCGCCGCCCCCGCACAGTCGACCGCACCGTGGCCGTACGCATCGGCCTTCACGACTGCCCACACCTCGGCGCCGTCCAGCGCGCGCGCGAGCGTCTGCACGTTGCGACGCAACGCGCCGAGGTCGATTGTGATCTCAGATCTCACTGCAGGGGAGCGCGTTGCAGGCCGTGGCCGGCGAGGGCGCGCTGCAGCGCCGGCAGCAGGTCCGAGGCGATTGCTCCCGGCTGCGGGTCGACGAGCTCGGCGGCGACACCGTGCGCGACGGCGGCGGTTCCGGCCGCGAGGCGCGCGTCCATTCCCTTCGCGAGGAACGCCGCGACGATCCCGGTGAGCACGTCTCCCGACCCGGCGGTCGCGAGCGCCGGTGTGCCGTAGGAGGCGACGAGCACACCCTCGCGCGGTGAGGCGACGATCGTGTCGGCACCCTTCAGCAGCACGACGGCGCCGAACCGCGATGCGGCCCGGCGGGCCGCATCGAGCCGGTGAGCGTCGATCTCGCTGCTCGAGGTGCCGAGGAGCCCGGCCAACTCGCCGCTGTGCGGCGTCAGCACCGTCGGAGCGGCCCGCGCAAACGGCTCGAGCCCCCACAGCGCATCGGCGTCGAGCACGACCGGCAGCTCGAGCTGCTCGAGCAGGATGCGGACGAGCTCGACGGTGCCGTCACTGCGGCCGAGCCCCGGGCCGATCGCCACCGCATCCGCCTTCTCGGCCGCGGCGAGAATCGCGTCCAGCGCGCGCGGTAGCAGGCGACCGGAGGAGTCCTCCGGCAACGGGCGCTTGACGGCCTCGACGAGCACCGTCTCGAGTACCGGCAGCGTCGACTCGGGGGCCGCCACCGCTACGTAGCCCGCATCCGCGCGGAACGCGGCGAGCGCGGCGAGCATCGGCGCTCCGGTGAGGCCGCGCGAGCCGCCGACGATCAGCACCGATCCCGCCGTGTACTTCGTCGACTGCCGGTTCTTTCGGGGCACCTCGAGGAGCGCCGAGGCAGGGACGAGCGCATGCTCGTGGTCGCGGGGCCGCAACCCGATCGGAGCGATCTGCACCGCGCCGGCGTGCAAGCAACCCGGAGCCACCGCAAGCCCGACCTTCGCAGCACCGAAGGTGACGGTCGCGGTCGCGTTCACCGCGACGCCGGGCACCTCGCCGGTCGACGCGTTGACGCCCGAGGGCACGTCGACTGCGACCACCGGCCGTCCGCTCGCGTTGATGAGGTCGATCATCCGCGCCGCGTCTTCGCGCGGAGCATCCCGCAGACCGATCCCGAGTAGCGCGTCCACGATCACGTCCGGCTCGCCGAGGTCGCCGACACCGTCGACGATGTGCACTTCGCGCCCCGCGTCACCGAGGATGCGCGCGCAGACCTTGCCGTCACCACCGTTCAGGCCCTGGCCGCACACGACCGTCACCGTCCCCGGGAACTGGCGCAGCACGAGCTCGGCGACGGCGGTGCCCGCGCGTTCCATCAGCTCCTCCAGCGAGCCCTGGTGAGCCTCTTCGGCGCGACTCGTCTCGTCGGCCGTGAGCAGCGCCTGCAGCCTCACGCGTCCACCACCACCGCGACCGCCGGGACGGCGTCGTGTCCGGCGTCCACCACAACTGCAACCGCCGCCGCCAGCTCACGCGAATGCGTCATCGAAAGCTCGATCCTGCCGGCGCCGACTTTTTCCGCCCACGCCGCCGTGCGACCCGAGAGGTGGACGCCGGGCTTCGGACGCCCCCGGACTTCGATCTCCTTCCAGGTGAAGTACACCCCCGAGCCGAGCGCCTTACCGACCGCTTCCTTGGCAGCGAACCGGCCGGCGTAGTGCTGCGGCGGGTTCGGCTTCGAATCGCAGTAGGCGCGCTCCGCCTCGGTGAAGCAGCGCTCCTTGAAGTCGTCGCCGTGCCGCGCAAGCGCATCGCGGATTCGTTCGATCTCGATCAGGTCGACGCCGACGCGCAGCATTGGCGCTTCTCCAGAAGGCACTTACAGGTTCGCTTCGAGCCAGTTCGGGAGTTGCGCGAGCGAGGAGACGATGCCGTCGGGCTGGATCACCGATCGCTCGACCTCGTCGGGGCGGAACTTGCCGGTTCGCACGAGAATCGTCTTCATGCCGAACTTGTGCCCGCCGACGATGTCGCCCTCGAGGTCATCGCTGATCATCCAGGTCATGTCGGGCTCGGCGTCGAGTGCCTCGAGCGCCGCGGTGAAGTAGGCGCTCGACGGCTTGCCGAGGACCGTTGCCTCGGTATCGGCCGCGTACTCGAGGCCGGCCACGAACATGCCGGTGTCGAGCCGCGGGCCGTCTGCCGTCTGCCACCACCTGTTCTTGTGGAGGCAGTAGAGCTCGGCACCGGCGTCGAGCTCGTGGAACGCGCGGTTCAGGTTCAGGTAGGAGAAGATCCGGCCGACCTCCTCGCCTTCGTCGGCGCCGCCGATCAGTACCGCATCGACGTTCATGCCCACGAGCTGCACGTCCTCGAGATCGTCGAGGATTCCCGGCATCGTCAATGCGAGAGTGCGCTTGCCGGCCAGCGTCCGCGACGCGACAGCACCGGTCGTCTGCAGTTCGTCCTCGACGAGATCGAATCCCATCAGTTGAAGCTGCTCGGTGAGCTGAAGTCGCGAGCGCGTGGTGGAGTTCGTGACGAAACGCAACCGGTGCCCCGCCTCGCGCAAGGTGCGCACCGCGGAGACCGCCCCGGCGATCGGCGCACCCGAAACGTGCAGCACACCGTCCACGTCAAGGAGAATTGCCGCCATGGACGTCGAGTCTATTCGCTCCGAGATCGCTTTCCGCTTCTCGCGTTCGAGCGGCCCCGGGGGCCAGCACGCGCAGAAGAGCTCGACACGCGTCGAGGCGCTCTTCGACGTCGAAGAGTCGGCCGGCCTGACCGCCGCCGAGCGGCGGCGAGTGCTGGACCGGCTCGGCCCGGTCGTGCGTGCGGTCGCGCAGGACGAGCGCTCGCAGCTGCGGAACCGCATGCTCGCAACCGAGCGAATCGTCGAACAGCTGCGCGCGGCAACGAAAGTGCGGCGGCAGCGGCGCCCGACCAAGCCCACCGCAGCGTCACAGGAGCGGCGGCTCGACGACAAGAAGCGCCGCGGTCAGACCAAGCGGCTCCGGCGCTCGGCTGACGACTAACGTGCCGCCGTGGACGAGTACGGAGCCATTCTCGACCAGGCGCGCACCAGCATCGCGGCGGGGCGCGTACCCGACTGGTCCGTGCTCGAAGCGAGGGTGAAGGCCGTCGCTCTGAAGCCGCGGGCGCACGCCGATCCCGTGCGCGAGCGCCGCGCGCTCGAGCAGCTGAAGCTGCTCGCATCCGTGCAGCGCGCCCGGGCACGTGTTGCACCCCCGCCGGCGGCGGCGCGAAGCCGGCCGGCAGCCCTACGCGACCGGCCGACGATCACCGGCAACATGGACGTGCGGCGCGAGCGAGACGGCGAGGCATTTATCCTCCGCTGGGAGGGCTCGGCGGGCGTTTCGGTGTGGGAGGTGCGGTTCAGCGAGCGCACCGGGCCGCGCGGGGTTTACGCCGTTCGCGCCGAGCTCGAGCTTCCAGCCACTGCCACGTCGGTCGAGGTGCCGCTGGGTGCGATCGCGCTCCGGGTTCACCTGCTCGGACGGGACCGCGGTGGCAGGCTCGTTCAGCGAGCCGTCATGTCCTCGCTCACGCGCGAGTCGTGGAGCGAGCGCTGGCAGCGGCGCGCCAGCGCAGCCTGAACCGGCGGCCGGCTCCGCCGGCCGGGAGGCGCAGCGCGGCCGGTGCGCGCGGCCGCGGTCTAGAACTGGCGGCCGGGGCGGTCGGAGCGCGAGTCGGCCCCGTAACGGGCGGCCAGCACGCAGATGCCGATGAAGGCGACGAGGAAGGCGATAGCGGTCATGCCTGCATGGTGCCGCGCGGAGACTATCAGTGCAAATCGTGATACTGTTGATATTGATTATGGAACCTGATAGTTGGCTCGGGGTCGAGGTGCGACATTTCGCAGCTCTCCGGGCCGTCGCCGGCGAGGGCTCCTTCGGACGCGCGGCACTGGCGCTCGGCTACACCCAGTCGGCGATCAGCCAGCAGATCGCGACCCTCGAGCGCATCGTCGGCGAGCAACTCGTCGAGCGGCCGGGCGGTCCGCGGCCGGTCTCCTTGACCGAGGCAGGGCACCTGCTGCTTCGTCACGCCGACTCGATCGTCGCACGGCTCGAGGCTGCCCAGGCCGACCTGAACGCGCTGCGCGCCGGCGAGGCGGGGACGTTGCGGATCGGCACCTTCCAGTCGGCCGGCGCGCGGCTCCTGCCGGAGATCATGCGCCGTTTCACCGCGCAGTGGCCGCGAATCGACGTGATGCTGGAGGAACACGACGACGAGGAGATCGCGGACGCGCTCGAACGCGGCGAGATCGACGTGGGCTTCGTCTTGCCTCCGGTCGGGGACGCACCGCTCGAGACGTTCGAACTGCTGCGCGACCCGTACGTGCTCGTCGTCGCCGCCGGCTCCCCCCTCGCAGCCGGGCCGCCGTCGCTGCGAAAGATCGCGCAGCAGCCACTGATCGGGTTTCGGTCCGGCAATTCCATGGACCCGATCGAAGCCGCATTTCGCGCCGCCCGGGTCGAGCCGAACTGGGCGTTTCGCTCGAACGACAACCAGACCGTGCAGGGACTCGTCGCCGCCGGTATGGGCAATGCGATCGTGCCGCTGCTCACGGTCGAGACGAGCGATCCCCGAATCGTGGCCGTCGGCCTCGAGGGCGCCGTCGCACCACGCGTGATCGCCCTTGGCCGCCACCGCGACCGCTACGCAGCTCCGGCCGCCCGAGCGTTCATCGAGACCTCGCTCGGGGTGTAGCCGCGCAACCCGCATCGGGGATGGACTTTGGTCAACACTCCTGCAAAGATGGGAATTGGAACGCGTGCGTCTGTCTTCTCGCTGCGTTGCCCTGTCCCTGAACGGGGCGGCCAGCCCGGTGCCGCAGCCGCGGCGGCCGCCCCGTTGGGGGTTCGTTACTCGACCGTGACGGTCTTGGCCAGGTTCCGCGGCTGGTCGACGTTCAGCCCGCGCAGGCGCGCGATCCGGTAGGCAAGCAGCTGCAGCGGCAGGATCGCGAGCGCCGCCTGGAGAAAGGCCGGCGAGTGCGGCACGTAGATCACGTCGTCCGCGTGATGCTGGATGTCCTCGTTGCCGTCCGTGGCGATCGCGATCACGTGGGCGCCGCGTGCCCGCGTCTCCTGAATGTTGGAGACGAGCTTGTCGTACACGTGGATCCGCGTCGCGACGACGACGACCGGAGTTCCCTCTTCGAGCAGGGCGATCGGCCCGTGTTTCATCTCGCCCGCCGAGTACGCCTCCGTGGGGATGTACGAGATCTCCTTCAGCTTCAGCGCACCCTCGAGTGCGACCGGCAGCCCGATATGCCTGCCGAGGTACAGGAAGAACGGTCTGTCGTGGAACCGCTGCGCGATCTCTTCGATCGGATGGTCGGCGTCGAGGAACCGCTGCATCTTCGACGGCAGGTCGTAGACCTCGTCGAGGATGAACTCGACCTCCTCCTTCGGCAGCGTGCCACGGCACTGCGCGAGCTTCAGGCCGATCAGATAGAGAATCGCGATCTGCGCGGTGAACGTCTTCGACGCGGCGACCCCGACCTCGAGCCCTGTGCGCGTATAGAGCACCGAGTCGACCTCGCGGGTGATCTGCGAGCCCATCATGTTCGTGATTGCGACCGTGCGGGCGCCCTTCTCGCGCGCCAGCTTCATCGCCTGGATCGTGTCGCGCGTCTCGCCGGACTGAGAGATGCCGATCACGAGCGTTCCTGGATCGATCACCGGGTTGCGGTAGATCCACTCGCTCGCGGCGTCGGGCTCGACCGGCACGCGCGCCCACTCCTCGATCACGTAGCGACCGACGACGGCCGCATGGTAGGAGGTGCCGCAGGCGACGATGACGATGCGGCGCAGGTCGCGCAACTCGTCCTCGGTCATCCCGAGGCCCTCGAGCACGAGGTGCCCGTGGCGAACACGATCGCCGATCGTCTCCGCGACGCCTTCCGGCTGCTCGAAGATTTCCTTGAGCATGAACGTCTCGTAACCGGAGCGCTCGGCCGCGTCGTCGTCCCAGTCGACCTCGACGACGTCGTGCTCGACCACCTTGCCGCTGAGCGCGTCGGTGAAGACGACACCCATAGGCGTGATCGACGCGATCTCACCGTCATTCGGGAACTGCACGCGGCGCGTCTCGGCAAGGAACGCGGCAAGGTTCGAGGCGAGGAAATTCTCTCCCTCCCCGAGTCCGACAACCATCGGCGTCTGGTTGCGCACCCCGACGAGGTGGTTCGGGTGATCCTTGTGGATGAGCACGAAGGTGAAGTGCCCTTCGAGGCGCGCGTATGCCGCGCGCACGGTCTCGACGAGGTCGCCGTCGTAGGCTTCCTCGAGCAGGTGCGCGACGACCTCCGCGTCGGTCTCGGAGCTAAAAGCGTGCCCGGCGGCCTGCAGCTCCTCGCGCAGCTCGCGATAGTTCTCGACGATCCCGTTCAGGACGATCGCCAGCTTCTGGTCGTCGCACGCAGTGAGCGGGTGCGCGTTCTGCTCGGTGACGCCGCCGTGCGTCGCCCAGCGGGTGTGCCCGAGGCCGGTGGTCGAGACGGAGCCGTTCGAGCCGGCCGCCTGCTTCAGGTTGGCAAGGTTGCCGACCGCGCGGACGTACTCGAGCCCGCCTTCTTCGAGAAAGACGATGCCGGCCGAGTCGTACCCGCGGTACTCCAGACGCTGGAGCCCGTGCAGCAGCAGCGGCTTCGAGGCCCGGCTACCGACGTATCCGATGATCCCGCACATCCGGAGCCTCCTTTCCTACCCGGCGAAATACCGGAAATTGCCCCCGAAAAGTGTCCTGGAAACGCAAAAGCCCGGCTGTGGGCCGATCCCGTCTTCGGGGCGGTCAGCCGAGCTCTCGTCGCACGAGCGCTGCGATGCTAGCACAGGCCTCCCTGGCCACCTCGGCATTCTCCGCCTCGACGAGCACCCGGATCAAGGGCTCCGTGCCCGACGGCCGGACGAGGGCCCTGCCGTGGCCGCCCCACTCGCGATTCAGGCGCTCGACCTCGTCGCGCACCGCCTGCGTCAACTCGCGGTCGGTAACGCGCACGTTTTCCTTGGCCTGCGGCCAGCGGGTCATCACAGCAGCCGCCTGGCTCAACGTGCGGCCCTTGAGCGCGGCGCAGAGGAGCAACCCTGCCGCGAGGCCGTCCCCGGTCACGTGCTCGCGCAGGTAGATGACGTGGCCGGACTGCTCGCCTCCGAGCACCGCACCCTCGCGCTGCAGGGCCTCCATCACGTAGCGATCGCCGACGTCGGTCGTGTGCACGCGGATACCGCGCTCGCGCATCAGCGCATGGAAGCCAAGATTCGCCATCACCGTCACCGCGACCTGGTCGACGTCCTGATCGAGCGCGAGGATCGCGATGATCTGATCACCGTCGATCGCGTCGCCGTTCTCGTCGACCGCGAGCATCCGGTCTCCATCACCGTCGAAAGCGACGCCAAGATCGAAGCCGCCCTCGACAACGGTCTGCTGCAACAGCGTGAGATCCGTTGCACCGCAGCCGACGTTGATGTTGGTGCCGTCCGGATCGTTGCCGATCGCGACCACCTCGGCTCCGCAGCGCTCGAACGCCTGCGGAGCAAGCCCTGCATACGCGCCGTTGGCGCAGTCGACGGCAACCCGCAGACCTGAGAGGTCCGAACCAAAGCGCTCGAGGATGTGCTCGAGGTAGGAGTCGGTTGCAACCTCGACCCGCTCGATCTTGCCCTGGTCGGCGCCCGGGGCAGCCGCGAGCAGCTCCTCGATCTGCTCCTCCGACGTGTCGGACAGCTTGTGCCTCTGTGCGTCGAAGAACTTGACACCGTTGTACTCCGGCGGATTGTGCGAAGCGGAGATGACAACGCCGAGGTCGAGTGCGAGCAGTGCCACCGCCGGTGTCGGCAGAACCCCGCCAAGAATGCAGTCGGCGCCGGCCGAGATCACGCCCCGCGCGAACGCCTCTTCCAGTTCGGCGCCCGAGGCGCGCGTGTCGCGACCCACGAACACTCTCGACGCGCCGGACCAGAGCGAGGCCGCCCGGCCAAGCCGCTCGACGAGCTCGGACGTCAGGGACTCGCCCACGATGCCACGAACACCATCGGTGCCGAAGTACCTGCGCGTCACGAGCGAGGGCGCGCTAGCGCTTACTGAACTGCGGCGCCTTGCGCGCCTTGTGCAGACCAGCCTTCTTGCGCTCCACCACGCGCGCGTCGCGCGTGAGGTAGCCAGCCCGCTTCAACGGCACCCGCAGCTCCGGGTTCACCTCGACGAGAGCGCGGGCGATGCCGTGCCGCAACGCGCCGGCCTGCCCGGAGGGCCCGCCGCCGTGGACGCGGACGCGGAGGTCGTACTGCCCGTCGAGCCCGGCCGTCTTCAGCGGGGCAGTCGCGAGCATGCGATGGACCATGCGCGGGAAGTACTCCTCGATCGTCTTGCCGTTGACCCAGGTTGCGCCGTCGCCGGGCCGCAAGATCACGCGCGCGACGGACGTCTTGCGCTTGCCGGTGCCGAGATACTGAGCTGGAGTCGCCATGTGCTTACACCTCGAGGGGAGTTGGAGCCTGCGCATCGTGGGGATGCTCAGGGCCCGCATAGATCTTGAGCTTGGTCAACTGCGCACGGCCGAGCTTGTTCCGGGGAAGCATCCCCTTGACGGCCTTGCGCAACACTTCCGTCGGCTGCCGCTCGAGCTGCTGGCGAAGCGTTCGTTCGCGCAACCCGCCGGGATAGCCGGAATGCTTGTAGTACATCTTCTCGTCGAGCTTCTTGCCGGTGACGGCGATCTTCTCGGCGTTCACGACCACGACGAAGTCACCGGTGTCGACATGCGGCGTGAAGGTGGGCTTGCCCTTGCCGCGCAAGCGATCGGCGATCTGCGTCGCGATCCGGCCCAGGGTCTTCCCCTCGGCGTCCACGACATACCAGTCGCGCGCGATCTCGCCGGGCTTGGCGTTGTAGGTCTTCATACGGAGAAAGGGCGAACCAGTCGTCCGCCGGGGCGGAATGGTAGCAGCGGTCAGGATCCCCTGCTGGGCGAGGGTGCGCGACCGCCACACCCTTCCCGCCGACCGTCGTCACACGCCGATTAGACCATGCAGCGCCCGGCCCGTCCCTGTAGAAGTTCGTCGTCTGCCCGATCCGGGCAGCAGCGAGCCGACCAATGAGCGAGCGCATCGAGATCCGCACTTTGACGGACGGCGGGCAGCAGCCGGCGGAGATCGCGCACGCGGTGGCCGGCTTCCTCGACGGCGCCCAGCACACGCTCGATCTGGCGCAGTACGACTTCAACCTCGGTGACGAGACGGCGGCGATCGTCGGCGACGCGTTCCGGCGCGCCACAGCCCGCGGCGTGCACACGCGGTTTGCCTACAACGTCGACCACGCGCTACCGATCCCGGTGCCGCCGCCTCCCGAGCCCGACGCGCAGCTGATCGCGTCTCTGCCCATCGAAGGGAAGCCCGTCGCCGGCGTTCCCGACCTGATGCATCACAAGTACGTCATCCGCGACGGGGCCGACATCTGGACCGGCTCGTTGAACTGGACGGACGACTCGTGGTCGCGACAGGAGAACGTCGTCGCGATCGTGCACTCGGAGGCGATCGCGAAGGCGTATCGCATCGACTTCGACCAGCTCTGGACGACCGAGAACGTCGAGCGCAGCGGCTACGTCGACCCGCGCTGGGACGACGGCATCCGCGCCTGGTTCACGCCTGGTCACGGTGAGGACCTGTCGATGCGCATCGCGAAGCTGATCCACCGCGCGCGCCGCCGCGTCCGGATCTGCTCGCCGGTGATCACCACCGGCCCGGTGCTCGGGACGCTCGCGCAGGTGATCGCCGACAAGCGTGTCGACGTCGCCGGCTGCGTGGACGTGACGCAGATCCACGAGGTGATTCAGCAATGGCACGCGAACGGCAACGTCTCGTGGAAGCTGCCGTTGCTCGAGCGCGTGATGACGGGCCCGTTCAGCGGCAAGCTGTCGACGCCGTACGGCAACGGTACGGTGCACGACTTCATGCACGCGAAGGTGTGCATCTGCGACGACACGGTGTTCGTCGGATCGTTCAACCTCTCACGCAGTGGGGAGAAGAACGCGGAGAACGTGCTCGAGATCGAGGATGCCGCGATCGCCGAGCGCCTCGCCGGGTTCGTCGACGAGGTGCGTGCGCGCTACCCGCCGGTCACCACCGCTGCCGGTATATCGTCGGCGCCATGACCAGATTCCAAGGAAAGACAGCACTGGTGACGGGCGGGGCGAAGGGCATCGGCGCGGCGACGGCGGCCCGGCTCGCGTCGGAAGGAGCGACGGTCGTCGTCGCGGACTTCGACGAGACGGCCGCGCAGGAGACGGCTCAACGGATCGGCGGTCACGCGGTTCGCTGCGACGTGACGCGGCGCGAAGACGTCGAGGCGGCGGTCGAAGCGGCAACCGGCGCGGGCGGATCGCTCGACGTGCTCGTGACGTGCGCGGGGATCATCCGCGACAACCTGCTCTTCAAGATGACCGACGACGACTGGGACGCGGTGATCGACACGCACCTGAAGGGGACCTTCTACGCCGTGCGCGCGGCTCAGAAGCAGATGGTCGCCCAGCAGAGCGGCAAGATGGTGCTGATCTCGTCGACTTCGGCCCTCGGCAACCGCGGCCAGACGAACTACTCGACCGCAAAGGCCGGGCTGCAGGGCATGACGAAGACACTTGCGATCGAGCTCGGCCCCTACAACGTGAACGTGAACTGCGTTGCGCCCGGTTTCATCGCAACGGCGATGACGCAGCAGACGGCCGAGCGGATGGGCGTGCCGTTCGACAAGTTCATGGAGGCGGTCTCCGAGCAGGTGCCGCTGCGGCGCGTCGGCCAGCCCGAGGACGTCGCGGGCCTGATCGCCTACCTCTGCTCCGAGGACGCGAGCTACGTCTCGGGGCAGGTCGTGTACGTCCGCGGCGGACCCTAGACACCCAGGCGGTTGCCGACGATGTCGTAGGCGACGTACTCGTAGGCGAGACACGGCGAAGCGTCGAGCTCCTCGCGAAGCATCGTGAACAGCATCGAGTCGGCCCGGGGCTCGCCCTGGTCGCGCGGCTCGAGGCGGCGGCGCAACGTCCCTTCGTGCGTGAAGCCGAGCTTGAGGGGGACCTTGACGCTCGCGGCGTTGCCCGGCTCGACCTGCACGTCGACGCGCCCAAGCGCACAGAGCTCGAACGCCACCCGGGTCAGCACCGCCGTCAGCTCGGTCGCGTAGCCCTGTCCGGTGGCGTCCACGCGGATCCAGTAGCCGATCTCGAGCGAGCCCACCCCACCGCGCGGGTGAAGCCCCGTCCCTCCGAGCTGGCGCGACTCGTCACGCGAGAACACGCCGTAGACGTAGTTCTCGTCGCGGTCGAAGGCGCCGCGGAAGGTGCGAAGCAGCTCGACCTTCTCCGCGAGCGTCTGCGGCTCGTACTTTGCCCACGGCATCCACGGCCGCAGGTGGTCGAGGCTCGAGTCGACGGCGTCCTTCAGGAGCGCCGCGTCGCGCGGGTCGTAGCAGCGGATCACGAGACGCTCGGTCTCGATCCGGTATGGGGGCGTGCCGCTTACTCCCACTCGATCGTCGCCGGCGGCTTCGACGTCACGTCGAGCACCACGCGGTTCACCGCGGAAATCTCGTTGATGATCCGTGACGAGACGAGCTCGATCAGGTCGTAGGGGAGCCGCGCCCAGTCGGCGGTCATCGCGTCCTCGGAGGTCACCGCGCGGATTGCGATCGGGTAGCCGTACGTGCGCGAGTCGCCTTGCACGCCCACCGAGCGGATCGCCGGCAGGACGCAGAAGCTCTGCCACAGGTTGCGATAGAGGCCTGCCTTGCGAACCTCGTCCTGGAGGATCGCATCCGCTTCGCGCAGGATCTCGAGCCGCTCTTCGGTGACATCGCCGATGATGCGGATCGCCAGGCCCGGCCCCGGGAACGGCTGGCGCCAGACCATCCGCTCGGGCATCCCGAGCTCCTCGCCGACCCGACGCACCTCGTCCTTGAAGAGCAGGCGCAGCGGCTCGACGAGCTTCATCTTCATGTCGGCCGGCAGCCCGCCCACGTTGTGGTGCGACTTGATCGTCTCGGCGACCCCGTCGGTGCCGCCCGACTCGATCACGTCCGAATAGAGCGTTCCCTGCACGAGCCACGTGACGTCACCGAGCCCGCGCGCCTCGTGTTCGAAGACGCGGATGAACTCCTCGCCGATGATCTTCCGCTTCTGCTCGGGATCGGTCACGCCGGCCAGCTTCCCGAGGAAGCGCTGCTGCGCCTGCACGTGCACCAGCGGCACGTGGAACATGCCGCCGAACGTGTCGACGACCTGCTCGGCCTCGCCCTTGCGCAACAGGCCGTGGTCGACGAAGACGCATGTGAGCTGCTCGCCGACCGCCTTGTGCACGAGCAGCGCGGCCACCGCCGAGTCGACACCGCCCGAGAGGGCGCACAGCACACGGTCGTCTCCGATCTGCGCACGGATCCGCTCGACCTGCTCCTCGATCACGGCCGCAGGTGTCCAGGCGGGAACCGCGCCCGCGATCTCGTACAGGAAGTTCTTGAGCACGTCCTGCCCGTAGGGCGTGTGCGCGACCTCGGGATGGAACTGCACGCCGTAGCGCTTCCGGACCGGGTCCTCGAACGCGGCGACCGGCGTGTGCTCCGACGTGGCGACGATGCGGGCGCCTGCCGGGGGCTCGACGACCGTGTCGCGATGCGACATCCAGGCCGTCTGCTGCTCCGGCAGCGCGACGAAGAGCGAGCCCTCCGTGGTGTGCAGCTCGACCTTGCCGTACTCGCCCGCGTCGGTCTTGTCGACGCGCCCGCCCAGGTCGAGCGCAAGCAGCTGCGCGCCGTAACAGATCCCGAGCGTCGGGATGCCCAGGTCGAAGATCGCCGGGTCCAGCCTCGGAGCACCGTCGACGTAGACCGACGCAGGCCCGCCCGACAGGATCAGGGCGATCGGGTTCCGCCGGCGGATCTCCTCGACCGGCGAGCGGTGCGAGACAAGCTCGGAGTAGACGCGCGCCTCGCGCACGCGGCGCGCGATCAACTGCGAGTACTGACCGCCGAAGTCGACTACGAGTACCGGCCGCTCCTCGGGAAGAAGCGGCGCCGGGTGGAGCGGCACGACCTCAGCCGCGCCGGTAATTGGGAGCGTCCTTTGTGATCGTGATGTCGTGCGGATGCGACTCGCGCAGCCCAGCACCGGTGATGCGCACGAAGCGCGCGGACTTCATGGCGTCGATCGTCGGGGCGCCGCAGTAGCCCATCGCCTGGCGGAGACCGCCGACGACCTGGTGCAGCACGCCCGCGAGCGGCCCCTTGTACGGAACGCGTCCCTCGATGCCCTCGGCGACGAGCTTCTCGACGTCTTCCACGTCGCCCTGGAAGTAGCGGTCCTTCGAGTAGCCGCGGCGCATCGCGCCGATCGATGCCATGCCGCGGTACTCCTTGTACCGCTCGCCGCGCGCCAAGATCACGTCGCCCGGCGACTCGTCGGTGCCTGCGAGCATCGATCCGAGCATCACGCAGTCCGCGCCGGCAGCGATCGCCTTCGCGACGTCACCGGACGACGTCATGCCGCCGTCCGCGATCACCGGCACGCCGTGCCGCGACGCTGCGTCGGCGACGTCGTAGATCGCCGTGATCTGCGGAACGCCGACACCGGCCACGACGCGCGTCGTGCAGATCGAATTGTGAACGATCGCGTTGTCTGCGACGAAGCTGTGCGTCGGACAATCGACCTCGATGTCGTAGACCGGCACGGCTACCCCGAGGTCGCGCCGGCCGAGCTGCTTGACGACATGGAACTCCTCGAGATGACGTTTGGCGTGCGTGGTGTCGAGCCTCGCCTTGAACGAGTCACGACAGCGATCTGATTGCGTCCCGGTGAGCTTTCCTGCGGTACCAGGCTCACGCCTGACGCTGGGGAACGAGCCGTGCAGGAGGAAGCACAGCACACCGAAGAGTTCCGTGAGCCGCTGCGAGGTGTTCCGAAAGCAGACCCGGCCCTCGGGTTCTACATATCCGTCACTGTCGACGAGTCCGTCGAGCAGACCGCGCAGGAAGCGGGGATCGTGGCACAGGTATTCGTCCGGCAAGTGCTTCTCGTGACGCTTTCCGAACCGATCGAGCAAGCGCGCCCACTGGAGCGAGAACAAGTAGACACGGATCACGCGGTCGCGCTTGACCGAAGGGCGAACACCGGTCACCTCCTCTACCGCGTCGACAAGCTTGGTTGCAACGGCTTCCTCATCGGGGCCGAATGACCAAGCCACCCGCCCGATCTGCGACCGCCCATTCGAATTCAGGAATGCGTCGCCGTCGCCGAGAAACGTCCCGAACAGGTAACCGAGCGAATACGACTCGCGAATCTCGGTTCGATAGCGCGCCAAGCTGGATTTGCGCAGAGCGAAGTCATGCAGATCGACGTGCAATTCGTCAGACAGCTCGAACGCCACCCAGCGAGGCGCCAGGAACACGTCGTCAGGCGCAGAGGCGACTTCCTTCCAGCGCAACTTCGAATCGCCGGTCTTCGTGGGCCGCTCGAGAACGCGTGCGTATCCGCGCGAGGCTGTGGTCGTGGCGGCCACCGAACTGAGGTCGCCGACGAAGAAACTGTGGTCGGGCGTGACGACGGTCTCATTGCCGCTTGCAACGTGCCGGATCGCGACGACCTCTCGGATGCCGGTACACCAGGACTTCTTCACGGTCACCGGATCGCCATGCATGTTGATCACCCGATCGCCGGCGACAACGTCCTCGATGTTCTTGTACATCGCATTTGCCATCAGCACCCGGGTACCGGCTGCAAAGCACCCCGGGCCAATCCCTACCTTCACACCGTCGGCGCCGGCGTCGATCAACGCCTCGGCGGCCTCGGGCGTCGCGATGTTGCCGGCGATCACCTCGAACTCGCCCGAGAGGCCCGCGATGCGCGCAACCATGTCGATCACGCCGCGCGAGTGACCGTGCGCGGTATCGACGACGAGCACGTCGGCTCCGGCGGCGATCAGGGCCTGCGCGCGCTCGAATGCGTCGACCCCGACACCGACCGCGGCACCGACGCGCAGGCGGCCCTGCGTGTCCTTGGTCGCCTGGGGGAACTCGACGCGCTTCTGGATGTCCTTCACGGTGATCAGTCCCTTGATCCGCCCGGCAGCATCGACGATCGGGAGCTTCTCGATGCGATGGCGGTGCAGCAGTTGCTCGGCTTCGGCGAGGGTGGTGCCGATCGGCGCGGTGACGAGATCGCGCGCCGTCATCAATGCGCTGACCGGCTGCGCGTGGTCGCGCTCGAACCGCAGGTCGCGATTGGTGAGGATGCCGACGAGCGTGCCGTCCTCAGTCGTGATCGGAACGCCGGAGATGTGGTAGCGCTCCATCAACTCGACCGCGTCCGACACAAGCGCCTCGGGCGGGAGCGTGACCGGCTCGACGATCATCCCGGCCTCCGAGCGCTTGACCTTGTCGACCTCGCCAACCTGGCCGTCGATCGACAGGTTGCGCTGCAGGATCCCGAGGCCCCCCTCGCGTGCGAGCGCGATCGCCATCCGAGCCTCGGTGACGGTGTCCATGGCCGCGGAGACGACGGGAACCTCGAGCACGACCGTTCGCGTCAGCCGTGTGGCCGTGGACACGGCATTCGGGAGCACCGAAGACTCGGCGGGCACGAGGAGGACGTCGTCGAAGGTGAGACCCTCCTTGGCGAACTTGGGCGGAAGGCTCGTGTCCAGGGGCTCGAGCCCGAGCTTCTCGACGTCCATCCGGGAAGGGTACCGGTGTCGACGGATGAGAGCCAGCGGGAGGTTCAGGCCTCGACCGGCTCGAGCTCGGTGAGCTCGACGCCTGCCTGAAGCCGGGCAGCCTGCCTCGGGTCGAAGCGGCCCGCGCCGACCTCGAGCGTCGACGCCGCCCCTGCCGCCACGGCGCTGCGCAGCGACTCTTCGTGCGTGCGGCCGACGTGGCGCCCGGCCAGATAGCCGGCGAGCAGCACGTCGCCCGAGCCCACCGCCGAGACCGGTTCGACGCGCGGGGCGAACGCACGGAACCGCTGCGCCTCCCGCTCTTCGCGCAGGAGCGCGACACACCCGCGCTCGGTGGTGATGAGGACGCTGCGCGCGCCCATGTCGGCGATCGATTCGAGCGCGATGCGAAAGTCCTCGTCGTCGTGGAACTCCTGCCCCACCAGCGCCTCGGCCTCGCTCTGGTTCGGGGAGACGAGGAACGGCTCTGCCTCGACGGCCAGGCGTAGCGGCTCGCCTTCGATGTCGAGCACGATCGGTACCTGCCGCCGCGAGAGCTCGCGAGCCGCCTCGGCGTAGAAGTCGTCGGGTACGTCGCGAGGCAGTGAGCCGGCGAACACGACGAGCTCGGCCCCCTGCGTCAGGTACCGCAACTTCTCGAGCAGCGCCTCGAGCTCCTCGGCGCTCACCGCCGGGCCCCACTCGTTGATCTCCGTGTAGCTGCCCCCGGTCGGATCGACGACGGCCGTCGAGGTCCGCGACTCGCCGGCAATGTGCACGAAGTCGTTCAGGATCGCCTCCTCGGTCAGATGCTCGACGATCCGGGTCCCCGTGTCGCCGCCGACGAAGCCGGTCGCGACCACCGGAA
The DNA here is from genome assembly GCA_035534955.1 of Gaiellaceae bacterium. Classification (GTDB taxonomy): domain Bacteria; phylum Actinomycetota; class Thermoleophilia; order Gaiellales; family Gaiellaceae; genus PALSA-600. The sequence goes on from DATLQV010000091.1 coordinate 32,699, forward strand.
TGCCGAGGGCCTTGAGCGCACGCGCGACGTTGATGCCCTTGCCGCCCGCGAGCGTGATGCCCGCGCTCGCACGATGCCTCTGCCCGCGCTGGAAGTTCGGCACGGTCAGTGTCCGGTCGATTGCAGCGTTGAGTGTGACTGTGACAATCATGTCGCTAGAGCAGGTGGACGAGATGGTGCAGCGTCCTGCCGGCGTACCACCCTAGACGGCCTGCGAGACCTGGTTTGTTAATCGTGTGGGACGCGTCGGGCGCGCGCCGACCGACAAGCCGTCTCCTGCACGGATCTCGACCCTGCCGGGCACCTCGCCAGGTCTGAGCACCCGCCTCATCTGAGGCGGATCTTCTGGCCGATGTAGAGCGAGGTCGAGTGGACGGTCGGGTTGAGCTGCTCGATCGTCACAACCGGCACACCGCTCTTCGTGGAGATCACCCCGAACGTATCCCCGGCTCGCACGGTCCAGAATCGCGGCGCCGCCGGCGTCGCAGCCGCACCCGTGGTCGTGGGCGTCGTGGCGACGCGCTTCGGGGTGGTCCGTAGCGTGAGCACGCCGGTCGTCGATGACGACGGCGCATGCCCGGCCTCGATGCCGGAGCGGATGAGAACGATCGCGATCGTGGCTGCGAGCAGGAACGCGGCCGGAGCGACGTACCGCCGCCACGCCTCGGGCAGCATCACCAACCGGACGCGGCCCAGATCTCTTGCTTGAGCCGCGCCGCCTCGGCGCCGGCAGCCTCGCGGTAGTCGGAGCCGCTGTCACGGAATGCGTAGTCGATCGAGCGCGCGGCGTTGACGAGCGCGCTCGCGGGGCCGCTCTGGAACGCTCGGGTGAGGTCGGAGATCGAGCCGCCCTGGGCGCCGACGCCGGGCAGGAGCAGGATCGTGCGCGGCATCAGCTTGCGCGCCTCCGCGACGGCGCGCGGGTGGGTCGCGCCCACGACTGCGCCGACCGACGAGAGGCCGACTTCGCCCGCGGTGCCCTCTCCCCATTCGTCGACGAGTGCCGCCACGTGATGCCACATCGGGCGGCCGTCCTTCAGCACCGCGTCCTGGAGGTCGCCGCCGGCGTTCGACGTGCGCACCAGCACGAAGATCCCCACGCCACCCCGGCGCACGGCGCCGAGGAACGGTTCGATCGCGTCGCGGCCGAGCCACGGGTTGACCGTGAGCGCGTCCGCACGCGGCGGCTCGCCTTCGAGGTAGGCCTCGCAGTAGGCGCGGGCGGTGGAGCCGATGTCGCCGCGCTTGCCGTCGGCGATCACGAGCAGGCCCGCCCGGCGGGCGTAGATGCAGACCTGGTCGAACGCCGCCATGCCCGCGGGCCCGAGCGCCTCGAAGAACGCAAGTTGCGGCTTGACCGCCACGGCATGCGGTGCGACGGCGTCGACGAGCCCGCAGCAGAAGCGCGCCACGTCCCCGCGGAGCTCGACCGGCATCAGGTCGATGCGCGGGTCGAGACCGACGACGAGCTGCGAACGCTTGCGCTCCACCTCGGCGGCGACCCGGTCGGCGAACGTCATGGTCGCAACGGCCATCGCCAGGAACCGTAACGCCTCCGGCGGCGCGCGTCGAAGGTGCTCCCCGGTTGAGAGACGGAGGGCGGCTTTCGCCGCCCTCCGTCTGAGCTCAGCCGGGCCCTTGCCTAGCTCTTGAGGGCGGCCTTGAGCTGGCTGCCCGCCGAGAACTTCGGAACCGTCGTCGCGGCGATCTGCACGCGCTCGCCGGTGCGCGGATTGACGCCCTGGCGTGCCGCACGCGCCGACGGCGAGAACTTGCCGAAACCGGTGAAGTTGACGGTATCCCCGGCCTTCAGGGTCTCGGTCACGGTCTCCATGAATGCATCCACGGCCTTGCCGGCGTCACGAGCCGAAAGCCCGCTCTTCGCGGCGACCTTCTGGATGAAATCCTGCTTGGTCAAGGTACGTCCTCCTGCGTCGGGAACTGGGGTGTCAGACCTTCCGAACACCCTAACAACGAAGTCGGATATCGCTCAACCAAGCGGATTTGCGGGGATTTCAAGGAGCTCGGAGGCCCGGAAAAGCGGCCACAGGCGGACCGCATGACGCGCGAGCTCGTCGACACCCCCCTCTTCGCGGTCGACGACGCACACGGCGTGGGCAACGCGCAGGCCCGCCTCGCGCAGCGCCACGACCGCCTCAACGGCCGCCCCGCCCGAGGTGACGACGTCCTCGACGAGGCAGATGCACTCGCCTTCGGCGTAGACGCCCTCGAGCCTGTTGGAGGTCCCGTAGCTCTTGGCCTCCTTGCGGACGATCAGGAACGGCAGACCCGACTCGAGCGAGGCCGCCGCTGCAAGCGCGACCGCGCCAAGCTCGGGCCCGGCGAGCCGTTCGGCGTCGGGCTCGTGGTCGCGGACAGCTTCCGCGATCGCAACGCCGAGCGGGCGCAGCAGATCGGGGCGCGTCTCGAAGCGGTACTTGTCGAGGTAGTACTTGGAGCGCCGGCCCGAGCGAAGGACGAAATCGCCCTCGAGATAGGCCGCGTCGCGCAGGCCGCCGGCGAGCTCTTCACGGGTCACGAGCGCGCCAACAGGCCATGCGCGATCGGTAGGAGGCGCTCTGCCTCGAGTGTCCCTTCGGCGAACGAATGCATCGAGCCGTCGTCCGCATAGAGGTCGACGCGCTCGCGGCGGCGCGCGTTGCGGCGGCGGACGAGCACCGAACCGGCGAGCGAGCCCGCCGCGAGCAGCACTCCGGTGACGAGCTTACGCGGCGGCATCGCCGTCCTCCTCCTTCTTCGCCGGCGTGCGGCGCTTCGGCTTTGGGCTCGGTTTCGGCTTGGCCTCGAGCTCGGGCTCGGTCGAGCCCACCTCGTCGATCGAGCGCAGGCAGGTCTTGAGGTCGTAGAAGACGAGCCCGACGGTCGGCTCGGGGGTCGTCGTCGCGGCGATCACGCGCGCGCCGTCACGCACCACGAACACACTGCCCGAAACCGTCGCAGCCTCCAGTTGGGCCACGCCTGGGCGCAGCTCCTCGGCGGCGTCGAGCAGGCTGCGCGCGCCGGCGGCGAGCCGCGCTGCGGCATCCTCACCCGGCAGGTTCGAGCCGACGAGGCTTCCGTCCGCGCCGATCACGACCACGTCCTGAACCTGGGGCGAGATCTCGGTCAGATCGGCGATCGCCTGGGTCGAGTTCATCAATCCGAGCATACTGGCGCGGAGTGAAATTGGTCCTGAGCAAGTTCTTCGCCGACCGCGGCACCCACCTGGCCGCGATGATCGCGTACTTCGCGCTCCTCTCGTTCGTGCCGCTGCTCTTTCTGGCGCTCGCGGTGCTCGGGCTCGTGCACCAGGCCGACAAGGGCTCGTTCTTCGTCCGAGAGCTGTCGAAGACGTTCCCGAACACGTCGCTCAACTCGATCCTCAACGCGGTGCGCGCGATCCAGGCGAACGCCACCGCGCTCGGCATCGTCGGTGGCGCGTTCCTGCTCTGGACGTCGCTGTCGTTCTTCAGCGTGCTCGAGAGCGCCTTCAACATCGTCTACGGGCGACCGAACCGCAGCTTCCTGCATGGGAAGGCGCTGGCCTCGCTGATGATGACCGGCTCCCTCGTCTCACTGTTCCTCTCTCTCGTCGTCGGCTCGATCGGGCAGGAGGTGCTGAAGCGGTACGCCGGCTTTTCGGGCGACACGTACACGGCACGCGCAATCGCGATCACCGTCTCGGCGCTCGGCCTGTTCGTGTTCTTGACCTCCGCCTACTACGTCCTGACGAACGCCGATCTGACCTTGCGCGAAGTGCTGCCGGGCGCCGTAACCGCCGCGGTGATCCTCGAGGCGACGTTTCAGCTACTGCCGGTGTACGTCAACGTCTCGAAGCACAACCCGGTGCTGCAAACACTCTCGGGCCCGGCGATCCTGCTCGTCTGGCTCTACCTGATGGCCAACGTGATCGTGCTGGGCGCCGAGGTGAACTGGTGGCACGCCGGACGAGCGAACCCCTCAGACGAGGTCCAGCGCGTCGAGGAGTGACCGTGCCGCGAGCGCGCGGTGCGAGTGCAGCGCCTTCCACGCATCCCCGAGCTCGGCGACGGTGCGGGCCTCGCCGCTCGGCACGAACACCGGGTCGAAGCCGAACCCCGCGTCTCCGGCCGGCTCGTGCGCGATCGTCCCTTCGAGCACACCCGTGCCGCGCGCCTCGCGCCCGTCGGGTGCGAGGCAGACGAGTTCGCACACGTAGCGCGCCTTCCTGGCCTTGCCTCGGGCGGCGGCAAGCGCCTGCTCGACGTGCCGGCCCTCCGCCCAGCGCGCCGTCTGGACACCGGGACCACCCGCCAGCGCGGCGAGCTCGATCCCCGAATCGTCCGCGAGCATCCAGCGGTCGAGCGGGCCGACGAGACGACCGTGTCGCGCCTTGATCCGCGCGTTGTCGACGTAGCCGAGACCGTCCTCCGGGGGAAACTCGACCTCGCCGAGCAACTCCAGGTCCCAGTCCGGAAAGAGCTCGTGGAACTCCTCGAGCTTGTGCGGGTTCGCGGTGCACACCGTCGCCCTCAGCGACGCCAACGCACCCCGATCACGTAGTCGAGGTCGGAGAGCTTCGACACGAGCGCTTCGTCGATGTGCGGTAGCTCGAGGCGCACGACGCGCCGGTCGGACTCCTCGGACAGCTCGAAATGGCTCACATCGCCGAGGTGTGCGAACAGCGGCGCCACGGACTGCCCTTCCTGGAGCTCGACGATCAGGCGGTTCTCCTCCGGCTTGACCCGTTCGATCACGCGGTAGGCGAAGAGCCGCAGCGGCCAGAGCGCGAAGATCGTGAGCAAGGTGGTCACCACCGCGGGCACGTACCAGCCGACGCCCGCGGCCATGCCGATCGCCGCAGAGACCCACAGCGACCCGGCAGTCGTGAGGCCGCGCACGGTCAGCCCCTCGCGGATGATCGCGCCGGCGCCGAGAAAGCCGATACCGGTGACGATCTGCGCCGCGATCCGCGTCGGGTCGTCCGAAACGGCACTGACACCGCTGGCAAGGAACGCGTGGAACCCGTAGGCGGAGACGATGGTGAAGAGGGCGGCGCCGAGCGCGACGAGCAGGTGCGTCCGGATGCCCGCCTCGCGGTCGCGGATCTCGCGCTCGACGCCGATCGCCCCGCCGAGCGCTGCAGCGACGGCGAGCCGGCCGATCACAGCCCAGTCAGTGAGGACGGGGACGCTACCCACGAGGTGCATCGACAGCCTCCTGCTGGATCAGCAAGAGCTGCTCGATGCCGGCGGCCGCGAGGTCGAGCAACTCGTCGAGCCGTGCGCGGTCGAACGGCACCTGCTCGGCGGTCGACTGCACCTCGACGAACCGCCCGTCACCCGTCATGACGACGTTGACGTCGACCTCGGCGTTCGAGTCCTCCGAGTAGTCGAGGTCGAGCAGCGACACACCGTCGACGACACCGACCGAGACCGCCGCCACCGATCCGGTCAGGACCTTCGAGAGCCCGAAGTGGTCGAGCGCCCGCTGCGCTGCGACGTACGCGCCCGTGATGGCGGCGCAACGCGTGCCACCGTCCGCCTGGAGCACGTCGCAGTCGAGATAGACGGTGCGCTCGCCGAGTGCCTGGAAGTCGACGACGCCGCGCATCGCGCGGCCGATCAGGCGCTGGATCTCGACGGTGCGCCCACCCTGCTTGCCGCGGGCCGCCTCGCGGTCGGTGCGCTCGCCCGTCGAGGCGGGCAGCAGCGAGTACTCGGCGGTCATCCAGCCGCGGCCCGACCGGTGGAGCCAGCGCGGCACGCCGTCCTGCACCGTTGCGGTGCAGAGCACCGTCGTCTTGCCCTGCGACCAGAGCACCACGCCGTGCGGCTGCTCGAGGAACGACGGGTCGGCGACGACCGGGCGGAGCTCGTCGGGCCGGCGCCCGTCGCCGCGGCTCACGCGACAGCCTCGAGCTCGCGCACCTCGACGCGCTCGACCTCGCCGAGCGGCAGCTGGAGGAACCGCTCGCCGAGTGAACGGAACAGAGCCGGATCGCCCGTCGTCAGAAAGCGGTAACGCCCTTCGCGCGTGCCGTCGTTGGAGAACCCCTTGCGCGCAAGCGTCTCCGCAACCTCGCGCGCGGTCTCGTCGGCCGAGAAGACAAGAGTCACGTCGCGCCCGAAGGCCCGCTGGAACACCGGGCGCAGGAGCGGGTAATGCGTGCACCCGAGGATCACCGTGTCGCAACCTTGAGCTTTGAGCGGCCCGGCGTATTCGCGCACGGCCGCAACGACTTCGTCGCTGTAGGTGTCCCCCGCCTCGATCAGCGGCACGAGCTTGGGGCACGCGACGCCGAAGAAGTGGGCGCCCGCGTCGAGCGTATGCACGAGGTCCTCGTAGCGTCCGCTCGCAACCGTCAACTCCGTGGCGAGCAGCCCGATGCGCCGGTTGCGCGTCGCCTGCACAGCGGCATGCGCCTCGGGGACGATCACGCTGACGACGGGAACGGCTAGTTCGCCCTGCAGGTCGGGCAGGGCAACCGACGTGGCCGTGTTGCACGCGACGACAACCATCTTCACGCCCTGCCGCTCCAGGTACACGCCGATCTCATGTGCGAAACGCCGCACCTCGTCGCGGCCGCGCGGGCCGTACGGCAGCCGCGCGTGGTCGCCGAGGTAGACGAAGTCCTCGTTGGGCATCGTCACGAGACACTCGTGCAGGACGGTCAAACCGCCAACGCCCGAGTCGAAGACGCCGATGGGCCGAGAATCGGGCATGGCGCGATTGTAGGGAGAGCGGTGCCCGGACGGGCGCGAAGCGCCGTCCCATGGCCGATTCGTATCCTTGAACGATGGCGGCGGCGGTCAGAATCGGAACGTGCTCGTGGGCCGACGACGCGCTTGCGAAGCACTGGTACCCGCCGGGCACGCCTCCGAAGGAGCGTCTCTCGTACTACGCGGAGCACTTCTCGACCGTCGAGGTCGACTCGACCTACTACCGCGTCCCCACCGACCAGATGGTGCGCGGCTGGGCCGACCGCACACCGGACGGGTTCGTGATGCACGTGAAGGCGTTCGGCCTGATGACGCGGCACCCGGTGAAGCTCGAGCAGGTGCCGCCCGACCTGCGCGAGGGGCTGCCCGTGGACGAGCGCGGCCGGGTCGACCGGCCGCCACGAGAGGTGCGCGGCGCCGTCTTCCGTACCTTCCTCGACGCACTCGCGCCGCTGCGCGACGCGGGAAAGCTGGGCGGCATCCTCTTCCAGATGCCACCGTATGTCGTGTGGAAGCCGGCCTCGCTCGACTACCTCGAATGGGCTCGCGACCAGGTCGGCGACGACGTGTTCTGCTTCGAGCCGCGGCACCGGTCGTGGTACGCAGAGGGAGTGCGGGAGGAGCTGCTGCGCTTTCTCGAGGAGCGGAAGATGACGTGGGTCGTCGTCGACGCGCCAAAGGTCGACGCGGGCAACGTCCCCGCGACGCTCGTTGCGGCGACCACGCCGACGGCGTACGTGCGCTTCCACGGACGAAACGCCGGCACGTGGAACGTTCGCGGCGGATCGGCCGCGCAGCGCTTCGACCACCTGTACGACGAGCACGAGCTGCGCGAATGGGTGCCGGCGTTGAGCGAGCTGTCGAACGCAGCCGAGGAGGCATACGCCTTCTTCAACAACAACAACCACACAGACGGTGTCGCCCAGGCGCCGGCCGGCGCCTTCCTCCTGCGCAAGCTGCTGCAGGAGGAAGAGGTCCCCACGGCCTGATGCGCGTGCTCGCCGTCACTCACGGCCCGCTCGTGCGGCCCGAGCTCTTCGGAGAGGTGGTCGCCGCCGACGGACACGAGCTGTACGAGTGGGACATTCGCCTGCAGGGGCGGCCGCCGCGCGACTTCGACGCGGTGATGGTGTTCGGCGGCGACCAGAACGTGGGCGAAGAGGTGCACCACCCTTGGCTCCGCGACGAGTACGACGCGCTGCGCGACTGGGTTGCGCGACGGACACCGCTCCTCGGGGTGTGTCTCGGTGCACAGACGCTTGCGCACGCGCTCGGCGCCCAGGTCGGCCCGGCAGGCGAGAGGTTCGCCGGCTTCTACACCTCTGAGCTGACTGCAGCGGGCGCGGCGGACCCGGTGCTCGGCGTCCTGCCGCGCCGCTTCGAGGCGCTGAACGTCAACACCCACTCGTTCGCCGTGCCACCGGGCGCGACGGAGCTCGTGCGCGGGCCTGTGCCACAGGGCTTCAGGGCGGGCGACACGGCCTGGGGCGTGCAGTTCCACCCGGAGGTGCGCCGCGACCAGCTGCTCGCGTGGTTCCGAGACGACCCGGCACTGCAAGAAACGCTGCCCGCCCTGCTGGCCGAGATCGACGAACGGCTCGCCGCCTGGCAGCACCTCGGCCGCCGGCTCTGCCGGGCCTTCCTCGCGACGGCGCTCCGGACGAGCAAGTAACAGTCTGTTACTAGGGTTCGATCGGCAGGTGCTCGTGGCGTGACCACTCGTGCCACGAGCCCGCGTAGTTGCGCGCGTCGTATCCCACGGCGCGCAGGATCTGCGTGGCGGTCGCCGAGCGGGAGCCGCTGTGGCAGTACGCGACGACCTCGCTTCCCAGCTCGAGGCCGAGCTCGGCCCTGATCTCGCCGGCGTCGAGCTCCATCAGCCGAGAGACGTCGAGGTGGCGAGCCCCGGGAATGTGACCCTGCCGCGGATCGCACGGCGCGCCGGCGCTGCCCGCGTACTCGTGCGCCGAGCGCACATCGAGGATCGCCACGTCGCCGAGGCGGGTGGCGAGCTCGTCGATCGCGATCTCGGTCACAGGCCCCGCACCACCTCGACCTCGGCGGCGACCGACGGTCGCCGCTCGAGCGCGTCGAGCCAGGCCGCGATCCGCGCGGGCAACTCGAGCCCGAGCAGGTCGCGCGCGCGGATCACCCACGGCGCGTAGGCGACGTCCGCATAGAGGCTCCGTCCGGTATCGAGCGCCTCGAGCTTGCCGGCGAGGTCGTTGTCGTCACCGCGGCGGAATGCGTAGTAGTCGCGACCGAGGTTGTCGTCGAACCGCTGCACGAGGAGCCGGGCCCGGGCGCGCTCAGCCGGGTCGGCGGGAAGCAGCGGGCGCTGCGGGTAGCGCTCGTCGAGGTACGCCATGATCACCTCGGACTCCGGCAACACGAACCCGTCGTCGAGCACCGGCACGCGGCCGCTCGGTGGATTCAGATCGAGCAGCCATTGCGGGCGGTCGCTCAGGTCGACTGCGACCGTCTCGTACTCGAGGCCCTTCTCTGCGAGGACGATGCGCACGCGTGCGCAGTACGGGCAGCGCGCGGCGTCGATGAGCTTCACGGCTCGAGCCCCATCAGGCGGGCGATCTGCTCGTAGAGGTCCGGGGCGGGAGGCAGCTCGGCCGGCGATACCGCCGTGCGCGCGATGCGCCGCACATCGTCGCGGGTTGCGCCGGTGAGGCGCGACACGAGCGTGGGGTTCGCGGCGAGCGCGAGCTCGTCGCCTTTCGACAACTCACCGTAGTAGGTCGGCACCGACAGGTACTCGTCCACCATCCGGCCGCGCTCGTACAGGAGGAACCGAACGACCTCCCCTTCGAGCGCGAGTGCGATCGTGACAGCCCCGAGCCGGTCCGAGAGCTCGCGGGCGAAACGGCCGTGCGCGTCCCGGTCGCGGTCGAACACCGGATCGGCGATGCGGATCCAGCTGTCGGTCGAGCGCACCTCCGGCGACTCGAGCCGCGGGATGAACTGCGCGACGGCTCGACCGACGGAGACCTCATCGTCCGACTGGACATGAGTGGTTGCGCGCGATTCGCGGGTATCTCGCTCGGCTAGACGCCCGTCGAGGGCATCGATCGGCGCGGCCATGAACTTCGCGTACTCCTCGAAGCCAAGCCGGGCCCAGACGAGCTGCGCCGGCACGTTCGACGTGAGCACCTCGAGGCTCACGTAGCCGGCGCCACGCTGCCGCGCGTCCGCGACGCACTCGCGCAGCAGTGCCTTCGCGACGCCCTGCCGCCGCGCCCGGGCACGCACGTGCACGAGCTGGACGTGGGCGCGGCCGCGCACGGGCGCCTCGACGCGCGCCACTGCCAGTGCCCCCTGGTCGTCCTCGGCGAGGAAGACGCCTCCTGCCCGGATGTCGTCGAGCGTGTCCTGCCATTCGTCGTCCCAGGTCTCCGGTTGCTCGAGCGTCCAGGGCACTTCGCGCTCGAAGTCCTCCCACAGCTCGCGCAGTGCAGCCTCGTCGGCCTCGGTGGCGCGACGGATCGTCACGGCCGCGTCATCCAGCCGGTGAGCAGGTAGTGGGCCGAGAGGTTCTGGAAGGGATCGAGGCGGGCGCCGAGCTCGGTCACCCCGACACCGTAAAGAACCGAAGCAGCCTTGCGCAGCACGAGATCGCCGGCCGGCCAGGCCCGCGGCCGGGCGAGGTGCCGGGCGAGGAACCACTCGGCCGTCCACGGGCCGAGCCCGCGCTGCGCCGTGATCAGTGCGCGGACCTCGGCGTCGTCGAGCCCCGCAAGGGCCTCCAGGTCGAGGTCGCACCGGGCGAGGCCGACCGCGTACTCCGCCTTGCGACGCGTCAAGCCGATCGCAACGAGATCGGCCTCGGCTGCAGCGGCGATCCGTTCGCGGGTCGGGAACGCCCACACCTCGCCGAGCGGCTCGCCGAACCGCTCGACCAGCCGGTTGCGAATCGCGAGCGCCGAGACGAGCGAGACTTGCTGCGCCGTGATCGAGGTGACGAGCGCCTCGAACGGGTCGGGCTGGAGCGGCGGCCGGTACCCGCGCAGCCGGGCGACGACCGGCCCCAACACCTCCTCGTCCTCCGCCCACTCGGCGAACGCCTGCAGGTCGAACGGGGCCCCGAGCAGCTGCAGGACGACCGGGCGCGTCACGTCGTCGAGCGGCTCGACGTCGACGCCGCCGGCGCTCGGGGCGATCCGCACCGTTCGCCCACCGATCGCGCGGTGGAGTGTCCCGTCGACGAACCGGTTTGCGAGGTCGGTGCCGAACGCCCTGAAGCGGCCGGTCGAGAGCTCGAAGTCGTACGGGTCAGGAAAGCGCAGCAGCAACGTCGTGCAAGGTCTCGAAGCGCTCGAAGGGCACCTGCTGCTCGGCGAAGTAACGCGCCAGGCCGTCGCGCGCGAAGACGCGCTCGGCCGCGAGCGCCGCGCATCGGTCCGAGTAGCCGTCGCCGACGAAGATGTACGGCTCGTGTTCGAGCGACCCGCGCTTGCAGGACTCGCCGCAGATCGCGCACACCGTTTCGTCACGCCAGACCGGTCGCCAGCCGTCGCCTCGCACGTCGAGGCGGTTCGCCCGCACCTCGACCTCGACGCCCTCGCGGTCGAGCACCGGTTCGATCAGCTCGTGGAAGCCGCTCGACAGGATCGTCGGCGCCATCCGCTCGACCAGCTCCGCGAAGCCCGGGCGCAGCGTCACGTGCTCGCGGATCCAGCCGACGGCCACGTCGAGCGGCAGTGTCAGCGTCGCGATCTCGGCTGCGATCACCTCGTGCAGCGTGAGGCCGTTCCCGAGCACACCTTCCATGTGCTCGAAGACCGCCTGGTCGCCGAACTCCTCGACGAGCATGTGGAGCCCGTCGACCTCGGTCGCCGTCCCGTCCCAGTCGAGAACGAGCCGCACTTAGCCGGTTAGAGGTGCGACGTCACACCGGCGGGGTCGTCGCCCGTGGTGCGGCCGTCGGACGACGACGGATCCTCCGCCCACGAGTACATGTACCTGCCGTCGTCGAGCTCGGCAGCGAGCGTCGTCAGCCGCAGCGGGTTGAACGTGTCGCACATCACGGCGTACTCGTGCGTCTCGGTCATCCCGAGCGACGCCTCGGCGAGGCCCGGCTGCGGACCGTGCGGGAGCCCCGACGGGTGCAGCGTGACCGATCCCACTTCGATCCCCTTGCGCGACGAGAAGTTCCCGTCGACGTAATAGATCATCTCCTCGCTCTGCAGGTTCGAGTGGTGGTAGGGGATCGGAACCGCCTCGGGGTCGAAGTCGAGCTTGCGGGGACAGAACGAGCAGATCACGAAGTTCGGGCCCTCGAAGGTCTGGTGCGACGGCGGAGGCATGTGGATGCGGCCGGTGATCGGCTCGAAATCGTGGATCGAGAACGTCCATGGGTAGACATAGCCGTCCCAACCGACGACGTCGAACGGGTGATAGTCGATGACATACGTCTGGTAACCGCCACGCACGCGCACCTTGACGACGAACTCGCCCTTGTCGCGGTGCGTCGCGAGGATGGTGGGAGGGTGAAGATCACGGTGGTAATAGGGCGCGTGCTCCATCAGCTGCCCGTGGTCGTTGCGGTAGCGCTTCGGGATCGTGATCAGCCCCGGCGTCTCGAAGACGAGGTAGCGCTGGTCGCCCTCGGGCGCGAAGCGATACGTGGTCCCGCGGGGCACGACGATGTAGTCCCCGGGCTTGTACGGCACGTCGCCGAAAATCGTCTCGAGCGTGCCCGCGCCCTCGTGTACGAAGATCACCTCGTCGCCCTCGCCGTTGCGGAAGAAGTAGTCCATCGGCTCGGTCGGCCGGGCGAGCGAGATCTCGACGTCGTTGTTCCACATCAGCAGCTGGCGACCGGTGATCGCGTCGCCGGCCGGCGGGAGATCCCACGTTCGGAGGTGCCGGTGGGCGTGTGCGTCCGGCACCCACTCGTCTCTCACGATCGCCTCGAACTCACCGAGCTCGATCACGCGGCACGGCGACTGAAGGTGGTAGAGGATCGATTCGAGGCCCGAGAACCCCTCGAAACCCATCACCTCCTCCGTCAGGAGCGTGCCGTTGTCGCGGTGCACGATGTGACGCTTCCTCGGCAGGTCGCCCAGACGCTGATAGAACGGCATCTGTGCAGGATATCGCCGGGCGGATCGAACGCGAGGTGGCTTCATGGGAAGGCGTCACCGCGCACCCTCACCGCTTCGGTGGGATCGAGTTCCGGCTCGACCGGCGCCAGATCGGCCACCTGCACGGCGAGCGCTGGGCCGACCTGCCGTTCCACAAGGGCCTCCGCGACATGCTCGTCGAAACGGGCCGCGCGCAGCCGCATCACGTCCTACCCGACACCGGCTGGATCTCGAGACAGATCCGAAGCGACGCGGACGTCGCGGAGGTGATCGAGCTGTTCCGGCTGAGCTACGAGCGGGCTCGGGTCGCCCACGCGGTCCGCGAGGCAAACGGGGGTTAGATGGTTAGCCGACCAGCTCCGCGAAACGGCCGGTGCCGACGTTGCCGCCCGAGATGATGATGCCGAGCGACGGCGCTTCGACAGCCCCGCAGAGCAGCGCTGCGATGCCGACGGCGCCGCTCGGCTCGACGACAAGCTTCAGCCGCTCGAACGCGAACCGCATCGCCTCGACGATCTGGGTGTCGGTGACCGTGACGATCTCGTCCACGAATCGTGAGGCGACCTCCCACGTCAGCTTTCCCGGCACGTGCGTCTGCAGGCCGTCCGCAATCGTGCGCGGCACCTCGATCTCAACCGGCTTGCCCGCCTCGAACGAGCGGCGCCAGTCGTCGCCGGCTTCCGGTTCGACGCCGACAACCCGGCGCACACCGAGCGCCTTGGCAATCGTCGCGGAGCCAGAGAGGAGCCCGCCGCCACCGACGGGAACGACGAGCGTGTCGACGAGACCCGCGTCTTCGAGCAACTCGAGGGCCGCCGTCCCCTGACCTGCCATGACGAGCGCATCGTCGTACGGTCGAACGAGCTCGAGCCCGCGCTCCGCCGCCAGCGCCACCCCGAGCGCCTCGCGGTCTTCTGTGTACCGGTCGTACAACACGACCTCCGCGCCGTAGCCACGCGTCGCGTCGAGCTTCGACGGCGGCGCATCGGCGGGCATCAGGATCGTCGCCTTCGTCCCGAGCAGCCGCGCCGACAGAGCGACCGCCTGCGCGTGGTTGCCGGAGGAGTAGGCAAGCACCGGCGTTCCCCGCGGCAGAGACGAGATCTTGTTGTAGGCGCCGCGGAACTTGAACGCCCCGCCGCGTTGGAGGCACTCGGGCTTCAGGACGACGTGCTCGCCGAGCGTGCGCGAGCGCACGACGGGAGTTCGGTGCGCAACGCCGTCGAGCACACGCGCTGCCGCGCGAACGTCTTCCGGACCGATCATGCGACCCGGTTCTCGAGCACGCCGATGCCTTCGATCTCGAGCTCCACGATGTCGCCCCGCTGGAGCCAGCGGCCGTCGCCGTGTTCGAGGATGCACCCGTTGCCGACGGTGCCCGAACCGAGCACGTCTCCCGGCCGCAGGAGAGTGTTGCGGCCCGCCTGCGCGAGCAGAGCGTCCCAGCGGTGGTACATCGCGGCGAGATTGCCACGCGAGCGCTCCTCACCGTTCACCCGGGCGATCATCGCGCCACTCGAGCCGTCGAATTCGTCGGGAGTCACGAGCACCGGACCGATCGACGTTGCGAAGTCCTTCCCCTTCGCAGGGCCGAGCCCGACCCGCATCTCCCGGCGCTGCAGGTCGCGCGCCGACCAGTCGTTCAGCACGGTGAAGCCGCCGATCGCGCCGTCGGCGCCGATGATCGCCGCGCACTCGAGCTCGTAGTCGAGTTCCTCGGTCCCCTCCGGATAGGGAACATCGTCGCCGGGGCCGAGGATCGCGGCCGGGTTCGAGAAGTAGAAGACGGGGATCTCGTACCACTCCCTCGGCACCTCCGCGCCGCGCTGCCTGCGTGCGTTCGCGACATGCTCCTCGAACGCCATGAAGTCGCGCACCGACGGTGGATGGAGGACAGGAGGGCGCAGGTCGACTTCGGAGAGCGCGTATTCGGCGTGCTCGCGTGCCGCGCCGCCGCCGGTGAAGAGGGACTGCAGCGTCTGGGCGGCGAGCTGAATCACCTTGTCCCCTTCGATGCGCCCGGGCCACCCGCGTTCGAGCGCGAGCTCCCTCGGCGTGAACATGCAGAGCTTCACGGCTCCGTATGAACTATCACGTCGGCGATGTCGGGACGCTCGCGACGGATCTGCTCCTCGATCGCGCTCGCGCGTGCATGGGCGTCGTCGAGCCGGCTCGTGCCCGCAAGGCCGAGCGTCAGAAACGCAACGAGACCGGCGTCGGTATTGAGGAACCGCAGCGCGCGCAGCTCGCTGCCCGTCGCTTCTCGCACGATCCGCCGCACGACCGCCTCGGCGTCCACGGCTACCTCACGCCCTTCCGTCACCTCGGCGAGCGGCTCGAGATGTGTCTGCACCCCCGCAATCTCCGGCACCGCGGCGCAGATCGCCGCTTCCAGCTGCTCGGCGATGTCGTGCGCCTCGTCCAGCGAGAGATCGCCGGGCAGCTTCAGGTGCAGCGACAGCTCGGTGCGACCCTCGACGTCGACGAGGGTGAGGTTGTGCACCTCACGGATCCGCGGCACGCCAAGCGCGGCGGCATGCGCGCGCTCTCGCACCGTCGTGTCTTCGGTTGGCTCGACGTGCACGACGATGTCGGCGTTCGGCAGGGCACGCTCGACGGCGGCCTCGACCTCATCAGCCGCGGCGTGCCCCTGACCGACCACAGCGCTCGGCGAAACACCGATCACCACATCGGCGAACTGACGGCCCCCGGCGCTCCGCATCCGCAGCCGGCGCAGCTCCACCGCGGGCCGTATCGCCTCGATCGCGGCGAGCGCCGCCGCTTCCGCATGCACGGGAGCGCGGTCCATCAGCACGTCCACGTTCACCTTGATCAGCCGGGCCGCTGCGAGCAGCACGAGAACACCCACGAAGAGCGCCGCAATCGGATCGCCCGACTCGTGGCCGAAATGTGCGAACAGAAGGCCGGCGAGGACGGCGAACGAGCCGGCGAGATCGCTTGCGAAGTGGAGCGCGTTGGATGCGAGCGCCGCGCTCTTGTACCGCCGCGCTGTGCGCCAGGAGACGAACATGCGGCCGGCGTCGATCGCGATCACCACGGCGAGGACCGCGAACGCATACCAGGTGGTGTGCACGTTTCCGTGGGTCGCACCCGTGAGCCGCTCGATCGCGCGTGCCGAGATGAACAGGCTGACAAGCGAGAGAATCGCTGCCTCCGCGAGCGCCGACAGGTGCTCGGCCTTGCCGTGGCCGAACTGATGCTGAACGTCGGCCGGGCGCGACGCGACGCGGACCGCAAAGAAGGTGAGCAGCGCAGCGATGAAATCGGTGCCCGAGTGCGCCGCCTCCGAGATCAGCCCGAGACTGTGCGTCGCCAGGCCGATGCTCAACTTGAGCACGACGAGCGTCGCGGCGGCTGCCACCGACATCAGGGCAGAGCGGCGTTGCGGAGTCATAGGGCCTCGACGTTCGGGAAGGAAAGGACGGGCGTGACTAGAGATTGCCGCGAAGCGCTTGTTCGCGCTCGATCGCCTCAAACAGCGCCTTGAAGTTACCGTCGCCGAAGCCGCGGGCGCCGTGGCGCTCGATTACCTCGAAGAAGAGCGTCGGCCTGTCTTGCGCCGTCTTCGTGAAGATCTGCAGGAGATATCCGTCGTCGTCACGGTCGACCAGGATCCGCAGCCGCCGAAGGTCGTCCCAGCTCTCGTCGATCTCGCCGACACGTCCGGGCACGTCGTCGTAGTAGGTCTCCGGCGTCGTCAGAAAGCGCACGCCGCGACGTTGCAGCGCTTCCACCGTCTTCACGATGCTCGACGACTGCATCGCGACATGTTGCGCACCGGGCCCCTCATTGAACTCGAGGTACTCGTCGATCTGACTCTTGCGCTTGCCCTCCGCCGGCTCGTTGATCGGAAACTTGACCTTCCCCTGGCCGTCGGTCATCACCTTCGACATCAACGCCGAGTACTCGGTCGAGATCTCCTCGTCGGAGAAATGGATCATCTCGGTCATCCCGAAGACCTGCTCGTAGAAGTTGACCCAATGATCCATGCGGCCGAGCTCGACGTTGCCGACGATATGGTCGATCGTGAGCAGGCCGACGCCCTCGCCGTCTCCGTTCGCAGTCGAATCCGCCACGTAGCCGGGCAGGTATGCGCCCTCGTAGCCGTTACGGTCGACGAACGTGTGCACGACGTCCCCGTAGGTTGCGATCGTCGAGCGCTCGACTCGACCGAACTCGTCCTCGACGACGT
The DNA here is from genome assembly GCA_035534955.1 of Gaiellaceae bacterium. Taxonomy (GTDB): domain Bacteria; phylum Actinomycetota; class Thermoleophilia; order Gaiellales; family Gaiellaceae; genus PALSA-600. Next base: position 49,708 of record DATLQV010000091.1, read on the forward strand.
GCGGCTCGACGACACCCTCCGCGCCGCGGGCAACGGCTTCGCGATAGGCCGCCTTCGCATCCGGGACGCGCAGGGCGATGTCCTTGACTCCGTCGCCGTGGGTGAACGCGTGCCGGCCGATGTCGCTGTCGCTGCGAATTGCGCTCGTGAGGACGAAGCGGATGTCGTTTTGCTCGAGCACATAGCTCACCCGGTCGCGCACACCGGTCTCCGGGCCCGCATACGCCACGCGGCGGAAGCCAAATGCGTGCTCGTAGTAGTAGGCCGACTGCTTGGCGTTGCCAACCCAGAGCTCGACGTGGTCCCACCCGTCGAGGGGCATGAAATCGTCGGTCATGCCCCGCTCCGGTGCCGAAAGAGCCTCCGCCTCATGCACCCGAGTCTACTCCGGCCGAAGCGTGCGTTTCCGCCAAGCCCGGCCTACCCGCCCGGCGGCTCGGGCGGCATGCGCAGCGAGCGCTCGACGATCACGGCGGTGAGGATGCCGACCCCGCCCACGACCTCCCAGCGCGTCAGGTGCTCGCCGAGCAGCACCAGCGCGAAGATCACGCCGAAGACCGGCTGCACGTTCGAGAAGAGCGACGCGCGCGACGGCCCGACACGGCTGATCGCCGTGAACCAGAGGATGTTCGTGAGAAACAACGGGCCGATCACGGCGAAGGCGAAGCAGGCCCACATCAGCCAGCCGAAGTGAAAGCTCTGACTCGCGGTCTGCCGGGTGCCGGCGATCGCAAGCGGGACCCAGCCGGCGGCCAGCACGAGCGAGCTGATCCGAAACGGCGAATAGCGGCGCATCAGCGGCGTGATCAGGATGGAGTACCCGGCCCAGGTCGCCGCGGTCATGATCGCGAGCGCGTCGCCGACGAGCCGGCCCGAGAAGCCGCCCGAACCCGACGCGACGAACCCGACACCGACGAGGGAGACGAGCGCCGCCGCCCAGAAGCCCCGGCCCATCCGCTCGAGCCCGATCACGCTGGCGAGCACCCCCATGAAGATCGGCGTCATCCCCAGAAACAGGGTCACCGTGGCCGCCGACGTCTTGTCGATCGCGTAGATGAAGAAGAGCTGGTTGACGAAGATGAAGGCCGCGGCGAGCAGCACGAGCCGCATGTCGCGGAGCGCGATCCGGAAGCTCCGCTCGCGCAGATACGTGAAGCCCCAGAAGAGCACGGTCGCCACCCCGTAGCGGATCGTGGCGTAGGAGAGCGGCTGGAAGCCGTGCGTCAGGACGTAGCGCGTCACCGTCGAGTTGAGCGCCCACAGGAGCACCGTGCCGAGGAGCATGAGATCGACGGCACCCGGGACCCGGCTCACTCTGCGCACCGCTCGACAGTAGCGCTAGGCTCTTGCCCGATGGATCGCGAGCCGACCCGCGACGACGTCGACACCCTCATGGGGCCTGCGACGCCGCACTTCGCCTACCAGCTTCGCGCCCGCGTGCACGAGCTCGTCGCGGCGCTGCCGGCCGAGCACGAGGTGCGGCGGTACGGCGAGGCCCAGATGGAGCGGCTCGACCGGCTCGGCCACGCCTCCTCGAAGGCCGACGAGGGCCCGCGCGAGTCTCCTGCGCGGCTCGGGTGGGACGAGATCCCCTCGTCCGCCCCGGCGGACAGACCGCTTCCCGGCCGGGCGTGACCGTCTTCGTCACGGGAGGCTCGCGCGGCATCGGCCGGGCGATCGCCCTCCGCTTCGCCGCGAACGGGGCGAAGCGCGTCGCGATCGGCTACCTGCGCAACGACCGCGCGGCGGAGGAGACGGCCGAGGAGCTGCGCGCGCTCGGAACCGAGGTCGTCCTGGTCCGCGGCAACGTCACCTCGGCGCGGGTGCTCGAAGAGGTGCGCGCGCTCGGCCCGCTCGACGTGCTCGTCCACAACGCGGCCACAGGCGTGATCCGCCCCGCGCTCGAAACGGAGGACAAGCACTGGGACTGGACGATGAACGCGAATGCGCGCGCGCTGCTGCAGCTCGCCCGCGTGGCCGCGCCGCAGATGAGCGAGGGCTCGTCGATCGTCGCGATCTCGTCGCTCGGCGCACAGCGCGTGCTCTCCAACTACATCCTCGTCGGCACGTCCAAGGCCGCGCTCGAGTCGCTCGTCCGCTACCTCGCGGTCGAGCTCGCCCCGAAGGGCATCCGCGTGAACGCGGTGTCCGGCGGCGTCGTCGACACGGGCGCGCTCGAGCACTTCCCGAACCGCGAGCAGATGCTGGCCGCGGGGGCAGCGAACCCCGTGGGGCGACTCGTGACGCCCGAGGACATGGCGGGCGCCGTCGCGTTCCTCTGCTCGGCGGACGCCGACATGGTTCGCGGGCAGACGCTCGTCGTCGACGGCGGCTTCTCGCTGCTCGTCGGCACCATCTAGGGCAGCAGCGCGCGGGCACGGGCCAGAAGGTTGGCTGCGACGTACCCGGCCATCCTCGGGTTCTCCTGCAGCCGGCGGACCGAATACTCGTACCAGTGCGTCCCGAACGGCACGTAGACGCGCAGCCGATGGCCGGCCGCTACGAGCTCGTCGGCCCGGTCCGGCCGCACCCCGAGCAGCATCTGGAACTCGTAGCGCTCGGGAGAGACGTCGCGCACAACGCGTAGCGCTTCGCCGATCAGGACCTCGTCGTGGGTCGCGATCCCGACGTATGCCCCTTGCTCGACGAGCGCCTCGAGGCAACGCACGTAGCTGGCCCGCACCGCCTCATCGTCGCGGAAGGCGATCTCGGCCGGCTCGACGTAGATTCCCTTGCAGAGCCGCACGTTGTCGAGCCCCGCGAGGTCGTCGACCGTCCGCTTCAGGTACGCCTGCAACACCACGCCGAGGTTCTGATGCCCTTCCGCGCGCAGGGCGCGATAGAGCGCGAGGTTGCGGTCGGTGGTCGAAGAGTCCTCCATGTCGATCCGCACGAAGCTGCCGCGCGCCGCCGCGTCGACGACAACCGCCTCGAGGTTCTCGCGGCACAGGTCGAGATCGAGCTCGAGGCCGAGCCCCGTCAGCTTGACGGACACGTTCGCGTCGAGCTCCTCCTCGTCGATCCGCGCGAGCGCGTCGTGGTAGGTGCCGGCGATCGCCCGTGCCTCGTCGGGGCTCGAGATCTCCTCACCGAGCACGTCGACGGTCGCGAGCTTCCCTTTGGCGTTCAGCCTGCCCACGACGCGCACCGCGTCGTCGAGTGACGGTCCCGCGATGTAGCGCGCCGAGAGCCGCTGGACGACGGGCTTGGGGACGGCGGGCAGCAGCCGGACGATCGCGCGATCGAGGAGATCCACGGGCGGGCGGGATCGTAGTGCAATCCGAAGCGCGAGCCGTTGCGTAGTGGTCGGCATGAAGCTCATAGCCGAGACGACGACCTCGAGCGTCGCAGCCTGGGACTAACGGCCTCTCTCCGCTCCACCCCGGACGCGACGGCGGGATCCCCCATCCCGCCGTCGCTCTATGTCGGCTTCGCGGTTGCGTCAATCGGAGGCCCACTCGCGCTCGCCGCTATCTACGTGCCCGCTGCGGCGGACATGCGCTCCGCCGGCCTGCTCGTGGTGGCCGGCGCGGCCCTGTACGCGCTGCCACTCGCCGTCTGGATCCGCTACAGCGAAGAGATCGTCTCGGCCGGAGGGCTCGCGGCGTTCGTCGAAGCAGCCTGCGGCCGGCGGCTCGCGCTCGTGCAGGCGGCGATCTGGTCGCTCAGCTACTTCCTCTACCTGCCCTACACGGTCACCGACATCGTCTACGAGATGCTCGCGGACGTGTTTCCCGGCCTCGCACCGTGGCGCGCACCGATCGAGATCGTCGTGCCGGTTGCGATCGTCGGGCTGGTGCTTACCGGAACGAGACCGGTGCTCGCCCTGCTGCTCGGCTCGGCGGCGCTGCAACTCGTCCTGGTGCTCGCGCTCGGGGTCGTCGTGCTGGCGAAGGTCGGCGCTCCGGCGACCTCGTTCACGCGCGTGCCCGCCGCGCACAGCCTGACGAGCGGGAGCGTGAATATCGCGCTGCTCTTCCTGTGTGGGAGCCTGCCGCTCTTCCTCGGCGCCGAAGTGGCCGGCGGGGGGCGAGTGGTGCGCCGGACGCTGATTGCCGCGTTCGCGCTGGTCGGCGCCTACCTGCTCGTCGCGCTCTTTCCGGTCGCGGCCGTCGACCCGGCGCTTCGACAGGCGCACCTGCCCGGATTCGCCATCGCGTCCGCCTACGCCGGACGGTCGTTCGGGATCGCGGTCGGCGTTGGCGGCGCCGCCAGCGTGGCCGGACTGATCCTCGCCGAGTACCTGGCCCTCTCCCGGCTGCTCTACTCGGTCACCGGCGTCCCCATCCGCAGGCTGCTCGCCTGGATCGGCGTGCCGTTCGTGGCCGTCGACGCCCTCAGCCTGGCGGGCCCCGAATCCTTCGACCGAAACGTCCTGCGACCGTCGCTGATCGCGCTCTTCGCCTCGCAGTTGATCGTGTTCGTCGTCTTCCCGATCTACCGCAGGCGGCGCGGCAAGCTCACCGTCGTCGACGTGCTCCTGGCAGCGGGCGCGAGCGCGCTGATGGCATGGGGGCTCTACCAGGCGGTCGTCTCGACGGTCAGCACGTGACGGATCGAGCTACGACTCGCGCATGAACCCCTGGCGCGCGGCGCTCACGAGCGCCACCGCCTCGGGGAAGAGCACACGCATCGCGTCGCGCATCGCGGCCGCCTGCTCGTCGGCAGCGCCCTGCACGTCGATCTGCGCGAGCGCTGCCGCGGTGAGCTCGACGGCGGTGTTGAGGGTCAGCGTCGCAAACTGCTCTCGCTGGGCCTCTTGCACCGACTCCGCCTGCTGCTCCGCAAACTCGCGCAGGCCGCGGAGGAGATCCTCCGGGTCACCGCCGAACGGGAAACCGAATCCGCCTTCAGACATGCCGTCCACGTTAGCGCAGTTCGACGAGGTAGCCGCGCTCGACGTCCTGCGCGAATTCGTCGACCACACCGGCGGCGGAACGGATCGCTGCCGAGAAAGGCGACGACGTCTCGCCAAGCGCCCGCTCAAGCGCCACGGTCGCCGCGCCGATCCCGTCGAGGAACTCGGGCGTGGCGACTCTCGGCGGCGCGCCGATCACGCGTTCGAGCGCGAGCGCGGCCTCCTCGGCCGCCTCGATCCCCGGCGGCTGCTCGACCATGCGCACCTGGGCGAGTTGTGTCCGCAGCTGCTCGAGGTCGCCGCCGCCCGCCAGGTCGCCGGCGAGCTCGCACATGGCGACAATCGACGCCGTCGCCCGTACGTCGTCGCGCCGGCCGACCGGCTGAGCCTTGTCGTCGAGGACGATCCAGCGGCGCACCTCCTCGGCGCCGAGAGCAACGAGATAGAAGCGCCGGCCGTGCGAGGGCTCGGCGGCGAGCACACCCGCCACCTCGCCGTACGCCGCCGCCGCAGCTGCAATGTGCTCCAGTTCGTCCGCCAGGGCCATAGAGTCAAGCGTATGGATGCGAACGTCCTCTTTGCGCCACTCGGCCCCGGCTACGACCGCTGGGGCTCGGCGCTCTCGTTCGGGCAGGACCCACGCTGGCGCCGCTTCCTCGTCTCACGGATCGAGGCCGCCCCAACCGACACGGTGCTCGACGTCGCGACCGGCACGGCGCTCGTCGCCCGCGAGCTCGTCCGGCAGAAGGACTGCTTCGTCGTCGGCGTCGACCAGAGCCCGGACATGCTCGCCGAAGGGCGCCGCCGAATCACACTCGCGGCAGCGACGCAGAAAGTGCGGCTACAGGAAGGCGACGCGCGCGCGCTCCCGTTCGACGACGGGCAGTTCGACGCACTCACGTTCACCTACTTGCTGCGCTACGTCGATGACCCGCCTGCGACGCTGCGCGAGCTGGCCCGGGTCGTGAAACCGGGGGGAACGATCGCCGGCCTCGAGTTCGGCGTGCCGCACGGCGTCTGGCGACCGCTCTGGGAGCTCTGGACGCGCGCCGGGCTGACCACCGCCGGCCGCCTGATCGGCAGCGGCTGGTACGAGGTCGGCGCCTTCCTGGGGCCGTCGATCAAGGGCCACTACCGCGAATGGCCGCTACCGCGCCTGCTGCAGGCCTGGCGTGAGGCGGGGATCGAAGACGTGCAGGCAAAGCGACTCAGCCTCGGCGGAGGCATCGTCACGTGGGGACGGAAGAAGAGATAAGGCCGGCGTACTACGCGCTCGGCCGGAGCGGCTGGCGTGGGTACGTGACGCTGCTGCATCCGCCGTACACGCTCTGGCATCTCTCGTACGTTGCGGTCGGCGCCTCGCTCGCGCCTCACTTCTCGCTCGACCGGCTCCTCTGGGGACTGCTCGCCTTCTTCCTCGCGATGGGCGTCGCTGCGCACGCGCTCGACGAGCTGAAGGGCAGGCCGCTGCGCACGGAGATCCCGCCGGCCGTCCTCGTTGCCGTCGCAGCAGCGAGCCTTGCGGCCGCGGCCGCGATTGGCGTCGGTGCAGCCATGGCCTGGGGCTGGGGGCTGCTCGCCTTCGTCGCTGTCGGGGCGGTGCTCGTTCCCGCCTACAACCTCGAGTTCGCGCTGCACACCGACTGGGGGTTCGCCCTCTGCTGGGGCGCGTTTCCGGCGCTGACGGGATTCTTCGTCGAGGCGCAGACGCTCCGCCTCGAGGCCGTCGCCGCCGCCGGCTACGCCTTCGCGCTCAGCCTCGCGCAGCGCACGCTCTCGACTCCGGTCCGCGCCGCACGCCGGGGCGGCGGGACGACAGCCGGCATCGAGCCGTTCGAGCGCGCGTTACGCCTGCTCGTGTGGGCCTCGGCGCTCCTGGCCGCCGCGCTCGTGGCGGCGCGCCTACGATGACATCGTGACCACGACCGCTCTCGTCGCCGTCGCCGCTGCGGGCGTCGCGGTGCTCGCCTTCGTCGCAAGCACGCTCGTGCTGCGCAAGATGCGCGCCCACCAGCGGCTGCTCGAACAGGAGATCGAGCATGGCAAGACCGCCTTCGACGAGGTGGTCGCTCGGGAGCTCGAGCAGCGCGCCGGGGACCTCGAGCGCACCCTCGCCCGCGCTCGCGCGGACTCGCTCTCGCAGCTCGCGGAAGAGGAACGGAAGATCGCTGACGAGCGGCGGCGCGATGTGGCCGAACGCGAGCGCGACGCGACCACGCAGCTCGGCGAACAGCTCGTCGCGGTGCAGACGGCCGTCGAGCAGCGGCTTGCCGAGTGGACGGCCGACGTCGAGAAGCTGCAAGAGAGCCTTGCCGACGAGCTCAAGCGCATCGATGCACGGCAGGAACAGCTCATGGCGGAGATCAGCTCCAAGGTCGGCCAGGACGCCGAGCGGCTGCAGGGCTCGGTGGAGGAGCAACGACAGCTCGTCGCCCAGCTCCGCGCCGACCTGACGCGTTCGGCGCGTGACGTGATGCAGCAGGCGAACACGGAGCTCGAGCAACACGCAGCCGAGCGGCGTCGTGCACTGCACGAGGTCGCCGATCGCCTGCGCAAGCGTGAGCGTGACCTGCAGGAGATCGTCGAGCGCGAAGGCAACGAGGCCACGCAGCGCATTCAGCTCGCGCTCGGCGATGTCGAAAGACGGCAGGTAGAGCAGCTGCAGCGCATCGTCGCCCGCGAGACGACGCGCTATGCGGAAGCCGCTGCGCAACAGTTTGACACCACGATCCGCGGCGCTCGCGAGGGAGCTGCGCGGCGGCTCGGTCGCGAGCTCGATCTCGCGGTCGAGCGCTTCGCGCGCGAAGCCGAGGGCGTACTGACGGAACGGCTCAATCACGTCAGCGACGCGGCGGCAAAACGCGTCGAGGAGCGTCTCGCGCTGCTGCGCGCGGCGCTCGAGCGCCAGCGCGACGATGCACTCGGATCGCTCGAGGAGCGAACACACCAGGTCGAGGCGGACCTGCGTGAGCGGCTGAACGAGATTTCAGCCGACGCCGAGTCGGAGCGCGCCGTGCTCGAGGCCCGCCTGCACGAGCTCGGACGCCGTCTGGACGAGCTGACCGCCCGTACCTAGGGCCGACACCACCGCTCATTCTGTGAGACCTTCTGACTGCTCTGTTTGGGCCTCCAAACTTTCGGAGGCAGGGTTCGTCTAGAAGAGAGCGAACACCCGCCCACCATGCCGCAGACCATCGAACAACCACAGTCGGAGCGCGAAAAGGTCGAATCGTGGCGTCTTCACGTGCTGATCGAAGCGGGCTATCCGCTGCCGCTCGCCGAGAAGCTCGCCCACTCGGAGGCCGACCTGCACACCGCGGTGGAGCTCACACGCTCCGGCTGCACGTTCGAGACGGCCGCCGAGATTCTCCTCTAGCGTATCGGCCTCGTGAAGGTCGAGGCGATGGAGGTCGACGGGCGGAAGGTGTACTCGGTCCGCAGCTTCAACAGCGGCGTCGCGCGCTATCTGAGCAAGCTGCCGACATTGTGGATCGAGGGCGAGGTGACGGAGCTTCGCCGGCAGCAGCGCTGGGCGTCGGTCTTCTTCACGCTCAAGGACCCGAACGAAGGGGCGACACTGCCGGTACAGATGCCGCGCGGCCAGTTCGACGCGCTCGAGTTGAACCTCGCCGAAGGCGAGCGCGTGCACGTGTTCGGGCGCGCGGAGCTGTACGAGCAGCGCGGCGAGCTGCGGCTGAAGGCGCTCACGATCGAGCGCTTCGGGATCGGAGCGCATCTCGCAGCGCTGGAACGCCTGAAGAAGACGCTTGCCGCCGAAGGTCTGTTCGAGGAGAGCCGCAAACGGGCCCTCCCCCGGTTCCCGCGGCTGATCGGCCTCGTCACCGGAAACGATGCGGCGGCAAAACGCGACGTGCTCACGCACATCGTGCAGCGCTTCCCTCCGGCGAACGTGGTCGTTGCAGAGACGTACGTGCAGGGTCCGCGCGCCGCCGCAGCGATCACCACGGCGATCGCCGACCTCTGCCGGCGCGGCGTCGACGTGATCGTGCTCGCGCGCGGCGGCGGCAGCTTCGAAGATCTGCTGCCGTTCTCCGACGAACGCGTCGTGCGCGCGGTCGCCGACTGCGCGGTACCGATCGTCTCCGCGGTGGGCCACGAGCAGGACACGCCGCTCTGCGATCTCGCGGCCGATGTACGCGCCTCGACGCCGACCGCCGCGGCACGGCTCGTCGTTCCCGATCTCGCCGAGCTGCGCGAGCAACTGGCACGCACAAGGAACGACCTCCACCGCGGCGCGAAACAGACGGCCGGGCGCTCCGGGCAGCGGCTCATGAGCGCGCGCGACCGTCTTGCGCGCGCTCCACTCCTCGCGATCGAGCGCCGGCGCGGGCGAATCGACACCGTCCACGCACGGCTCGGCGCGCTGAGCCCGCTTGCGACCCTGGAACGCGGTTACGCGATCGTGCATCGCGGCGACGAGGTTGTGCGCTCGGCCGCGCAAGTCCGTGCCGGTGACGCGATCGGCGTGCGCGTCGCCGAGGGCGCGTTCGGAGCGACCGTTGACTGAGCTGACTTTCGAGGAGGCCCAGCGGGAGCTCGAGACGATCGTCGAACGGCTCGAGCGTGGCGACGCAGGCGTCGACGAGCTGACGAAGCTCTGGGAGCGCGGCGAGGAGCTCTACCGCATCTGCGCGGCGAAGCTCGACGTGGTTCAGGGCAAGATCGAAGAGCTAGCCAAACTCGACGATGCCGCGGGCTAGCTCCTCTCCGAGTCGCACAAGATCCTCGCCGGCGAGCGCGCGGCGACCCGACAGCGCATGCGCCTGCACGCTGCCTTCGACGATGCCGCCGAAGAGCTCGCACGGCACTCCAAGCCGCTCACACCGGCGCACGACGGCACCGGGCGCTTTGCCTTCGAGGGTGGTCAGGTCCACCGTCCCCTCGCCGGTGACGACGAGATCGGCCCGGCGGGCGCGCTCGTCGAAGCCGATCAGGTCGAGGACGAGCTCGGCACCGTCGACGAGTTCTCCGCCGAGCGCGGCGAGCGCGGCGCCGAGCCCCCCACCGGCACCCGCGCCCGGCAGGTCGCGGTAGGCCGCAAGCTCGTCGAGCGACGCGAGCTTCGCCTCGAGCTGCTCGACGACCGGAGCGGTCGCACCTTTCTGCGGGCCGAAGACGCGGGCCGCGCCTCGCTCGCCGAGCAGCGGGTTGCGTACGTCACAGACCACGCGCATCGGCACGTTTCGCAGCCAGCTGCCCACCACGCCGCGCATCCCGATGCCGCCGTCGACGGTGGCCGTCCCTCCGATGCAGACGAGCAGGGCGGCCGGCTGCGCCGCAAGTGTTGCGAGCAGGAGCTCGCCGAGGCCGAGGCTCGTCGCCCGGAGCGGATCGAGCTCTTCGAGCCGCAGCTGCGGCAGCCCGATCGCCTGCGCCGACTCCACCACCGCGGTTCCGTCGTCGAGCAGCAGCCACTCCGCCGCGGTGGGACGGCCCAGCGCGTCGCTGACCACGGCCGTGTGCCAGGTGCCGCCGAGCGCGGCAGCGAGCACCGCCGCCGTGCCCTCGCCGCCGTCCGCGACCGGCGCTTCGTCCACCTCGACGCCCGCGACCCGGCGCATCCCTGTGCCGAGCAGCGACGCCGCCTCGAGGGGCGACAGGACCCCTTTGAGGCTAGCCGGCGATGCGAGAGCGAGCACGCCCGGACTCCGGATCGACGATCTCGGCCACCGCCTCGGCGGGCGCGTCCTCGAACGCCTTGAGCATCGCGTACGAAATGCCTTCGCGCGCCAGGAAGATCAGGCCGACGCCGACGCCGACCGAAGCCTCGATCGCCTGCAGCCCGATCCCGAAGGCAAACCCACGGGCGTACGGAACGCCGTAGTTGACGAGAGGCAAAGCAACGGCGATCTGCACGAGCCCGAAGTTGCCAGGCCACAGTGGGAAGATCGTCGCGACGTTGATCAGCACGAGCACGAGACCCGCTGCCGCGATCTGCTCGTGGATGTGGAACGCGTACATCGCCGACCAGACGGCGAGCAGCTGGCAGAACCAGCCGGCGAACTGAAACGCCGCAGCGGTCGCCGCCGACACCGGCGACCGCATCACCGCGAGCCCCTGGCGCGCGCGCGCGAGCAGCTGTCGCACGGGCCCGAGCCCTTCGAGCGCGTCCCGGTGCGCTCGGCGCGCGAGCAAGATCGCGGCGACGAACAGGGCAACCCCGAGCGCCAGTACGACGGCGATCGACGTCAGGGCCCAGCCGGGAATCTTCGCGGCAAGCAGCACCCAGATCACGAGCGCCGTCGCCGGGAACACGTCGAACATGCGATGTGCGAACACAGAGCCGATCAGCGTCGCGGTCGTGCCCCTGGGGCCGGAGACGCGCCGCCGCAGCACCGCAACGCGCGCGAGCTCGCCGACCCGGCCGGGCAGCACCGCATTTGCGAAGAGGCCGACCGAGAACGCAGAGAAGACGGTGGGGAAGCGTGGATACGGCGGGTCGAGCGATTGCTTGATCGTCGTGTCCCACGCGAGCGCACGGGCAAGCACCGACAGCAGGTTGAGCCCGATGGCCGCGAACACCCACTGCCAGCTCACGATCGTGAACGCGTCGTTGACAAGCTGCCAGTCGGGACCGCGGAAGATGAACAGCGCCACCGCGGCGGCCAGCAGGGGCAGCACGAGCAGGAACCGCCAGCGGCGGTCGTGCAGCATCAGGCGGTGACTTCCCGATAGATCTGCTCGAGCCGCTGCGCGATGTCGTCCCACGCATAGTTCGCGACGGCGTGCACCCGTGCAGCGCGGCCCATCTCGACACGTCGCGGTTCGTCGGAGAGCACGTCGATGACCGCCGCCGCCAGAGCCTTCGGGTCGTTCGGCGGCACGAGGCGCCCCGTTCCGGGCGCCGCAACCGCGGCGTAGCCGGGAATGTCGGAGGCGACCGCGGGCGTCGCACAGGCAAACCCTTCGGCGAGCACGAGGCCGAAGCTCTCGCCGCCGAGTGCCGGCGACACCAGCAGCTTCGCACGGGCGAGCTCGTGGGTACGCACCTCGTTGGGCACGATCCCGAGCACGTCGATTCCGGCCTCGCCGACGCGGATGCGCGCGTTCAGCAGGCGGTACTGCAACGGGTCGGTGCCGATCAGCCGCAGGCGCGCGCCGGTGGCCGCGTGGATTTCGGGCCACGCGCGCAAGAGGACCGGCAGCCCCTTGCGTGCGTCGTGGCGGCCGACGAACACAACCGCATGGTCGCGGTCGGCCGGGTCGGCGTTCTCGGGGATCAGCACGCCGTTCGGGATCACCCGGTAGTCGTCGGGGATGAAGCGCGAGGCAGACTCGGCGGCCATCGGCGACACGGCGATGCGCGCGTCGACACGGTCCATCAGGAATCCCCAGAAATGCATAGCGGGGGCCATCCAGCCGAGGTTGCCGTGCGCGTGATGTGTGGCCACGATCGGGCATTGCGCCGCCGTGAGCACGGCGACGCAAATGGCCGGAGTCATCGGTTCGTGCAGATGCACGACGTCGAATTGCTCCTCGTCGAGGACACGCCTGATGCGCGGCATGGTTCTGGGCGAAAGGACGATATTCGGGAGCGACCCGTTGGCCGGCACGACCACCGAGCGGCCGACCGCGATGATCCCCTCGGGCAGCGGGCCATGGCGCCCGCTGCGCGGGTGCAGGAACCGCGTGAGGTTTCCGGGCGGGTCGTTGCCCATGATGAGCTTGACGTCGTGGCCGCGGAGGCGCAGTGCAGCCGCCTGGTGCTCGGAGTGCTCGACGACACCTCCCCAGTACGACCACGAGAACGGGACGACGATGCCGATCTTCATCGTCCCGCTCCGGCAACGGCGAAGGCGTGTTCGAGCCGCTCGGCGCCGAGCTCGAGCGTCTCGTCTTCGACGGCGAGCGACAGACGCGCCCAGCCGGTGCCGCTCGGGCCGAAACCTTCACCGGGCGCGACGGCGATGCGGTGCTCGAGGAGCAGCGTCTCGGCCGTCAGCCCGTCGGGCAGCCGCAGCCAGACGAAGAACGTTCCCTCGCACACGGGTGAGCCGGGCACCGCCGCGGCGATGCGATCTCGGCGGCGCTCATAGTCGGCGACGCGCGCGGCAACCGAGTCCTGGGGCCCTTCGAGCGCCGCGACCGCCGCGTGCTGCAACGGCTCGAAGATGCCCACGCGGCTGTGGTCGTTCAGCAGGTTGATGCGTTCGACGATCTCCGCGTTGCCGACAACGAACCCGATCCGCCAGCCAGCCATCCCGTAGGTCTTCGACATCGACCACATCTCCACACCCACGTCCTTCGCACCAGGTGTAGAGAGGAAGCTCTGAGGCCGGCGCCCGTCGAAGACGATGTCGATGTACGCGGCGTCGTGAACGATGGCGCCGCCGGTGCGCTCGGCCCAGCGCACGGCGCCTTCGAACGTGCCGGGTGAGACACAGACAGCACACGGGTTCGACGGATAGTTGAGATAGAGCGCCGCGGCGGCAGGCGCGCCGTCGAGATCGGGCGACCAGCCGTCGCCGGAACGCAGCGTCACGGTCTCGAGCTGCGCGCCGGCGAACGCGGGGCCCGACGGATAGTCGGGGTAGTACGGATCGGGCAGCAGGATTCGGTCGCCCTCGTCGGCGAGCGACAGCGCGAGCTCGACGATCGCGGTCTTCGTGCCCGGGATGAGCGCGATCTCACGCTCGGGGTCGAGCTCGACGCCGTAGACGTCGCGATAGCGGCCGGCGAGCGCCTCCTTGGTGCGGGCAAGGCCCCGGATCGGCGCGTACCCATGCACGTTGGCGCGCGCAGCCCCTGTGGAGAGCGCCTCGACGACATGCGGCGGCGGCCCCACCTCGGGGTTGCCGCGACCCAGGTCGACGAGCGGCGGGCCGCCGGCCGCCGCGGCAGCAGCGACACGGCCGAGAAGCGCGACGAAGTACTGCTGCGGCAGCCGATCCAGGCGTTTGGGTCTGGCGCGCACCTGGTGGGACTCTAACTAGATGGTTTCGATCAACCATCTAGATGGTTGATCGGTAATTGCCGTTGTTGCGGGGAGGGTCTGTACCAAGCAGTGTGGTCGACGCGACCGGGGTCAAGGCCGGTGGGCCTTGGCGGCGGGCGCGGCGGGCGCACTGCGCCGTGTGCAGGCCCCCAGCCGCGACGGCGCTGAATTACCGATCAACCATCTAGGGTGCCCTCGTGAATCTCATCGAAGCGCTCGCGGGCGGCATCGGGCCACGCACGGCAGGCAGCGAGGCCGCAGCCGCTGCGGCGGACGTGGTCGGTGAGGCATTCCGGCAACTCGGCCTCGAGGTGCGCTTCCAGGAGTTCCCCCTGGTGGGCTACGAAGCAGACGAGCCTTTGCTCGAGGTGGAGGGCGAGCAGTGGGAGGCGGGCCCGTGCATGTACGCACACGCATTCGACGGCGAGGGCACCGTGTGGCGGATCGGCGACTCGACCGCGCCCGTCGGCGACGGGCGCCTACCGAACTTCGCCGTCGTCGATGCGACCGGTCGAGAGGTCGCGCGGCTGCTGACCAGTCCGTTCTCGACCGGCGCGATCCCGTTCATGTCCCCCCACGTTCACATCACCACGCCGCCGACGGCGTTCGTCTCGCGCAGCGACTCGCAACGCCTCGAGGACGGGGCGCGTGTACGGCTGAAGGTGGGTGGGCGGTTTCTGCCGGGACGAACCGAGCGGAACGTGATCGCCGACTTGCCGGGCCGCAGCGACAAGCACGTCGTGGTCGGCGCACACTTCGACTCGGTGTGGCGTGGCCCCGGGGCGGTTGACAACGCTTCGGGAGTGGAAGGCGTGCGGCGAATCGGCGAGGCGCTCGTGGGCCGCGAGCTCGAGTGCGGCGTGCGTCTCGTGGCGTTCGCGGCTGAAGAGATCAAGCTGACGGGCTCGCGGTATTACACCGATGAGGCGAAGCTGCGGGGTGAGCTGGACCAGATCGCCGGCATGGTGAACCTCGACTGCATCGCCCACGGCGAGAAGCTGAACGTGCTCGCATCGCCTGATGCGCTGCTCGGCCGGGCCACGGCGGTGGCGCGCAACCTGGGCTTGCTCGACCGCTACGAGCTCGTCACCGGGCCCGCAACGGGCGGCATCGATTCGCACTGGTTCGCAGAGAACAAGATCCCGGCGGTGACCTTGCTGCACTTCCCCTACGACGAGTACCACCTCACCTCGGACCTGCCGGCTCTCGTCGACGAGCGCCGCTTCGAAGACGCGGTGGCTCTGGGCCTCGCACTCGTCGAGTCGCAGGCTGCCGAGCCCATCTAAAGTCAGCGCATGTTCGAAGAAGGACTTGCCGAGCTCCACACGCATCTCGGCGGGTCCGTGGCCTCCGACATCATGTGGAGCCTGGCGCACGAGCAGGGGATGGCGCTGCCGACGCGCGACTACTGGGAGTTCGACCGGATGGTGACGGTGTCGGACCCGCGCGGTGTGCCGGATCTCGACTCGCTCGACCAGATCTACCACCTGGTGGAGCTGATCCAGTCGTCGCCGATCGCCGTTGAGCGCAGCGTGCACGCGGCGATCGGTGGTGCGTACCGCTCGCAGCGCATCACGACGCTCGAGTTGCGCTTCAACCCGATGAAGCGCAACCGCGGCGGGGAGCGCGACCTCGATCACATCATCCTGGCGGCCATCCGCGGCCTCGATCTGGCATCGCTCGAGTATCCGCAGGTGAGCGCGGGCCTCATCCTGATGATGGACCGCACCTTCTCGATCGAGCAGAACATGGTGATCATCGAGAAGGCGATCAGGTACCAGCCGCGCGGCGTCGTCGGTGTCGACATTGCCGGGCCCCGGCCGCACGGGGCGCGTTACGACTACACGCAGATTCGCGAGCACGTCGAGCTCGCACGGGACGCCGGTCTCGGCGTGACGATCCACGTCGGCGAGGAGGGGGGCGAGCACGGTGTGGAGGAGGTTCGTGAGGTCGTCGAGTCACTCCAGCCCGATCGTCTCGGCCACGGCATCCTTGCCACCCGCGACCCGTCGCTGATGGAGGCGATCCGCGCGGCAGACATCACGCTGGAGATCTGTCCCACGTCGAACCTGCTGACCAAGGCGCTTGCCGGCGAGGACGAGGTGCGCACGACGTTCCGGACGTTCGTGGAGCACGGCGTGCCGTTCACGATCGCCACCGACGGCCCCGAGATGATGCGCACGCACCTGCGCGACGAGTTCGACCTGCTGCTCCGCATCGGCGCGCTCGACGCGAGCGAGCTACGCGCGGCGAACGAGCGCGGTCACGACGCGTCGTTCGTGTCGCGCCGTGCGCACGCCAACACCTGACAGCGGATACACCCTTTGGCCGATAGAGCGCCGGAGATGTCGCTCGTAGCCTCTGCCGCATGCAGGCACTTCGAGACTCTTCTGGGATCACCGATCGGCAGCGCCAGGTAATCGAATTGATCGCACAGGGTCTGTCGAACGACGAGGTCGGGCACGAGCTCGGCATTTCGCCGCGGACGGCGAAAGCGCACTGCGACGTGCTCAGGCAAAAGCTCGGTGTTCCGCGCAGAAGGCAGATCCCGGTTGCGTTCCGGTTGCTGACGGGAGAAGACCCGTTGGCAAACCGACTGGAGTCGGCGCGAGCCGACAACGGGGGCTGACGGCGAAGCGGCGTCCGCGGCGACACCCTCGGCCGCGGACGCCCAGCCCCTTTGCATTTCTCATCGAGTGGCGTACCGTTGATCGCGGCGAGCGGCGCGCCTCGGGACGAGGGCAGGCAGGCATGACCGCAAGTAGCACCGCAGAATCAAGCAGAAGTCGTAGAGAACGTCGCATCATCGAGCGTCCGCGTCTGATCAAGATGCTCGACGAGTGCGAAGCACGGGTGATCGTGCTGCTTGCCCCTGCCGGCTACGGCAAGACGACCCTGGCCCGCCAGTGGGCGAAGACCCTCAACGGCGCAATCTGGGTGACACTCACGCCCGCGCACCGCGACGTTGCGAGGCTTGCCGAAGATCTCGCAGCCGGCGTAGACCGTCTTGGCGGAGATGCTTCGCAGTTCATCAGCCGGTATCTGCGCGCTCGAAGCAATCCCCAGCGAGCCGCACGAGACATCGGTTCGGCTCTTGCCAACGAAATGAGCAGTGCGAGAGCGCAGTGGCTCGTTGTCGACGACTACCACGAGATTGGCGACTCGGTCGAAGTGGCCGATCTGATCTCGGCCCTTCAGGAGCAATCGACCGCCCGGTTCCTGATTTCGTCGCGCGCACGCCCGAGTTGGGCAACGCGACGACGCTCGCTTTACGGCGACATCGACGAAGTCTCACGCGAGGATCTCGCGATGGACGAACGCGAGGCAACGCTCGTCCTCGGCCGCCGGCCCGACCTGCGCGAGCTCGTCACACAAGCCGAAGGTTGGCCCGCCGTGCTGGGGCTTGCCGCGAGCACGAGCGGGCTTCGACCGCCCGGCGGTGCGATGCCAGACGAGCTGTACAACTACATCGCCGAGGAGCTGTATCAGTCGATCCCGGAAGCGATGCGGACACAGCTGCTTCACCTGGCACTGGTCCCAGAGCTGACGCAAGACGCTGCATCGGAACAAATCGGCCCGGAGGCACAGGAGGTCATCGACCACGCGCGCGAGGTCGGTTTCCTCTCGACGGACCAAGTTGCCGAGCTCCATCCGTTGATCAGAGAGTTCCTGCTTCAGAAGCTGTCCGAGAACTCCGACGCTCAAGACGTAGCGCGGAAGGCGGTCTGGATTTCGGCGGAGCGAGGGCGCTGGGACCGGTCGTTCGAACTGATCCTCCGCTTCGATCTCACCGACATGATCGAGCCGGTGCTCGAGATCGCCTACAAGCCACTTGTTCGGTCCGGGCATCTCGAGACGCTGGCGACGTTCGCAGCGAACGTACGCTCGCGTCACCGGGTTCACCCGGTTGTCATCGACCTCATTGACGCCGACGTCGCCCTTCGCGACGGGAACTACTCACTGGCTGTGGGCTTGGCGGATCGTGTGCGAGCACGCCTTGCTTCAGCACACCCGCTTGCCTCGCGAGCAAACGCTGTCGTTGGCCAAGGCTCATTCTTGCGAGCTGATCTTGCGACCGCTGAGACGGCCTATCGCAGCGCCCAGGTGGCCGCCCGTGATGACCAGGACGAGGCAGAGGCACTTTACGGATGGGCGTTGGCATCGATCCAGGGCGAAGGCGAGGACCCGACATCCGTTCTCGAAAAGCTTGCTCTCCGACGCCAGGCTTCCGCTCTGGACCTCGTGCGCTACGGGACGGTCGAACTTGCGCGGCGCCGCTTTGGAGTTGGATTCGCTGCACCTCTCGGACTCGAGGAGACGCTACACGCGTTGCCTCGCGTCGAGGACCCTCGCGCGCGAAGCTCACTCACCTTTTCACTCACATACGCGCGGGCATTGATGGGCGAGTACCGAGAGGCCTTCGAACTTGCGGAGCAAGCTCAAGTTGACATCGAAGCGTTCGACCTCGAGTTCGCGCGACCGCACAGCAACTGGAACCTCGCATTCGTCAGCCTCGGGCTCCGGCGATTCGGAGCCGCAGAGCAGTTCCTGCAGTTGCTCGAGGACGCAAGCCGCCAACCCCAAGTCGACTATCACGTGCTCAATGCGCGGATCCTCCGTGCCAGGCTTGCACTCCAGACCGGCGAGCTCGACCGTGCACTCGAGCTGGTTCAGATTCCCGCCACGGAGATCACGCTGCCGTCCCTCCAGGGGGAATACCTCGCCACTCGCGCCATGGCGTTCGCCGTCGCAGGAGATCAACGCCGATCGGTGGCAGCCGCCACCGAGGCGACAGGACGCAGTAAGGCGATCGAGGTGAAGGTTCTCGCAACCGCGGCCCGTGCCATCAGCAGCAGCCCGGCGACGCGGGGACGAGACTGCAGCGCGCTCTTCGAACTGGCTCGGAGCCTTGGAATCTGGGACCCTGTCGTGACCGCGTTGCGCTGCTCTCCGGTTCTCAGCGAACTGGCCGCGAGCATGGCCGAAACCAGGCCTGACCTCGAACGGCTCTACGAGCGTTCCAACGACCTTGCGCTCGCCCGGCGCGCCGGAATCAGAACGCGCTCGGCCCGGTCGCCAGAGGACATCTTGTCTCCGCGCGAGCTCGAGGTCCTGGGCCTGTTGGCGCGAGGATTCCGAAACCGCGAGGTTGCAAATGGGCTTGTGATTTCGGAGTCCACCACCAAGGTCCACGTACGACATATCCTCGAGAAGCTTGGAGTGCGAACTCGCGCCGAGGCGGTGGCGCGATTCAACCTGTTCGAGGCCTAAGAACTCTAAGCAGACAGGGCGGCCGGCTCGGACTCGAGCTGGCTCGAGTCCGGCTGGCTCAGGTCCGACGGAAGCAGCTGGAAATCGGAACCACGGGCAAGGCGATAGTCCTCATCGGCGCCTGCAAGGAGTGCCTCAAAGGCTGCAACAACCGCCGTGTCGAACTGCGTCTCAACAGCCTGGGCGAGGCGTAGCCGGGCAACTCGACTCGGCATCGCGTCACGGTAAGGACGGTCCGACGTCATGGCGTTGTAGGCATCGGCCACCGCGATGATTCGGGACAAGACCGGGATGTCGGCACCCGCCAAGCCGTCCGGGTAGCCCTGACCGTCGATGCGTTCGTGGTGGTGCCGAACAACAGCCGCAATTTCGGCATAGGTGTCGACATTCGCAAGAATGCCCTCGCCGATCTCCGAGTGGCGCTGCATCTCGCGGCGCTCGTCGAGGGTGAGCGCGCCCGGCTTTTCCAACAGTCCAGCCGGGAGACCGATCTTCCCGATGTCGTGCACGAGTCCACACAGCTGCGCGAGTTCCTGATGCGAGGGATCCAGCGCCATGCGCTCGGCAATGTCGTGCGCATAGATGGCGACGGCGGCGGAGTGTCCAGCGGTGTACCTGTCTCGGGCATCGAGCGTCGCGACCAGGCCCCTGGCGAAGGACAGGTTCGCTCTCTCGAGCTGGGCATTCATCTGAACGAGCCCTTCCGCCAGTTCCCGCTGGCTCTGGTAGAGGGCAAAGAGCCGCTGCGCAGCGAGCGCCGGAACGAAGAAGAGAGCGAGAGACCACGGTGAGAGCTCGCGGTACGCAATCCCGAGAATCGCGACGATGGGGATATACAGCGGAATCGACGCGAGCGCCACCGGCCCTGAAGCCTTTATAACGTCAAGCCCACGCCCGCCCCGAAGCCGAAGCGTGACCGCGGCAAAGGCGACGTCGAGCGGCTCGACAACGATTGCGCCAGCGAGCGTCGCAGCCACAACGCCCGCCGTCGTGGTCCCGAAGGAGGTCGACGCCGCCCAGGCGGCCGCGCCGGCGACCCCCCCGGAGAGCGATCTGATGCAGGTGTAGATGCCCCACTTCAGATAGGGCGCGCCGCGATCGAGGACGGCCCGTCTACGGGCCGCCGGCAGAAGCTGCGGAAACTCACCGAGAAACGACGCCCCGCCGACGATCATCGCTGCAAGAGGGCCAAAGATCGCTGCCGCAAACACCGTCGGGATCAGCGAGATCGATGCCTCGATGTTCTCGCCGAGCCGCACCCGCGCGCGCTCGGCAAGAGCCGCGACGACGACCAACCCGGCGGTAGCCCACACGTTCCCGACGCCCCGACCAGCCAAGACGGCACCCGAAGCCAGACCGATCGTGAGACCGATGAGCGCGGCCTGGTAACGGAGCATTCGGTTGGCTAGGTGATGGCGGATGATGTCCAACGTTGTAGATTCCTCTTGCGTCTCCCCCAAAAGGGGTATACGCTCCGGGAGCCGTCAGTTCCCAAATAACGGGGGATCCCAATGCTCAAGTTCGTCGCTCGCCTCGCTGGCCGTGCAGTCGTCGCCGGTGGCGCAGTCGCCTGGTAGTGCGGGCCGCGTAGTTAACTGGGTTCGCCACTCCTCGGCCTCACCCCTTCGGGGGGATTTGTCCACAGGCAGTGGAAAACCTTCTTTGAGGGTACAGGGGCCGCCGCGAGGCGGCCTCTTCTCTGCGCCGACGCGGGCTAGTTGATGAGGCTGCGGCGGAAGCCGACAGCGACGGCGTGGGCGCGGCTGCGCGCCTGCAGCTTGGCGAGCAAGTGCCGGACGTGGCTCT
>DATLQV010000092.1:0-32810 GCA_035534955.1 Gaiellaceae bacterium
CGCCGGCATTCGCACTCGCATTTCAGCGACGCGTCTGCTGCCGGGTGATCGAGGCGCTGGCGGCGCTCGTTCATCGTCCGATGAACCGACGCAACCGCCGTAAAGGCAGTGCTCGAGGGTCGTGTCAGCACCTGCCCAGCATCCGGCCTCTGTGTGTGGCCGAGAAGCGCTGAGTGTAAGGCCGAGGCAAGGCGAGCGTCTCTCAGAAGAGCGGAGCGGCCCCGGAGTCGAACCGAGCCAGCCTGGGGCTGCCAGACCTGACGGGTTTTGAAGACCCGCTGGGGCACCGGCCCCCGCCGCTCCAAGCAGGTGACTCTAGCCTCGGGCCCGCCGCAGCACCCGCACGTCGCCGCGGCGGAGCGTGAGCCCGTCGGCGTCGTAGCGCTCCAGCAGGAGCTGCGCCGTGCGCCGGCCGACACCGAGCGCGTCACGGAAGCCGGCGAGCGTGATCTCTTCCAGCTCCGGCAGCAGCTCGCGTCCGCGCTCGTAGAGCGCCGCCGAGACGGCGTAGCCGTCGCCGACCCGGTGCAGGCGCCCCTGCTCCTCGAGGAACGCTGCGAGTGAGCGGTCCGAGACCTTCACGATCTCCTCCTGCGCAAGCCGGGCTTCGAGCTCCGCGGCCGCGTCGGCGCGCTCGCCGAGTGCCGCCGTCGCGCCGGGCAGGTAGGCCTTCGCCCCGCGGCGCTCGACCTCGAGCAGGTTGAGGACGTGCGCCGCCCACGGCTCGTTCGGCAGGAGCTCGGCCAGCGGCAGGCCCGGGTCGAGCGGGTTCGACGCCGCGCGGGCCGCGAGCCGCTCGCGCACGTTCGCCTTCAGCTCCGCGAGCCACTCGTCGGAGAAGACGTACTCGCCCGCGGCGCGGACGGCGGTGAGCCCGCGCGCGAGCTCGGCCGGGGTGAACAGGCCGCGGGCCTGCAGCTCTCGCCCCGTCGTCGGCGCGTGCACGAGGGTGCGCACGATTTCCTCGGGAACGCTGCGGTCGAGCACCGCCAGGCGTTCGGCGTCGAGCCGGCGCGGCGGGGAAGGGTCGAGCACCACACCGCCGCCGATCGTCGTCGAGGTGCGCAGGACGATGTGGTCGCCGCGCGCAGCGACCACGGGGTCGGCCAGACGCAGCTGCGCGAACTTCCCGTCGATCGCCACGCGAGCGGGCACGGCCGTCGTGCCGACGTGCACCGTCACCGCGGCCGGAATCTCCGCAAGCGCGTCGAGACGCACGTCGAGGCGGTACGAGACCGGGTAATGGCCCGGTTCGACGAGCACGTCGCCGCGCGCGAGGTCGCGGCGCTCGACTGTGGGCACGTTGACCGCCACCCGCTGGCCTGCCGTGGCCCGCTCGACAGACGCGTCGTGCACCTGCACCGACCGCACGCGTACGACCGAGCCGCTCGGCTCGGCGCGCAGGAGGTCGCCGGGGGCGATCGTTCCCGCCCAGAGCGTGCCTGTGACGACCGTGCCCACGCCCTGGAGGCTGAAGACGCGGTCGACATAGAGCCGGGTCGCGGCCGACGCGTCGCGTTCGCCCACCGGAACACGTGCGAGCGCGGCGCGCAGCTCGTCGAGGCCGGTGCCCGTCTTGGCCGAGACGGCGACGACCTCGACGCCCGGCACGAGCTCGCGCGCCTCGGCCAGTGCCAGCTCGAGCACCTCGTCGTCGACCGCGTCCGCCTTTGTCACTGCGACGACGCCGCGGTGGATGCCGAGCAGCCGCAACACGTCGAGGTGTTCGAGCGTCTGCGGCCGCACTCCCTCCTGCGCGTCGATCACGAGCAGGAAGAGGTCGATACCGGTCGCGCCCGCGATCATCGTCCGCAGGAACCGCTCGTGCCCCGGCACGTCGACAAGCGAGAGCCGGCGGCCGTCCGGTAGCTCGAGCGGCGCGTACCCGAGGTCGATCGAGATGCCGCGGGCCCGCTCCTCGGGCAGCCGGTCAGTGTCCTTGCCGGTCAGCGCGCGCACGAGCCACGTCTTGCCGTGGTCGACATGCCCCGCGGTGCCGACGGTCAGCGGCATGCACGAACCGCGGCGGCGACATCGCCGACGTCGCCGTCTGCGACGGTGCGGCAGTCGAGCAGCAGGCGGCCGTCGCGGACGATCCCCACCACCGGCGGCTCGTGTGCACGCAGCGGCTCGGCGAGCGCCTCCTCGACGGCGCACGCAAACGACGGCAGCTCAGCGAGTGGAAGTGCGCCCCCGCCCACGCGACCGACTGTCTCCTCCACCTCGCCGCCGACCGACGCCGCGAGCCGCTCCGCCCGGGCGCGCACGACCGCGGCATCCTCGAGCAGCATCCGCAACACGGGAATCTCGCGCAGCGCGCGCTCGGGATCGAGGTAGA
Source organism: Gaiellaceae bacterium (assembly GCA_035534955.1). Classification (GTDB taxonomy): domain Bacteria; phylum Actinomycetota; class Thermoleophilia; order Gaiellales; family Gaiellaceae; genus PALSA-600. The sequence continues at coordinate 2,339 of DATLQV010000092.1, forward strand.
GGAGCAGCGTCCCCTCGAGTGCGGCCAGGCTGAGCTTGTCGATCCGCAGTGCCCGGTGGAGCGGATGCCGTCGCAGCTTCTCGATCAGGTCGGCGCGGCCAACGACGACGCCCGCCTGCGGCCCACCGAGCAGCTTGTCGCCGCTGAAGCACACGAGGTCGGCCCCGGCGGCGAGCGACGCGCGTACGGTCGGCTCGTCGTAAAGGTCGACGAGAGCGCCAGAGCCGAGATCGTCGAGCAGCGGCAGCTCGCGCTGCCGTGCGACCGCTGCGAGATCGGCGAGCAAGGGCTGCTCGGTGAAGCCGACGACGCGGAAGTTCGACTGGTGCACCCGCAGGAGCAGCGCCGTCTCAGGTCGAATGGCGCGCTCGTAGTCGGCTGTGCGCGTGCGGTTCGTGGTGCCCACCTCGACGAGACGCGCGCCCGAGCGGGCGAGCACGTCGGGGATGCGAAATCCGTCGCCGATCTCGATCAGCTCGCCACGCGAGACGAGCACCTCACGTCCCTCGGCGAGCGCGGCGAGCGCGAGCAGCATCGCGCCGGCGTTGTTGTTGACGACGATCGCAGCCTCGGCGCCGGTCAGCCGCTGCAGGATCCCGCCGACGTGGTCCTGCCGCGACCCGCGAGAGCCCGCAGCGAGGTCGTACTCGAGGTTCGAGTACGACCGGCCCGCTTCGAGGACGCGTTCGAGAGCGGCCGCGGGCAGCGGCGCCCGCCCCAGGTTCGTGTGGACGATGACGCCTGTTGCGTTGAGCACCCGCCGCAGCGCGGGCCGTCGAGCGGACGCGAGCTCCGCGTGCAAGAGCGCCGTGAGGTCGCCGGGGTCGGTGCCCCGGCGGATGTCCTCGCGGGCGCGGTCGATCACGGCGCGGGCGACGGAGACGGCAAGCGGGTCGTCTGACACGCGCGCGAGCTCGTCGACGGACGGGAGATCCCTGAGCTCCACGACGTGGAGGTTACGTCGTGCGGCCCGTCCTCGGCCTACTCCGGAATGTCGGCGCAGCGGCTGTCGTAATACCGGAGCACGAGCCGCACCGCTTCGTCCGGGTCGTCGGTCAGGTGCAGGAGATCGACGTCGCCCGCTCCGATCATCCCGTGAGCGAGCAGCTCGTCGCGGATCCAATCGACCAGCTCCCCCCAGTAGTCGGAGTCGAAGAGCACCACCGGGAAGTGACGGATCTTGCCGGTCTGGATCAGCGTCAGCGACTCGAAGAGCTCGTCGAGCGTGCCGAAGCCGCCGGGAAAGATCACGAAGCCCTCGGCCGGACGGACGAAGCAGACCTTGCGGGCGTAGAAGTGGTCGAACGTGTGCGCGATGTCGACGTAGGGATTCGGCGCCTGTTCGTGGGGCAGTTCGATGTTGAAGCCGACGGAGAGGCCGCCGCCTTCCTTCGCACCGCGGTTTGCCCCTTCCATCACCCCGCTGCCGCCGCCCGTGATGACGGCCCAGCCCGCCTGCCCGAAGCGCATCCCGACCGCGCGGGCCTCGGCGTAGGGCTTGCTGTCCTCGGGGGCGCGCGCAGAGCCGAAGAGGGTGACGGCGGGCCGGTCGATCAGCGCGATCTTCTCGAAACCGGCGCGGAACTCCGCGGCGATCTTCGCCACCGACTCGTCGATGTCGTCGGAGGGATGGTCGAGGATCGTGCGGTCGTTCGTCAGTGGAGGCATCCCGTTTAGAGCCGGTGCTGGGGGACGTGGGCGGCCCACATGCCGAGCCCGAGCGCGACCGCCGTGCCGAAGTAGAGGACGTACACGACGATCGCCTTGCCCGGGCCGCCGCCGAGGCGCAGGAAGCGGGCCGAGCGCCACACCGCGCCGCCGTCGAAGATCCCGAACGGCAGCAGGTTGAACAGGTTCAGGAAGAAGCCGAAGTACGCGAGCGCGAACATCAGATTCGAGCCGTCCGAGCGCCCGATCAGGTAACAGCCGAAGCTCGCGACGCCGCCGAGCATGGGTCCGGCGATCGCGACGCGAGCCGTCTGCCACGGGTTCCCGCGGGTGTACTTCACGTAGGCGCCGAGGAACGGCACGAACACGGGCAGCTTGGGCTTCAGGCCTTCGCGCTTTGCCTCGACGTAATGGCCGGCCTCGTGCAGGAAGATCAAGACGACGATGCCGATCGCGAACTTCCAGCCCCAGATCAGGGCGTAGGCGGCGACCGCGATGAAGATGGTCGAGAACTTGACGAGCACGAACGACCACTTGGCGAGCGCGATCGCGCCCGCGACGATCGGGCCGGCGAGCTTGCGCAGCCGCGCACCCCAGTCGGTGCCCCGCGGCTGGATCGGCTCGTAGCCGCGGAAGTCGAAGTCGGAGTCGGGGTCGGAGTCGGAGTTCATGAACCTCTGCCGATCCATTCTTCGCCGCCCGCGTAGACCTCTTTCTTCCAGAGCGGGACGCGCTCCTTCAACTCGTCGATCGCGTCCCTGCACGCGGCGAGCGCGTCTTGCCGGTGGGCAGCTGAGACGGCGATCACGACCGAGGTCTCCCCGATCCCGACGCGGCCGATGCGGTGGTGGATGGCAACGTCCGAGAGCACGTACCGAGCGTGCAGCCCCTCGGCGATCTCCGCCATCACCTGTTCGGCCATTCCCTCGTACGCCTCGTAGTCGAGGTGGATGACCTCCCGGTCGCGCGAGTGGATGCGTGTCGTGCCGCTGAAGGTGGCGATCGCGCCGGCGTGCGGCGAGCGGACCTCCTCGACCGCCCGGTCGAGCGAAAGCGGTTCGTCGCTCAGCAGGAAGGCGCCGCCGGAGACGGGCGGGATCAGCGCCACCTCGTCGCCGTCGACGAGCGTGCGGTCACGGGTCGCGTACTCCTTGTTGACGGCGTAGAGGAGGCCGGCCGGCTCGTCGCCCAGGTCGAGCGCGGCCCACACGTCGGCGACGCTGGAGGCGTCGATCTCGCGCTGCGCGAAGCCTGCGCGTTCGCGAAGGCCGGCGAAGAGACGAACGCGGACGGTCACACGGCGAGCATACTTCCGGCGTGGCTGCCACCGACCGTCGCGAGACGGAGAGCGGGATCGAGGTCAAGCCGGTGTATACGGCCGCCGACGCGCCCACGCCGCTCGAGTTGCCCGGCGACTACCCGTACACGCGCGGCCCGTACCGCGACATGTATCGCGGGCGGCCGTGGACGATCCGCCAGTACGCGGGTTTCGCATCTGCCGAGGAGTCGAACGAGCGCTACCGCTATCTCCTCGACCAGGGACAGACGGGCCTGTCGGTCGCCTTCGACCTGCCGACCCAGCTCGGCTACGACTCCGACGACCCGCGCGCGCTCGGGGAGGTCGGGCGCACGGGCGTGGCGATCGACTCGGTTGCCGACATGAAGATCCTGCTCGCCGGGATTCCGCTCGGCGAGGTGTCGACGTCGATGACGATCAACGCCCCGGCGTCGTTGCTGCTGCTCCTGTACGAGCTCGTCGCCGAGGAGCAGGGCGTGTCCGGGGCGGCGCTGCAGGGCACGGTGCAGAACGACATCCTCAAGGAGTACATCGCCCGCGGGAACTACATCTTCCCGCCACGTCCGTCGATGCGGTTGACGACCGACCTGTTTGCGTACTGCGCGGAGCGCATCCCGTCCTGGAACACGATCTCGATCTCCGGATACCACATCCGCGAGGCGGGCTCGACAGCGGTGCAGGAGCTCGCGTTCACGGTCGCGAACGGCATCGCCTACTGCGAGGCCGCGGTCGAAGCCGGTCTTTCGCCCGACGACTTCGGCGTGCGCCTGTCGTTCTTCTTCAACGCGCACAACGACTTCTTCCAGGAGGTGGCGAAGTTCCGTGCCGCGCGGCGGGTGTGGGCGCGCGTGATGCGCGAGCGGTTCGGGGCGTCGAATCCCAAGGCGCTCGCGCTGCGCTTCCACGCGCAGACCGGCGGCTCGACACTGACGGCGCAGCAGCCCGAGGTCAACATCGTGCGCGTCGCCGTCCAGGCGCTCTCTGCGATCGCCGGCGGCGCGCAGTCGCTGCACACGAACTCGTTCGACGAGGCGCTCGCGTTGCCGAGCGAGCGCGCGGCGACGATCGCGTTGCGCACCCAGCAGATCTTGGCCCACGAGGTGGGGGCCACTTCGACGGCCGATCCGTTCGGCGGTTCGTTCTACGTCGAGGCGCTCACCGACGAGCTCGAGGCGCGCGCCTGGGAGTTGATCGAGCGGATCGACGAGCTCGGCGGTGCCGTCTTGGCGATCGAGCAGGGCTTCGTGCAGGGAGAGATCGAGCTCGCGGCGTTCCGGTGGCAGCAGCAGGTGGAGTCGGGCGAGCGCGTGATCGTGGGTGTGAACGAGTACACGGGCGAGTCGGAGGCGCGGGTCGAGCTGCAGTCGATCGACCCAGCCGCCGAGCGGCGCCAGCTCGAGCGCACGGCGGCCGTGCGCGCTGAGCGGAACGCCGGTGAGGCGGCGGCGGCGCTCGCTGCCGTGCGCGAGGCCTCGCGTGGCACCGCGAACATGCTCCTGCCGATGCGCGACGCGCTGCGCGCGCACAGCACGATCGGAGAGATCTGCGGCGTACTCCGCGAGGAGTGGGGCGAGTACGACCGCGTGCGCGTTCCGAGCTGAACGACGTGCGCATCCTGATCGTCTCGCAGATGTACCCGGGCCCCGCCGACCCGGACCTCGGTACGTTCGTCGCGCAGGGCGAGCAGGCGCTGCGCGACCGCGGGCACGAGATCGAGCTGGCCGTTCTCGATCGCCGCGCCGGAGGCAAGCTACGGTTTCTCGAGTTGCGCCGCAGCGTTCGCCGTGCCGCGCGGCCCGACGTCGTGTGGGCGCACTTTCTCGTTCCCGCCGGGCTGTTCGCTACCGGAGTAGATGCGCCGCTCGTTGTGACCGCGCACGGCCGCGACGTGCGCAACGTCGGCGCTCTGCCCGGGGTCGCGCGGCTGACCCGCCGGGTCGTCGAACGCGCGTCGACCGTGATCGCCGTGTCGGAATACCTTCGGCGCGAGCTCGAGGAGCGGGTACCCGAGGCACGCGGGAAGATCGAGGTCGTCGATTCCGGGGTCGACCTCGAGCGGTTCCGCGACGTGCCGCCCGCGGCAGAGCTGTCCCGGCCCGCGTTCCTGCACGTCGGCTCGCTGACGGAGCGAAAGAACGTCGTGCGCCTGGCCGACGCCTTCGCACGGGTCGGCCGCGGCTCGCTCACGTTCGTCGGCGACGGGCCGCTGCGCGGCGCGCTCGAAGGGCGGGCCGGCGTGCGGGTGGTTGGGCGCGTGTCTCACGGCGAGGTGCCCGCCTGGCTCGCCGCCGCCGACGTGGTCTGCGGGCCCGCGCTCGTCGAGCCCTTCGGGCAGGCGCTGCTCGAGGCGATGGCCTGCGGGCGCAGCGTCGTTGCGACTCGCGTCGGCGGCCCCCCGGAGTTCGTGCCCGACGGCGCCGGCGTGCTCGTCGACCCGCTCGACACGGATGAGCTCACGCGAGCGCTCGAGACTGCCGCCGCCCTGCCGTCGCCGAACGAGGCGGCACGCCTCGCCGCGGCCGGCCACGACGTCAGGCGACAGGCGGAGCGGGTGGAGGAGATCCTCCTGCGAGCCGTTCGAGATCGGCGAGCCTGATCTCGACGAGCGGCCGAACCCCGTCTTCGAGCCCATGCTCGCGGGCGACGGCGAGCGCCTGCTCGTAGCTTGCTCGGATCTTCTCCGCAGACACGCCCTGCTTGAGCCGATTGTCGCCCGTCAGGAGGAGGTCGTGGATCTTCTGCCTGGCTTCGTCTGCGTCCATCCCCAGATCATGACTGGCGGCGACGCTCGCTCGTGCGTCGGCCCGAGCGGGGGTTAGCTACCCTTCCTGCCGCGATGTTGCCCGTCTTTGCCGTCATCCACGTTTTGCTCGCTGCCGTGCTGGTCGGGCTGATCCTCATGCACTCCGGGCGCGATGCGGGACTTGGCGGCATGGGCTTCACGCCGGTGTCCCAGGGCGGGACACACATCGTCGAGCGCAACCTCACGCGTGTGACGATCGTCGTCGCTCTGCTCTTCTTCGGGAACACGATCCTGCTGTTCCGGCTGCTCAAGTAGCGCCTCGAGGCCTGAGATGCAGCTTGCGGGCCTGCACCACGTCACGTGTGTCTGCTCGAACGCGCAGCAGACGCTCGACTTCTACCGCGACCAGCTCGGCTTCGTGCTCGTGAAGAAGACGGTGAACTTCGACGATCCGCACAGCTACCACCTGTATTTCGGCGACGAGGTCGGAAGCCCGGGGACGCTGATCACGTTCTACGAGTGGCCACGGGCCTCGCGGGGACGCCTCGGCCGGGGCACGCTCGAGTCGGTCGGGCTCTGCTCGCCCAATGTGGCCCAGGAGCTGGAGATCGGCGACCCGGACGGCCTGCGCCTGCGGCTCTACCCGGCGACATCGCCCGGGCTGCGGGACGTGACCGTGATCGGGAACCCCGACCTGTACGCCGGGCTGATCGCGCAGGACGCCCCGCTCCTCTTCGCCGAGCCGCTCGAGGAGGCGGCCCTGATCGGCGCCGGCACTGCCCACCACGTCGCCTGGCGCGCCGAGGACGACGCGCAGGAGCAGGCCTGGTTCGAACGGGTGGCCGAGCTCGGGCTGCGGCCGACGCCCGTGCAAGACCGGAAGTACTTCCAGTCGGTCTACTTCCGCATGCCCGACGGCGTGCTGCTCGAGATCGCTACCGACGGCCCCGGCTTTCTCGTCGACGAGCCGGCCGAGTCGCTCGGGCGCGGGCTCTCGCTGCCGCCGTGGCTCGAGCAGGAGCGGGCGACACTCGAGCGCGAGCTCACGCCGATCGACTGAACCCCGGCTACAATGCGCGCGCTTCACGCGCTGGTGGCGGAATTGGTAGACGCGCTAGGTTGAGGGCCTAGTGGCCATTGCGGTCGTGGAGGTTCAAGTCCTCTCCAGCGCATGAGAAAAGCCGCCCCTCGGGGCGGCTTTTCTCATGCAGCGGCCGGATCGGAGTCGGCCTAGTGCAGGAAGCTCGAGACGAAGCCGAGCGCCTCGGCCGTGTCCATCCGCTGTGAGTAGTCGACGGCCTTGCACGTCGCACTCGGGCCGTACGAGCTGATCGCGAGCATGGTGTCGGTGCCGGCCTGCAGGTCGGGGCCGCCGGAGTCACCGAAGCAGGTCGCGCCACCCTGGCCGGGGCTCGACGAGATCTTCAGGAACTGGCTGCCGCTGGCGCCGCCGCCGGGGATGATCTTCGCCGAAGCGTCGAAGCGGCTCCCGAAGGTGAGCGGCTTCTGGGTCTGGACCCCGTAGCCGACGATCTCGACCCTCTGGTTGTTCGGCAGGGTGTCGTTGTAGCCCTGGGCCGGCAACTGGGCGTAGCGCAACTGGGGCAGGCCTCCGCCGCCGAGGACGACGACCGAGACGTCGTTGAGATCAGACGTCGAGAGGCCGGTATTGCCCGGTGTCCAGTTCGGGTCCGGGTGCGCGATGCCGGATGCCGCCGGGCCGGTCGGAGGGGCCGCGCCGGTGAGTTCGGCGAAGGCGTTCTCCTGCATGTCCACCAGTACGTGTGCACCCTCCGGGAAGCAGTGTGCCGCCGTCACGAAGACAGTCGCCGAGACGAGCGAGCCCGAGCAGAGCGCGAATCCGTCCGCCGGGTTGCCGTCCGGGAACCACACCGCCATCCCCACATACGGATGCCGGCCGTTGTCCGGCGATCCGTTCACGACGGCGAGCGCCGACGCCGCAAGCGTTCCCAGCGCGATCGCCGTGATGACGCAGAGCCCGGCCAGCCGCAGCCGCACCCCACGTCGCAGAGTTCTTCTCCCCAACACGTTCGTCCTCCCTCAATTCAGACGGCCGCAGCCGCCGCAGTGCCCGCGCGATTACGCAGGTTCTCTCGTTATGACTCGGTTCTTGGCCGCGCGCATGCCATGAAAGGGGGAGTCGGCTGCTTGACGGCGGCCGGAGGAGTCTCTAGTCTCTTGACGAACACACGTTCGTCCACGTCGGCGACCCAAACCGATCCGAGCAAAGGAGCGTGCGTGCTCACCGCCCGTCAACAGGAGATCTGGAACTTCCTCGTCGAGTACGTCGACCGCCACGGCTACCCGCCGACCGTGCGGGAGATCGGTGAGCACGTCGGCCTTGCCTCGCCGTCAACGGTGCATGCCCACCTGGCGAACCTGGAGCGCGCCGGTCTCCTGCGGCGCGACCCGACGAAGCCGCGCGCGCTCGAGCTGATCGGCCGTGAGCGGCGCGAGGCCGAGCCGGGCGAGGCCGCGGGCGGCGCACACGATGTCGTGCGCCTGCCGCTCGTCGGCCAGATCGCCGCCGGCGGGCCGCTGCTCGCCGAGGATGCGATCGAGGACTACCTGCCCATGCCGGCGTCCGCCAAGGGCGACTTCCTGCTGCGCGTCAAGGGCGAGTCGATGATCGAGGCGGGCATCCTCGACGGCGACCTCGTGATCGTGCAGCGGGCGCAGGACGCCCGTAACGGCGAGATCGTCGTCGCACTCGCAGGCGACGACGAGAGCCTCGACGAGGCCACGGTCAAGACGTTCTACCGCGAGGGCGACCGTGTCAGGCTGCAACCCGAGAACTCGAGCATGGAGCCGATCTACGCGCCGTTCGTCCAGATCGTCGGTCGCGTCGTGGGCGTCTTCCGGGAGCTTTGATGGGATGAGCGTCGCCTCTCTGCACCGGACGCTCGACCAGGAGCTCACTGCGCTGCTGCGCGGCGCGTCGCTCGAGTGTCTCGCCTGCGGCGAGTTCGTGATGCACGCGCGCGGCAGCGTCTTCTGCCCCGAGTGCGGCGGCCAGCTCGCCGACGAGGGCGCGCTCGAAGCAGGCGCTACGATTTCGGGGCAGGCCGGGTGACCGCGGTCGGCGGCAGGTCCGTCTGACGGGGCTGTCGGCCGGTCGAGGAAAGTCCGGACACCGCAGGGCAGGACGCTGGCGCAAGCCAGGCGGCGAAAGCCAACGGAAAGTGGAACAGAAAGCAAACCGCCTCCGGTGTCTCTTCGGGGACGCCGGCGGTAAGGGTGAAACGGTGGGGTAAGAGCCCACCAGCGTCGCGGCGACGCGACGGCTTGCTAAACCCCGTCCGGTGCAAGGCGAACAGGGCCCGCCAGAGGTTGCCCGCCGAGGGCCCGGGTAGCTGCCGAGAGGGATGGTCATCCAAGACAGAATCCGGCTTACAGGCCTGCTACGGAAGAGCCCCGCTTCGGTGGGGCTCTTCTATGCGCCTCTTCGCGCCGCACTCCGAAACCAGCACTCGAGCCGGCTGGCGGACGGCCGAGCAGTCAGGCAGCTACGCGCCGAGCAGCGTGGCGCGCTCGTCGATCACGGCCAGGACGTCGTCGATTACCGGGCGGTGCCAGCCCTCGGCGACGGCGGTGGCTGCGACTGCGGCGCCGCACTCACGCGCACGGGCGGCGAGTGTGCGCAGGTCGCGCAGGAGCAGCGGGCCGTTGACGCCGCACTCCTCGGCCAGGCGCAGCCAGCTCTCTTCGGTGACGGCGGCCGGCTCCTCTTGGCCGCCGACGCGCATCGCCATCTTCGTCGTCACGGCGTAGACGGCGGTGGAGACGACGTCGTAGAGCGGTGCGAGCCGCGGGCCGACGCCGGGGTCATACAGGAGGGCGAAGTTCTTTCCGTGCGCGTCGCTGTTGCCGACGAGGTAGTTGATCCCGACCGCGCGCAGGAGGGCGTTGACGTCCGCTGCAGGGGCGGCGCTGATCGCGCGCAGCAAGGCGATGATCCGCGCGATCGAAGGACCGCCTTCAAACTCGTACTTCGAGCCGGGCAGGATGCCGAGCGCCTGGCAGAAGTCCTCTTGGTGGATGCGAACGATGCGCATGTCGTCGGTGAGTGTGCGGTCGAAGCGCTCGACGACGAGACAGATCGTCGTCCCGATCTCGGCCGTCGCCGACGCCGCCGTCGACAGACCGCAGCACTGTGCGACCCGGAGGCAGAACGCCTCGTTGGCGGCGATGTCGGTCCAGCTGGCGATGCTCGGCTTGATGATGTGAGTGCTCGGCGCGCCACCGAGCGGCTGGCCGAAACGGCCGTTCGGAGCGCGAGTCACGACCAGCTTTTGCTGGACACCGCCGAGGCTGATACGGACGTCGGTGCCGCCGCCAAGCGGATGCGTCGGCAGGTTGGCGAGCGCGTCCGCCAGCTCCTGCTCGGAAAGCCAGCGCACCGACGAGGTCTCGGTCGACGCCGGTTGCTCACCTTCGGGGACAACGACGACGGCGCCGGCGCACTCGGCGCCGATCTCCGCGAGTAGCCCGAAGGCGTTCTCGGTGCTGATTCCGCGCTCGCGCGCGACCTGCTCGCGGACCGCGCCCTCCGGCAGCAGCCCCTCGAAGAACGGGCGGGTCTGACCATTCGGGAATCGCTCGGCCTGAACAGGCAGCGAGGCAGACAGGAGGAGGTCGCCGGCAGCCTGGTCGGCGACGGTGGGGTCGTACTCGAACGCGAGCCGGCCCGACCCGGGTCGATAGAGCTTTCCGACGTGCGTCCCGGCGAGGTAGACGTCGAGAGCGCGAAGAGTCGGGGGCGGCACGTCCTCCCTATGCCTGGACGAGGCGGGTTTTGTCGCGCCGCCGCGGCGTCAACTCGACCGAGAGGCCGAGCGCGTCCAGCACCCGCTCGAGGACGTCGAGTCGCGTCGTCGGCTTGCCGGCCTCGATCTGGTGAATCGCGCGCACGCTGACACCCGCGGCGAGGGCGAGTTCGTCCTGACGTAGCTGCTGCTCGGCGCGGGCGCGCCGCACCTCGGCGGCGATCCGAAGAGAGAGAGGCGATCTTGGCTGCACGATCGTGCATATTAGCCGCTCTGACGTGTCTGGGCAAGGGCGGTTTGCACGATCGTGCATATGGAGCTGGCTGCGTCCGGTCCGGGTGCCGTCATATGCGCGATCGCGCATTTCAGGCGATCGCAGCAGTCGAGATCGTGAACGCCGGGCACCGCTCGATCCGGCAGTAGTGCAGGAAATCGGAGCCTTCTTTCCCGACAGTCCCCCGCCTGCGCTACTTCTGGCTCTTGATGAAGGCGACGAGGGCGCGGACGTCGCCGGGTTTGCCGGCAAGGTCGTGGCTTGCGGTCGCGGCGGACATGATGCCGGCGTGGTAGCCCTTGACGATCTGTGCGTCGGGGGCGGCGATCGATTGTTCGAGGTAGGCGTCGTCAGCGGTGACCGCCGGACCGTTCGCGAGCGTCACGGTGCTGCCTGCGAGGCCCTTGAAGCTCGGGCCGGCGCCGGGGCTGCCGGTGAGCGAATGACAGCTGGAGCAACCGTCGGCGGCGTAGAGCTGCTTGCCCTGTGCGACGAGCGCAGGGCTCGTCGGCACCGCCGCCGGTGCCTGCGCGGTCGTCGTGCTCGTCACCGTCGTGGTGATGGGCGGCGTTGAGGTCGCCGGCGGTGCCGACGTGACGGCAGGGGCGGCAGCATGGTGCTGGCCGCGGTGGTACCCGATCGCGTAGGCGGCGATGAGGAGGCCGAGGATGATGCCGCCGCCGGCGAGTCCGCCGAGCAGCCAGCGCCAGAGCCCGTCGGGAGTGGTGTGTGGTGTCGCTTCCTGGTGTTCTGTCATCGATCAGCCTCCTGTCATGGCCGCGGCGAACATGAGCGCCATTCCGACGGCGAGGAAAGCGGCGAGCCGCCCTGCGACGAGCCCCAGCCGGGTGGCGCCGAGACCCGCGACCAGGCCGAAGGCGGCCATGGCCAGGTGATAGAGCGCATGCTCGAAGGGGTGGCGCTCGAGCGGCTGGTAGAAGCGCGGCACCATCACCAGCATCATCACGGCGGGCGCGGCGATCACCGCCGTGAGCCCGAGCGTCGGCCGATCGCCGAGCCGGCGCGAGATCGCCGGCGTCGAGCCGAGCAGCAGGCCGAGCACGATGCCGAGGAAGAAGTGGGCGGCGTGGTCGAGATGGTGGTAGCGGACGCTCGCCGCCGAGGCGTCGACGACCTGAGGGAGGAAGGCGGCCAGCGCGACGACGACGGCGGCGGCGGCCGCCGCGAGCTGCTGGGGCGAGCGCAGCGGCGCTCCGGGCGGGTCGAGCGTCGGCAGAGGCGCTTCTGCTACCGCCGGCTCGATCTCGTCACGGCGGCGGCGCGCACTGTAGGTCGATCCGTCGACGCTCCAGATGCGTTCGACGAGCACGTAGTGGCGCCGTTCCCAGGCCGTACGGGCGAGCGGGGCGAGCTGAGCGAGACAGGCGAGGAAACCGAGCGCGAACAGCAGCGCGAAGATGCTGCCGGCCAGGCTGTAGCCGGCGGTGCCGGGCGGCTGGATCGCGTAGCGGCGCGGGATCCCGAGCGCTCCCTCGACGAACCAGGTGCCGGTCAGCCCGTAACCGCCGACGAGCAGCAGCCCGATCGTCCAGACGCGCGCGGCCCGTGACGAGGTCCGGCCGGCGTCGCGTTCGAGCAGGTGGGCGAGGAAGGCGAGCACCCAGAGGACGATGCACAGCATCAGGTAGGTGTGGAAGTGGGCGACGACCCAGACGGTGTTGTGGAGGCGGAAGTTGATCGGGATGATCGAGTCGATCACGGCGCCGGTGCCTCCGATCGCCCAACCGGCCAGGCCCACGTAGAGCAGGGTCGAGGCGAGCGTCCAGCGGTAGGCGGAGCCCCAGACGAGCATCGTCATCGAGTAGATCGTGATCACGGCGACCGGGATCACTGCCGCGTAGGAGGCGATCTCGGAGCCGATCTGAGCCCAGGTCGGCTGGACGAAGTCCATGTAGAGGTGGTGCGAGTAGGCGGTGGCGATGAATACGAGCGAGCCGGCCCACCCGGCGACGAACACCTTGGTCGTCTGGTAGGGGCGGCCGGCGTAGCGGGGCAGGAGCACGTAGATGGCGGCAGCCGCGAGGTAGATGACGAGGTTCGCGATCGAGTGGCCGAAGAAGTACACGAGGTTCTTCGCGACTAGGGCGTTGATGCCGACCGTGTGGTCGTAGGTGCGGCCGAGCAGGCCGACGATGATCGCGGTGCCCGCTGCCGTCGCGAGCAGGCCGTCGATCGCGACGACGGTGGCGGCGATCGCCTGCGGCGGCGGCGCCTCGGTCTCGCGCCCGCGCAGGAACTGCCAGCCGAGCGTGCGCACCAGGCCGCCGTAGGTGCTCGTCGTCTGCTCGAGCACGTCGATGCAGTAGACGAAGAAGCCCGACCCGACCAGCAGCAGCCCGACGAAGAACAGGCTCTCCGCCCAGACCGGCCATTGCCCGGCCGGGTAGAAGGGGAGCGGCGGCAAGAACGTCCAGCCGGCGCCGAAGCCGCCGACGAGCGTCGCGACCAGCACGCAGACCGCGCCCGCCACGATCAACGCGTAGCTCACGAGCATCCGTCCCGTCCGCAGCGGCACGCTGGCGTGCAGCACATACCAGAGCGCGCCCATCATCACGAGCAGCGTGCCGGTGATCATCCCGTCGCCGTGCAGCGTCATCAGCCGGTAGAACCAGGCCGGCGAAAGACCGAGCACGGTCGCCTGGGTCAGCCGCATCAGCAGGCCGAGCACGCCCATCACCGCGACCAGCGCGATCCCGGTCACGCCGAACAGCAGGCCGATCCGCCGCTCGATCCCGCGCGCTTCGACCGTGAACACCGCCGCGTGCGGATGCTGGATCGGTGAGGGCGGGGCTGCGGCGACGGCTTCCATCAGCGGCCGGCCACCGTGAAGGAGCCCTCCATCGTCGAGTGGTTGAGCCCGCAGTATTCAAGGCAGCGGATCCGGTAGACGCCCGCCTCGGTCAGGGTGAGGTCGAGCCTGTTGTGGTAGCCGGGCATCGCCTGCACGGACCCGATCAGGTGGCCGTGCGGATCGTAGAGGCCGAAGCCGTGGTTGACGTCGACCGAGGTGACGTCGAAACGGACGCGCGTCCCGGCCGGCACCCGATCCGGTGCGAGCGACCAGAAGAACTGCCCGCCGGTCACCGCCACCACCGTGCGCCCCGCCGCGCCGCCGTTTGCATAGGGCAGATCGAACAGCGAAATCCCGACCACCAGCACCCCGACCACCAGCAGGAGCGCCAGCCAGCGCTTGCGCAACCAGTAGCCGACCCGGTGCACCCGCTCGACCCCGACCTCGGAGCCCGCCTGCATCCCGATCACCAGGAAGACGCCGGCGAGCAGAAACGCCAGCACCGCGAACACGGCGCCGATCGCGATTTGAGGATCTCCGTAGTGGAGACTCACCCGTCAGGCCCCGGAGGCACGAGCCTGCGCCGCGTTCGCCGGCGCACGGCTTGCGGCGACCGACCACCCACCTCGTCGAGCATGCCCTCCAGCATCGTCCTCCACCAAGCAACGGGACGGATGCACCGTACTACGGTTCTCCGTCCGGGCACAGTCCGACCCGCAGCCTGCCGCTCTACGTGCGCAAGACGACCTCGAGCGCCGTCCCTGCGCCCGGAGTCGAGCGCAGGGTGAGTGCGCCGCCGATCGACGCGGCACGTTCCCGCATGTTGCGCAGGCCCTGGCCCGCACCCCCCGGCTCGAGGGCGAAGCCGGCGCCGTCGTCGCCAACCGCGACGAACCGCTCGGTGCCCCGCTGGCCGATCTCGACCCAGGCGTGTTCGGCCCCCGCATGCTTGCGAACGTTCGCGAGCCCCTCCTGGACGATGCGGAAGAGCTCGATCTGCTCGTCAGGCCCCAGCGCGATCGACGCATCGATTTCCAGCTCCACCTCGAGCGCCCCGTCCGCTGTCAGGAAGTCCACATACCGGCGCAGTGCGGCGTCGAACGGTGAGCGCCCGGCGGCCGACGACAGCGCGAGAATCGCGTAGCGCGCCTCCTGTTGCGCGGCAAGCGCTGCTGCTTTCAACAGTGGCAGCGTCTCTGCGAGGTCGGCACCCGTCTCGAGCATCGAAGCGTGAGTCGAGATGGCAAAGAGGTATTGCGCGAGCCCGTCGTGGATCTCGCGGGCAACGCGCGCGCGCTCTTCGGCGACGGCACGCCCGAACTCCGAGTTTCGGATCGCACGCCAGACGCCGACGAGCAGTACGCCGTAGGCGAGCAGCCGCAGGTAGTCGCCCTGCGAGACGTCACCGGCACGTACGAGCGGGGTGAACATGAAGTGCAGGGACGAAAACACGAGCAGCGTCGCCCCGAATGCGAGCCAGTAGTCGAGATCCTCGCCGCGCCGGCGAAAGCGGCTTGCGAAACCGACGAGCGCAAGCAGGTGCACGAGCACGGTGGCGGCGAGCGCGCCGGTGAGTGAGGCGGGCACCGAGGAGTCCCGTGCGGGGTCGAGGTTCGGCAGCGAGACGCCGAGCGAACGTGAGAGGAACCAGACGGTTGCGAGGGTCATCAGCGACCAGAAGACGCCGCTGCCGAGCGCCGCCCGGCGGTGGCGCACCCGGCCGCGCATGAACGGCGCGGCCGCGATCAACCCCCAGCCGACCATGCGGCCGGCGATCGCCGCCCAGAGCTCGGTCTGGTGCACGTTGGCGTGGATCACCTCGGGGCCGATCGAGAACAGCAGCCACGACAGCGACGAGACGATGAAGCCGCAGCACAGGAACAGGTCGTAGCGCCTGCCCTCGACCGAGAAACGGTTTGCGGTGAGCACCGCCACCAGGCCCCCTGCCAGCATGTAGACCGTGGCCAGGACGAGCTTGAGCTCGGGCAGCGAGTACGGCGCGCGCAGCGTCGGGTAGGTCAGAAAGAGCGCAAGCGACGCCGCGAGCAGGCCGAAGAGCAGCACCTGGCCCCAGAGGAAGCCCTCAAAACGCTTGCGATCGGGGTGCATCTCCGACCGTATCGGCACAATCCGGCGCAGGCATGACAGAGCGGATCCTGATCGTCGACGATCATCCCCTCACCCGGGACGCCCTTGCACGCCTGCTGGTCCAGAACGGATTCGATGTTGTCGGCCAGGCCGGCAGCGGGGCCGAGGCGATCACGCTCGCAGGTGAGCTACAGCCCGATCTCGTCCTGCTCGACCTGTCGATGCCCGAGATGGACGGACTCACCGCGCTCCCGCTCGTGCAAAAGGCGGCCCCGAGCGCCGAGGTCGTGGTGCTGACTGCGTCCGAGGACGAGGACAACCTGCTCGGGGCCATCCGCGCCGGCGCGGCGGGCTACCTCCTGAAGAGCGAGCCGCCCGAGCGGATCGTCGCCTTCTTGCGCGGCATCGCCCAGGGCGAGGTCGCGCTGTCGGGCGCGGTCGCACGACGGTTGCTCGACGAGGTGCGCGAGGGAGGCGGCCGCATCTCCGTGCCGGACGCGGTCGCCCACGTCCTCTCTGCACGCGAGCTCGAAGTGCTGCTCCTGCTCGACCAGCATCTGGGCACGGACGAGATCGCCGCGCGCCTCTTCATCTCCGAGCACACCGTGCGCTCGCACGTGAAGAGCCTGCTCTCGAAGCTTGGCGTCTCTTCCCGCCGCGAGGCGCTCGAGAAACTGAATCACCCATATTGAGTGATCGCGTTCACCCAGCGTACGGGTCGAGCCGCCGCCGCAGTGAGCCGAAACTGAGACCAGCGTTACCGACGGCGTCCTTCCTTCTGCGGCAACCGGCCGGCACTGAGCCGGCCGTTGCGCGTCTAGACAGTGAATCCCTCGAGCGCCGCCTCGACCAGGCCAGGCAGCGTGTGCAGGTTGTAGCCGCCCTCCAGTACCGCCGCGACGCGCGGAGCAAGCTGAGCCGCGCGCTGCGCGAGGTCACGGAAGCCGTCGGCGGTCAGGTTCATGTCGGCGAGCGGATCATCGACGTGTGCGTCGAATCCCGCCGAGATGAGCAGCAGCTCGGGCTCGAACCGGGCTACGGCATGTGACACGACCTGCCATGCCTCCAGGTAGCCGGCGTCGCCGGTGCCGGCCGGGAGCGGGATGTTGACGAGGTTGTGGAACTGGTCGTCAGGACCGCCGGTGCCCGGGTAGAGCGGCCACTGATGCAGCGAGACGAAGAGGATCGACTCGTCGTTGAAACAGATGTCTTGCGTGCCGTTTCCGTGGTGGACGTCCCAGTCGACGATGGCGACGCGCTCCAGGCCGAGTTCCGCCTGCGCCCAGCGCGCGGCGATTGCGATGTTGTCGAAGAGACAGAAGCCCATCGCGCGATCGCGCTCGGCGTGGTGGCCGGGCGGGCGCGAAAGCGCAAAGCCGCTGCGCCGCACCGCTTCGATCGCCGCGCCTGCGGACAGAAGCGCAGCGTCGTAGGTGGTCTCCGTGCAGACAGTGTCGGCGTCGATCCAGCCGCGGGTCGTTCGGACGGTCTCGATCAACTCGGTCGTGTGGCAGCGCAGCACGTCGTCGTCGGTGGCGGGGGTGCACTCGACGAATGGAAAGCGGTCGTGCAACACGGTCATCCGCTGCTGCGACTCGGGATGTCCTCCCGTCGGGTGGAGCTCGCCGAACGCGCTGTGGCTTACGAGCTCGATGGCGGTGCGTTCCTGCCGTCGCCACTTTCGTGCACGAGCCGGTCGTCCATCACACTGAGTCTAGATTCGCGAGGCGTTCCGCGAGGTTCCCGAGCCCGAGCCGGCGGGCGTGCTCGGCGGCGCGCCGCCAGTCGGGCGGCGTCGGGGCGAGCGGCGGCAGCGGCGCGTTCGCGTCCATCGTCGCGATGTCGCGGTAGAGCAGGAGCTCGCCGGCGATTTGCGGGAAGCGCCCGTCCGCGAGCGCCTGGGCGAGCGACCCGTGCCGGCGCAGCACCTCGGCCGCCTTCTTCGGACCGACACCCGGGGCGCCCGGGATCTTGTCGGAGGGGTCGCCGCGCAGCGCGATGAAGTCGGGCACCTGCCCGGGCGCGACGCCGTAGCGGTCGTGCACCTCGGCGGGCCCGATGCGTGCGAGCTCCGACACGCCTTTCACCGGCTGGAGGATCGTCACCCGGTCGTCGACAAGCTGGAACGCGTCACGGTCGGACGTTGCGACGAGCACCGGCCCCGGCCAGGCCTTGGCCGCGGCGGCGAGAAAGTCGTCTGCCTCGTAGCCGCCGGCCTTTGCGACCAGAAAGCCGAACGACTCGACGAATGCCGGCAGGAGGTCGAGCTGTTCGACGATCGAGTCCTCGAACACGCGGCCCGACTGGTAGCCGGGGAGCGCTTCGTTCCGGTAGGTCGGTGTGTCGAGCGAGTCCCAGCCGACGAGCACCGACTCTGGGAGCTCGGAGTCCCAGAGGCGCAGGAGGAAGTTCGCGAACCCGACGAGTGCGTTCAGGCGGACCGTCTTCGGCAGCCCGTGGTAGGCCCGGTGGGCGAGCGAGTCGCCGTCGACGGCGAGCAGCAGCCCGTTCACGGGCGGAGCGGGCTCACAGCGAGTCCTCGAGGGCGTGGATTGCGACCATCAGCCGGGTGGTCGCCTCACGCGCCGCCTCGCCGATCTCCTGGTCGCGGAGGTCGTCGAGCTCGACGGGCGGGCCGTAGCGGACGCGCCAGCGCTCGAGCCGGCGGAGACCGCCGGTGCCCCTGATCCCCGCCGGCACGAGCGGGACGTCCGCTTCGAGCGCGATGCGGGCAGCGCCCGTGTGCGCCTGCGCCTCGTAACGTTTGCGGATCCCCTTCTTGCGCCGGGTGCCCTCGGGGAACATCGCGATCACGTTCCCCTCGCGCGCCAGGCGCACGGCGGTCTCGATCGCCGCCCGGTCCGCGCGTCCCCGGTTCACCTTGAACGCTCCCAGCCCTGAGAGGATCGTCGAGAGCGGAAACCAGAAGAGCTCGGACTTCGCCATGAAGCGCAGGAACCGTTGCGGCCAGATGGCGAGGCCGAGCGCCCAGGGATCGAGATTCGAGTCGTGTCCGGCGGAGAGGACGTAGCCGCGCGAGGCGGGGAGATGTTCTTCGCCGTCGGCCCGGTAGCGGAACGCGAACCGCAGCACAGGCCAGGACAGAAGAGCGATGAACGAGTAGAGCGGGGTGGGCCTGGGAGGACGTGTCATCGGCGGCGAGTATCGCTGATCTGGCTCACGGCGCTATGGTGGCGCGCGAAATGGCGGAGTCCAAAGGGAAGAAGCTCGTGATCGTCGAGTCGCCTGCCAAGGCGAAGACGATCGCTGGCTACCTCGGGGCCGACTACCTGGTCGAGTCGTCGATCGGCCATATCCGTGACCTGCCAACGAGCGCCGCGGAGATTCCGGCCAGCCTGAAGGGCGAGTCGTGGGCGCGGCTCGGTGTGAACGTCGACAACGACTTCGAGCCGGTCTACGTGGTCGACTCGCGCAAGAAGAAGGTCGTGGCCGATCTGAAGGCCAAGCTGAAGAACGCTGACGAGCTCTTGCTCGCGACGGACGAAGATCGCGAGGGCGAGGCGATCGCCTGGCATCTCCGCGAAGTGCTCCAGCCGAAGGTGCCGGTCCGGCGGATGGTGTTCCACGAGATCACGCGCCCGGCGATCGAGCGCGCCCTCGGCGAGACCCGCGACATCGACGACCGGCTTGTCGACGCGCAGGAGACACGCCGGATTCTCGACCGCCTGTACGGCTACGAGGTGTCGCCGGTGCTGTGGCGCAAGATCATGCAGGGCCTCTCCGCCGGGCGCGTGCAGTCCGTCGCGACGCGCCTCGTCGTCGAGCGGGAGCGCGAGCGCATGAAGTTCCTCGCCGCCGCCTACTGGGACATCGTTGCGACGTACGATCCGGGTGCCTTTACGGCCCGGCTCTCGTCGGTCGACGGGCGCCGCGTCGCGCAGGGCCGCGATTTCGCCCAGGACGGCGCGCTGCGCAATGCCGACGCGGTGCAGCTCTCCGAGGACGACGCGCGGTCGCTTGCCGCGGCGCTCGAGGGAGCGAGCTTCCAGGTCTCGTCGGTCGAGGAGAAGCCGTACACGCGGCGGCCGGCGGCGCCGTTCATGACGTCGACGCTGCAGCAGGAAGCAAGCCGCAAGCTGCGCTTGTCGTCACAGCAGACGATGCGCGTCGCGCAGCGGCTCTACGAGAACGGCTACATCACGTACATGCGCACCGACTCGACAACACTGTCGGAGTCGGCGCTCGCAGCCGCGCGCGACCAGGCTCGGCAGCTGTACGGCGCCGACTCGGTTCCGGCCGAGCCGCGGCACTACAACCGCAAGGTGAAGAACGCGCAGGAGGCGCACGAGGCGATTCGCCCGGCGGGCGACCGCTTCCGCACGCCCGACGAGGTGCGCCGCGAGCTCTCCGTTGAAGAGTTCAACGTCTACGACCTGATCTGGAAGCGCACGGTCGCCTCGCAGATGGCTGACGCACGCGGGCAGACGGTCTCGGTGCGGATCGCCGCCAAGGCGGCCGACGGGCGCAACGCCGAGTTCTCGACCGCCGGCACCGTGATCACGTTCCGGGGCTTCCTGCTCGCCTACGAGGAGGGTCGCGACGAGCCGTCGGGCGACGTCGACGAGGAGAAGGTCCTGCCACCGCTTCAGGAGGGCGACCCGCTCGGCGCTTCGGCGCTCGAGCCGGAGGGCCACTCCACCTCACCGCCTTCGCGCTACACCGAGGCGAGCCTCGTCAAGGCGCTCGAAGAACGTGGCATCGGGCGGCCGTCCACGTACGCCGCGATCATGGGCACGATCCTCGACCGTGGGTATGTGCGCAAGCAGGGCCAGGCGCTCGTGCCGGAGTTTCTCGCCTTCGCGGTCGTGAAGCTGCTCGAGACGCACTTCCCGCAACTCGTCGACTACGAGTTCACCGCGCGGATGGAGGACGACCTCGACGAGATCGCGTCGGGCGACGAAGCGCGTACGACCTGGCTGAAACGCTTCTACTTCGGCGAGGGCGGAAACGTCGGGCTGAAGGAGCTGGTCGAGGCGCGCCTCGGCGAGATCGACGCCCGGGAGATCAACACCGTCGAGCTGCCCGGCTCGGACATCGTCGTGCGGGTCGGCAAGTACGGCCCGTACCTCGAGCGCGGCACCGAGCGGCAGACGCTCCCGCCCGATATCGCGCCCGACGAGCTCTCCGCTGCGCGCGCCGAGGAGATCCTCGCGCAGGGCAACCAGGAGCAGGAGCTCGGTGTCGACCCGGATTCCGGTCGCGCCGTCGTCGTGCGCTCCGGTCGGTACGGCCCGTACGTCACCGAGGTGGTCGAAGGCGACGAGAAGCCGCGCACGGCGTCGCTGTTCAAGGGGATGTCGCCCGAGACCGTGACGATCGAGGATGCGCTTCGGCTCTTGACACTTCCCCGTTCGCTTGGCGAGTCGGACGGCGAGGAGGTGCTCGCCGCGAACGGCCGCTACGGCCCCTATGTGAAGAGGGGCAAGGAGTCGCGGTCGATCGAGAGCGAGGAGCAGCTCTTCGCGATCACGCTCGAGGAGGCGCTTGTGAAGCTCTCAGAGCCGAAGGTCCGCGGCCGCCGGGAGGCGGCCCCACCGCTGAAGGAGCTCGGTGCCGATCCGGTGAGCGGCAAGCCGGTCGTCCTCAAGGAGGGCCGCTTCGGCCCTTACGTGACGGACGGCGAGACCAATGCCAGCCTGCGTGCGGCCGACTCGATCGAGTCGATCACCCCCGAGCGCGCCGCGGAGCTCCTCCAGGCCCGCCGGGAGCGCGGGCCCGCGCCAAAAAAGCGTGGAAACAAGCGCCGTTCGTAACGATCCCGTTCTTCACAGTCGCACAACAGTTCGGCCAAACATTCCCCACCCGGTACCGTCCATACTCAGGAACGTCGGGAGCAGCGGGCTTCACGCCCGTGTGCGACCGAACGAGAAGTGGGCGCGACCCCTGGCGTGGAACCGCCTGGCGTCGTATGGTGGGAAGGTTTGCAGGGCCGGTCGCAGAAACGAAAGGACATCGATTCCGACTTGACTCAGAGCCAGCTGAACGAACTGCTTGAGACCGAGAGCGCGCGCACCCTTCTGGAGGCGGGCGAGGAGCGCGGCTGGATCGAACCGGCCGAGCTCGAAGCGTTTGCGGTCGAGAACGACCTCGGCGAGCCCGAGATCGTCGACCTCGTGAAGGAGCTCGAGCGCATCGGTCTCGAGGTGCGCGAGCCGGTCACCGAGGAGAAGAACACGAAGGCGCAAGCCGAGCCGGTGATCTACGAGGCCGACGCCCCGTCTGGCGCGGGCGACAGCCTGCAGCTCTTCCTCGCCGACGTCGGCAAGCACAAGCTGCTGACCGCGCACGAGGAGGTCGTGCTGGCCAAGGCGATCGAACGCGGTGACGCTCGCGCGAAGCGGCGCATGATCGAGTCGAACCTGCGCCTCGTCGTGTCGATCGCCAAGGGTTATCGCGGGCTCGGCGTGCCGTTCCTCGATCTGATCCAGGAAGGCACTCTCGGCCTGAACCGCGCCGTCGAGAAGTTCGACTGGCGCCGCGGCTACAAGTTCTCGACCTACGCCACCTGGTGGATCCGCCAGTCGGTGCAGCGTGCGGTGGCAAACCACGCGCGCACGATTCGCGTCCCGGTGCATGTTGTCGAGCGCCAGCAGAAGCTGTCGCGCGCGGCCCGCCGGCTCGAGGTCGAGTTGGGCCGCGAGGCGACGAAGGAAGAGCTGGCGGAGGCCACCGGCCTGCCGCTTCAGCACGTCGAGGAGGCACTCTCGGCTGCGTCTGCGTCCGTCTCGTTGAACCAGACGGTTGGCGCAGACGATGAGGGCGAGCTCGGAGACCTCTTCGCCGACCGCGAGGCTGCGGATCCGTTCGACGAGGCGGAGGAGTCGTTGCGCCGCCAGAACATCCGCAAGGCTTTGGACGCGCTGCCCGAGCGGGAACGGCGGATTCTCGAGCTGCGCTTCGGTTTCGAGGGCGAACCGTGGACGCTCGAGGCGATCGGCCACGAGCTCGACCTGACGCGCGAACGTGTCCGCCAGCTCGAGGGCCAGGCGCTCTCGCGGCTTGCGGCCCTGCGCGAGCTGGCCGGCCTCGCCGCGTAGGACCGACTTCCTATCCGGAGGCTGCCTGTGCCGTGCCGCCGGCCCGGCGAAGCTCATCGTCGGTCATCGGCCATTTCTCGAGTGGGTAGTGGCAGGCGGCAGCGTGTGCAGGGCCGAGCTCGCGTAGCTCGGGCGCCTCGACGTCGCAGCGCCCCTCGTGGAAGCGCGGGCACCGCGGGTGGAAGACGCATGCGGCGGGCGGATCGACCGGTGACGGGACGTCGCCCGAGAGCACGATCCGTTCGCGCCTGCCGGTCGTTGCCCGGGGCACAGCCGAGAGCAGCGCAGCCGTATAGGGGTGCTTCGGCTGCTCGTAGAGCGACTCGCTGTCCCCGAGCTCGACGATGCCCCCGAGGTACATCACGGCGATCCGGTCGGCGATCTGCCGGATCACCGAGAGATCGTGGGAGATGAACACGTAGGTCAGGTTGAACTCGCTCTGGAGTGTGCGGAGCAGGTTGAGGATCTGCGCCTGGATCGAGACGTCGAGCGCGGACACCGGCTC
Organism: Gaiellaceae bacterium; assembly: GCA_035534955.1. Classification (GTDB taxonomy): domain Bacteria; phylum Actinomycetota; class Thermoleophilia; order Gaiellales; family Gaiellaceae; genus PALSA-600. The sequence goes on from DATLQV010000092.1 coordinate 25,571, forward strand.
GTCGCAGACGATCAGCTTGGGCGAGAGCGCAAGCGCGCGTGCGACGCCGATGCGCTGGCGCTGGCCACCCGAGAACTCGTGGGGGTAGCGGTTGTAGTGCTCCGGGCTCAGACCGACCGTCTCGAGGAGCTCCTGTACACGGAGCTTGCTGCCCTTCTCGCCGTGGATCGCAAACGGTGCGGCGATGATCTGGCCGACAGTCTTGCGGGGGTTGAGCGACGAGTACGGGTCCTGGAAGATCATCTGCATCTCGCGGCGCAGCGGGCGGAGGGCGCGCTGCGAAAGCTTCGAGATGTCGCGGCCTTCGAAGCGCACGGTCCCGCTCGTCGGATCGAGCAGCCGCAGGATCAGGCGCGCGGTCGTCGACTTTCCACAGCCGGATTCGCCGACGATCCCGAGGGTCTCGCCGCGGCGCACGGTCAGCGACACGTCCTCGACGGCGTGTACCTCGGCCTTGCCGCGTGCGAAGACGCCCTGCTTCACCTGGAACCGCTTCGTCAGGTGCTCGATCTCGACGAGGTTCTCGGTCATGCCCGCTCCCGGCGCCGGCCGGGCCGGCGCCTCCGCTCTTTTGGAGCCTCCGTCGAGCCTACGGCTCATGCCGCGTCTCCCAGGCGGGCGGCGGAGCGCTTGGCGCCCTCGCGCACCTTGGCCTCCCAGTCGAGGTGGCAGGCGTCCGCGTGCGTGCCGGCCGCCGGGACGGCGAGCGGGGGCCGCTCGGTCGCACAGGGCTCGAACCGGTAGCGGCAGCGCGGGTGGAACGCGCATCCGGACGGTGGGGTGAGCAACGAAGGCGGTGACCCTTCGATCGGCACCAGCGTCGTGAGCCGGCGCTCGATGCTCGGCATCGAGTCGAGCAGCCCCCAGGCGTACGGGTGCTGAGGGCGCCCGAAAATCTCCGCGGCGGGGCCGTACTCCATGATCCTGCCTGCGTACATCACCATGACCGAGTTCGCGGTCTCGGCGACCACGCCGAGGTCGTGCGTGACGAGGATGACGCCGATGTTGAACTCGCGCTTCACCTCTTCGATCAACTCGAGGATCTGCGCCTGCACCGTCACGTCGAGCGCGGTGGTCGGCTCGTCGCAGATGAGGATCGCCGGGTTGTGAACGAGCGCCATCGCGATCATCGCGCGTTGGCGCATGCCTCCCGAGAACTGATGCGGGTAGTCCCTTGCGCGCTCAGCGGCGTTCGGGATGCCCACGTGGTCGAGCAGCTCGACCGCGCGCGCCCAGGCCTCGGACCGGCTGGCGTCGCTGTGCGCCGTCACCGCCTCGGCGATCTGCTTGCCGACCCGGTACATCGGATGCAGGCAGGCGAAAGGGTCCTGAAAGACCATCGCGATGTCCTTGCCGCGAATCTTCCGCAGCTCATCCGGCGACAGCTTGAGCAGGTCGCGACCCAGGAATTCGACCTCGCCGGAGATCACGGTGCGCTGCGCGTTGAGCAGGCCCATGATCGCCAGGTTCGAGACGCTCTTGCCAGACCCCGACTCGCCGACGACGCCCAGCGTCTCACCCCGCGAGAGCGTGAAGCTGACGTCGGACACGGCCTGGACGACACCGTCTGGGGTCGGGAACCGGACGGTCAGTCCCCGCACGTCGAGCAGGCGCCCGTCCGTCATGCGTAGCGAACCCGTGGGTCGATGAATGCGTAGAGCACGTCGACGACGAGGTTCATCACCGCGACCGCAGTGGCCGTCAGCATGATCACGCCGACGAGCGTCGGGAGGTCCTGGTTGAGCGCGCTGGTGATCGCGAGCCAGCCGAGCCCCTGGATGTTGAACACCGACTCGGTGATGATGGCGCCGCCGACGAGGAGCGCGATGTCCATGCCGAACATCGTCACGATCGGCGTCAGGCTCGCGCGCAGCCCGTGCTTGAAGATCACCTCGCGCTCGGAGAGGCCTTTGGCGCGGGCCGTGCGGATGTAGTCCTCACCGAGCGTTTCGAGCAGGTTGTTGCGCGTCATCCGCGCGTAGAACGCAGCGTAGAGAAGGGCGAGCACGCACCAGGGAAGGATGAGGTGGCCGGCCCACGAGCCGACGCCCTGGGCGATGGGTGTGTATCCGGTGCCTCCACCGACTCCGAGGATGCGCCAGAAGATCCAAAGGGCCATCAGCCCGAGCCAGAAGACCGGCGCCGAGATGCCGAAGAGCGCGAAGCCCATCGCCAGGCGGTCGGTGAGCGAGCGGCGCTTGACGGCCGAGACGATGCCGATCGCCACGCCGGAGACGAGCCACAAGATCGCTGCGCCGGTGATCAACCAGAGCGTCCTCGGCGCGCGCGACGTGATCTCGCTGAGCACCGAGACGCCGCCGCCGTAGGAGTAGCCGAGACCGGGCCAGCCGTAGGCGTCACCGAGAAAGAAGTGTTTGACGAAGAGCGCGAACTGGATGTACCACGGGTGGTCGAGCCCGAGCCGGTTGCGGATCTCGGCGAGCAGTTGTGGGGTCGGCGCCTTGCCTGCGAAGCGGGTCGCGATGTCGCCGTTGGGCAGAAGGAAGAAGACGGCATAGGTGATCAGGAGGACCGCTCCGACGACGAGGAGCGTCCAGGCGAGCCGGCGGGCGATGTAGAGGGTCACGGCGCAGTCTGTCTTCGGAGTAGAGGGTGCTCTGGGGCGCCGCAGGTTGCGGCGCCCCAGAGCAGGTCAGGCTCTCGCTACTTGACCGCCACGTGTGCGTACGCGGTCTGATCCGAGAACTGGTCGTAGTTCCACTTCGTGACGTTGGTGCTGATCACGTTGAGGTTCTGCGCCGAAAGGTACGGAACCCACGGCACGACCGTCGTCATGATCGTCTTGTCGAGCGCGGCCCAGCACGAGACGCGCGTGTTGCCCGTCAACTTGTTGCAGTGGTTGATCTGCGGGTCGACGGACGGGATACCGGTGACGGTGCCGCTGGCACTCACCTTCTTCGCGATCGCCGGCGTCAGGCCGACGAGCGAGTAGTTGGTGTTACCGGTGGCGAGGATCGTGCTGCTCGCGAACAGCTCGTCGAAGAAGGTCGACGCGTCTGCGTAGTCCTTCCCCCAGCCGGGCCGTTCGGAGATCGGGATGTTGTTCTTCGGTGTGTTGATCACGCCGTAGGCACCCGTGACCGACCGCACCTTGAGCGTGATGCCGATCTTGGCCGCGTCGGCCACGATGATCGGAACCATTCCCTTGTCGACCGCGCGAGTGTCGGCGATCATCAGCACGTTCTTGCAGGCGGCGGCGTCACACATGCCGTCGCCGTTGGAGTACTTCGACCCCTTCATCGCTGCCTTGGCGAGCGTAACGCTGCCCGCCGAACCAGGTGTCTTGTACGGGTCGTAGTTCGAGAGCAGGTTGTGGAGCATCGGGTTCGGCACGATGTGTGTTGCAATCGGGCCGGCCGTTGCCCCGCCCCACGCCTTCCGGAGCCCGGTCTTGTCGATGATCAGGTTCAGCGCCTTGCGGACGTGGATGTCGTCGAACGGCGCCTGCGTCAGGTTCAGCGTCAGGTACCACGTGCGGTCGCCCACGTTCTGCTTGAGCAGGTTCTTCAGGCTGGGCGTGGTCAGGTACTTGCGCAGCACCTTCGGCGACGGGCTCGAGACCTCGTCGTCGAGCTGCCCGGCCGCGACCTTGTTGTAGATGTCGTCGGCGTTCGAGTCGATCGTGAAATCGAACTCGTCGGGGAGGTTCTGACGTGCTGCCTTCGAGTCGGTCGCCGCGTTGTAGTCCGGGTTGCGGACGAGCGTCAGGCTCGAGAGCGGGTTGAAGCCGCTTGCGGGCTTGATCGACGCGCACGAGCTCATGTCGACCGAGTCCATGCCCTGGATCATGTACGGGCCCGAGGAGACGACGTCGCGGCCGTACTGGTTCGCCTTGCCGCCGGTGAAGCACTTCGCGACTTCCGCCGGGATCGGCGCCGTGGCCGGCATCGCCATGCGGTAGATGAAGTCACCGGTCGGCTGGGTGAGGCGGAAGACGATCGTCGTCGCGCTCGGGGTGCTGATCCCCGAGATCGACTTCGCCTTGCCGGCTGCGTAGGCGTCCCAGCCCTTGATGACCGTGTAGTAGAACGGATATTGGCCGCCGTCCTTCGCATTGGCCAGGCGCTCCATCGCGAAGAGCACGTCCTTCGACGTGATCTCACGGCTGACGGGCGGCCCGAACTTGATGCCGCTCTTCAGATGGAACGTGTAGACGAGCCCGCCGCCTGTCGGCTTCGGCACGCTGGCAGCGAGATCGGGTACCACGACGTTTCCGGCAGCGCCGGCGACGTGGTTGTAGCCGACGAGCGTCCGCAGCAAGAGGTTGCTGTAGAGCGCCCAGGCGTTGCCCAGGTACTCGCCGGTCGGATCGAACGCGTCGGTGAAGCCGAACGACCCTTCCCAGCCGACGCGGTAGGTGCCGCCGGCCTTCGCGGTCGTCGTCTTGCTGCCAGACGCGGAGCCCGCCGCGACGACGATGCTCGCAGCCAGCGCCAGGACGGCCGCCGCGAGAATCGTCTTACGGAGATGTCTTTGCATGCTCCTTCTGTTCCTCCTTCTCCCGCGGAGGCCGCGGGATCGTGGGTCGTATAGCTCTTGTTGACGTGAACTGGGACATGAGGTTTGCAGGTCAGCGGTCGGAACGCACGTCGAACGCGTCGCGCAGTCCGTCGCCGAGCAGGTTGAACGCAAGCGTGGTCAGGATCAGGAAGCCACCGGGGAACACCATCAGCCACCAGGCGACGTCGTAGAGCTGAGACGCATCGGTGAGGATCGACCCCCATGACGACTGGGTCACCGGAACGCCGAGGCCGAGGTACGAGAGCGCGGCCTCGAAGAGGATGTTGGTCGGGATCAGCAGGGTCGTGTACACGATCAGCGGGCCGACGAGGTTGGGGAGGATCTCGCGCGTGATGATCCGCAGGTTGGATGCGCCGAGTGCGCGTGCGGACTCGACGAACTCCTTCTCGCGCAGCGACAGGGTGTAGCCGCGCACGATGCGGGCGATGTACGACCACGAGAAGAAGGCGATCACGGCGATCACAACGGTCATCCCGGGCTGAATCAGCCCGCCGACGCAGCCGTTGATGCTGATGCTGCACGCCGCGACGATGCCGACGGCTATCAGCACCTGTGGCAGGGCGAGGATCACGTCCGCACTGCGCGAGAGCGCGGTATCGATCCAGCCGCCGTAGAAGCCGGCGACCAGTCCGACCACGAGCCCGATCAGGAGGGCGATGCCGGATGCCAGGAGGCCGACGATCAACGACGTGCGCGCGCCGTACATCGTGCGAACGAAGAGGTCACGCCCCTCCGCGTCGGCGCCGAACCAGAACGTCGAGTTGGGGCCTTTCGGGATGCCGAACGAGTCGGTCATGGTGTCGGTGTAGGTGGTGTTCTGCGGGTGACCGGTGAGGCGCTCCGCGAGCGGCCCACCGCCGATTGCGATCAGGATCAGGACGATCACGACCACCCCTCCGGCAAGCGCGGCCTTGTCTTGCCGGAACCGCTCCCAGAAGAGGCGGCTGGGCGACTTTTGCGCGATCGCGATTGCCGGGAGGGCGACGGCCCCGCCGGCCGAGATCTCGAAATCGGGTGGGTTTGTCATACGGGCGCGCGAAAGCGTATCCCCGCGCCTCCGGTCGTGCTGGCGATACTGCGTCGACCATGGCTGAACGAACCGTCTCCGGGCTACGGCCGACGGCTCCGATCGTCGGGCGGATCGTCCGGCTCGAGCCGATCGAGGAGCGCCACCGCGAGGGGTTGCGCGAAGCTGCCGAGCGCGAGCCGGAGATCCACCGCTTCACGACGCTGCCCGCGCTCGGCTTCGACCGCTGGTTCGACCTTGCCGTCCTGAGCGAGACCGAGGTGCCGTTCGTCGTGCATGTCGACAGCCGGCCGGTCGGCTCGACGCGGTACCTCAACGTCGAGCCCGAGCACCGGCGACTCGAGATCGGCTGGACGTGGCTGGAGCGCCCGCAGTGGGGAACCGGCGCCAACACCGAGACGAAGTACCTGCTGATGCGACACGCGTTCGAGAACTGGAGAGCGATGCGCGTCGAGTTCAAGACCGATGCCCGCAACCTTCGGGTGCGCGCGGCTCTGCTCGGCGTCGGTGGGACCTTCGAGGGGATCTTCCGCAAGCACATGATCCTGCCGGATGCGATTCGCGATTCCGCCTGGTATGCGGTCGTCGACGACGACTGGCCGGAGGTGAAGGCGATGCTCGAGCAGAGGCTCGACCACGGGCGGGTCGAGGGCACGCTGTGAGATGCGCCGTCGACGTGGCGCCGGTCAGAGCCCTTCCCGACGATGCGTCGGAACAGGTGACGCAGGCACTGCGAGGCGAGCCGCTTCACGTCGAGGAGCGTCGTGACGGCTGGGCATACGTGCGCACGTCGTACGGCTATCCGGGCTGGGTGCGGGACTCGGCGCTCGAGGAGGGGGAGGGCGGCCTGGCGGCCGACGCATCCGGCTCGGTGGTCGAGGTGGCGCGCTCCTATCTCGGAGCGCCGTACCTCTGGGGCGGCATGACCGAGCGCGGGATCGACTGTTCGGGCCTCGTGCACATGGCGTTTCGCCGGCTCGGACGGCTCGTGCCCCGTGACGCCCACGAGCAGGCGCGTGCGGCGGCCGAGGTGGCCGAGCTCCAGCCGGGCGACCTGATCGCCTACGGCGACCCGGTCGACCACATTGCCTTCTGGGTCGGCGACGGCCGCATCCTGCATTCGACGGGCCGTGAGCACGGTGCCGGGGTGGTCGAGGAGCAAGAGCCCGACGAGCTGCGAGCGCGTCGCCACAAGCTGATCCGGCTCTGATCAGAAGCGTTGCTTGTGGCGTCCCTCGTTCGGGGGTGACTCGTCCTAAAGCTGCCCTTAACAAAGGCCGATAGCCCGCTTGATGGACGCTGCGCAGCGCAACGAGATCCTGACCCGTTACCGGGAGCATTCGGCTCGCTTCGAGTCGGTGGCCGCGCGCCGGGACGCCTCGGTTGCCGCGGTCATCCCGTTCCAGCCACCGATGCAGGAGCTTGAGCAGGAGCCGACCGCGCGCGAGATCGAGGTGCTGCAGCTGATCTCCGACGGTCTCGTGAACCGCGAGATCGGCGTTCGTCTCTTCCTCTCGGAGGAGACGGTCAAGAGCCACGTCCGGCACTTGCTCGCCAAGCTGCAGGCGCGCAGCCGCGCCCACGCCGTCGCTGTCGGCTTCCGCCGCAGCCTCATCAACTAGCCCGCGTCGGCGCAGAGAAGAGGCCGCCTCGCGGCGGCCCCTGTACCCT
>DATLQV010000093.1:0-52703 GCA_035534955.1 Gaiellaceae bacterium
CGGTGCGACCCTGGACGACGGCGTGCTCGTCGGTGTCGTCGACGTCGGCCGGGTGTTCGATGCGCTGGAGCGCGGAGAGGCATGAGCGACTCGGCATTCGAGTTCATCGAGCTGTTTCGCGACGAAGCCAACGAACGGCTCGACAGCATCGTCGACACCCTCCTCGCGATCGAGGCGGGGCGCGCCGAGCCGGACGCCGTCGACGTTCTGTTCCGGAACGCCCACACCATCAAGGGCGGCGCGGGCATGCTCGGGCTCGACGACCTGCGCGCCCTGGCGCACGCGGTCGAGGACGTGTTGGAGAGTGTGCGCGACGCCGGAGAGTTCCCGCCGCACCTGGTCGATCCGCTCCTGCGCGCCGCGGACGCGCTTCGCAGTCACGTCGCGGGCGAGAGCCCGGGAACGCCGGACCTGTTGGAAGAGCTTGCGGCCGGGAGAGCCGCGATTCTCGCCGGGCACGGCGCCTCGCCGCTCGAGCCTGCCGCGGCCGAGGTGGAGCCGAGGAGCGATGCGGCGCCTGCGCTCGGCGACCGGCGCGGCATTCGCGTCTCGCCGCAAAAGATCGACCGGCTGCTCGACCTCGTGGGCGAGACCGTGCTGCATCGGCGCCGGCTCGAGCATGTGATCGGGGGCGAGCGTGTGAACGCGGACGAGGCGATCTCCGACGAGCTGGGTCTCGGCGAGCGCCTCTTCGACGAGCTCAAGGACGCCGCGATCAAGATGCGCACGTTGCCGCTCGCGACGATCACCGGGCCGCTGCCGCGGGCCGTCCGCGACATCGCGGCGGCAGAAGGCAAGGAGGTGGAGCTCGTCGTCATCGGCGAGGAGGTCGAGCTCGACCGGGTGATCCTCGAAAGTCTGGGCGAGCCGCTCGTGCACATCGTTCGGAACGCGGTCGGACATGGGATCGAGCCGCAGCGCGAGCGTGTGCAAGCCGGAAAGCCGCCGCGCGGCACGATCGAGCTCCGCGCGCAGCAGCGCGGTGGGCTGATCGAGATCGTGATCGCCGACGACGGGCGCGGCGTGACCGCGGAGGTGCTCGCAGAGGCGCGCAGAGTCGGCTCGCTGGTGGACGTCCTGACGAGGCCCGGCTTCACCACTGCTGCCGAGGTGACGGAGCTCTCGGGGCGCGGAGTCGGTCTCGATGCGGTCAAGACGCACGTCGAGACGTTCGGCGGGACACTCGACGTGCGCAGCGAGCCGGGCAAGGGAACGGAGATCTTGCTGACGCTGCCGCTCGCGCTCGCGCTGCTCGACGTGCTGCTCGTCGAGCGCGGCGGCCGGATCTTCGGGATCCCGCTCGGCAGTGTCGAGGAGGCGCTCGCCGTCGATGACACGCTGATGCTCCAGGGGCGGCCCGCGCTCGAGTTGCGCGGCCGTTCGGTGTCTCTGTCCGACCTCGCCGACCTCCTCGGCGCCACAGCGCCGGCGCTGCCCGCTCGCGCCCCCGCCGTCGTCGTCACCTCGGGCGGCCGCCGTGCGGCAGCCGCCTGCGACAGGCTGCTCGGCGAGGACGAGGTGGTCGTGAAGCCGCTCGGTCCGCTGCTCGCCTCGGCGCGGGGCTACCTCGGCGCCGCCATCCTCGGCGACGGCCGGATCGCCCTCCTGCTCGACCCGCAGACGCTGACCCGGGCGGCCGCCCCGTACAGACAGCGGCCCGAGTCCGGCTCCGTGCCGACCGAGCGCCTGGCGCCGAAGGTGCTCGTCGTAGAGGATTCGTACACGGTGCGGGAGCTACAGCGCAGCATCCTCGAGGCGGCCGGCTATCGCGTCGAGACCGCGCGTGACGGAAAGGAAGGGCTCGACCGAGTGTTGGAGGACGACGGCATCGGCCTTGTGATCACCGACCTCGACATGCCCGAGATGGACGGCCTCGAGCTGACACGGGCGATCCGGGCTCACCCGGAGCGGTCGTCGCTGCCGATCGTGGTCGTCACGTCGAAGGGCGACGAGGCAGATCGCGTACGAGGGATCGACGCAGGAGCGGACGCCTACATGATCAAGCGGGCGTTCGACCAGCAGACGCTCCTCGACACGGTCGAGCGTCTCGTCGGACGTTGACGCCCGGGCCCAGGCGGACGCGTGTCCTCGTCTGTGAGGACTCGAAGACGTTCGCCACTGCGTTGACGCGCACGCTCGAGCATGGTGGCGAGATCGAGGTGGTCGGAGTGCGCACGAGCGCCGAGGCGGCGATCGCGGACCTGCAAAAGCTCGCTCCCGATCTCATCACCATGGATATCGAGTTGCCGGGAATGTCCGGTCTCGAAGCGGTGGAGCACATCATGAGCGTGCGTCCGACTCCGATTCTCGTGCTCTCCTCCCACGTCGCGTCGGACAGCAAGATGAGTGCCGCAGCGCTTGCCGCCGGAGCACTCGATGCTGTCGCGAAGTCCGACCTCTCCCTCACGGCCCCCGACGGCGTAGCCGCCGTGGCATTCCGGCGCCGCGTGCTGATGCTCAGCCGGGCGCGCGTGATCCGTCACCCGCGCGCGCGGCTCGTCAGAAAGGGCGGGCGGCCGTCAGCCGTCGCCCCGATCCGCGAGGGGACCGTCGTCGGCATCTGCGCGTCGACCGGAGGACCGCAGGCGCTTCTGACCGTGCTGTCGGCTCTGCCCGCGACCTACCCGATTCCGATCCTGGTCGTCCAGCACATCGCCGCGGGTTTCACCGACGGTCTTGCGCAATGGCTCGACGGCGTCGTGCCGCTGCCCGTACGCGTCGCGGCCGACGGCGCGCCGCTCGAGCCCGGGGTGACGGTTGCGGCGGAGGGGGCGCACCTCGTGCTGGACGGCGCCCGGCTTGCGCTCGATCGCATCACTCCGGCGGGCCTCCACCGGCCCTCCGCCGACGTACTGCTGCGCAGCATCGCCGCCGGCGCGGGCGCCGCCGGGGTGGCCGTCGTGTTGACGGGCATGGGGCGCGACGGTGCGGCCGGCCTCGGCGAGGTAGAGCGCGCGGGAGGGTTGACGATTGCGCAGGACGAGGCGACGTCGGCCGTCTTCGGGATGCCGAAGGAGGCTGCAAAGCACGGCGCGCGACTCGTCCTGCCGGTCGAGGAGATCGCTGCGGCGCTTGCTGCGGTGACTCTCGGGCAGCGCAAGAAACCACAGTGAACGACGCCCTGAAGCGCGTCGCCGAGCTCGTGTGGCAAGAGAGCGGCCTTTGGATCAAGCCGAACCAGTACTCGTCGCTGCGTTCCGCGATCGCCCGCACCGTGCCCGCCGGCGACGCGGCAGCCTTCCTGCGGCTGGCCGAGGATCCGATGCACGGGCCCGAGACGGTCGCGCGCCTCGTGGACGAGGTGACGGTCAAGGAGACGTCGTTCTTCCGCGACCGCCGCCAGCTCGATGCGATCGCCTGGCATCTGCTGCTCGAACGGGCCCGTGCGGGCGGCTCGGGGACCGTGCGCGTCTGGAGCGCCGCCTGCGCCACGGGGCAGGAGGCCTACACGCTCGCCATGCTCGCGAGCGAGGCATTCGCGCCCGGGCCGGCGCCGGTTCGAATCCTCGGGACCGACATCGCCCCTTCGGCGCTCGCGACGGCGGCTTCGGGCCGGTACGGGGCGCAGAGGCTGCGCGGCATCGGGCAGCACGAGCGGAGGCGGTACTTCGCCGAGGACGGTGACGAGGTCGTCGTGTCGCAGCGTCTGCGTGACCTGGTCGAGTTTGCGCCCCATAATCTCGCCCGCGACCCGATCCCGCCGCCGCACACGGGGCCGTTCGACCTTATCGTCTGTCGCAACGTGCTGATCTATTTCGACGGAGAGACGGTCGAGCGGGTGATCGATTCGCTCGAGGGCGCGCTCCAACCGGAAGGGATGCTCGTCCTCGGCTCGGCAGACACCCTCTGCGGAACGGCCCGTCGCCTCGCGCGGCTCGCGGGCCCAGCGCCCCCGCCGCCGCGCCGCATCGCACCGCAGAAGGGGCTGCGGCGGCCGCTCGGACGCGCGGAGCCGCCCGAGGTCCTGCTCGACGCCGACGTGTACTTCCTGGACGGCATCCGCCACCTCGAGGGCGACGATGCGGATGCAGCCGCTCTGGCGCTCCGCCGTGCGCTGTACATCGATCCGACCTTCGCACTCGCCGCCTTCACGCTCGGGCGGGCGCACGAAGCCCGTGGCGACCCGCGGGCGGCGAGGCGGGCCTACGAACAGGCATTGCGCACACTCGATCTGGCGGACGAGCGGCATGACCACCTGCTCGAGCAGGTCGATCTCGAAGACATCGGCGGCGCGTGCCGCGCAAGGCTGGCGGCGCTGGCATGAGCCGTAGGCTTGACGGAGGCTCACAGGTGGCGGAGGCGCCGGCTTGGCCGGCGCCGGAGCGGAGACACATAGGGCAGCCGAAGGTTGCCCTATGAGCGCCGAGACCCTGCAGGTGCAGCTCGACGAGATGACCGCCGAGCTGATCGACCGCTACGAGGAACTGACGATCCTCTACCAGCTCGGTGCCGAGCTCGCGTCCCTCTTCGACGTCGATGACGTGTGCTCGATCGGGCTCGAGAAAGCCGTTGTGGCAACGGGTGCGACGAGGGCGATCCTGGCAATCGCCGAGGACGCCGGCTTGCGTGTGGTCGCGTCTCACGGCGCCCAGGGGTTGACCTCCGGCGGGATCACCGACTACGTCGCGACCCATGGGCAAGAGCTGCTTCTGCACGAAGACGAAGCGGCGCCGGACGGGACGAGTCGCGCCGGCACCGACAACGGCCCCGTGCTCTCGGTGCCGTTGCTGCCGCCGGGAGGCGGGCTGCCGCTCGGCGCGCTCACGCTCGCTGCCAAAGCAGACAAGGCGCGCTTCACCTCAGGCGACGCGAAGCTCGCCGGCGCGGTCGCGAACCAGGTTGCCGCGGCTGTCTACCGCAGCCGGCTTGCCGCGACCCTCCGCACGGCGGTGGCGGTTCGGCGCGAGGTCGAGATCGCCGCCGGCATCCAGCGGTCACTGCTGCCCGGCGCGCCTCCCGACCTTCCCGGTGTCGTGCTCGCGGCTCTGTGCGAGCCGGCAGCCAACGTCGGCGGGGACTACTACGACTATCTCGTTGACGGCTCCGGGCGGCTCTCGCTCGTCATCGCCGACGTGGCAGGGCATAGCATCGGTTCGGCGCTGATGATGGCGATGGCTCGCAGCATCCTCAGGCGAGAGATCGCCGAGGGCAAACATCCCAGCGACGTGCTCGCCGCCGCGAACGACACCCTCTTCGACGACCTGGTACGTGCGGAGCTCTTCTTCACGGTGTTCTGCGCGCGCCTCGATCCTGCGACCGGTGCGCTCGAATACGCGAACGGCGGCCACAACCCACCCTTCGTTCGGCGCGCCGGCGGCTTGCGCGAAGAACTCGACGGCGACGGAGCGGCGGTCGGGATCATGCGCGACGTCGTCTTCGAGCGTGGGGCGACGACCCTTGCGGCCGGCGACACGCTGCTTCTGTACACGGACGGCGCGCCGGAGGCGGTGTCGCCCGAAGGCAAGCAATTTGGCGAGCGACGACTGCAGGCCGAGATCGGGAGTGAAGCGCCTGGTCAGCTCGTCGATTCGATCTTCGCATCTGTCCGCGCGCATGCGGGCGGCGCGAGGCAGAGCGACGACATCACGTTGGTCGCCGTGCAGATGGTCGGGTCGGTATGACCGCGCGTCTTGTGATCGCCGACGACTCGAGCAGCATCCTCGCGATGATCGTTCTCTCGGTACGTCGCGACGGCTACGAGCCGGTCACCGCGACCGACGGGCTGCAGGCGCTCGAGGCGATCCGCGAACACCGGCCGGCGCTCGTCATCCTCGACGCGATGATGCCGGGCGCGACCGGGTACGAGGTCTGCAAGACGCTGCGCGACGATCCTGACGGGCCCAAGCCGTACGTGATCATGATCACCGCGGGCGGGCGGGCGTCCGACCGCCAGAACGCGGAGGACGCGGGGGTCGACGAGTTCTTCACCAAGCCGTTCAGCCCGTCGGAGCTGCGCGGTCGTGTGCGCGCGATCCTGGGCGATCCGTGAGCGGCGACAACTGGCGTCCGATTCTCGAGCCGCTCTGCCGGGATGTTCCCTACGCGGCCAGGCTCGACTCCGCACTCGAGACGGTGTGCCGGCTCACCCGGCTCGGCGCCGCCTACCTCTACGTGCTCGACGAGGCGGGCACGCATTTCCATCTCGAGCGCAGCCGCGCCTCGGCTGCGCCTCGGCTGTCCGAGGCTGTTGAGGGCGGCGCCGAGACGATCGAGGCGGGACCGGCTTTCGAGCTGCCGGTCACGCCCGAAGACGACGCGCCCCGGCTCGTCGCGACGCCGGCAGGACGCCTCTACTCCTATCCGCTCGAAGGCGTCGGCCTGCTGCAGGCCGGCCCGGTGTCACGCTCGGCGCCGGCGCACGCAAGGCGCGCGCTCGCCGACGCCGCGTTCCCGCTCGCGTTGCTCGTGCGGCAGGCGCGGCAGGAGGAGGCGCTGCGCACACGCCTCGCCTCGCTCAGCGCGCGCGTCGACGCCGGGCAGCGCCTCGCGGGCTCGGCTCTCGACAGCGGCAAGTACGTCGCGCTCCTGCTCGAGCTCGCGCTGCGCGCAACGCGCACCGAAGCGGGTTTCGTCGCCATTGTCGGCGAGCACGGGACGCTGGAGATCCGCTCGCAGTCGGGCCTTCCGGCCGGCTTTGCGGAGTCGGTCGACCTCGACCCTGAGCGCGGGCTGTTCGACTGGTCACTCGGTGGCGGCGGGGCGCTGATCCTGCGCGATGTCGAGACGGCCTCGCGGTTGGGAGTGCGCTCGCTCCTCGCGGTGCCGCTGCTCGCAGGCGACGATCCGCTTGGCGTCTTCGCGCTGGTCAACTTCGGCGACGGCGGGACGTTCGACGAGAACAGCCTCCCTCTGCTCGACACGTTCTCGGACCAGATCCGCGAGATGCTCCACAACGACCGTTTGTTCCGCGACTTTGCCGGTCGGTTCCTCGCCACGGTCCAGGGCCTCGCCCGTTCGCTCGATGTTCGCCGCCCACACACGAACGGGCACCACGAGCGCATAGCCGCCAATGCGTCCGCACTGGCCGTTGCGCTTGGCCACGACGGGGGAGCAGTGGAGGCGTTGCGGATTGCGGGCTCGATCCACGACGCCGGTATGGCCGGCGGCAGCGACTACCAGGCGGATGTCGACCACCCGAGCGTCGGCGCCGGCCTCGTTGAGCAGCTGCCGCTTCACGCGTGGGTCGCGCCGGCCGTCGCCTCCCACCACGAATGGTGGGACGGCTGGGGGTTCCCGCTCGGCCTCGCCGGCGAGGAGATCCCGCGCGGCGGCCGGATCCTTGCCGCCGCCGAGTTCATCGACGAGATGTCGAGCGGCGATCCCGTGCGCGAGCCGTGGGGCAAGGACAAGCTCGTCGCCGAGCTGGGAGTCCGCTCGGGCACGCAGCTCGAACCGGAGGTTGCGGAGGCCGCCATCGGGCTGATCGGGCAGGATGGGCTTGTGCTCGGAGGTGGGCAATGATGGAGGCCGAGGTGCGCGAGATCGACGGCATCACCGTGATCGCGCCGCGCGGGCCGCTCGACGTGGGTGCGGCCCTCGATTTCCGCAACCTGCTCACCGGGCCGATTGCCGTCCAGGGCAACAAGGTCCTCATCGATCTCAGCGCCGTGTCGCTCGTCGACAGCTCCGGCGTCGGCGTGCTCGTCACCGCGCATCGCCAGGCCGTGGCGGCCGGGGCGGCGTTTGCAATTGCAGGCGCTGTGGGCCCGGTTGGTCGCGTGTTCGAGATGACGCGGACGAACAAGCTGCTCAGCATCCATGCCAGCGTGGATGACGGGCTGGCGTCGCTACGCGACGCGTGAGCATCTCCGCGACGTTTGCGATCCCGAGCCGGGTCGGCGCGATCGAGGATGCGCGCCGCTGGGTGACCGGCCACCTACAGCCCGGTGGCGCGTCTGCCGATGCGCTCTGGGAGATCGAGCTGGCGATGACGGAGGCACTGGCAAACGTGATCAAGCACGCCTACGGCGGGGACGGATCGCAGCGCATCGATCTTGCGCTGCTGGTCGAGGACGACCGGGTCGAGATCGAGATCGTCGACTCCGGCGCGCCCTTCAACCCGGCTTCCTACGTCCCACCCGATCTCGAAGTGGCCTCCGATCGGGGCTACGGTGTCCATCTCATCGACGAGTTGATGGACGAGGTCGACCGGCAACCGGCCGGCGACCGAGGAACCCGACTCCGACTCGTCAAACAAGGCTGGAGGAACCGGCAATGAGCGATGTGGCTTTGGTCGTCGAGGGCAGCTACCCCTACGTGACCGGCGGTGTGTCCGCGTGGACGCAACAGCTGATCGAGGGCTTGCCCGACGTGTCGTTTTCGGTCGTCAACCTGGGCGAGGCGGGGACGTCGCGGTACGAACGCCCGGCGAATCTCGCCGAGCTCGTCGACCTCGCCGTCGACCCCGAGACCGGCTTCGCCGAGGGCGAGCTGCCCGAGGCCTCCGTCTACCACGCGCTCGCGACCGGCTCGGCGGGCGCCGTCGCAGCGGCCGCGGCCGCCAAGCGCGGCCGCCCGTTCCTGCTCTCCGAGCACGGGCTCGCCTGGCTCGAGGCCCGCATCGGGATCGTCGGCTGCAAGGGCGGTGTGCAGGGCGCCGCCGACCCCGCCCGGATCGAAGCGCAGGCCCGCCGTGCCTACCAGGATGCGCGGGCGGTCACGTCGGTCTGCTCCTGGGGCGCCGGCCTGCAGCGCGCGCTCGGTGCAAGAGCCCCGCGCGTGATCCAGAACGCCGTCGCGCCGGCGACGGCGCCGGGGGCGCGTGAGGGCTCGGCCCCGGTGATCGGCTTCGTCGGCCGGGTCGTCGCCGTCAAGGACGTGCTCACGTTCCTCGAGGCCTGCCGGCTCGTCTTGCTCGAGCTGCCCGCCGCCCGCTTTATCGTGATCGGCCCACTCGACCAGGACACCGACTATGCCGATCGCTGCCGCCTGCGGGCCGCGTCGCTTGGGCTCGAGGTCGAGTTCACCGGGGTCGCCGACCCATCCGAGTGGTATCCCGGCCTCGATGCGCTTGTCCTGACGAGCCGCAGCGAGGCACAGCCGCTCGTCGCGCTCGAGGCGATGGCGGCCGGGGTCCCCGTGATCGCGACTGCCGTCGGCGGCTGCCCCGAACTGCTGGCCGGCTGTGGTCTCGTGACGCGTGCCGGCGATCCGGCCGGAACGGCCGCAGCCGTTCTTCGAGTGCTCGGCGACGGCGAGTTGCGTGCGCGCCTGACGGCGGCCGCCACGCTGAAGGTCGAGCGCGAGCACGGGCTCGGCGACCTGCTGGCGGCGTTCGCCGGGCTCTACGAGGAATCGGCGTAACGGAGCTCTCCGTCCTCTTCTGCACCGAAGGCACCTACCCGTTCGTCGAAGGGGGTGTCGGTACGTGGAGCGACATCATCTGTCGCGAGCTTCCGCAGGTGGAGTTCACGCTGTACGCGATCACTGGCACCCCCGAGGTCTCGTACAAGTTCGAGCCGCCGCCGAACGCGCGCCGGGTCGTGCACGTGCCCCTGTTCGGCACGATCGACCCGGCGGAGTACCTGCTCCGGGATCTGCCCTTCGACGAGCTTCGGCGGCGGCGGGCAGCCACGACCGAGGACGAGGTCGAGACGGTGTTCGTGCCGCTCCTCGAGCGCCTGCTCGAGGGGCTCGCGGTGACGGGACCGGAGATCCGCGACTACGGCGTCGTCGTCTACGACCTCTGGCGCTGGTTCGAGCACCACGACTGGCGCCGGACCTGGACGTCGAGGAGCGTCTACGCCGCGTTTACGAGGAGGGAGGCGGCTCGCGCTCCGAACGCGCAGCCGAGTGTCGGCGACATCAACATCGCGCTCCACTGGCTGTCGGCGTTCCTGCTGCCGCTCGCGGTGCCGGTGCCGCGCACCGACCTCGTGCACTCGACGATCGCCGGGTTCGCCGCGCTCCCGGGGATCGTCGCCAAGCACCGCGACGGCACGCCGTTTCTCGTCACCGAGCACGGCGTGTATGTGCGCGAGCGGTATATCTCCGTTTCGGCGGCGCCGTTCAGCCCGTACGCGAAGCGCTTTCTGATGGCGCTGACGAGCTTCGTTGCGCGGCTCGTCTACGCGCACGCCGACCTCGTTGCGCCCGTCGTCAGGTTCAACCGGCGCTGGGAGATCCCCTACGGCGTGCCGGCCGCCAAGATCCGTCCGATCTACAACGGCGTCGACCCGGGGGTGTTTGTTCCCAAGGCGAAGCCCGAGGCGACGGCCGGAGGGCCCGTGGCCGTCGCCGCCGCGCGGATCTTCCCGCTCAAGGACATCGAGACGATGATTCGCAGCGCGGCCGTGGCACGCGAGCTCCTGCCCGAGATCAAGTACCTGGTCTACGGATCGCTCGACGCCGACAAGCCGTACGTCGAGACGTGCCGCGCGCTGATCGCGGAGCTCCGTCTCGAGCAGACCTTCGAGTTGCGCGGTTTCCATTCCAAGCCGGCCGAGCTCTACACCGAGGGAGACGTCTGCGTCCTCTCGAGCATCTCCGAGGCGTTTCCGTACACGGTGCTCGAGTCGATGTCGTGTGCGCGGCCCGTCGTCGGCACCGATGTCGGCGGCGTGAAGGAGGCGCTCGAGGGCTTCGGACGCGTCGTGCGGCCGCGCGATCCCGAGGCGCTCGGCCGGGCGGTCGTCGAGCTCATGGCCGACGACGAGTTCCGGCGCGAGCTCGGGCGGCGCTGCCGGGAGGAGGTGCTTGCGAAGTACCGCACCTCGAACTCGGTGAACGCCTATCGCGACGCCTATCTCGAGCTGACGGGTCGCCGGGTCGCTGCATGACCCGCGAGCTCGTCGAGTTCGTGATGAAGCAGACCTCCGGGCCGATCGACCGCTGGGCGGTCGCGGCCACGCTCGAGAGCAACGGCATTCGTGACCTCGATGCCCGAGACCGCTACGGCAAGGACGACGTGTTCGGCTTGGCCGACGAGATCTACGCGCTCTGTCTCGCCGAGCAGGCCGCCACGCCCGTGCCCGAGCCGCCCGTCGCCCGCCGAGCGCGTGCCGTTCTGATCAGCCGGCGTTACCTGCGCGGCGGCTTCTTCTTCGTACAGCTCGCGTTGCAGCTCGGCAGCCTGGCCGTGTTCGGCTACGCGCAGTGGGCATCGATCGATTTCACCGGCCGCCAGGCGTCGGTGGTGGGGCTGGCGCTGCTCGCGAGCTTCCTGCTCACCGGTCCCGCGTCACAGGGGATCGGCTACGTCGGCTCGTTCTTCTCGGAGCCCGGCAAGCACCTGCTTGCCACTCGCGCGGTGATCGCGGTCGTCGCGAGCGGTCTGCTTGCGCTCCTGGCGGGCGCCGTCGGCGCCTCACTGCTCGATCTCGGCTTCGGCTGGTACGGGCACCGGCTGCTCGGCGTCGGGCTCGCGTACTACGCGCTCGTCGGGTTGCTCTCGCTCACCGGCGCGCTGCTCTACATGTTGAAGCAGTTTCTTGCGATGGTCGTCGCAACCGTCGCCGGTATCGGTGTCGTCGGCCTCGTTCTCCATCAGACGTCGCTTGGCATCTACGCCGCTCACTGGATCGGCCTCGGAGTCGGCATCGCGATCGAGGCGACCTGGGCTGCGCTCGTGCTCCAGCGCCGGCGGGCGAGTACGAGCACCGAGTTGCGCCTCGCGGTCATGCCGCCGGTCCCCGTGCTCGCCCTGCTCGTCGTACCGTACGGCCTCTACGGGTTCGCGTACTTCGGCTTGCTCTTCGTCGACCGCTTCGCAGCCTGGTCGGCCGGCGCGCACGGGTTGCCCTTCACGTTCAGAGCGCCCTACGAGGTCGGTCTCGACTGGGCGCTGATTGCCGTCGTGCCGGCGCTCGCGATGCTCGAGGTGACGATCTTCCTGTTCGCCGAGCGTCTCGAGGTCCTGGCAGGCCGTTTCGAGATCGCGCGGGTGGCCGAGCACAACCGGGAGCTCTTGCGGTTCCGCCGGCGCCACTTCGGCTACATCGTGCTGCTTCTGCTCGGCGGCGCCGCTGTGGCGACGGGGGCGCTGCGGCTGCTCGAGCACGCGCACGCGACCAAGGTGAGTGGGCTGTTCGGCGACCGGACGATGCTCCGCGTCTACGCGCTTGGCCTTGCCGGGTACGCGCTGCTCGTCTTCGGGATCTTCAACAGCGTGTTCCTGTTCTCGCTCGGGCGTCCCTGGGCGGTTGTGCGTTCGCTGCTTCCGGGCGTTGTCGTTGCAGCGGCTGTGGCGTTCACGTTGAGCCGGCTGTACGCGTACTGGACGGCTGCAGGTGGCCTGGTCGCCGGCAGCCTGGTTTTCGCGTTGCTCGCGACGGCCGCCACCACTCGTACGCTCCGTACTGTGGACTACCACTACTTCGCCGCCTACTGATGAATCGCCGCATCCTCGTGATCGACGACAGCGCGACCGAGCGGGCGCTGCTGCGGTCTCGCCTCGAGCAGTCCGGCTTCGTGGTCTCGGAGGCCGCCGACGGTCGTTCCGGCCTGCGCGCGCTCTACGAGCTCAAGCCCGACCTGCTCCTGCTCGACGTCGTCATGCCGGGCATCGACGGCTGGAAGACGCTCGAGCTGATCCGAACGGTCTCGAACGTGCCCGTGATCATGCTGACCGCGCTCGACAGCGAGATCGAGCGCGTGCGCGGGCTGCGCGGCGGCGCGGACGACTACGTCGGCAAGCCGTTCGGCGCCGCCGAGCTGGCAGCGCGCATCGACGCCGTCCTGCGTCGCGCCGGAGAGGTGAAGGACGCGCACGAGCTCTACGACGACGGCATCGTGCACATCGACTTCGACGCGCACGAGGTGCGCGTGCGCGACGAGCAGGTCGCACTGACGCCGCTCGAGTTCCGGCTCCTGGCGGCGCTGACCGAGAACAGGGGCCTGGTGCTGTCGCGGGATAAGCTGCTCGAGCTCGTCTGGGGCACGACGTTCGCGGGCACCGGCGACCAGGTGAAGCTCTACGTCAGATATCTGCGGCAGAAGATCGAGGCGGATCCGACGGAACCGCAGCTGATCGAGACCGTGCGCGGTTTTGGCTACCGCTATCGCGGGCCGGTCGCGTCTATCTAGATGAGCTTGCGCAGCACGTACGGAAGGATCCCGCCGTGTCGCAGGTACTCGCGCTCGCGCGGTGTGTCGAGGCGAACCCGCGCGCGGAATTCCAAAGCGTCGGCGTGCACGGTCACCTCGTGCGCTTCGCCGTTCTCGACGCCGCTGATCGAGAAGCGCTCGTGGCCGGTCAGGCCGAGCGACTCGGGCGAGTCGCCGTCTGCGAACTGCAGCGGCAGTACGCCCATCATCAGCAGGTTCGAACGGTGGATACGCTCGTACGACTCGGCGATCACGGCCCTGACCCCGAGCAGGTTCGGTCCCTTCGCCGCCCAGTCGCGCGACGATCCCGACCCGTACTCCTTGCCTGCGAGCACGATGAGCGGCGTTCCCTCCTCCAGATAGCGCGCCGACGCGTCGTAGACCGTCAGCCCGTCGCCGGACGGAATGTGCATCGTCCACGTGCCTTCCGAGCCTGGCACGAGCTTGTTCCGCAGGCGCACGTTTGCGAACGTGCCGCGCACCATCACCTCGTGGTTACCGCGGCGCGCGCCGTACGAGTTGAAGTCCTTGCGCTCGATCCCGTGGTCGACGAGGTAGCGCCCTGCGGGCGAGTCCGGCCCGATCGAGCCGGCGGGTGAAATGTGGTCGGTCGTGACGGAGTCGCCGAGCCAGACGAGCACGCGGGCACCCTCGATGTCGTCGACCGTTCCCGGCTCTTTTGACATGCCGTCGAAGTACGGCGGCTGCCGTACGTACGTGGAGCTCGGCTCCCATGCGAAGAGCTCGCCTTCCGGAACGGGCAGCGCGCGCCAGGTGTCGTCACCGCTGAAGACGTCGCGATAGGTGTCCGCGAACTGCTCGGCGCGCACCGACGACGCGATCGTCTCGCCGATCTCCCGCGAACTCGGCCAGAGGTCGCGCAGGTAGACGTCGCTGCCGTCTTCGCCCGCACCGATCGGTTCCGTCTCGAAATCGATGTCCATCCGTCCTGCGAGTGCGTAAGCGACGACGAGCGGTGGCGAGGCGAGGTAGTTCGCCTTCACCTCCGGGTGGATGCGCGCCTCGAAGTTGCGGTTGCCGGAGAGCACCGAGCAGACGACGAGCTCGCCCTCGGTGATCGCGGCCGAGATCTCGTCGGCGAGCGGGCCGGAGTTGCCGATGCAGGTCGTGCAGCCGTATCCGACCGTGTTGAACCCGAGCTGGTCGAGGTACGTCTGAAGGCCAGCCTGCTCGTAGTAGCGCGTCACGACCTTCGACCCTGGCGCGAGCGACGACTTCACCCACGGCTTGCGCTGCAGGCCGCGCTCGACGGCATTGCGCGCGAGCAGCCCGGCCGCCACCATCACCTGCGGATTCGAGGTGTTCGTGCACGAGGTGATCGCGGCGATCACGACCGAGCCGTGAGCGAGGCCGTAGCCGGTCCCGGCCACCGGCTGCTCGGTCGCGACGGCGGTGCCGGCCCGCGCGCCGAACGTTCCGAGCGTGTCGAGAAACGCCGTCTTCGCGGAGGCGAGCGGCACGCGGTCCTGCGGGCGGCGCGGGCCTGCGAGCGAGGGCTCGACGTCTCCCAGGTCGAGCTCGACCACCTGCGAGTAGGTTGCGTGGTCGGCCGGGTCGTGCCAGAGGAGGTTCTCCTTGCAGTAGGCCTCGACGAGCGCGATCCGCTCGGGGCTGCGGCCGGTGAGCTTCAGGTAGTCGAGCGTCACCTGGTCGACGGGAAAGAACCCACACGTCGCGCCGTACTCGGGTGACATGTTCCCGATCGTTGCGCGGTCGGCGAGCGGCAGTGAGGTGACGCCGTCGCCGAAGTACTCGACGAACTTTCCGACGACGCCGGTCTTGCGCAGGATCTCGGTCACGGTCAGCACGAGGTCGGTTGCGGTCGCGCCCTCCGGCAGCGAGCCGCTGAGCTTGAATCCGACAACCTGTGGCACGAGCATCGAGAGCGGCTGTCCGAGCATCGCCGCCTCCGCCTCGATGCCGCCGGCGCCCCAGCCGAGCACCCCGAGGCCGTTGATCATCGTCGTGTGCGAGTCCGTGCCGACGAGCGTGTCCGGAAAGGCGATCCCGTCACGGTCATCGACGACGCGGGCGAGGTATTCGAGGTTCACCTGGTGGCAGATGCCGGTGCCGGGCGGGACCACCTTGAAGCCGGTGAACGACTGCTGGCCCCAGCGCAGGAAGAGGTACCGCTCGAAGTTTCGCTCGAATTCGACCTCGGTGTTCTGCCCGAGTGCGAAGCGCGAGGCGAAGTTGTCCACCTGGACCGAGTGGTCGATCACGAGCTCCGCCGGGATCAGCGGGTTGATCTTCGACGGGTCGCCGCCCAGCGTCGCCATCGCGTCGCGCATCGCCGCCAGGTCGACCACCGCCGGGACGCCCGTCAGGTCCTGGAGCAGCACGCGTGACGGAGCGAACGAGATCTCGTTCGACGGCTCCGCCTTCGCGTCCCAGAGCGCGACCGCCTCGACGTCGCTCTCGTCGCCGGTCCGGAGGACGTTCTCGAGCAGCACCCGCAGGGTGTAGGGGAGGCGGGCGATGTCGTAGGAGGCCTGCAGCGTGTCGAGCCGGTAGATCTCGTAGGAACGATTTCCGACGCGCAGCTGAGACGGCGAGGCCATTGCTTCGATTGAAGCAGACCGGCTTGTGTGGCTGCGTCACCAGGTAGAACTCGATGGATGGCGGGCGAGCGGCACATCGTCGGGCTCGGCGGCGGCGGCGACACGGACGAGCAGACGCGACTGCTCTACGACTACGTCCTTGGCGTCGTCGGGAAGGAGCGGCCCCGGCTTCTCTACGTCCCGACGGCGATCGCCGATTCGCCCGAAGGCATCGTCTCGTTTTACGAGCGGTTCCGGGGGCGCGGCGAGCTCTCGCACCTGACGGTGTTCCCGTGGCCGCCTGCCGATCTGCGGGAAGTCGTGCTCGGGCAGGACGCGATCTGCGTGAGCGGCGGCTCGACCGCCAACATGCTCGCGATCTGGAAGGTGCACGGGATCGACGCCCTGCTGCGCGAGGCCTGGGAGAACGGCGTCGTGCTCTGGGGCGCGAGCGCCGGGATGATCTGCTGGTTCGAGGCGGGCGTCACCGACTCGTTCGGCCCTTCGCTCGACGGCATGGACTGTCTCGGCTTTCTCGCCGGCAGCGCGTGCCCGCACTACGACGGCGAGATCGAGCGCCGTCCTCGCTACCGCGCGCTCGTCGACGGCGGCTTCCCCGCCGGCATCGCCGCCGACGACGGCGTCGCCCTCCATTACGCCGGCACCGAGCTGGAGGAGATCGTCACCTGCCGGCCGGGCGCGGCCGCCTACCGGGTGACCGCGAGCGGCGAGGAGCGGCTCGCCGCCCGGCAGCTCGGCTGATCGGACGAGGCGTCTAGCTGCGGTCGTCGAGCGCGTCGATCATGCGCTTCAGCTGCGTGCGCTCGGGCCCGAGCTCACGCTGCACGGAGGCAAGCTTGTCCGCCCCGAGGCGCGTCAGCGAGAGGTGGACCACCCGGGCGTCGTCCGGCGAGCCCGCCCGCTGGACGAGCCCGGACTGCTCCGCCCGCTGCACGAGCTCGGTGACTGCGCTCTGGGTCAAGGAGAGGGAGTGGACGAGCTCCGAGATGGTTGTCGTCCCGTCCTCGGCGCCGGCGATCTGGAGCATCAGCAGGTGCTGACGCGGTGTGATCCCGTTCGAGCGGGCGCAGTCTTCGCTGCGGCGCAGAAACCGGCGCAACTCGGAGCGGAACCTGGCAGCGGGACGATAGGAGATGCCTGCCATGGAAGACATCTATTTTACGCCTTCGGATTCGAGTGCCAAAGCCAGCGCCCGGAGGTCGTTCTCGTCGTTGTAGGCCTGCACGGACACGCGCAACACGAAACCCTGGCGTGTCTCGATGATGGGCACCTCGATCCGATACTCGTCGTAGAGCCGCAGTTTGAGCGCCGCGGGGTCGGGATGCTCCACGCGGAACCCGCGCATCTGCACGAACTCGTCGGTCAGCGGCTCGAGGCCGAAGTCGTGGGCGGCGAGAAGGTCGTGGCAGGATCGCCTCACCGTCGGCCAGTCGTGCTCTGCCTGGAACTCGATCGCCCGGGGCACGGCCAGGTAGGCGGAGGGATCGCGGGTCCCCTGCCAGCGGTGGAGCTCGTGGAACGCCGCTCCGTCGAGCCAGTCCCACGACACCACGAGCGGGTCGATCAGCGACTGCACCTCGGGCCGCGCGTAGAGGAACGCCGACCCCTTGGGCGCACACATCCACTTGTGGCAGTTCCCGCTGTAGACATCCGCGCCGAGCTCGACGAGGTTGAGCTCGATCTGCCCCGGCGCGTGCGCGCCGTCGACGATCGAAAGCGCACCCGCCTCCCGTGCCCGCCGGCAGATCTCTGCGACGTCGTTCACACGGCCGCTCGTCCACTCGATGTGCGAGCAGAACACCACCCGTGTCCGCGGCCCCGGTTCGAGGTCGTCGAACGGCCGCCGGACGATCGTCGCCCCGGTGCGGCGGGCCACGTAGGTCCACAGGATCTCCATGCCGCCGTACTCCGCGTCGCCGAGCAGCACCTCGTCGCCCGGGGCGAGCTCGAGCGAGCGGACGACGGCGTTCAGCGCGGAGCTCGCGTTGGTGGCGAAGGCAAGGTTGGCGGGCGGGGCGCCGACATGGGCGGCGAGCCGGTCGCGGGCCCCGTCGAGCAGAGCCGGAAAGCGACGCTCGAGCGCCAGAAACTCGACCGGCTGCCGCTCGAGCTCGCGCTGGAGCCGCTGGTAGGCCTCGAACACCGGCCGCGGGCAGGCGCCGAACGAGCCGTGGTTGAGGTACACCACGCCGGGATCGAGGAGAAAGAGTTCCTTCACAGGTCTCAAGAAGCTCTCACAGCATGAGCGGTTGTGTCGCCCGGTCGCACTCGCCGATCGCACCCGGATCGACGAACCTCATGCTGTGAGAGCTTCTTAACCGATGATTAATCGCGGCACACAGTCATTGAATCTTGGACGGTTATAACGAGGTTCGTGGGTCGCAGCCGCATCCTCTCCGTTCGCGCGCTCGAGCTCGTGGTGGTCGCCGTCGCCGGCGGCGTCCTGGCGCTGGGCGGCGCCGCAGTGTTCGGCAAGCTCGGCAGCAATACGACGATCCAGCAGATCACGCCGCTTTCCGGCGGCGGCGGAATCGGCACCGCGACGCTGCAGGCTCCTTCGAACGGCACGGCGCTCAGCCCGGAGGAGATCTACCGCCGCGACGCGCCTGGCGTCGTGCAGATCACCGCGACGAGCGTTACACAGGTTCAGTCCGATCCGTTCAACCTCCTGCCGGCCGCGCCGCAGAGCGAACAGTCGCTCGGCTCGGGCTTCGTGATCGACAAGGCCGGCCACATCATCACGAACTATCACGTGATCGAGGGAGCGCAGAAGGTGCAGGTGTCCTTCTCCGGCCAGGATCAGATCGCGGCCACCGTGGTCGGCAAGGACCCGTCGACCGACATCGCGGTGCTGAAGATCGACGCACACGCGCGCGCACTGACACCGATCGAGCTCGGCAACTCGGATGCCGTCACCGTCGGCGACCCCGTCTATGCGATCGGCAACCCATTCGGTTTCACGCGCACGCTCACGACGGGTGTCGTCAGCGCGGTGCAGCGTCAGATCGAGGCGCCGAACTCGCTGCCGATCGACCATGCGATCCAGACCGACGCCGCGATCAACCACGGCAACTCGGGCGGCCCGCTGATCGACTCGCTCGGACGCGTGATCGGTGTCACATCGCAGATCTCGACCGGGACGACAGGCCAGCAGGGCAACCTCGGCATCGGGTTCGCGATCCCGGTCAACACCGTGCGCAACGTCGCGGCCCAGATCATCGCGAGCGGCAAGGCGTTGCATGCCTTCCTCGGCCTGAGCGCCGCGCCGGTCACGCCGCAGCTCGCGAAGCTCTTCCATCTACCGACCACCGCCGGGTTGCTCGTCCAGGACGTGCTGGCGGGGAGCGGCGCCGACAAGGCCGGGATCAAGGCGGGCAGCACGTCGGTCGTCGTACAGGGCGAGAGCTACCAGATCGGCGGCGACATCATCACCGCGGTCGACGGTGTGCGCGTCACGACCTACGAGCAGCTGCGGGATGCCGTTGCGCAGCGCAAGCCCGGCCAGACGCTGCGCCTCGAGCTCTATCGAGGCACTGCGAAGAAGTCCGTCACCGCCAGGCTCGGCCAGCAGCCGGTGCCGAAGTGACGCAAGTTCGGCTCTCCCCTTAGAGCCGAAACGAGAGACCGGTCGCGAGCCCGACTGCCTGCCCGGGCCGCGGCCGGTCTTCTACGTCGTTCCTCGCTACCTTGTCGGCGATGGAGCGCGGGCAGATCGTCCTCGAGCACGCGAATGTCGAGGCTGAAGAGCTCTGGCAGGAAGACGGCGCCGCTCACGACGGGTGGTTCTGTGTCCGCACGGAGCCGTTTCCGTGCCCGGCTTCCGGCTGCACGTTCGTCGCCGAGTTCATGACGGCCGCCCATCTGATCCTCGTCTGGCAGGAGCTCGACGACCCGAACCTGCTTCGCCACGCGGCCCGGGCGCGGGACGTCGGCCGCAATCCCCGCGTCACCGGCTACCGGCCCGACTTCGGTCCGAGTGCGTCGTACTACGCGTGGATCGCTGCCGGCAGGCCGGTGCACGGCGTCAAGGCCGCTTCGGCGCAGTGATCGAGCAGCGGTTCGGCGAGCACGCGCCGTACTCGCTCGGGGTCGAGGAGGAGCTGATGATCCTCGACGCTGCCACGTTCGACCTGGTTCCCGCCGTCGATCGCATCCTGCTCGGCGTCGAGGGGCGTGAGCTGCCCGGGACGATGAAGACCGAGCTCTTTGCGTCTGTGTTCGAGACAAACTCCGGCGTCTGCGCGACGGCTGCCGAGATCGACGCCGCGCTGCCGCTGCTCCGGCAGGCGGGCGCCAAGTCGGCTCACGCGCACGGGCTCGCGATCGCCGCCGCGGCGACGCACCCGTTTGCCCGCCCCGAGACGCAGCCGATCGTGGAGGAGGAGCGGTACCTCTCGTTTGCCGGCTACGGCGGCATCACCGTCCGCCGCCAGGGTGTCCAGGGCCTGCACGTCCATGTCGGGATGCCCTCCGGTGAGGAGTGTTGGCGCTGCCTCGAGCGGATCCTCCCGTGGCTGCCCGTCGTGCTTGCGCTGTCGGCGAACTCGCCGTGGTTTGCCGGCGAGCGAACCGGCATGGCGTCGAATCGGGCGCCGATCCTCGCCGAGCTTCCCCGGGCCGGGGCGCCGCCGGCGTTCGCCTCGTACGAAGAGTGGGAGACGTGGGTCGAGCGCCTGGCCGCACTCGGCGTCGCCGACGACTACACGCGCATCTGGTGGGACGTGCGCCCACATCCCAGGTTCGGCACGCTGGAGGTGCGCGTGCCGGACCAGCCGACCGACGTTCACCTTGCGGCTGCGTTCGCTGCGCTGCTGCAAGCACTCTGCGCGACCGCGCTCGAGGGCGTGCTGCCGGCCAACAATGCGTTACTGGCTGATCGTGGCCGCGCCGACTACGCACAGAACCGCTGGGCGGCAGCGAGGTTCGGCCCGCGTGCCCAGCTCATCCATCCCGACGGATCGCGTGCTGCCGGGGCCGCGGAGCTCGGCGCCGAGCTCGTGGAGCTCGTCCGTCCCGCAGCCCGGGCGCTCGGCGGCGCGGACGTCCTCGATCGCCTCGATCCCACCCGCTGCGAGGCCGACCTGCAGTCGGAAACAACCGCGCAGGACGTGGCGGCAGGTCTCGTGGCGCGGTCGGTAGGCTGAGACCGTGGCAAGCGTCTCCGAGACGATCCAGGTCAGCGGCATCCGCTGCGAGAAGTGCGTGCTGCGCCTCGGGAAGACGCTCGAAGGCACCGATGGCCTCGAGTCCGCCAATGCCAACCTGATGGGCCAGGTGCTGCTCACCTACGACGACGAGCGCACGACCCGGGCCGCCCTCGTCGAGACGATGGCGCGCGGCGGTTTCCGCGAACAGCAGTTCGTCTAGGAACCGCGAGGGGAATATCCGGCCGCCCGGTGGGCGTTTATCCCACTGCTAGGGTTGGCCGCCGGATGAGCGACAGCGCACCGACTGCCGGCGACACTCGCAGGCTCGCCAAGGAAGCGAGAGATCGTGTTCGCTTCGAGGAGGAGGCGCTTCAGTTGAGTGAGCAGGTCTACCGCGTCGCGCGCCGGATGGTCAGCTCCCGCGAGGAGGCGGAGGATCTCGTGCAGCAGACCTACGAGCGCGCCTTTCGCTCCTGGCGCCAGTACACGCCCGGAACCAACCTGCGCGCCTGGCTGCTGCGCATCCTCACGAACCTGAACATCGATCGCGGCCGGCGCCAGCAGCGCTCGCCGCAGACGACTCCGCTCGACAACGAGGCCGGCGACTACTTCCTCTACAACAAGCTCGAGTCCCAGGTGACCGGCGAGAACCCCGACGAGGAGCGGGTGCTCGAGCGGCTGAGCCAGGACTCGATCGTCGACGCTCTCGCAGAGGTGCCGCATGACTTTCGCGACGCGATCGTGCTCGTCGACATCGGCGAGTTCTCGTACGCCGACACCGCGCAGATTCTCGACATCCCGATCGGGACAGTGATGTCGCGGCTCCATCGAGGGCGGCGTATCCTCAAGAAGAATCTCGCGGACGGAGTGCCGACGTGATCGATTGGTGCGACAAGTGTGAGGAGATGATGCAGCCGTTCCTCGACGGCGCGCTCTCGGACCACGAGGTCGCGGAGGCAGAGGGTCACCTCGAGAAGTGCAGCTGGTGCGCGCGGCGCTACCGCTTCGAGGAGCGCCTGCGGCACTACGTGCGCGTCGCCGTCAGCGAGCCGATGCCCGCCGACCTGAAGGCGAAGCTCGCCGCCCTGCGGACGCCGCTCTAACCATCCAGCAGAAGCGAGCTAGCCCGTCGTCGCCGCAACGGTCTGCGGCCCGACGATCACGAGCAGCTGCCGCGCGGTGAGGCCGGGTGTCTGCTGCGCGCTCACCGCAAGCTGCCGCGCGAGCCGAATGCCGACGTCCTGCCCTCCCGGGCCGTAGTACACGGTCGAGGCCGGGTAGTTGAACCGGTCGGCGCGGGTGACCTTCGAGATCGTGTACCCCATCGCTCCGATCCGGCTTGCGAGCGTGCGCGTCCAGGTGATGTCACCGTTGCCGTTCTCGACGGTCACCTGCAGCTTCCAGGGCGGTGGGAGGTTCGCGTTGGGGATCGCCTCGACCGTGCGAGTCTGCGTCAGCTGGATATTCGGTGCGATCACCATCACGGCGAGCGCCGAGAGGAGCGCGGCAAAAGCGCCGACCACGATCAGCCGTGCCTTGGCGTTGACTCGCACCATGCCCGTCACCGGCAGCCCTGCGATGCGGCGCGCTTCGAAGCGGTCGATGCCGACGGCCGTCGCGTAGACGATGCCCGCGAGGATGGCCTTGTTCTGAGACGGGAACCGGTAGAGGCGGCCGTCTTCGAGCCACTCGATCTCGTCTTCCGAGAGGCTTGTTCGGTATGCAACCTGGGTGATGCTCAGGCCGCGGCGCTCCCGGGCCTCCGCCAACGGCGACGGCTCCGGGATTGCATCGAGCGTGTGCGCGAGCTCCAGCATTGCGACGTCCATCCTTCGGTACGGGTTGGTCCGTCCCTTCTATCGGCGCACATCGACGTCACCTGGAGTGCGAAGGTCGGAGCAGTCGACGAGCACCGCCTCGAGGGCACGGCCGCCCTCGTCGGGCACGTCTGCCCAGGCGCTCCGTGCGAGCGCGACCGGGTGGCTGCGGGTGCCGTCGTAGCTTGCGGCGGCGACCGGCGCGTCATGGGCGAGAACACGTTCGACGGCCGCGGGATCGAGGCCGGGGCCGTCGGCGAGCACGACGACCGCACGCTCGATGTTCTCAGCCAGCGCCTCGAGACCGCAGCGCAGCGAGGCGCCGGGTCCCTGCTTCCAGGCGCTGCAGTGGACGAGCCGGGCGCCCGGCGCCTCGAGGGCGTGCGCGCCCTGGACGACCACAACTTCGGCGACGCTCGTCAGCGCGAGCGCGTCGAGGACCGCCGGCAGGAGCTCGCGCTGCTTGACCCCGCCGTAGCGCGTCGATGCGCCGGCGGCGAGCACCACCGCGGCGGTCCTAGGAGACGGCGACGGTTGCCTTCTCGATCTCGACGGTCTCGGTCGGCGTCCCGTTGCCGCCGGATGCAGGATCGCCGAGCTGCCCGATCGCCTTGACGACGGCCAGCCCCTGCACGACCTTGCCGAGCACCGCGTAGTCGGGCGGCAGTTGGGCGTTCTGCGTCGTGACGACGAAGAACTGGCTGCCGGACGTCCCCGCAGCCTCGTTGCCTGCCTTGGCCATGGCGGCGACCCCGAGGGTGTAGGTCGTCGACACCGGCGGCTTGTCGACCGTCGAGTAGCCCGGGCCGCCCATCCCGGTGCCGGTCGGATCGCCACCCTGGATCACGAACCCCGGGACGATGCGATGGAAGACGGTGCCGTCGAAGTAGCCCTTGCGTACGAGGCTCACGAACGATGCCGTCGTCGCCGGCGAGATCGTGACCGCGAGCCGGATGGTGAAGCTGCCGCAGTTCGTGGCGAAGGTGACGTCGTAGGTTCTTGCCGGGTCGAGGCGTGCTGTCGGCTTCGGCTCGGTCTTCGACTGGGATGCCGGCGCCGTCACGGCGGTGCAGCCGCTCGCAGCGGTGGTTGCCGGCGGTGCGGACTGCTTCGGCCCGCCGCCGCACCCGGCGAGCGCAAGCGCGAGCAGAAGGGCTAGCGGCAGCCGGCGACCGACTGCCACAGCAGGTTGACGTTCGCGACGTAGCGCTGCACGTCGATCGAGGGCGCACCACCCGCACGGGCCACGGCGGTGGGGCCGGCGTTGTAGGCCGCGAGTGCCAGGTCGGTCGAGCCGAACCGGTCGAGCATCTGGCGCAGGTAGCGGGCGCCCGCCAGCACGTTCGAGCTCGGTTCGTCGATGTTCAGCTCCAGCGCCCGGGCGGTGGCCGGCATCACCTGGAGCAGCCCGCGCGCCCCGGCGGCCGACGTGGCGTTCGAGCGCAGGTTCGACTCCACCCTGGCGACCGCGTACAACATCGCCGGCGGGATCTTCGCGTCGTTCGCTGCGGCCTCGAACACGTCGCGCAGGGAGGAAGGAAACGGGCAGGCTGCGATGCGAACGACCGCAAGCTGTGGCACGGCAACAAGCGGCGGTGCGGCGGCCGCGTTTGCGACCGACGTCGTCACCGCCGTGCCCTGTGCTGCAACTGCTCCGCCCACGGCGATCGCGCCGAGGATGCCGAGCAGCAGCAGACGCCGCTGCGTCTCGCGCCTCATGGAAGCGGGATGTTAACCGCGATCGAGCGCAGTTTCAGCCCTTCTGACCAGCGCCTTCGCGATCTCGAGCTTGTAGGCGTTCCGAGGAAGGGGTGTCGAGCCCTCGAGGTTCCTGTCGCACTGCCACGGGACGGGAGCCACGCCCGCGAGAGCGAACCGCGTCACACCCGCCGTTCTGGCCGCGGCGACCCCGACGATCGGGAACGCCCAGCGCTTACGCTCCATCGCCTTCAGGTACACCGACCGGTCGGCGGGCGGCACCTCCAGATCGAGGATCAGCTCGCCCGGCTCGAGCGTCGTCGTGCGCCGGTCGTCCTCGGATGGGACGCGAAAGAGGTCGGCGACGGGCAGCTCTCGACGGTTGGTGCGCAGCGTCGCGTCGAGTGCGACGAGCGCCGCCGCGACATCCGACGGGTGCGCCGACGCGCAGTAGTCGTTCGCGAAGATCGCATGCTCGCGGTGTTCCCCGTCACGGGCGAAGCACTCGTCTCCACCGTGCAGGCGGCAAGGCCACTTGAGGCGCCAGTACCAGCAGCGCGTCGACTGCAGCAGGTTCCCGCCGAGTGAGCTTGTGTTCCGGAGCTGCGGGCTCGCAGCGAGTCGGCAGGCTTCGCGCAGAGCGTCCGGGATGTGCGGGCTTCGCTCGAGCGCCGCCAGCGTCGTGCCCGCCCCGATCGTCGGCCCGTCGATGCCGGCCGGTACGACGCCGCGCACGTCGACGAGCGTGGCGGGTGTCACGATGCCGCTGCGCAGGAGCGGCACGAGCTCGGTGCCGCCGTGCAGCGGCATACCGCCGTCGAGCTCGACGCTAGACGCTCGCCGGAGCTCCAACCCTCTCCCTGGCCGCGGCCTCACGGAGCGCCCGCAACATCTCTTCGCGCGAGATCGGCA
Source organism: Gaiellaceae bacterium (assembly GCA_035534955.1). Taxonomy (GTDB): domain Bacteria; phylum Actinomycetota; class Thermoleophilia; order Gaiellales; family Gaiellaceae; genus PALSA-600. The sequence continues at coordinate 25,201 of DATLQV010000093.1, forward strand.
GTTCGTGCACTTCGGCGCCCGTCGCGTCGCGGATTGCGTTCGCGATCGCCGCGGCGACCGGGATGATCGGCGGCTCGCCGAGGCCCTTCGAGCCGAGGTTGGTCAGGTGGATGTCGGGCTCGTCGATCAGCTCGCTGACGATCTCGGGCACGTCGCCGATTGTCGGCAGCTTGTACGAGTCGAGGCTCGTCGTCAGGATCCGGCCCGTCTTCGGGTCGTGCAGCCGGTGCTCCGAGAGAGTGTGGCCGATTCCCTGGATGATCCCGCCCTCGATCTGGCTCGATGCCCCGAGTGGGTTGATCACGCGGCCCACGTCGTGCACCGCCCCGATCCGGTCGACCCACACCTCGCCCGTCTCGATGTCCACCGCGACCTCGGCGACCTGGACACCGAACGTCAGCACCTGCATCCCGGCCGGGTTCGGACCGCGGGCGCCCTTGCCGAGGATCTGCGCGTCCTCGAGCAGCGACACGATCTCCGCGACCGGAGCTCCCGCCTTGCCGGACTGCTCGGCGATCTCCTCGATCTGCCGCCGGGCGTCGGCGGCCGCCGCGCGCACCGCGGGCCCCATCGACGGCGTGGTCGACGAGCCCGCCGAGATGGCCGCGTAGGGGCCGCGGGCGGAGTCGCCGAGCGACACCGTCACGTGTTCGAGCGGGATGCCGAGCTCCTCGGCGGCGATCTGCGCCATGGCGGTGCGGGTGCCGGTACCGATGTCCTGCATGGCGGTGACCACCGTCGCGTGGCCGTCCGAGCCGACGCGGATCCAGGCGTAGCTCGGCGGGCCGCCGCCGCCGTACCAGATCTGCGACGCCATGCCGACACCGCGCTTCACCGTCTCCGTGGACCGCGCACGCACCTCGTGCCGCCGCTCCCAGTGCGGCTCGGCGCGGCGGTAGCACTCGAGCAGGTTCTTGCTCGAGAACGGACGGTCGTCGGAGGGGTCGTTCGCTGAGTAGTTTCGCCGTCGCAGCTCGAGCGGGTCGAGGTCGAGCTTGGCGGCGAGGATGTCGAGCAGCGACTCGAGGCCGAACGTCCCTTCCACGAACCCCGGCGCGCGGAACGCCTTCATCGGCGGTTGGTTGATCTTCGCGCTGTAGGTCGTCGTCTTCACGTTCTCGCAGGCGTACAGCAGCTGCATCGGCCCCTCGGTCGGCGACGACCAGCCGTTCCAGCCGGTCGCGTTGACGTACTCCCCGCCGAGCGCCGTCAGCGTCCCGTCGGAGCGGGCGCCGATCGTGAGGCGCTGGATCGTGGCGTTGCGGTTGCCGCTGACGAGGTTCTCCTCGCGCCGCGTGAGGGCGCAGCGCACCGGCCGGTGCGTCCGTGTCGCGAGCTCGATCGCGATGAAGGTGTAGTCGTCCGGGCTGTTCTTCGAGCCGAATCCTCCGCCCATGTATTCGCAGACGACCCGCACCTTGTCGGGCGGCAGCCCGATCCCCTGCGCGACCTCGTCGCGGATCCCCCAGATGTACTGCGTCGAGATGTAGACCTCGAGTGTGTCGCCGACCCACTGCACGACGGCCTGGTGGGTTTCCATCGAGTTGTGAAGCACGACCTGGGTGCGGTACTCGCCGGTGACGACGACGTCGGCCTCGGCGAGCCCGCGCTCGAGGTCGCCGCGCTCCCGTAGGCGAGGGGGGCCGTGCAGTTCGCCCCGCGCGACCGCCTCGTCGGGGTCGATCAGCACCTCGAGCTGCTCCCAGACGACGTCGATCGCCGCCAGGCCCGCGCGTGCCTGTGCGTAGGTGTCTGCGCAGACGGCTGCGACCGGGGCGCCCTGATAGCCGCACTCGGACGAGAGCACGCCGAGGTCGTCGGGCCCGATCGCTGCGTGCACGCCCGGCTGGGCGAGCGCCGGCTCCAGGTCGATGCGCGCGACGCGAGCGTGGGCGAAGGGTGAACGGAGCACCGCGGTGTGCAGCATCCCCGGCAGCTTCAGGTCGGCGGTGTATACGGCCTCTCCGCGGGCGCGCTGGAGGCCGTCGGCGCGGGTCGCGGGCTGCCCGACGATCGTCCGTGGGCCGGCGGGCCACTGCTCGAGCCCGTCTTCCTCGACGACGAGCCAGACCTCCTCGTACCGGCCCTCCACTTCCTTTTCGGTGCGGATCAGTCTTGCCACGTGCGAATCGCCTCCTCGATCTTCGGGTACGCGCCGCAACGGCAGATGTTGCCCGCCATGGCGTGCCGGATCTCCTCCTGGCTCGGCGCCGGAATCTCCTCGACGAGCGCGACCGCGCTCACGATCTGTCCCGGCGTGCAGAACCCGCACTGCAGTGCGTCTGCGCGGACGAACGCGTGCACCATCGGATGGTCGCGCAGGCCCTCGATCGTCGTCACCCTGGAGCCCTCGACCGTGTGCACGAGCGTGATGCACGAGAGCGTCGGGATGCCGTCGACGAGGACGGTGCAGGCGCCGCAGTGACCCTCGGCACAGGCGACTTTGGTGCCCATGAGCGAAAGCTCGTCGCGCAGCGCCTCGGCGAGCGTCGTGCCGACCTCGGCGTGCACGTCGTAGACGTGGTCGTTGACGTCGAGCCTAGGCAGCGGTGACCGCCTCGATGTCGGCGAGATGGATCAGCCGGTGGGTGAGCCGCAGCGCGAGCCGCTGCTCGAGCTCCTCCTCGACCTCTGGGATCGTCAGCCAGAGGTCGCGTGCCGCCTCGAGCAGTTCGCGGATGCGCTCGGCCACGTCGGCGCAGCCGTCGCGCTCCGAGCAAGTGTTGATCGCGAGGCCGAGCACGCCGACCGTGTCGGGCTGCCTCGTCCAGAGCAGCGGGGTCGCCATCGACAGATACTGATGGATACGCGCGAGCTGCAGCGGCTGGGAGAGCGAATCCTTGCCGGTCGGGCTCGTCGGCTCGGGGAGCTCGAGGCCGTCGGCCAGCGCATTCGCGGTGCCGGCGAGCATGCCGCGCAGCTGATCGTCCGAGTATCCCGCGTGGCGCGCCGTCTTGACCGCGATCAAAAGCGACGAGGGCTGTTGGCCGTACGGGTAGTCGCTCGCGTACACGACCTGTTCGGGCGGGACCTGCCGGTAGAAGTCGAGCAGGTCGATCGGGCTCCAGGTGGAGGTGTCGAAGAACACGCCCTTGCGCCCGGCCATCGCACGCGCGAGCCCCGCGAGGTCGGCGATCCCGGCGTGCGCGACGATCAGCGTCGCCTCGGGGTAGCGGTCGACGAGCGCACGCAGGCCGTCGGCGATCGGCGGCAGCCCGCGTCCGCCGTGGATCAGGATCGGCACGCGCCGCTCGGCGGAGAGGGCGAACACCGGCCCGAGCCGCTCGTCGGTGGCCGTGAACTTCTGGGCGCGGGGGTGGAGCTTGATGCCGCGGGCGCCCGCGTCGAGGCAGCGCTGGGCCTCTTCGATCGGCGACTCGTTCAGGTCGAGGCGCACGAACGGGATCAGCCGGCCGCCGCTGCGCTCGCCGAACGCGAGCGTCCGGTCGTTCGCGGCACGGAACCCCGGATGCCGGTCGGGCTCGTCGAGGCAGAACATGAAGGCGCGCGAGATGCCGTACTTGGCCATCAGCGTCTCGAGCTGGTCGTAGTCGCCGACCATGCCGTCGATGTCGTGCCCCAGGTGGAGGTGCGCGTCGAAGATGTCGGCGCCTGCGGGCAGTAGGTCGCGCAGCACCGCGTCGTAGGTCTCGACGAGCGCGAGTGCTCTCTCCTGCGGCTCCACCCGCTTCACTCTAGTTAGAGTCGGCCTCATGCCAGACGTGCTCATCTACGGCGACACGTTCCGCTCGCCGGAGCTCCGGCACGAGGTGCCGCTCGGGATCCCCGACCCGTTCCTCTACGCGGAGGTGGGCGGGGTCAAGCACATCCAGATCAGCGCGATGGAGGCCGCCCGCCTCGCGGCGGTCGGGCAGTTCGAGCTGCACACGGGCGAGGAGTACGGGAGCGACGAGCTGATCGCCTCCGGCTCGTCGTACGACGAGCTGCGCGCCGAGGTGGCCGCACGTGCCGTCGCCGCACTCGGCGTGACGAGCGCCGCCGTCCCGGAGACGTTCCCGCTCTGGCTCGCCGACCGGCTGCGCGCAGAAGGTGTCGAGCTGACCGTCGACCGGGATCTCTTCAACGACCGCCGCCGCGTGAAGACGGACGCCGAGCTCGCCGGCATGCGGCGCGCCCAGCGCTCCGCGGAGGCCGCGATGGACACGATCCGCGATCTGCTCCGCCGCGCCGACGTGACCGACGGGCTGCTCCGGCTCGACGACGAGCCGCTCACGGTCGAGCGTGTCAAGTCGGCGATGTCGCAGACCTTCGCTGCGCACGGCACGACCGCCGACGAGTTCATCGTCGCTCCCGGTGCGCAGGGCGCGGTCGGCCACGACATGGGCTCGGGCCCGGTCGCGGCGGGTGTGCCGATCGTCGTCGACATCTGGCCGCGTGACAACGAGTCGTCCATCTTCTGCGACATGACGCGCACCTACGTGGTGGGCGACGTGCCGGACGACGTGCGCGAGTGGCACCGCCTCTGCAAGCAGGCGCTCGACCGTGCGATCTCGGAGATCACCGACGGTGCCGACGGCCGTGCGATCTTCGACGGCACCTGCGAGATCTTCGAGGCGGCCGGTGTGCCGACCCACCGGACGAAGGAGCCGGGCAAGCCCCTCACCGAGGGGTTCTTCCACGGCCTCGGCCACGGCGTCGGCCTCGAGGTGCACGAGCAGCCGGGCCTCGGGCTCATGTCGAAGGCGACGCTCAGAGCGGGCGACGTCGTCACCGTCGAGCCGGGGTGCTACCGGCAGGGGTACGGCGGCGTTCGGCTCGAGGATCTGGTCCTCGTCACCGGCGGCGCGGCCGAGAACCTGACGCGGTACCCGTACGACCTCGCGCCCTGAGGTTGCATTCGTCGTCGCTGCAGGAGAGAATCTTTAGCTGGTTACATCGGGTTCCGATCAACCGCCCGCGTCGATGAAGCCGCGGGCGAGAGGAGGGAATACATGGCAGCAACTGCCGATGTTCAGCTCGTGGAGGCGACACCCGCCGCCGACCCTGCACCGCTGGGCCTGGCTGGTTTCGCGCTCACGACGTTTCTGCTGAGCGGGCACAACGCATCATTCATCCCCGACCTGATCTGGGTCGGTCCGGCGCTCTTCTACGGCGGGCTTTGCCAGCTGACCGCCGGCATGTGGGAGTTCCGCAACCGCAACGTCTTCGGCGCCACGGCGTTCTCGACGTACGGCGGTTTCTGGATGGCCCTTGGCATCTTCGTCGTGCTTGCGCAGACGACGAAATTCGTCGGTGGCTTCGCGGGCGGCGACTTGACGAACTCGCTGGCCTGGTTCCTCTTCGCGTTCGCGATCTTCAACCTGTACATGCTGATCGGGAGCATGCGGTTGAGCAAGGCGGTCTTCCTCGTGTTTCTCGTCCTGCAGGTCACGGAGGTCGTGCTCGTGATCGGCTTCTTCAACCTCTCCCACGGTGGAACTCAGTGGTGGCTGCACTTCGGCGGTTGGCTCGGCATCCTCACGGCTGCCGTCGCCTGGTACACGTCGGCCGCGGGCGTCATCAACGGCGTCGCCGGCAAGGTCGTGCTCCCGGTGGGCAAGCCGCTCATCGCTTCCACCTAACGCTCACTCGAGAGGAGGTCGGCTCTTGGCAACAGGAACAGGTCAGAACATCGATACGCTCTTCCTCGAAGAGCGGCGGTATCCGCCGTCGGCGGAATTCGCAGCCCAGGCGAATGCGCAGCCGTCGATCTACGACGAAGACTTCGAGGCGTTCTGGGCCCGCGAGGGTACCGAGCGGGTCTCGTGGTTCGAACCGTTCACGACGCTCTACGAATGGGAGCGTCCGTATGCCAAGTGGTATCTCGGCGGCAGGCTGAACGTCTCGTACAACTGCGTCGACCGCCATGTCGAGGCCGGCCTCGGCAACCGTGTCGCCTACTACTGGGAAGGCGAGCCGGAGGGGGACCGCCGCGAGATCACCTATGCGGATCTGCAGAAGGAGGTGGTTGCCTTCGCGAACGCGCTCAAGGAGCTCGGCGTGAAGAAGGGCACCGCCGTTGCGATCTACATGGGGATGATCCCTGAGCTCCCGATTGCGATGCTCGCGTGCACGCGCCTCGGCGCACCGCACACGGTCGTGTTCGGTGGGTTCTCGGCGGACTCCCTCTCCGGTCGCGTCAACGACATGGGCTGTGAGGTGGTGATCACACAGGACGAGTCATGGCGTCGCGGAACGACGGTCGGGCTGAAGAAGATCGCCGACGACGCGATGACCGACTCACCCGGTGTGAAGAAGTGCCTGGTCGTGCGGCGCACCGGCAACGAGGTCCCGATGACGGAGGGCCGGGACCACTGGTATCACGACGTGCGTGGCTCGGACGACCCCGTGTCGTGCCCGCCCGAGTCGATGGACGCCGAGGACCTGCTCTTCCTGATGTACACGAGTGGCACGACCGCGAAGCCGAAGGGAATCGCCCACACGACGGGCGGCTACCTCGTCGGCGTGGCCACCACTCACAGGTACATCTTCGACATCAAGCCCGAGCAGGACGTCTTCTGGTGCGCCGCCGACGTCGGCTGGATCACGGGCCACAGCTACATCGTCTACGGGCCGCTGTGCAATGCGACTACGAGCGTCATGTACGAGGGGACGCCCGACTTCCCCGACAAGGACCGCTGGTGGTCGATCGTCGAGCGCTACGGCGTCACGATCCTCTACACCGCCCCCACCGCGATCCGCGCGCACATGAAATGGGGGCCCGAGTACGCGCAGAAGCACGACCTGTCGTCGCTGCGCCTGCTCGGCTCGGTCGGCGAGCCGATCAACCCGGAAGCGTGGATCTGGTACCAGGAGCACGTCGGCGGCGGCACGTGCCCGATCGTCGACACGTGGTGGCAGACCGAGACCGGGATGATCCTGATCACGCCGTTGCCCGGAGTGACGACCACCAAGCCGGGCTCGGCGACGAAGCCGTTCCCGGGGGTCCAGGTCGGGGTCTACAACGAGGCCGGTGAGGAAGTCGGCCCGGGCGGAGGCGGCTATCTCGTCCTCAAGCGGCCGTGGCCGGCGATGCTGCGTGGCATCTACGGCGACGACGCCCGCTACAGGGAGACGTACTGGTCGAAGTACGGAGACGTCTACTTCGCGGGCGACGGTGCGCGAATCGACTCGGACGGCGACTACTGGCTGCTCGGACGCGTCGACGACGTGATGAACGTCTCCGGGCACCGCATCTCGACGATCGAGGTGGAGTCGGCTCTCGTCGACCACAAGGAGGTCGCCGAGGCGGCGGTCGCGGCGCGCCACGACGCGTTGACCGGCCAGGCGATCGTCGCCTTCGTGACGCTCAAGGGCGGTGTGGAGGGGTCGGTCGACAAGCTCGAGGAGCTCCGCAACCACGTGGCGATGAAGATCGGTGCGATCGCCAAGCCGGCGAACATCGTGTTCACCCCGGAGCTACCGAAGACCCGCAGCGGCAAGATCATGCGGCGCCTGCTGCGTGACGTCGCGGAGAACCGGCCGCTCGGGGACACGACGACGCTCGCCGACCCGACCGTGGTCCAGGAGCTGCAGGCTCGCGGGCACGAGGAAGAGTCGAAGGAGGACTGAGCAAGTAACAGACTGTTACAAGCAGGGGTCGGCGCTACGGTGTCCGCGTGCTTCTGCTCGCGACCGCCGCGATCCTTGTAAGTAACAGTCTGTTACAAGCACCGGCGCAGACGGCGACGGTTCGCGTTGCCGTCGCGAACGTCTGGGCGGCGCCGAACGCGGGCCACCTGCCGCTCGACCAGCACGCCTGGCCGACGACCTCCGTCACCTACAAGGAGCGGCTCGCGCTCGTCGGTCACATGCCGACGCAGGTGCTCTACGGCGAGACGGTGCGTGTGCTCGCGAGGAGTGCTGGCTGGACGCAGATCGCCGTCCCCGACCAACCGAGCCCGCTCGATGCTCTCGGCTACCCGGGTTGGGTGCGCTCGTGGCAGCTCGGGCCGGCGTTCGTCGCGCCGCTTGTCGTCACCGCGCGCAGCGCGCGGCTCGCAAACGGCACCGAGGTCGGATTCGGCGCCGAGGTCCCGCCCGGAGCGGTCGCCGCCTCGGCGACGCGCCGGCTGCCGCGCACGCGCGCCGACCTCGTGCGCACAGCGGAGCAGTTCGTCGGGCTCCACTACCTGTGGGGCGGCCTCTCGCCGTGGGGCTTCGACTGCTCAGGGCTCACGTGGGCGGTCTTCCGGGCGCACGGCATCGTCATCCCGCGCGACGCCGACGCGCAGTTCGCCGCGGGCACCCCGGTCACGCCTGCCAGGATGCTGCCCGGTGACCTCCTCTTCTACGAGCACCCCGTCGTCGGCCACGTCGCCATGTACATCGGCGGCGGGCGGATGATCGAGTCGCCGAACTCGGCGAGTGAGGTGCGCATCGTCCCGGTGCGTACGACCGACTTTCGTGGCGTGCGCAGGTTCTTCTGAGGCGCCTCGTCATCGCCGGGACCGTTGCGATCGTCGTCTTCGCGACGATCGGCCAGCTCTCGCACGACCACCACGTCTCCGTCGGCGGTTACGCCGCCGACGTGCTGCCGTTCCTCGCCGCGTGGATCGTCCTCGCGCGCTTCACCGGCCGCTTCCTGCCGACGTGGCTCGGCGGCGTGACGATCGGCGTCGTGATCCGCGCGGTCGCGCTCGGGCACTACCGCTGGAACGAGCTCGCGTTCTTCCTGGTCTCGCTCGTCTTCATCGGCGCGCTCGCCGCGGTGACGCTGAAGGTGTCCGACCTCGCCGGCGTCTAGAGCAGCGCTTCGAACTTCGACGCGTCGTCAAACGGCCCGATTACCGCGAGGCGCATGCCTTGGTCGCCGATCACGTCCTGGGCGACGCGGAGCACGTCCTCGGCCGTGACGGCGTCGATGCCCGCGAGGTACTCCTCGGGCTCGGACGCGTGGCCCTCGAGCACCTCGCGACGCAGGCCGTACATGATCAACCCGTTCGGGCTCTCGGTCTGAAGTACGAACCGCCCCTTGGCGAGCGCACGTGCCTTCTCGAGCTCCTCGGCCGGGACGCGCTCGCCGGCGAGCTTGCGGAACTCCTGCGCGATCACCTCAACCGCCTCCTCGGCGCGACTCAGGTCGACGCCCGCCTGCGAGAACAGCGTTCCCGCATCGGTGAACGAGTTGTTGAACGCGTAGACGTAGTAGGCGAGACCGCGCCGCTCGCGCACCTCCAGGAAGAGGCGCGACGACATGCCGGTGCCGAGCACGGTGCCGAGCAGCTGCAGCGCGTAGCGGTCCGGGTGCCCGATCGGGTAGCTCGGAAAGCCGAGGCACACGTTCGCCTGGTCCGAGTCCTTGCGGTGCACCCGAACGCGCGGGTCGGCTGAGCGCTCGACCTGGGCCGGCGCAGGCGTGCCGGAGCCGTTGGCCGGCAGGTCGCCGAGCAGCCCTTCCAGCGTCGGCAGCAGGTCGGCGCCCACCATGCCCGCCACGCCCACCACCATGCGCTCGGGCGTGTACCAGTGGCCGACGTAGTCGAGAAACGTCTCGCGGGTCGCCGCCTTGATCGTCTCCTTCGTGCCGAGTGTCTCCCAGCCGAGCGGGTTCGAGCCGAAGAGCAGCTCCTCGTAGAGCGCGGAGACGTAGTCGCGCGGCGTGTCGAAGTACATGTTCATCTCTTCGATGATCACGCCCTTCTCGCGCTCGAGCTCATCGGGGTCGAACTTCGAGTTGCGCAGCATGTCGACGAGCACGTCGAGCGCCGTGTCGCGCTGCTCGCCCGCGCAGCGGATGTAGTAGCCCGTGTACTCCTTCGACGTGAACGCGTTGAACTCGCCGCCGATCTTGTCGACCTCCATCGACAGGTCGCGTGCCGTCGGCCGCTTCTGCGTCCCTTTGAAGAACATGTGCTCGGCGAAGTGCGCGATGCCGCGGTTCGACGCGTCCTCGTAGCGCGAGCCCGCCGCCAGCATCACGTAGCACGCCACCGACTTGGCATGCCCGAGCGGCGCGGTCAGAACCCGTAGGCCGTTCGACAGGGTCTGGCGCTCGTAGACGCTCATGTTCCTTGGAGTCTCCTTCGCTGGTTCTCGGTCAACGGGACGGACGTGCCCGTCTCGTAGTCGTAGCCGACGAGCACGCTCTTCGCCTCGGCAACCAGGCGCTCGCCCGTCCAGATCTGATGCTCGAGCTCGAAGCTCTTCGTCCCGACGTGGGAACAGCGGCTCCGTACCTCGACGTCCTCGCCGCTGCGCAGCTCGGCCCGGAAGTCGATCTCGACACGGGCGAGGATGAACGGCTCGAGGTCGCCCACGATCCCGATGCGCGCCTGTTCGAGGTAGGTCGAGTAGACCGCGTTGTTGACGTGTCCCATCGCATCGCAGTCGCGGAAGCGGACGTGCTCTCGTTGGATCCAGGGGTACTCGGGCACCCGCGCGATGGTATAGAGACGGCTATGCCCGGAGAGACGAGACGCACGGTCTTCGCGCAGCCTGCGTGGTTGCGTGCCGTGCCCACCGATCTGCGCCTGCCGGACGGCGCACGGGTCGTCTACACGGGCTGCGGCACCTCCTTCCACGCGGCCCAGACCGGCGGCGCGGCGATTCAGGCGCTCGAGGCCGTGCTCGACCCACCGACCGCGGATCTCATGGTTTGCGTCTCGCACGAGGGTGAGACGGAGTTGACGATCGATGCGGAGCGCGCGTTCGGCGGCGACGTCTGGCTCGTCACCGGCAAGGAGGACTCGCCGCTCGCCGAGCTCGTCGACGAGGTGATCGTCTGCACGCCCCAGGTCGAGCGCTCGTGGTGCCACACCGCGAGCTACACGTGCGCGGTAGCTGCGATCGCCGCGTTGAAAGGAGACGACATCGCGTGGCTTCCGGACGCCGTCGAGCAGGCGCTTCGCCTCGAGGTCGTCGCCCCGGCGCAGGACCGGATCCTGGTTGCCGGCGCGGGCCGCGACTGGCCGACCGCGCAGGAGGCGGTGCTGAAGCTGCGCGAGGGCGCGCACGTGCCGGCGGAGGCGCACCAGCTGGAGCAGCTCCTGCACGGGCACCTGGCGGCGATCGACGACTCGGTCCGGGCGTTCGTCCTGGAGGGCGAGGGCGCCGCGGTCGAGCGCGCCCACGAAGCGGTGCGCGCCCTCGAGGCGCTTGGCTGCGAGGCGACGCTCGTCGAGACGAAACACCCGGTCGTCGACATCGTTCGCTTCCACCTGCTGACGCTTGCGATCGCCGAGGCCCGCGGCATCGACCCCGACCCGATCGGCCGTGAGCCCGGCTCCCCTTGGGCCGACGCCGGCGGCTCGGCGTATCCGTACTAAAGGGCGCCAAGTGCCGCGAGGAGCCGCTCGACCTCGTCCGCGGTGTTGTAGTGGACGATGCCCACGCGCACGGCGCCGTCGTCGAGGCCGAGGCGCTTCATGATCTCGACGGCGTAGTAGTTGCCGTGCCAGACCGCGAAGCCCTGCTCGCCGAGGCGCGTCGCGGCTTCCTCCGGTGAGACCGTCGCGTGCGTGATCGCGAATGTCGGCACGCGCCCCTCCATCGACGGGATCCCGTGCAGCGTCCAGTGCGCCGGCAGGCCGTCGAGAAAGCGCTGCCCGAGCTCGCGTTCGTGTTCGAGCAGGAAGTCCCAGCCGACGTCGCGCAGGTAGTCGACGGCAGCGACGAAGCCCGCGAGCAGCTCGTGAGCGAGCGTGCCGGTCTCGTAGCGGTGCCCGGCCGGATGGTCGTCGGCGGGGCGCACCTTGTACGGCCGCCACGACTCCAAGAGCTCGCGGCGCCCGAAGGCGAGCCCGAGGTGCGGGCCGTAGAACTTGTACGGCGAGCACACGAGCACGTCGGCGCCCACGGCCTGCACGTCGATCGGCCCGTGCGGGCCGTAGTGCACCGCGTCGACCCAGGCGAGTGCGCCCGCGCCGCGCGCAAGCGCCGTGACCTCGGCGACGGGCGTGATCGTGCCCACGGCGTTCGAGGCCCAGGGGAACGCGACGACACGTGTGCGCGCGCCGAGCAGCGACGCAAGCTGGTCGAGGTCGAGCCGGCAGTCGTCGCCCACCTCGCAGAAGTGCACCGTCAGGCCTCTGTCGGCGGCGATCTGCAGCCACGGCGAGACGTTCCCGTCGTGGTCGAGCTTCGTGCAGACGATCTCGTCACCGGCCTCCCAGTCGCGTGACGCCGCGCGCGAGAGCGCGAAGTTCAGCGTCGTCATGTTCGCGCCGAACGCGACCTCGTCGGCCGTTGCGTTGAGGAAGCCGGCCGCGCTCAGCCGCGCCGCCGCGATCAGTTCGTCCGAAAGCCGCGATGTCGCGAAGGGCCCGCCCAGGTTCGCGTTCGAGGCGCGCAGGTAGCTCGCGATCGCGTCGATCACCGCGTCGGGCACCTGCGTGCCGCCCGGCCCGTCGAAGAACGCGAGCGGCCGCTGCAGCGCGGTGAAGCGTGCGCGGACCGACTCGATCGTCGTCACGCGAGGTGCCACGTGTACTCCGGCTTGATCCGGAGCGACGCGCCGACGAAGCAGTCGCGCTCGGCCCTTGCGATCAGGCCGTCCGGGTCGCTCGCGCGCGGGTCGAGCTGCACGTCGATACGCAGTGAGATCTCGACGAAGCGATAGCGGCCGTCCGCGTCGTCCTTCGTGATCGTTCCCTGAGCAGAGCCGGAGGCCTCGACCGTGTGACCGGCCCGGCGTGCGTGGTAGGTGAAGCTGTCGATCGAGCAGCGCACGAGAGCCGCAAGCAGGAGGTGGTCGGCCGACCAGCCGTCGGGCGGAACGAACTGGCCGCCACCGGGAATCGTCAGGCGTCCGCCCCGATCGAGCTCGACCGCGTACTCCAGCACCTTCGCCTGCGTGGCCACGACACAACGCTACCCGGACGGCACCGGCGTAGGCTCGGCGGAGCCGGCACCTGAGTCAGTTCCGTCCGGTCCGGGTCCTAGGGTGTCCCAGCATGAGGCTCAGGACATTGACCGAGGCCGAATGCTACGCCCGCATCTACGGCGGGCACGGCGACGAACGGGTGAGTTTCGTGCGGCTCCTGCCGCGGCGCAGCAGGCAGGCGCCCCCGGCCGGAGAGCACCTGAGGGAACGGTTCGAGGAGCGTTTGGACGTGCGTGGGCCGGAAGCCGAGGCCGCATGACGCGGACCTGCACGCGCTGGAACGGACGCCGGTTGGGCAAGCAGGTCACCGCCGGACGCCGTCCCGCCCCGCCGCTCCCGAGCTCGTGGGTGTGCACAGCCACCTGGACGCAGCACGTGCCACGCTGTAAGCCGCGTGGCCGAACCATCTAGCTCCGTCCCCGACGTACTGGCCCCCGGGCTTGCGTGTGTCTTCTGCGGGATCAACCCGGGCCGGGTCTCCGACGCCGCTGCGGCGCACTTCGCAAACCCGCGCAACGACTTCTGGCGCCTGCTGGGCGACGCCGGGTTCACGCCGCGCCTGTACGACCCGCAGGAGCAGTTCGCGCTGCTCGACCTCGGCTACGGCGTCACGAACGCCGCCTATCGCACGACGCCCGGCTCGGGTGACCTGCGCCGCGGCGACTTCGACGCCGGCCGGCTGGAGCGGCTCGCGCGCGAGCTCTCCCCGGTGGTGATCGCGTTCGTCGGCAAGGAGGCCTACCGCGGTGCGTTCGGCGAGCGCCCGGAGCTCGGCCCGCAGCTGCGCACGCTCGGCCGCACCGGCCTGTACGTCCTGCCGTCCACGTCGCCTGCGAACGCCGCCGTCCCCTACGACGAGCGCCTGCACTGGTTCCGGGAGCTGCGCGCGTGGATCGAGCCGGTCGAGCGTAGGGCGGTGCGCGCGCTGTGCCTCGACGCCCGAGGGCGCGTGTTGCTCGTCCGCTTCCAGCATCCGGTCAGCGGCCATGCGTGGTGGGCGACGCTGGGCGGGGGCGTCGATCCGGGCGAGTCCGAGGAGCAGGCCCTGCGGCGCGAGTTGCGCGAGGAGGCGGGGCTGCACGATTTCGAGCTCGGCCCGCTCGTGCACACACGCGACCTGGTCTTTCCGTGGCAGCGCCGGCTGCTGCACCAGTTCGAGCGGTTCTTCCTCGTCCAGGTCGGAGAGCACGAGCCGCAGCCGGCGGTCGACCTGGGCGACGAGGGCGTGACGGACGTTCGCTGGTGGACGCCCGAGGAACTCGCCGCACCGGCCGAGGAGGTTGTCCCCGCCGAGCTTCCGGAGCTCGTGCGTAGGCTGCGCGCGTGATCTCGGTCCTTGTCGGGGTGCACCTGATCGCCGCCGGCATCTGGTTCGGCGGCTCGACGGCGCTCGTCTTCGTCGGCGTCCCGGCAATTCGCACGCTCGACGGCGAGCCGCGCGGGCGGGCGATGAAGGCGCTCGGGTTGCGCTGGCGGCCGATCGGCTACGGCGCGCTCCTCGTCGCCGCCGTCACCGGCCTCGCGCTCGCCGCGCACGGGTGGGAGCACCGCACCGCGTTCCAGGTCGTCTTCTGGCTCAAGGTGGTGCTGTTCTGCCTGCTGCTCGTCGTCTCGTACCTGCACAACTTCGTGCTCGGCCCGCGTCTGCAGGCGGAGATCCGCGAAGAGCGCGAGCAGCGCACGCGCACGCCGCTCGTCGTCGTCGGCTGGCTGAGCTACGCGCTGACGATGGCGCTGCCGATCCTCGGCGTCGTCCTCGCCGAGCTCGGGTAATCGGCTACAGCGCGCGGCTGAACCAGGCCGAGGCCATCGCGTACCCGTGCTCCTCGAGGGCGCGGGCAAGCTGCGCGTCCGAGGTACGCGCGGGGACGATCGCGAGCGCGGCGTTCGAGGCCGCCGCCCAGCGGTCGAAGAGCTCGACCGCGCTCGACGGATCCTCATCGCCGAGCGAGACCGCAAGCGCGGTGAGCCCTCCGGGCTCGTAGACGCGTGGAGCGGCCCCCGTGACGGCCTGCATGGTCCCGAGGTCGGGCGGCGGGCCGGCCGTCGGCGTGACCGGGTGCACCCACCAGCTTGCGGCCGGCTCGAAGCCGGCGCTCGCGAGGAACGCGCACTTCGGCCCGTCGCCGTGCGCCGTGACGACGATCAGGCGCTCTGCGCCGTTCGCGCTCGCCTGCCTTTCGACCTCTGCGAGCAGCTCGCCTCCGACCTGTTGCCAGAGGTCCGGCGACGCGACGAAGAAGTCGTCGACGAACCACGTCGCTTCGCGATCGGCGTGGAACGGCGGCGGCGCGCCGCGACGGTTGGCAAGGGCGATGCCGGCGGTCGTGCCGTCGCGTTCGGCCGCGAGTGCGGCGAAGTCGCCGCTCTCGATGCAGAAGCGCAGGAACGGCTCGTGCTTCGCGCGCGCAGTCGGCGCAGGCCGCCAGAAGACCGGCGAGTACGCCTCGTACTCGGCGCGCTTGGCGACGGCGAAGTCGGCCGCCGCCGCGGCGTCGTCCGCCCGGGCCGTGCGAATCGAAGTCTCCACTGCGCCGACCCTAGAGCACCGACGCGCTTTCGCCGAGAGCAGCCGTCTCCCCGGACACACCCCGGAGCTCGTTCGATTGTGACGCGGCGCCTGTGCCGCATTTCGGTCGGTGCCAGGCACCGACCAGGGCATCCCACCCCAGTTCCTCGAGCTTGCCGGTGAATCGGCCGACCGGCAAGGTGCCGGCGCGAGAGATTGCACTATCGGCACACGTTTGTTGCACTTCTGTTGGTGCCTGGCACCGACCGCCCCGCGTCGCTAGATGTCGGAGAGGGGGCTCGCGGGGGAGAACCGAAGGTGCTCCCCCGCGTTCAGTTGGGCCAGCGGTTCGTGATCGGCGTGCGGCGGTCGCGGCCGAAGGCCTTGGGGCGGAGCTTCACGCCGGGCGGCGCCTGGCGGCGCTTGTACTCGGCCCGGTCGATCATCCCGAGCGCGCGGTCGACGACGTCGAGGTCGAAGCCGTCCTGCGCGAGCTCCTCGCGCGAGCGGTCGAGCTCGACGTATGCCTCGAGCACCGCGTCCAGTTGCGGATAGGGCGGCAACGAGTCCTCGTCACGCTGATCCGCGCGTAGCTCGGCGCTCGGGGGGCGCTCGATGATCGAGACGGGGATCAGCTCGCGTCCTGCCCGCTCGTTCAGGAAGCGGCTCAGCCGGAAGACGTCGGTCTTGTAGACGTCCTTGATCAGGGCGAACCCGCCGGCGAGGTCGCCGTACAGCGTCGAGTAGCCGACCGAGAGCTCGGACTTGTTGCCGGTTGCGATCACGAGCCAACCGAACTTGTTCGAGAGCGCCATCAGGAGCGTGCCGCGGATGCGCGCCTGCAGGTTCTCCTCGGTGAGGTCGCCGGCACGCCCGGCGAAGTGCGGCGCAAGGGCGTCGGTGAACGTCTCGACCACCGGCTCGATCAAGATCTCGCGGAAGTCGACGCCGAGCGCCTCTGCCAGCCGCCGGGCGTCGCCGCGCGTCCCCTCGGAGGAATAGCGCGAGGGCATCGACACCCCGTGCACGCGCTCGGCGCCGAGCGCCTCGACGCAGAGAGCCGCCGTCAGAGCGGAGTCGATCCCGCCCGAGAGGCCGATCACGACGTCGCCGAAGCCGTTCTTCAAGACGTAGTCGCGCAGACCGAGCTCGAGTGCGAGCCGCATCTGCTCGAGGTCGTCGAGCTGGGCGGCGATCCGCAAGGGCGTCGCTGCCGCCTGCTCCTTCGGCGGCGCCAGCTCGACCTCGGTCAGATCGACGGAGCCGCGCTCGCGCGCGAGCGCGCGCCGGCGGACGTCGCGCAGCCGCCGCCCGACCGCCGCCGCCGGGTCGATGTCGACGACGAGCAGTTCCTCCTCGAAGCCCGCGGCGCGCGCCAGCACCTCGCCCTCGTCGTCGAGCACGACCGAGTGGCCGTCGAACACGAGCTCGTCCTGTCCGCCGACGGCATTGCACAGTGCGACGAAGCACGAGTTGTCGAGCGCACGCACGCGCAGCATCTCCTCGCGCTCGCGGTCCTTGCCGACATGGAACGGCGACGCGGAGATGTTGGCGATCAGCTGCGCGCCGCCGAGCGCGAGGTCGGTCGCGGGCGGGCCGGGCTGCCAGATGTCCTCGCAGATCGTCGGCCCGATGCGAACGTCGCCGACGCGCAGCAGGAAGAGGTCGTTGCCGGGCGCGAAGTAGCGGTCCTCGTCGAAGACGCCGTAGTTCGGGAGGTAGCGCTTGCGGTAGATGCAGCGCACCTCGCCGTCGGCCAGCACGAAGCAGGCGTTGTGCAGATCGGCGTCGAGGTGGGGCGCGCCGACGAGCGCGGTGATCCCGCGGGTCGCGCGCCCGATCCGGTCGACCGCCTGCCGGGCCGCGCGCACGAAGCCCGGGCGCAGCAGCAGGTCCTCGGGCGGGTAGCCGGTAACGACGAGCTCGGGAAAGAGGACGAGGTCGGCGTTCGTCTCGCGGGCGCGCTCGAGCCACCCGACGACGCGCTCGGCGTTGCCGTCGATGTCGCCGACGACGCTATTGATCTGGGCGAGTGCGAGTCTCATCAGTTTTCGCCTCTCGGTCGAAAACTCTACCACGCCGCTCCCTGAGCGCCCGCCGGCGCCAGGTGACGTAGAGGACGACCGCGCACAGGAAGACGGCGAAGCTGAGCCAGTTGAGGAACCTCGACCCGGACTTGTTGGCGACGACGCTCAGGATCGCCGCGAGTGCGAGCACGGCGATCAGGTAGAGGCGAAGGACGTTGGCGCGCATCCGGAGCGCAGTATGGCGGCCGCGCGCACCGCCCCGTCGACGATGAACCAGAGGCTGTCGCCCGCCCGGCGCAGCTCGAGGGCGTCGCCGAGATCGAGCGGCCGTCGGTACTCGAGCACCGCGTGGTGCGGCTCGGCAAGACGCGGTTCGAAGAGCTCCTCGACCGGCGCCCAGTACGCGGCGTTGTTGACGTGCCGGAGCCGATCGACGTCCGTGGCGCGCAGCCGCCAGAGGTCGCGCGCCGCATCGGCGGGTGGAGCGGGCAGCTCGAGCCGCGTGGACGCCCGCCGTCCCGCCGCCGACTCCCCGTACACCGCCTTGAACCGCGCGTCGAGACGCAGCGGCTGGAGGCCGGGCCCGAGGTGGATCCAGATCATCTCCGCCTCGATGCGCCCGCCGCGGTCACCGGTCAGCGACGTGCGCCGAGCGGCCGCCGAGGCCGCCGTCCCGCCGCACCACGTCGCGAGCTCGACCGCCGTGTCGTCGAGGAACGGTGCGATCACGTCGAGCGCCGTGCGCCGCACCACCCAGATGTGCTCGTCTGGCGCCCAGCCCGCGTCGAGCACGTCGTCGGCGGCGACGTCCTGCAGGTAGCGTGCGACCGCGTCCAGCCGCAGCCGTCCGGTCGTGTCGGTGTCGGAGAGGCGAATCGGCCTGAGCGCCGAGAAACGGCGCGCGGTCACGGCGCGAGCTGCCGGATGCGCTCCTCCACGGCCGCCGCAACGGCGGCGTGACCCGCCTCGTCCAGGTGCTCGATGTCGCCGTTCAGCTCGACGTACGAAGCGATGCCGTCGAGGTCGAGCAGCTCGCAGTCGAGCTCGCTGCACACCTCTGCGAAGTGCGGGCCGAGGCGGTGCCCGTCGAACGGCGGCGGGCACAGGACGAGGATCGCCGGCGCTCCGCCGTTCGGCCCGGCCTCGGCCGAGCGCGCCACCTTGACGAGCCGCCCGACCGACCGGGCGACGTCAGGTTCCGGCAGCGCGAACCGCTCGCCGGCATCGTTCGTGCCGAGGAAGACGACGAGCAGGTCGATTGGCGCATGCGAGTGGAGGCACGGGACGAGGTACGGGAGCCCGTTTCGGCCCTCGGCGACGGGGCTGTCCATGGTCGCTGCACGGCCGTTCAGTCCTTCGGAGATCACCTCCCATCCTTCGCCCAAAGCGTGCTGGAGCCGCACCGGCCACCGCAGCTCCCGGGCAAAGCGCCTGCCGTTGCTGCCCGGGATGTACCCCCAGGTGTTCGAGTCGCCGAAGCAGAGGACGGTCCGCATCAGCGTCGCAGGCGGATCGCGTTCAGGTCCTGCGCGCGCACCGCGTCGATGCGCGAAAGCAGCTCGTCGACGTCGTCGTGCTCGGCGTGCAGGTAGCGCCCGGCGAGCGCGTCGTAGCGGCCGGTCGCGAGCTTGCGGACGAGCTCCGGCGCAAGCCCGGGCGGTGTCCACGGCGCGTCGTCGGGGAACGACGAGGTCATCTCGGTCCGGACCATCCCGGGCGAGAAGACGAACACAGGGATCCGGCCGGCGAGCTCGTCGTTCAGCGTCTCGGCGTAGCGGCCGACCGCCGCCTTCGACGAGCTGTACGCAGTGGCGGTCAGGCCGGGAAGATACGAGGCGCCGCTGCCGGTGATCACGATGCGGCCGGCCCCATGTTCGAGCATGCCGGGGATCACGGCGCGGCAGCAGAGGTGCACGCCGCGGACGTTCACCTCGAAGGTCCGCCACCACGCGGCGGGGTCGATCTCCCACGTCGAGCCGTCCTGGTTGCCGACCCCCGCGTTCGCGACGAGCAACTCGACGGCGCCGGCCTCGGCGACGGCGCGCACGACCGATTCCGGTGACGACACGTCGAGCTCCACCGCGACCCCGCCGATCTCCGCTGCGACCGCTTCGACCTGGTCGCGCGATCGCGCGGCGACGACGACCGACCAGCCGTCCTTTGCGAGCGCGCGTGCGATCGATGCGCCGATCCCGCGTCCTCCGCCGGTGACGAGTGCAATCCGCTCAGGCAACTGCTGCTCCGATCTGGTCGAGTGACTCGGGGTTCTCGAGCGACGACAGGTCGCCGAGGTCGGTGCCGAGGGCCTTCGCCTTCAGGGCGCGGCGCACGATCTTCGCCGAGCGCGTCTTCGGGAGCGCGTCGACGAAGAAGACCCGGTCGGGCTTGAACGCCTTGCCGAGCTCGGCTGCCACGTGTGCAGCGACGTCGTCCTCGGTCGCCTCGGCGCCGGGCAGCAGGCAGCAGAAGATCCACGCCGTCTCGCCCTTCACCTCGTGGGGCACGCCGATCGCCGCGGCCTCCCGCACCGCGGGGTGCCCGACCGCAGCCGACTCGAGCTCCGCGGGCCCGATCCGCTTGCCGGCGATGTTCATCGTGTCGTCGGAGCGGCCGTGCAGGAACCAGAAGCCGTCAGCGTCGACCGATGCCCAGTCGCCGTGCACCCAGACGCCGGGGATGCGCGACCAGTACGCCTCGAGGTACTTGTCGGGGTCGCGCCAGAAGCCGCGCGTCATGCCCGGGAAGGGCCTGCGACAGACGAGCTCGCCCACCTCCCCCGTGCCGATCAGCGAGTTGCCGGCGTCGTCGACGACGTCCATCGCCATGCCGAGCGCGGGGCCGCCGAGCGAGCATGCCTTGATCGGGCCGACGGGTGTGGGCGAGAGGAAGCAGGCGCCCACCTCGGTGCCGCCGGAGCAATTGATGATCGGCACGCGTGAGCCGCCGACCGATTCGGCGAGCCAGCGGTACGGGTCGGGGTTCCACGGTTCGCCGGTGGTGACGAACGTGCGCAGCGACGAGAGGTCGTTCGCCGGGTCGCCGTGCGGGAGCAGCGCGCGCACGAGGGTCGGGGAGAGGCCGAGTGAGGTGACGCGCTCGGCCTCGACGATGCGCCAGAGGCGGTCGGGCGCAGGCCAGTCGGGCGCGCCCTCCGCGAACACGATCGTCGCGCCGAGCGCGCCGGCGCCCACCACGGTCCACGGTCCCATGATCCAGCCCATGTCCGTGGCGAAGTGCATCACGTCGCCCTCGTGGACGTCGGCCTGGTAGCAGACCTCGCGTGCGATCGAGACGAGGAAGCCGCCCTGTACGTGCAGCACGCCCTTCGGCTTGCCGGTCGTGCCCGAGGTGTAGGCGAGCAGGTAGGGCGTCTCGGATTCGACCTCGAGGGCGGGCAGCTCGCCGGGGTGCGCGTCGAGCTCGAACGGTGCGAGCACGATCTGGGCGGCCGAGCCCGCCTCGCGGATCGCCTCCTCGCAGATCGCCAGCATCGGTACGGTCTTGCCGCGCCGCGACGAGGAGCGCTGGGTGATCACGACCTTCGCCTCGCTCGCCTGGAGGCGCTGGGCGACGGCGGGTGCGGCGAAGCCGGAGAAGACCGGCACCTGAATCGCGCCGATGTGCGCGATCGCGTTCGACGCGACGGCGACCTCGGGCGACATCGGCAAGAAGATTGCGACGCGGTCGCCTTCGCCGACACCGAGTGCGACGAGCTGCTCGGCGAGGCGGGTCACGTCGTGGGACAGTTCGGCGAACGTGAGTGTGCGCCGGGAGCCGTCCTCGCCGAGGCCGACGGCGGCGATCGCGTCCGGGCGGCGCGCCGCCCAGCGGTGCACGCAGTTGCGCGCGATCGAGACCCGGCCCCCCGGGAACCACGTCGTCCACTCGGGCCCGCGCGAGTCGTCGAGCACGCGCTCCCACGGCTGTGAGAACTCGATCCCGACGTCCTCGACGCAGAGCGGCCAGAACCAGTCCGGGTCGGCCTGCGAGCGCCGCACGAGCTCCGCGTAGTCGGCGACACCGGCCTTGCGCACAAGACGGGTCGCGTTGGCGCGCTCGATCGTCGCAAGGTCGGGTGTCCAGGCGAGCTCGTTCACGCACCAAGCCTAGTCAGCGAGCAGCCGCGGCCCGCCTCGAGCCCCCGCACGCTTCCGGTCTCGCAAGGAGCTGTTCCCACAGGGTTAGCGTCTGCTAACTTAGTGCGCGCTAACTCTGTTCGGGAGAGGTGACTGGATGAAGCGTCTCGTGACGCCGGAGAACAAGAAGTGGTGGACCCTCGCCGCGGTGTCGGTGGGGCTGTTCGTGATCATGCTCGACAACACCGTCGTGAACGTCGCGCTTCCCTCGATGGAGCGCTCGCTGCACCTGAGCCTCTCGGAGCTCGAATGGGTGGTCGCGGGCTACGCGCTCACCTTCGCCGCCTTCATGCTGACCGGCGGCAAGCTCGCAGACTTCCTCGGGCGCCGGTTGATCTTCATGGTCGGGCTCGCGATCTTCACCGGCGCGTCACTCGCGTGTGGTCTTGCCCCGAACGGCGCCTTCTTGATCGGCGCGCGCGTCGTCCAGGGCCTCGGCGGCGCGCTGATGAACCCGGCGACGCTCTCGATCATCACCGCCACGTTCCCGCCGCGGCAGCGCGGCACGGCGATCGGGATCTGGGCAGGCGTCTCCGCGATGGCGCTTGCGATCGGCCCGCTCGTCGGCGGCCTGCTGACCGAGCACGTCAACTGGAACTGGATCTTCTTCGTCAACGTGCCGATCGGCGTCCTGGGGCTCATTGCGATCCCGATGTTCATCGACGAGTCGCGCGACACGTCGCACGAGCAGCGCCTCGACTTGCCCGGGCTCGCGGCGTCAGCGCTGGGTCTCTTCTCGCTGACCTACGCGTTCATCGAGGCGAACACCTTCGGCTGGACGTCGCCACGGATCGTCGGCGCGTTCGCGGTCGCAGCGCTCGCACTCGTGGCCTTCGGCGCGCTCGAGCGTCATCAGCGCGTTCCGATGCTCGATCTCTCGCTCTTCCGCAACCGCACGTTCAGCGGCGCGAACACGGCGATGCTGTTCGTCGGGCTCGCGATGTTCGGGACGTTCTTCTACGTCTCGCTCTACATGCAGAAGGTGCTGCTCTTCTCGCCGGTGCAGGCCGGTGCGTCCTTCCTCCCGATGACGGTGCTCGTGATCGTGGTGGCGCCGCTCGCGGGGCGGCTCGCCGACCGGTTCGGCTCGCGCTGGCTCGTCGGGGGCGGCATGGCCCTGATCACCGTGATGCTCTTCTACTACTCGCGCCTCGGTGCGCATGCGACGTTCTTCACGCTGCTGCCGGCCCTGCTGATCGGCGGCGCCGGCATGGCCTTGACGATGACGCCGACGACCGCCGCCGCGATGAGCGCTGTCGCGGTCGACAAGGCGGGTGTCGGCTCGGCCGTCCTGAACTCCGCCCGCCAGGTGGGCGGTTCCCTCGGCATTGCGGTGATGGGCTCCATAGTCGCGTCGGGTGTGAGCGCGTCGCTCCAGGCAGGCGACACCCAGAGCGCGGCGTTCCTGCACGGCTTCCACGATGCGCTGCGGGTCGGCGCGCTGCTCGCGCTCGCGGGCGCGGTCGTCGCAACGCTCGCGATCCGCAAGATCGACCACCGCCACGAGGCGGCCCCCGAGGCGGCGCCCGCCGTCGAGGTCGCATGACGCAGGTCACGAAGCGGCTGACGGCCCAGGCGCGGCGGCAGGCGGTGCTCGACACCGCGTGCCAGGTGTTCTCGCGCTCGAGCTACCACGGCGCGACCACGGCTGAAATCGCCCGCGAGTCGGGCATCTCGGAGCCGATTCTGTACCGGCACTTCGGTTGCAAGCGCGATCTCTACCTCGCGTGCCTCGACGAGGCTTGGACGAGCTTCCGTGCCGCGGCGGAGCGGACGATCGCCGAGGATCCGCAGCGGTGCCTCGGGGCGATTGCGGACGCCTACATGGCGAAGGGCAAGCGGATCCGCGTCGTCGACCTGTGGATCCAGGCGCTTGCAGAGGCCTCCGATGACCAGGTGATCGCCGCCGCGCTGCGCCGCCAGCTACGCGAGCTGCGCGACTTCTTCGCCGAGCTGATCCGGGACGGGCAGCGGCGAGGCGTCGTGCACGCGGATCGCGATCCGGAGGCGGAGGCCTGGGTCTTCGTCGCCGGCGGCCTGCTTGCGACGATCGACGGCCGGCTCGGCGGCCTGCTCGGCGACGACCTGCGGCGGGTGCGGGTCGAGCGGCGCCGCTGGATGCTCGGCGAGCCCGCCGGCTCCTCCTAGATGCTTCCCCAGACATGGAAAAGCCCCGGCTGCGGCACCCGGGGCTCTCCCTGGTCAGGCGGGGCACCGGTTGGGCGGTCACCGAAGGCACTGGCTCTGCGGCCCAGCCGTATCCCTCGGGGTGGTCGCCTCTGGCGCTCCCCCTGCACTCGGCCTGGCGTCCGGCCGTGGTGCAAGGTGGACTCACTGTACGAGCGGTGTCCCGGTCTGTCAAGTGCCTCGGTCAAGTGATTTGCACCTCTCTCACTTGACTGAAAACTCCCCGTAAACATGACCCTTTTGGGGGAGTGTCCCTTTGGGGGGATTGCATTTCGGTCAAGCGTTCGGCATGCTGCGAAAACCGTATGACTCCTCGGGCCGCACGAGCGAGCAGAACCCAAGCGCCGCGGGCGCCTCGCCTTGGCGAGCGCTTGCGGCAGCTGCGCGTCGCCGCGGGGCTGACGCAGACCGACCTCGCCGGGGAGCGGTTCTCGAAGGAGTACATCTCGCAGATCGAGCGGGGGAAGACGCGCCCCACCGCCGACACGATCGAGTGGCTCGCCCTGCGCCTGGGCGTCGACGGGGGCTTCCTGGCGAGCGGTGTCTCCGCCGACGACCGCGCCAAGGCGGAAGCCATCCTGGCCCGTGCCGACTCCCTGCTCCAGGACCACGAGCTTGCCGCCGCGATCGAGGAGTACACCCACGCGCTGCCGGCGGTGCTCGGCACCGGCGCGCTCGAGCTTCAGGTTCGCGTGCTGAACGGCGAGGGCATGGCCCGAGCCGAAAACGGTGACATCAAGGGCGGGCTCGCGCTGCTGGCCCAGTCCCGTGCGATCGTCGAGCGCGACGAGTTCTCCGACATCGACCGCGCCGAGGTGCTCTACCGGATCGGAGTCTGCCGTTACTGGCTCTCGAGCATCTCGACGGCCGTCGGGCTCTTCAACGAGGCGCTTGCGCTGGCCGAGCGCACCGAGTTGCCGTCCGACAAGCTACGCCTGTCCATCTTCGCCTGGCGGTCGCGCTGCTATCGCCGCCAGCGTGACTACGAGGCTTCCAGGGAAGACGTCGAGCGCGCGCTCGAACTGGCCGAGGCGTTGCAGGATGCGCGTGCGCTCGGCGCCGCCTACTTCCAGGCGTCGATGCTCGCCGAGCGCGACGGCCATTACGTCCTGGCGCGCACCTATGCCGAGAAGGCGAAGACGCAGTACGAGGAGCTGGCCGACCGCGCAAACGTCGGCCGCCTGATGAACAACCTCGGAGCCGTCGAGTTTCTGCTCGGAAAGCCGGCAGAGGCCATCGAGCACTTCAAGCAGGCGTTCGCCGTGGCGCTCGAGCTCGGGCGCGATGAAGAGGCGGCGACCGCCGTCTCCTCGCTCGCGCAGGTGCATCTGCGCACCGGCGATTTCGTGAAGGCCGAGGAGCAGGCCGTGCACGCGCTCGAGATCATCGGCGAGCGTGACGACATGCTCGACGAGATCGGGAACGCGCGGCTCGTGCTCGGCCGGTCGCTGCTCGAGCAGGGCCGTCTCGACGAGGCCGAGGAGGCGCTCGCGCACTCCGAAGACGCATTTGCGAGGTTGTCGTCGGCATCGCATCGCGCCGCCGCTTGGGTCGCACAAGGCGACCTGGCGACCAAGCGGGGGGACGAGGGGCGCGCGGCGGTCCTGTACCGCCGTGCCGCCGAAGCGCTCCAGGATTTCCGGTTCTAGAGGAAAGGAGGTGTTCACTATGGCAAACCTGTTCTCTTCGCTCGTCCGGCGGCGCACGCTCGTGCTGCTCGCCCTCGTTGTGCTCGCGGTCGTGCTCGGGAAGTTCGGTCATTACGGGCTGTGGGACGGTCCGGCCGGCGGCTGACCATGATTCAGTTCGACACGCGCGCTCGTTGCTGGGGAGCCGGCAGCGCGTCTTTCGACCGGCCGGGCTAGCCGACGCCCTCGCGTGATCCCACTCGCTCGACCACGACCTGCGGGATCCGTGCGTTCGGCGAGAGCCGCAGGCACATCCGCACGATTTCGGCGCAGTCTTCGGGCTGGATCATCTCGTCGGCCGCGAGGCCGGACCACTGGGCCATCGGCGTGTCCACGAAGCCCGGGCAGATCGCGATCGCCCGGACACCGTCGGCGTCGAGCTCGGCGTTCTGTGAGCGGGTGAGGGCGATCACGGCGGCCTTCGTCGCGCCGTACACGGTCAGCCCGGGCGTCGCCGTCGTGCCGGCGATCGAGGCGAGGTTGACCAGCCAGCCTTTCGACTCCCGGAGGAGTGGGATCGCCTCGCGGCTCACGAGCAGGAGACCGCGCAGGTTGATCCCGAGCTGCAGGTCGATGTGCTTCGCCGACAGCGACTCGACGGTGCCCGCGATCCCGATCCCCGCCGAGTTGACGAGCACGTCCAGGCCACCGAAGCGCTCGTTGTGCTCGGCGACGACGCGGATGCAGTCCTCCTCTTTGCCGACGTCGGCGGTGACGGCGTAGGCTCCGAGCTCGGCCGCGGCTGCCTCGATCTTCGCGGCCGTGCGTGAGGCGAGGGTCAGTTCGTAGCCTTCCTCGCGAAGCATGCGCGCGATCGCGAGCCCGATGCCCGAGGAGCCGCCTGTGATGAGTGCGCTCTGCACGACGCGACCCTAAAGGAGTTTGGGGCGTCTGCGCGAATCGGGCGTCAGTACGACGTTCCTCTCCCCTGACGGCGGCGGCTCCTGGGCCGCCGCCGTCGCGTAGCGTGTCGGAGGTGAAGCTCACCGACCTGGCGACCGCGGGAGGCTGCGCGGCGAAGTACTCGGCGTCGCGGCTCGAGGAGCTCTTGCGTGGTTTCGTTCCTGCGGACGCCGAGAATCTGCTCGTCGGTCTCGACCCCGCCGACGACGCAGCGGTGTACAAGCTCGACGACGAGCGCGCGCTCGTCTTTACGATCGACTTCTTCCCGCCGATCGTCGACAACCCGGACGACTTCGGGACGATCGCCGCCACCAACGCGCTCAACGACGTGTTCGCGATGGGCGGCGTGCCGCTGCTCGCTCTCTCGGTCGCGGCCCTGCCCGAGGAGCTGCCGACAGAGACGGTGCGTGCGATCTTCGACGGTGCGGCGCGGCAGGTGCGCGCCGCCGGTGCGGTCCTGGCGGGTGGGCACACGATCCGCGACGCCGAGCCGAAGTACGGCCTCGCGGTCGTCGGCACCGTCTCGCTCGACGGGATCTGGCCGAAGTCGGGCGCCCAGGCAGGCGACGCGCTCTACCTGACGAAGCCGCTCGGCACGGCTCTCGTGCTCGGCGGTGCCAAGCGCGGTCTCGCCGATCCCGCCGAGGCGGTGGCGTGGATGCGGACGCTGAACCGCGCCGCAGCCGACGTGCTGCGGGCCTTCGCGCCGAGCGCCGTCACCGATGTCACCGGTTTCGGTCTGGCCGGGCACGCGCACGAGATGGCGACTCGTAGCGGGGTGCGCCTCGTGCTCGCAGCCGACCGTCTGCCGGCGCTCGACGGAGCGCTCGCTTCCGCACGCGCCGGCGTCTCGACGGTCGGAACGCGCAACAATCGCGAGTACGCCGCTGTCGAGGCGGGCGGCGTGGCCGACGAACTGGTCGAGTTGGCGTACGACCCGCAGACCGCCGGCGGCCTGCTCGTCTCGCTCCCGCGCGACAAGGGCCCGGCGCTCGAGGCCGAGTTTGCCCGCGCCGGGCTGTTCCTGGCCCGGGTCGGCGCTGTCGAGGCGGGCGCCGGAGTGGCGCTCATCTAGATGGTTGATCGGGGATTGTCGTTGTTGCGGGGAGGGTCTGCACCAAGCAGTGTGGTCGACGCGACCGGGGTCAAGGCCGGTGGGCCTTGGCGGCGGGCGCGGCGGGCGCAATGCGCCGTGTGCAGGCCCCCAGCCGCGACGGCGCTGAATTCCCG
>DATLQV010000094.1:0-11225 GCA_035534955.1 Gaiellaceae bacterium
CGGCGCGGGGCCGACCGGCGTCGAGATGGCGGGCCAGATCGGCGAGCTCGCGCGCGACACACTCAAGCACGACTTCCGGCGCATCGACCCGCGCGCCGCGCGCATCCTGCTCGTCGAGGCGGCCGACCGCGTGCTGACGACGTTCCCGCCGTCGTTGTCGGCGAAGGCGAAGCAATCGTTGGAGAGGCTCGGCGTGACCGTGCTCACCGGTCGAACTGTCACGGGCATCGATGCGGAGAGCGTAACCGTCGATGACGAGCGCATCCCATCGCGCACCGTCGTGTGGGCCGCTGGGGTGACCGCGTCGAGCCTCGCGATGCGGTTGGGCGAGCTCACGAACGCGGACCGCGACCGCGCCGGCCGCGTCACCGTCGAGCCGGACCTGACGCTTCCGGGACACCCAGAGGTGTTCGCGCTCGGCGACATGGTGCGACTGCACGACGGCGTCCTGCCCGGCGTCGCACCTGTCGCGATGCAGCAAGGGCGCTACGCCGGGCGCGTCGTCCGCGACCGGCTCCGCGGGAAAGAGAGCCCGCCGTTCCGGTACCGCGACAAGGGCAACCTCGCCACCATCGGGCGAGCCGCCGCGGTCGCAGACATCAAGGGTCTCCGGCTCAGTGGCTTCCTCGCATGGGCGACATGGCTCGTCGTGCACCTCTGGTATCTCGTCGGCTTCCAGAACCGTGTGCTCGTCATCATCCGGTGGTCTGTGAGCTTCGCCACACACGGACGCGGCGCACGACTCATCACGAACTCCTAGCTCCGCATCATCCCGCGCTTGTACGTGCGAGATCGCTGCGACACGCACACAGCTCGCGCAGGTCGTCGCTCACCCGACCGACGACGACGCACGCACGACGAGCTCGACCGGGAGAACGGTCGTGCGGAGGACGTCTTCGGGACGCTCGAGGAGACCGATCGCGCATCCGGCCGCGGTCGCGCCGAGCTCCCCACGGTCCTGGCGGATCGTCGTCAGCGGCGGGTGCGCGAGCGCAGCGGCCTCAAGGTCGTCGAAGCCGACGACGGCGACGTCCCGCCCCGGCCGACGGCCTGACTCCCAGATCGCCTGGAGCGCGGCAAGGGCCATGAGATCCGAGCCGGCGACGATCGCTGTCGGCGGCTCGGGCAGTGCGAGCAGCGCGCATGCTTCGAGGTAGCCCGACGCCGACGAGAAGTCGCCATACCGCACGCACTCCTCAGGGACCTTCGGGCTCTCGGCCAGGAACGTCTCGAGGCGCTCCGCACCTGCAAGTGTGTTCAGCGCGCCCGCGATGTGCGCGATGCGCCGATGGCCGAGCGAGCGCAGATGCGCGAGTGCGAGCCGCACGCCCCCGACGTGATCGGAGCCGACAAACGCCGAGTTGTCACCACCGCACCGCACGTCGACGCCGACGAGCGGGATCTCGCGGCCCGCGAGCTCGAGCACGAGCGGATCGCCCGCGTCGATGCCGATGAGGATTGCCGCGTCGAACCGGTGCGCGGCGCCGGCGTCGGCGTCCTGGATAAGCAACGGCTCGTAGCCGAACTGGCCCAGACGACGCGAAATCGCGGACAGCACCTTCCCGAAGAACATAAGTGACAGGTCGCGGTGGCCTGCATTGTCACCGACGACGACGCCGACCAGGCGCGTCCGCTGCGATGCGAGCGCGCGTCCGACCGAGTCCACGCTGTAGCCGAGCTCGGACGCAGCCTCCTGCACGCGCTCGCGCGTCGTCTCGCGCACGTCCCCCTTCTCGTT
The DNA here is from genome assembly GCA_035534955.1 of Gaiellaceae bacterium. Taxonomy (GTDB): domain Bacteria; phylum Actinomycetota; class Thermoleophilia; order Gaiellales; family Gaiellaceae; genus PALSA-600. The sequence continues at coordinate 1,739 of DATLQV010000094.1, forward strand.
GAGCACGCGGGACACGGTGGCGATCGATACGCCTGCGCGTTGCGCGACATCGTGAATGGTGGCCCGGGTCACCGCGGCGTGATCGCGGCAAGAAGGCCGGCGACTCCCGCCTCCGACGAGCCGTGCCAGCGATGCGGGCCGGCAGCCGCGAAGAGCGTCGTGCGCGGGCCGCTCATCCCGCCCGTGCCGAAGGCGATCCCCCACACGCCGGGCACCTTTACGGGAAGGGCGCCGTCCGGTTCCCAGCCCATGCTCGTGCGGGCGAACGCGAGGATCCTGCCGCTGCCGAAGTTCGCGACGAGGACGTCGCCGCCGAAGCGGCCGAACCGATTCGGCGCGAGCGCGACGCCCCACGGCTCGTCGAGGGACTTCGCCGTCGCGACGTGCGCGACGAGGCGCCCCTGCAGGTCGAACTCGTCGACGACGCCGCCGGTCGGCGAGTCGTTGCCGTCCACCGGCGCCGGCTGTGCGTACGTCACGAAGATGCGCTTGCCGAGGGCGGCGATGCCGAACGGCGAGTAGCCCACCGGCAGCATCTTGTCGACGAAACGAGCCGGGACGCGATGCCAGCGCGAGTCGTAGACGAACACGCGCCCGTTGTGGAAGTCGGTCGCATACAGCCGGCCGCCTGCGACCGCGACTCCCTTGAAGATCGCTCCCGATCCGGTCGCGTCGACGGCGACGACCGCTTCCTTCGACCAACCGTGCGGCACGCTCGGCGACCACGCGCGGATCGTCCCGTCCTCGCACGCGTAGATGAACCGCGCTGGTCCGGACGCGCGCCCCGACCGCACGACGAAGCCGGAGCCGCGGTTGTAGACGACGCCGGTCGGCCCGCAAGGGACGCTGACGGTCAGCGCCTGCTTGCGACCCGTCCCGGAGTAGAGCGTGCTCGATCCGCGTGCCTCGTTCGACACCCACCACGGCCCCGTCGGGCTCGCGGCGAGACCCCATGCATTGACGAGCTGCGGGTCCGCCCGGTCGGTGACGAGGCGGTGCAGCGCAAACGACGCGTCCACCCGTCCCGGGAGGAGCGCGAGCGCTGCGAGCACCGCCGCGAGCACGACTACCCCGTGACCACCGGCGCCGGCTTCGGCGCGTCGCGCCGGCCGGCGATGCGGTCCCGGTACCAGTAGAAGCTGTCCTTCGGCACCCGCTCGAGCGTCGGATAGTCGACGTAGACGATGCCGAACCGCTTCGAGTAGCCGTGGCCCCACTCGAAGTTGTCGAGGAAGCTCCAGACGAAGTAGCCCTTCACCGGAGCGCCGTCCGCGATCGCGCGGCCGACCGCGGCGATGTACGTCTCGAGATACGACGTGCGCTCGGGATCGTGGACGGCGCCGTCGTGGACGCGGACGTCGCCGAACGCTGCGCCATTCTCGGTCACGTAGATCGCGCGCGGTGCGTAGTCGTCGGAGACCCGGACGAGCAGCTCGTACAGCCCGTCGGGGTAGACCTCCCACCCCATCTCGGTGTAACGCGCCTCGGGGTTGTGCTCCATCCTCGGGCCGTCGGGCCCTGCGCTGACGATGAAGCGGAAGTAGTTGTTCACGCCGAGGAAGTCGATCGGTGCGGCCATTGCCTGCAGGTCGCCGTCGTGGACGAGCGGCGCGACGAGCGCGTTCCGCTCGAGCAGGTCGGCGGGATAGGAGCCGCGGAAGATCGGGTCGAGGAACCAGCGGTTCCCCTCGCCGTCGACCTGCCACGCCGCCGCCTCGTCCTCCGGCGAATCCGAGTGCGGATACGCGTGGTGGAGGTTGAGGACGACCCCGACCTGGGCATCGGGCGCCGCGCGGCGAATTGCGTCGACTCCCCACCCGTGGGAGAGCAGCAGGTGATGGGCAGCCGCGACGGCGTCCGCCTCGCTCGTCAGCCCGGGGGCGTGCTGGCCCCACGAGTGGCCGATCCACGCGTGCACCCAAGGCTCGTTGTGCGTCGTCCAGAACTTGACACGGTCGCCGAGTCGAGCGGCGACGATCTCTGCGTACTCGGCGAACGCCTCCGCGGTCGAGCGCACACGCCAGCCGCCTTGGTCCTCGAGCGCCTGCGGCGTGTCCCAGTGGAAGAGCGTCGCGAACGGCTCGATCCCCTGCGCGAGAAGCGCCTCGACGAGCCGGTCGTAGAAGTCCAGGCCCTTCTCGCTCACGACGCCACGTCCCTTCGGCAGCACGCGCGGCCACGCGATCGAGAAGCGGAACGCATCCAGCCCGAGCTCTTTCATGAGGAGGACGTCCTCGGGATACCGGTGGTAGAAGTCGCACGCGATGGCGCCCGTGTCGCCGCCACGCACCTTCCCCGGCGTCGCCGAGAAGCGGTCCCACACGCTCTCGCCGCGGCCGCCCTCGTGCACGGCGCCCTCGATCTGATACGAGGCCGTGGCGGCCCCCCAGATGAAGTCTTCGGGGAACGAATCGATCCTCGCAGTAGACATGGATTCCCTCTCGATCAGGTTGCGGGGGCGGTTACATGGCAGCGCGCGGCGTGCTGCCGACGAGCCTCGACGAGCTCGGGGGTGACCTCCGAGCAGACGGGGATCGCTAGCGGGCAGCGCGAAACGAATCGGCATCCTTCGACCGGGTCGACGGCCGCAGATGCGCCGCTGCCGCGATCGGCGATCCGCTCGCCGTGGACAGCGGCGAGCAATAGCCGCGTGTACGGGTGCAACGGCTCGGCGAGGACTTGCTCGACCGGGCCTCGCTCGACGATCTGGCCGGCATACATGACGAGGATGTCGTCGGCGACGTAGCGGGCGCTCGCGATGTCGTGCGTCACGTACAGGAACGCGATGTCGCGCTCGTCCTTGAGCTTCAGCATGAGGTTCAGGATCCCGATGCGAATCGAGACGTCGAGCATGCTCGTCGGCTCGTCGGCGAGGACGACCGTCGGCTCCACGGCGAGAGCGCGCGCGATGGCGACGCGCTGGCGCTGTCCTCCGGAGAGCTCGTGCGGGTACTTGTCCGCAACCTCGCGCGCCGGCACGAGACCGACGGTCTCGAGCAGCTCGTACACCCGATCGTCGACCTGCGACGACGGGACGATGTCGTGGATGCGCAGCGGCCGCTCGATGTGGTGGCGCACGGTCTTGACCGGGTTCAGCGAGCCGAACGGGTCTTGGAAGATGAGCTGGACCTGCGATCGATAGCGGAGGACGTCCTTGCGCCGACGCACCTGCGCGACGTCCTCGTCACCGAAGAACACTGCGCCCGAGCTCGGGTCATACAGCCGAGCGATGAGCCGCGCGACCGTGCTCTTGCCGCTGCCGCTCTCGCCGACAAGCGCCGTGATCGTGCCGGGGCGGAGCGAGAAGGAGACGTCCTCGACCGCATGCACGTGCTGGCGGCGCAGCGCGCCGCCGATGGCGAACGACTTCGAGAGATCCCTGACCTCGAGCACGCTCATGCGTCCACCAGATGGCAGGCGACGAAGTGGCCGGGTGTGATCTCGCGCAGCCTCGGCCGCTCGCTGGTCTGCCGGAAGTAGAGAGCGACGTTCTCGGGCACGCAGTGCGGGCAGCGCGGGTGGAAACGGCAGCCTGCCGGCGGCTCGCGCAGGTCAGGGGGCGCACCCGCAATGCCGGTGAGCTTCACGCGCGGGCCGGTGAGCGGCGGGAAGGACTGCAGCAGTCCCTGCGTGTACGGATGCAGCGGGCTCTCGGCGAGAGTCGCCGCCGGCGCCGCCTCGACAATCTCGCCCGCGTACATGATCGCGATGCGGTCAGCGAACTCGAGCAGGAGCGAAAGGTCGTGTGTGATGAAGAGGACGGCGAAACCGAAGTCACGCTTGAGCGCCTCGACCTCCTGGAGAATCTCACGCTGGACGACGACATCGAGCGCCGTCGTCGGCTCGTCGAGAATGATGAGCTCGGGATTGAGCGCGAGCGCCATTGCGATGATCACGCGCTGGCGCATGCCGCCGGAGAGCTCGTGCGGGTACGACCGCACTCGATGCTTGTCCATGCCGACGAGCTCGAGCAGCTCGCCCGCGCGCACGATCGCGCGGTGCTTCGAGATGCGCTCGTGCGCCTGCATCATGTCGACGAACTGGTCGCCGACCCGCATCACGGGATTGAGCGCATTCATCGCGCTCTGGAAGACCATCGACACGTTGCGCCAGCGGAAGCGGCGAAGCTCTTCGTTGCTCTTCCCGGTGAGTTCCTCGCCCTGGAAGCGGATACTGCCGCCGACGATGTGCGCCGGCGGGCGCAGGATCTGCATGACGGCGTTTGCGACCGTGCTCTTGCCGCAGCCCGACTCGCCGGCGAGGCCGAGGGTCTCGCCGCTCGCGATGTCGAGGTCGACGCCGTCAACTGCCCGCACGCGCCCGTACTCCACCTCCAGGCCACGCACCTCGAGCAGCGTCTTCGTGGCGATGGCGCTCACGCGGCCGCCCTCCCGAAGAGCAGCCTGAGGAGCCGGCCGCGCCTGTGCTCCGTGCGCAGCTGCGGGTTGCTCACCTCGTCGATGCCGGCGAGAACGAGAACGAGACCGAGCACCGTCAGCCCGAGCGCGAGGCTCGGGAACAGGAACGGCCACCACTCGCCCTGCAGAACGGTCGAGTTGACCTGCGCCCAGTAGATGGTGACACCCCAGCTCGTCGCCGACATGTCGCCGAGCCCGAGGAACTCGAGACCCGAGTCGACGAGGAGCGAGATGTAGAACACGAGCACGAAGGCGGCCGCGATGCGGCTGATCATGTTCGGCATCAGCTCGCCGAAGACGATCCGCCACGTCGGCTCCCCGGACGTCTTCGCCGCGAGGATGAAGTCGCGGTTCTTCAACGTCAGAGCCTGGGCGCGGAGGATGCGCGCCTCGAACGCCCAGAGCACGAGCGCGATGACGGCGATCATCGTCCACATCCCGCGCGCCCGCAGATAGCCGGAGGCGACGACGAGCAGCGGGATCGCCGGAATCGTCAGGAAGACGTTCGTGAGCAGGTTGACGACTTCGTCGACGATTCCGCCGACGTACGCGGCGGTGATGCCGAGCGCAGCCGCGACGAGGGTCGCGAACGCGCCGGCTAGCGCCCCGAGCAGAAGCGAGCGCCGCGCGCCGACGACGACCTGCGAGAAGACGTCGCTTCCCTGGTCGGTTGTACCGAACAGGTGGTGCCACGACGGCGCCTGCCGCGTTGCCAGGAGGTTGAAGTCGTTCGGGTGCGCAACCGAGATGAGCGGCGCGATGACCGCAATGACAACCATGAAGACGACAATGAGCAGCCCCGTCCGCGACTTCGAGTTGCGCAGAAGGAGGGCGAGCCAGCCGGGAATCGGGATGCGCCCGACGCGAATGCCCCGTTTCGGCGCCGCCAGCGGGAGGTCGAGCGCGGTCGGGTCGAGCTGCGCCATTACGACGTCCTCAAGCGCGGGTCGAGGACGAAGTTGAGGACGTCCATGATCAGGTTTGCGACGATCACGCAGACGGAGAGCACGACGAGGATTGCCTGCGCGAGCGGATAGTCGTTGCCGAGCACGGCCGACTGGAGCGTGTAGCCGACGCCGGGATAGCTGAAGACGATCTCGATGAAGACGAGACCGCCCACCGCACCGGCGAACTGCGCGGCGAAGCCGTTCAGCGGCGGCAGGATCGCATTGCGTCCCGCATAGCGCGTCATCACGCGGCGGTCTTTCAGGCCCTTCGCCTTCGCCATCCCGACGTAGTCCTCGCCGATCGTGTTGATCATGACCGTACGCATGTTCAGCACCCAGCCGCCCGTGTACGCCGCGACGATGGCGATGATGGGCAGCTGCGCGTGCCTGAACGCGCTCGAGACGAACGTCCAGTTCCAGCCGGGAACGATGTTGCTGTCGTACGCATGTTGGATCGGGAACCAGCCGGCCTTGAGGCCGAGGAAGTAGAGGGCGACCAGCGCAAGGACAAAGGCGGGAAAGGCGCTGACGGTCATGAACGCCGGCACGACGACGTTGTCGGTGAAGCCGCCGCGCCGCCAGGCCGCGACCATTCCGACGCCCGTGCCGATCAGGAAGGAGAGGATGAACGCGACGCCGACGAGGAAGATGGAGTACGGAAGCGTGCGACCGACGACCTCGGAGACGGGCGTCGGATAGTTCGACGTCGAGATGCCGAAGTTGAAGTGCGAGATCCGGTGCAGGTACGTCACGTAGTCCTGCCAGATCGAGTGGTGGCCGCCGCCGAGGAGTGCCTCGTACGTCTGGACGATCCCCGGGTTGGCCGCGAGCTGCGCCGGGCTCAGATGCTGGAGCAACCCCGAGATCGGGCTCCCCGGCATCAGTCTCGGGAGCAGGAAGTTGACCGTCAGCGCGACCCAGATCGCGAAGACGTAGAAGCAAAGCCGACGGGCGAACCAGCGCATTTCGTTGTCCGGAGGGTAGACCGGCGGGCGGCGCGGGGGCCGCCCGCCGGTGGAGGGTTCTACCCTACGGCTACGCCCCGGCCTTCCCGCCTGGCTCGATGCGGGTGAAGGAGAGGATGTTGTCGGGGAACGTCGAGAAGATCGGATCGCCCCAGAAGTTCTTCGGGGTGTCGAAGTTGTGGAAGTACTTCGTGCTGTATGTGGACCAGCGCGGCCCGATGAACAGCGGCACGATCGGGAGCTCGTTCAGCCAGAGCTTCTCCAGCTGCGTCGCGATCGCCTGCTGCTTCTTCGGGTCGAGCGTGACCTTCCACTGGTTGAGGAGCGCGGACGCCTGTGGATCCTGGAAGTGCTCCCAGTTGCCGGTCGGCGTCCCGTCCTGTCCGGAAGGCACGAACGCGTTCGACGACATGTTGGCGTAGAAGTACCCGTAGGGCGAGCCCTGCGAGCCGCCCTGCCAGAGCAGCGTCGGGTTCTTCGTCGACGATGCGTTCGGATACCACGAGCCCCAGTCCGGCTCCAGCGCGACCTTCGAGCTGATGCCGATGTCACTGAGGTTCTTCGTGATGATCTGGTTCGACGCGACCCAGTCCGACCAGCCCGAGATCACGTGGATGTCGAGCGAGACGGGATTGCCGTGCGGGTCGATGAGCTGACTCCCCTTGTACGTGAAGCCGTTGCTCGTGAGCAATTGCTTCGCCGCCGCCGGGTTGTACGTCGCCATGGCCTTTGCCTGCGCCTTGACGGACGCGTCGGTCACCCACTGCGGGAACAGACCGCCGAGCCCGATTGCGTCGACCGGCGGCGCATAGCCGTACTCACCAAGCTTCGACACGGAGTTCCGGTCGATAGCCAGGCTCAGCGCCTTGCGGAAGGCGACGAGGCTGTACGGATACTGCGTGTCGTCGAGCAGCAGCGAGATCGGATACGCGGAAGTCGCGTAGAACGCGTGGAAGTGCTGCGGATCCTTCGCGATATACGCCTGTGCGACGTTCGGGACGAAGTTGTGCGTCCAGTCGACCTGACCGCTCTGGGCCAGCGCGAGCGCGCTGTCGTTCGAGGCGGCCTGGACGTACTCGAGGCACGGGATATGCGGCAGACCCGGCTGCCAGTAGTGCGGGTTCTTGTTGAAGACGTAGTCCTGCGTCGTGAAGCGGCCGACAACGTCGAACGGTCCCGAACCGACGGGGTTCGAGTTCGTGAACGTCGTCGGATCGGCCACCTTCGACCAGATGTGCTGCGGGACGACGAACTGCCGGTTCAGCGTCGCTGCGATGAACTGGGAGTCCGGCGTCTTCAGCGTGATCGCGACGACGTAGGGACCGTGCGCCCGGATCGACTGGATGTTGTTGCCAGGCCCGGTGAGGCCGATGCGGTCCATCGCCGCGTTCTGCTGGCCGGCGGTCAGGCTGTACACGACGTCAAGCGACGTGAGCGGCTTGCCGTCCGACCACTTGACGCCCTTTGCGATCTGGAGTGTGAGCGTCTTGTTGCCGTTGCTCCACTTCCACGAGCGCGCGAGCCACGGCACGGGCTTGAGGCCGCCTTCGCCGACGACGACGAGCGGCTCGTAGAACGAGCCCTGGATGAACTGGCCGCTCGGCAGGCCGGTGGCCGTGTAGGGATTGAAGTTCTTGACGAAGGCCGGGTCGCCCGAGCCTTCCATGACGAGGCACTTGTGTGCCGCCGTCAACGCGGCCGAGCCGTGTGTCGCCGCCGGGGCCGAAGCGGTCCCGATGAACGCCAGAACGGCAAGACCTGCAACGACCCCGACGGCTGCGAGCCGTCGAGTTGAGCGGAAACTGCGTCGCATCTGCGGTCCTTTCTCGCCCGGCGTGGGGCGATTGGGGCGGGGTTGGGCGCGACGGCCCGTAAACGTTTCCGGAACTGTTACCACTGTTGGCAGAAGAAAGTCAAGGGCTGGTTACACTCTCTTGCCCCCGTTGCGCCGAAACAACTTCCGGAAACATGCTTCAATGGGGCCATGGCCGAGCTTGCGCACTCACGGGTGACGATCCGGGAGGTGGCAGACGAGGCGGGCGTGTCGATCGCCACCGTCTCCCGCGTCCTCAACGACCGCGACGATGTGGCGCCCGAGACCCGGGAGCTCGTGTCCCGCATCATCCAAGAGCGGGGCTATATCGCCAACCGGAGCGCTCGCGGCCTCTCCGTCGGCCGCACCGGTCTCGTCGGGGTCCTCGTCCCGCTCGTCTACCCGGCCTACTTCTCCTCCATCCTCTCCGGCGCGACCGAGGCGCTGCAGGAGCACGACCTGCGCGCCGTCCTGTCGCCCACCGGGCACCAGCACGACCGCGAGGTGACGCTGCTCGACCGGCTCATGCACGGGCTCACCGATGGAGCCCTGATCGTCCTACCGGAGGAGTCGAGCCAGGAGCTCGAGCGGCTCCTCGACGCCGGCTACCACTTCGTCGTCATCGATCCGCTGATGCCGCTCGACGAGCGCATCCCGTCGGTCTCGGCCGCGCACACGTCGGGGGCCGACCAGGCGATGAAGCATCTCCTCGCACTCGGCCACCGCCGGATCGCCATCATCACCGGGCCTCGCGGCTGGGTCGCGACGGAGGACCGGCGCCGCGGCTATCACGCCGCGCTCGCAGCGGCAGGCATCCTTCCCGATCCGGAGCTCGAGGTCGAGTCGAACTTCGAGATCGACGGCGGCGAGCTTGCCGCCCGCGTGCTGCTCGACCTCGCAGAGCCGCCGACCGCGATCTTCGCCTTCAACGACAACCACGCGATCGGCGCGATCCAGGCGGCGCGTGCACGCGGCCTGCGGGTTCCCGAGGATCTTTCGATCGTCGGCTTCGACGACGTCGAGCACGCGACGATCGTGACGCCGACGCTCACGACCGTCCGGCAACCGCTCGCGGAGATGGGCCGGACGGCGGTCAGCCTCCTCACGCGACTCCTCGAGCGGCAGAGCTTCGAGACGCTGCACGTCGAGCTCGCGACACGACTCGTGGTCCGCGAGTCGAGCGGCCCCGCGCCGGTCTAGGCCGCGCAGTCGTCGCAGACGCCGCGCAGGACGACGTCGTGTGCCACGGAGTACCCCGTGTCCCCTTCGACCTTGTGCAGGGCCTGCTCCAGCTCCGGGTCGGCGAACGCCTCGACTTTGCCGCAGTCGGCGCACACGAGATGG
>DATLQV010000095.1:0-7554 GCA_035534955.1 Gaiellaceae bacterium
CCGACCACTCACGCGTCGGGGTCGGCCTTGGCCTCGCAATCGTCAAGAGCATCACCCAAGCACACGAGGGAACCCTCACCCTGACCCCCCGGGCCGCCGGTGGACTTCGCGTCACCGTGCAACTACCCGCCGCGCCGCCGCTGGATTGCTAGCTGCCTGCGGCGCGGCTGCGAAAACCAGTGCACCCATCACCGCGGACACCATGAGCAGCGGCGCCTTCCTTATCTCTCCAGACCTTGTCGGCTGGGCTCACGCGCGTGTAACAGCCGGCTACTTCGTGCGCGCGAAGCGCTGCACGGCTTCGAGCAGCTCTTCGGTTTTCTCTTTGGTGGCGGCCTCGTCGCCGGAGTCGATCGCGCCGGCGACGCAGTGGCGGACGTGCTCGTCGAGGATCTTGAATGCGAGCGATTCGAGCGCAGTGTTGATGGCGGAGATCTGAGTGAGGATGTCGATGCAGTAGCGATCGTCTTCGACCATCTTCTCGACGCCGCGCACCTGGCCCTCGATCCGGTGCAGCCGCTTGATCAGCGCGTTCTTGTCCTTGCTGTAGCCATGAACCTGTTCCGCGCGAGTTGCGTTCACGTGATCGCTCCTTGCCGTTCGCTGGTGAACCGGCGCAGCCGCAGGCTGTTGGAGACGACAAACAGGCTGGAGCAGGCCATCGCCGCGGCGGCGATGATCGGGTTCAAGAGCCCGGCGATCGCGAGTGGGATCGCGGCGACGTTGTAGGCGAACGCCCAGAAGAGGTTGCCTTTGATCGTGCGCAGCGTCTTGCGTGCGAGCCGGATCGCGTCGACGGCTGCGCGCAGGTCGCCGGAGACGAGTGTGAGGTCGGAGGCTTCGATCGCGACGTCGGTGCCGGTTCCGATCGCAAGGCCGAGGTCGGCCTGTGCGAGCGCGGGTGCGTCGTTGACGCCGTCGCCGACCATCGCCACCTGATGCCCCTCACTCTGGAGCCGCTTGATCTCGGCGACCTTGTCGTCGGGGTTGACCTCAGCGAGCACGCGGTCGATGCCGACCTCGAGGGCGACACGTTCGGCCGTCTCGCGTGCGTCACCGGTGAGGAGCACCGGGGTGAGGCCGAGTGCCTTCAGCTCGAGGATCGCCTCCGCGCTCGAAGGCTTGACCGTGTCGCGGACGATCAGGTTGGCGCGCGGGATGCCGTCCCAGGCGACTTCGATGCGTCCGTCCTGGCGTCCGACGGTGACGGTGTGCCCGTCGACGAGGCCGCTGACGCCGACGCCGGGCTGGTTGCGGAACTCGCTCACGGGCGGCAGCCCCTGCAACTCGGCGCTTGCGGCACGCGCGACCGCTTGGGCGATCGGATGCTCCGAGGCGGCCTCGACCGCGCCGGCGAGCCGGAGCACATCGGTGCGGCTGGCGCCGTTGAGGAGTGCGACCTCGGCTAGCTCCATCTTGCCTTCGGTGATGGTGCCGGTCTTGTCGAGAACGATCGTGTCTACGCGGCGCGTTCGCTCGAGGATCTCCGGTCCCTTGATCAATACGCCGAGCTGGGCGCCGCGGCCGGTGCCGACCATCAGCGCAGTCGGGGTTGCGAGGCCGAGCGCGCAGGGGCAGGCGATGATCAGAACGGCTACCGCCGCGGTGAACGCGGCTGCCGCGGAGCTGCCGAAGGCGAGCCAGCCGGCGAGCGTCAGCAGCGAGAGCGCGATCACAATCGGCACGAACACGGCGGAGACACGGTCGGCCAGCCGCTGCACCGGCGCTTTGCCCGACTGGGCCGCGTCCACAAGGCGGGCGATCTGCGCCAGCGCAGTGTCGGCACCGACCCGAGTCGCGCGAACGACGAGGCGACCGTAGGTGTTGACCGTGGCGCCCGCCACCTCCGCGCGCGCTTCGACCTCGACCGGCAGCGACTCGCCGGTCAACATCGACTGATCGACCGCAGACGCGCCGTCGACGACGACGCCGTCCGTGGCGATCTTCTCGCCTGGCCGGACGACGAAGACGTCGTTGACCATGAGCTCCGAGATCGGCACAAGTACCTCGACACCGTCGCGGAGCACGCGCGCCTGCTTGGCACCGAGCTCCAGCAGCTTGCGGATCGCCTCCGAGGAGCGACCTTTCGCGTGCGCCTCGAAGTAGCGGCCGAGCAGAATCAGCGTCGTCACGACCGAACCGACTTCGAAATAGGTATCGGTGGCGATGCCACCGACCAGCACGATCGTCGACCACAGCCAGGCGGCGAGCGTGCCCAACGAGATCAGCGTGTCCATCGTCGCCGCGAGATGGCGCGCGGTCTTGACGGCCGCACGATGGAAGCCGATGCCGCAGTAGAAGACGACGGGCGTCGAGAGCGCCAGCGCGAGCCATTCCCAGTCCGGGAAGCGCAGCGGCGACACCATCGCAAGCAGCGCGACGGGCATCGTGAGGATGACGGCGAGCAGGAGCCGTCGCCGCAGCACGCGTGTCGGCTCGTCCGGGTGCTGGTGCCCGCCCTCTGCGTGCGCCTCATTTGGGGGCGTGGCGAGATGCGCGCCGTAGCCGGCCGACTCAACGGCCGCGACGAGCCGCTCGACCGGCACGTCGGGGTCGCCGTGTACGGTCGCCTGTCCGGTGGCGAAGTTGACGGTCGCCTCGACGCCGACGAGCTTGTTCAGCTTCTTCTCGATCCGGGCAGCGCAGGACGCACACGTCATGCCTTCGAGGTCGAGCCGAACATCGTGGCGGGGCTTCGTCTCGGTCGCCGTTGCCACGACGCCTGCCTACGCCACGGCTTCGTAGCCGGCGTCGTCGATCGCCGACCGCAACGTCGCGTCGTCGAGCTCGGTCCCGCGCACGATGACGTGTTTGCTTGCGAGATTGACGTCGACTGCCTCGACACCATCGACTCCGAGCAGGCTGCTGCTGATCGCGTGCTTGCAGTGATCGCAGCTCATGTCGGGAACCTCGTAGGTGATCTCGCTCATTCGTGACCTCCCTCCTTACTTATACCCCTATAGGGTATCACTGTCAGCGTCATGCTCATAGCGTGTGGTCACCGTGCCTGTGGTCGTCTCACCTCGATCACGGTCTCGACCGGCAGATCGAGCGAGGCGGAGACGAGACAGGTCTCTTCCGCCTTCTCTGCGAGCGCCCGCACCTGCGCCTCATCAGCCTCATCGGTCTCGAGTTCGAGTTCGAGCAGCAGCCGCGTGAAGCCGAAGCGTCCGTCACTCCGCGTACCGGCGACGCCGTCGGCGTCAACCTTCAGGCTCGAATAGGCGACCCCTGCGCGGGCGGCGAGGCCGGTGAAGGTGACGGCGAGACACGATGCCGCGGCGGCGACGAAGAAGTCCTCGGGACTCCAGACGGCGGGGTCGGTGCCGCGGAACACGGGCGGCGGGGTGATCTCGATCGCCCGCTTGCCTTCGACGTGTGCGATGACGCGGCGTTCGCGGGTCCACGTGACCGAGAGCGGGAAGTGGAACTCCTTCGGCCGCACCGTTGCGGTCGTTGTGCTTGGCGTGGTCATTAGTAGAGACTGGCGGCGAGTCGCCGCCGGTAGCGCATCGTCACCGGATGCTCGTGGCCGAGGTCGCCGAACAAGGCGACGGTTAGGCCGAGCAGCCGCTCGCGAGCCTCGTCCTGGGCACGGTTGATCTCCTCGAGCAGCAGCTCGAAGGCACGCTCGTGCTCGTCCTGCTCGAGCGCGCTGACCACCTCGGGGAGCTCGCCGGATGTCTGCAGCTCGGCGATCAGCCGCTCGGTGACGGAGGGGCCGATCAGCTCGTCAAAGAACTGCGAGACCGCCGCCGGGGGGAGCGCGCCGACGAACTCGCGCACAACTTGTCCACCGCGGAAGGCCTTCACTGCCGGGATTCCCTGGATCTGGTAGCGGAGGGCGAGCTCGGGGTTGGCGTCGACGTCGACCTTGACCAGCTCGAACTCGCCTTCGCGTGCCTCGGCCTGCCGCTCGAGCGTCGGGCCGAGCGCCCGACAGGGGCCACACCAGGCGGCCCAGAAGTCGACCACGACCGGTAGCTCGCGCGAACGCTCGAGTACATCGCGCTCGAACGTCTCGGTTGTCACATCCATCTCTCGTCCTCTCTTTCTGGGTCAGTGCGGAAGCAGGGTGCGGCCACGACCGTCGAGGTGCAGCAGCCGGTAGAGAGGGCAGAAACCGATCGCGCTCGTTCCGAGCATCACGGCTGCGAGTGCGAAGAGCGCGATCCCGCCGGCCGAGCCGGCGCCGACGACAAACGCGCTCACGATCGCCGCGGGTGCGACCAGGAAGCTGCGTAGCGCGCGATCGAGGTTCCTCATGTTCCTGGACACTTCTGCCTCCTTGCGGTTGGCGTGCCTTTCGTGCTATACAACTATACAACTATTTCGTTTATTCCCGAAGGAGAAGATAGATGAAGCTCCCGCATCCGCTGTCCGACGACCTGGTCGAGCTGATCGCCCGCCGCTTCCGCGTCCTCGGCGAGCCGATGCGGATCCGCCTGCTCGACCAGCTTCGCGACGGCGAAGCCACCGTCGGTGAGCTCTCCGAGGCGCTCGACGCCTCGCAGCAGAACGTCTCCAAGCACCTCGCCGTGCTCAGCGACGTCGGCATCCTCGGCCGGCGCAAAGAGGGGAACTACGTCTACTACCGCATCGTCGACGAGGGCGTCTTCACCCTCTGCGAAGACGTCTGCGGCTCCGTCCAACAGCAACTGCGGACACTGACCAAGCTCGTGAGCGGAAGCGCGCGTTGATGCTCGAGCTCTGGCAGACGGAATGGTGTCCCGCCTCGCGACGGATCCGCGAGCGGCTCACCGAGCTCGGCGTCGACTACGTCACCCGGCAGGTTCCCGTCGACAAGGAGCAGCGCGCTGCCCTCCGGGCGAAGACCGGCACCGACACGATCCCCGCGCTCGTGCCACACCACGGCAGCACGCTGATCGGCGAGAGCGAGATCTGCCGCTATCTCGACGACTATTTCCCCGTCCCGCCGGAGGCGGAGGCGCACCGACTGAAAGCGGCCAACGCGCGCCGCCGCTATCTGGAGGAGGAATGCCAATGCTCGCAACCAGCTACACACTGAGCACGACGACCGAGCTCACCTTCACCGAAGCCGCTGACCGTGTCCGCGAAGAGCTCAAGACCGAAGGCTTCGGCGTTCTCTGCGAAATCGACGTGCAAGCAACCCTGAAGGAGAAGCTCGGTGTCGAGGGCGAGCCGTACTTGATCCTCGGCGCGTGCAACCCACCCCTCGCCCACCAGGCACTCCAGACGGAGCCGGAGCTCGGCGTGCTTCTGCCGTGCAACGTCGTCGTGTACACCCGTGACGGGACGACGCATATCTCGGCGATCGACGCCGAGCGCATGCTCTCGATCGTCGGCAACGACGACCTCGCACCGGTCGCCGCCGACGTACGCAACAAGCTCGCGCGCGTGGTCGAGCGCGCGGCCGGAGCCTGAACCATGGGCCTCTTCTCGCGCATCACCGTCGTCGACGCCGCCGCGCTCGCCGAACGGCTCGCCGATCGCGGCGTGCTCGTGGTGGACGTCCGCCAACCGGCCGAATGGCGCCGAGGCCACATCCGCGGCTCCGTCAACCTGCCGCTCGCCCAGCTCGCAAGCCGCCTCCACACGCTGCCCGCCGAAAAGCCCGTCGTGGCCGTGTGCGCGAGCGGCCACCGCAGTGCCCTCGCCGCACGCACACTCAAGCGCGGGGGGTATCAGGCCGAGAACCTGAAAGGCGGCATGCACGCTTGGACACGCGCCGGGCTGCCGCTCCAGTCAACTCGCAAGTAGAGGCGTCAACCCGCAACTCGCCAACTAGGAACGGCGCGCGAAGCGCTCTGCTATCCGCCGCGACATGCAGCCCTGCATGTCGACGATCTTGCCGTCGCGCAGAGTCAGCACTTGGAAGCGCTCTTGGCGCCTACCGTCGGCGCCCAGCCAAGTGGTCGAGCCGATGATCTTGTCGTCGCCGATCTGCGTGAACTCGGGCTGGACCTCGATCCGCCGCCCGCCTCGCTTCTTGATCTGGAACTGCAAGACCTCACGGGCCTCGTCGGGGCCGTGTCAGACCGGCGTCTGTTTCCACCAAAGGAGACCGTGCGGCACGCCCCGCCACTCCGCATCGTCAGCAAGCAGCGCCACGAACGGTTCCGGCTCGCCCCGGTTGAGCGCCTCGGCCGCCGCGCGAAGCTGATCGACCACCACCCGAGTATGCCACCGAGGGCTACGCTCAAAGCGTGACCAGCGCGGCCGTCGACGCGGTCCAGCATGCCTTTCAAAGCCCACACGTCGCGATCTCTGTTATCAGCTGATGAATCGGTGGATGGCCTCGTTGGCGTTGTCCTGAAAGGACGCGTTGGCCAGATCGGGCAAGACGTCCGCTTGGTTGACCAACGGACCCGTAAGCGTGTTGGCCGCGCTGGCGTAGAACACACCGCTGGAGAGGGTCGGGTCGGTGACACCGTCGACCAGCCGCTTCGCGCCCACGTCGAGTTTGTGGGCGAGACCCAGGGCGGGCATGACGTACTTGGCGGCTACTCGCATCGGTAGGGGAAGGTCGCTGGGGGCTTGGGTGCCGGTGGTGTTGCCGGGGCTCACGGTGATGAAGCGGCGGTCGGGGTGTTGGCGGGCCAGGTAGGCCATCCAGAAGGCCCCGATGTACTTGGCCTGCCCGAAGGCTAGGTTGAAGTCAGGTTTTCTGCTGGCGAAGTAGCTGCCGTCGATGACAGTGGCGAGCTCGTCGGCTGAGGTTGAGACGAACGATGGCCCCTTCATCCGCAACTTCGGGACCCCCCTGACTGCTTCGCTTCCGGCGAAGACCGCAACCTCGCCAAGCCGATCCTCGGCCAGGAGCCCTTCGAGGAGGACGACGTGACCAAGGACGTTCGTCGCGAACACCGTGGTGACCCCGTCAGCGGTCAAGTCCATCGACTGCGGGCCAATGACACCAGCGTTCATGACCAGCGCGTCGACGGATCCGTTGATGGCCGCAAGGCCGGCGCGCACCGAACCCAGATCGGCGACGTCCATTAGAACGATGTCGAAGATGCGCCGGCCGGTCGCTGATTCGAGCTCGGCCTTTGCCGTTGTCGCCCGATCTCGGTTGCGGCACGCCAGGTAGATCCGCGCTATCTCAGGGCGTAATGCCAGTTGCCGGGCGACATCCTTGCCAATCCCGGAGTTGGCGCCCGTGATCAGTACCGTCTTTTCTGCGAGTGCGCTCATCGGTAGTTCGGATCTCCTAATTTTTGAAGTGTCCGCTCCAGTATGTCAGACTATAATGAAGTGTCAACTCCAATTTATGTATTAGGACGGGTATGCGATGTCGGTGACTGGTAGCGATGCAGAGGGCTCTGATGAGCGAACGTTCACAGCCAAGGGGCTAGCCACCCGCGAACGGATCGTCGAAGCCGCGGCGATGCTGATGTATTCGGGCGGCGTGGCAGGTACCAGCTGGGAGGACGTGCAGACTGCGGCCGGCGTAAGTGCCTCGCAGCTCTACCACTACTTCGGCGACAAGCAGGGGCTAGTCCGGGCCGTGATCGCACATCAGACCCGGGCGATCCTCGAGAGCCAAAAACCTCCGCTCACAAGCCTGGACAG
>DATLQV010000096.1:0-42914 GCA_035534955.1 Gaiellaceae bacterium
CACACCTTGAATCTGCGGTTGCATCCGAGCGACCTGGCATACATCGCCACGCACGCCGGCGACCGCGCGGTGATCGTCGACAAGAGCCTCAAGCCGCTGCTCGACCAGTTCATCGGCGACACCAGGATCGAGCACGTGATCGTCGTCGAGGACGACTACGAGGCACTGCTCGGCGGCGCCGATCCCGACAGCTGGCGCGACCCCGAGCTGAACGAGAACGAGGCCGCGGCTATGTGTTACACGAGCGGAACCACGGGACTGCCGAAGGGCGTCCTCTACTCGCACCGCTCGACGATGCTCCACACGCTCGGCGTCGCCGCAGGCAACCCGATGGGTCTCGGCGTCTCGGAGTCCGACTCGATCCTGCCCGTCGTACCGATGTTCCACGCGAACGCGTGGGGCTACCCGTACCTCGCGACGATGATCGGCGCGAAGCTCATCTACCCGGGCCCGTTCCTCGACCCCGAGAGCCTGCTGGATGCATTCGTGCAGGAGGAGGTCACCTGGACGGCCGGCGTGCCCACGATCTGGCTCGGCATCCTCGCGCTCCTCGACGCCAACCCCGGCAAGTGGGATCTCTCGAAGATGAAGGGCATGCTTGTCGGCGGCTCCGCCGCGCCGCGCGCCATGATCGCCGGTTTCAAGCAGCGCCACGGCCTCAACGTGGTGCACGGCTGGGGGATGACCGAGACCTCGCCGGTCGCGTCGACCGCCCAGCTCCCCGGCGAGCTCTCGCGCGCCGACGAGGAGACGCAGTTCGACTACATCGCCATGCAGGGCCTTCCTCTGCCGCTCGTGGAGCTTCGCAACCGCGACGCCGACGGCACCGTGCTGCCCTGGGACGGCGAGTCGATGGGCGAGCTCGAGATTCGCGGCCCGTGGGTCGCCGCCGGCTACTTCGACACGCCCGAGCAGGCCGAACGCTGGACCGACGACGGCTGGTTCCGGACCGGCGATGTCGTTTCGATCCATCCGCGCGGCTTCATCCAGATCAAGGACCGCTCGAAGGACGTGATCAAGTCGGGCGGCGAATGGATCTCGTCGGTCGAGCTCGAAAACGCTCTGATGGCGCATCCCGCGATCGCGGAGGCCGCCGTGATCGCGATCCCGGACGCCAAGTGGGACGAGCGGCCGCTCGCGGCGATCGTGCTGCGCGAGGGGCAGACGGCGACCGCGGACGAGTTGCGCGACTTCCTCGCGCCCGACTTCGCCAAGTGGTGGCTGCCCGACCGCTACGAGTTCGTCGCCGAGATCCCGAAGACGAGCGTCGGCAAGTTCCGCAAGACCGAGCTGCGCGCGATGTTCGCGGGCGAGACGGCGGCGACGTGATCGAGACCGTCTGGCTCGACAACCCACCGGTGAACGCGGTCAACCGGGGGATCATCGACACCCTCTGGAACGCGTTCGAGCAGCTCGGGCCGGACACGCGCGCAGTGGTGCTGCGCGGCAGCGGCGAACGGGCGTTCTCGGCGGGCGCCGACATCACTGGCTTCGTCGGCGGCGCCGCCGACGGCGAGCGCCCCGCCGGCATCCAGCCGGTCGCCGACCTGATCGAGGCCGCGCCGGTGCCGGTGGTCGCCGCGATCCACGGCTACTGCCTCGGCGGCGGCCTCGAGATCGCGCTTGCCTGTGACTTCCGCATCGCCACGCGTGACGCCCAGCTGGGCTTCCCCGAGGTCAACCTCGGCCTGCTGCCCGGCGGCGGTGGCACGCAACGGGCGCCGCGCCTGATCTCACCCGGCCGCGCCGCCTGGCTCGTCATGTCCGGCGAGCGCATCCCGGCGGAGACGGCGCACGAGTGGGGGCTCGTCGAGTTCGTCGTCGACGACCTCGACGAAGGCATCGCCCGCTACGTGGAGCCCCTCGACCGGCAGAGCCCGCACGCGATCGCGCAGATCAAGCAGCTCCTGCGTGGAACGCGCGACGAGCGCAGCGACGAGCGCGAAGTGGAGGCGTTCGCGGCCTGCCTCAACTCGGAGGACGGGCAGGAGGGAGTGGCGGCGTTTCTCGAGAAGCGCGCGCCCGTCTGGACCGGACGGTGAAGGCGGTGGTGCTGCGCGAGGTCGACGGCGATCTCGCGCTCGAGGAGTGGCCCGAGCCCGCAGGCTCGGTGGTCGATGTTCGCGCTGCCGGCGTCAACTTCGCGGATCTCCTGATCCGTCGCGGGCTGTACCCGCAGATGCCCGAGCTCCCGACCGTGCTCGGAAACGAGGTCGCGGGCCTGCTCGACGACCAGCGCGTGCTCGCGTTGCCCCGCTCCGCCGGAGGGTACGCGGAACGGGTCGAGGTCGATCCGCAATGGACGTTCGCACTGCCCGACAACGCCTCGTTTCCCGCAGGCGCGTCGTTCCTCACGACGTACCTGACCGCCTACATCCCGCTGCACCACCAGGTTCGGGTCACGCCGTCGTCCACCGTGCTCGTGCACGCCGGCTCGGGCGGCGTCGGCTGCGCCGCCATCCAGCTCGCGAAGCGCCTGGGGGCGAAGGTGATCGCCACGGCGAGCTCGGACGCCAAGCGCGCGTTCGCCCGCGAGGTGGGCGCCGACGAGGCGCTCGACTACGACGAGATCGGCGATCTGCGTGTCGACGTGGTGATCGACCCGGTCGGCGGCGAGGTGTTCACGAGCTCGCTTGCGCTGCTGAATCCGCTCGGAGCGATCGTGGCAATCGGCTTCGCCGGCGGGCTATGGACAGACCCGAGTGTGCAATGGCTCGTCGGACGAAACGCCGCCGTCGTCGGGGTCTACCTCGGACGCCTGATGAAGCTGCAGCCGCAGCTCGTGCACGAATCCGCAGTCGAGCTGCTCGCGCTGTGGGCGAGGGATCAGATCGACCCGGTCGTCGGGGCGCGGTTCCCGCTCGCCGACGCGCGCGACGCGCATGCGCTGATCGAGGCGCGTGCGCACGTCGGCAAGGTCGTGCTCGAACCGTGAAGAAGGCGCTCGTCACCGGCGGCGACGGCGGCCTCGGGCGCGCGATGCGGGCGCGGCTCGAGCGCGAGGGGTACGAGGTCGCCTCCCTCGACCTGCGAAGCGGCTTCGACGTCACCGACCCTGCTGCGTGGGACCGCATCGAGGCGGTCGACATCGCCTGCCTGAACGCGGGTGTCCTCACCGCCGAGACCGACATTCGCAAGCTCTCGTTCGACGACTACCGGCGGGCTGTTTCCGTCAACGTGGACGGCATCGTGCTCGGCGTGCGCCGCCTCGCCCAGGTGATGGACGGCGGCGCGATCGTCGTCACCGCATCGCTCGCGGGCCTCGTCCCGATGCCGCTCGACGCGATCTACTCGCTCACCAAGCACGCCGTCGTCGGGTTCGTGCGCAGCATCGCGCCGCAGCTCGATCCGATCAGGATCAACGCGATCTGCCCGGGCATCGCGGACACTCCGATGCTCGACCTGCACGACCAGCGCGCGCTGTTCGCCGGCGCAGGTTTCCCGCTGCTCACGCCCGGCGAGGTCGCCGAGGCGATGTGGCTTGCCGCCTGCAGCGATTCGACGGGCGAGTGCTGGTTCGTGCAGCCCGGCCGCGACCCGGCGCCGTTTCGCTTCCCCCACGTCCCCGGCCCCCGCCACGCGGGCGAGACGGTCGGCCTGCCGCCGATCGTCGAACGATGAGTCTGTGGCGCCGTGCCTTCGCGGCGGGCTACGACCGTGCGACGGCCGGCGCGGAGCGCGGCGCGTTGGGCGACGCGCGCCGGGAGCTTGTCGGGTCGGCGCGGGGCAGGGTGCTCGAGATCGGTGCGGGCACCGGCGCGAACCTTCCGCACTACCCGGGCGAGGTCGACGTCGTGCTCAGCGAGCCCGACCCACAGATGGCGAAGCGGCTGCGGGCGAAGTCAGGCGCGCTGCGCGCGCTCGAGGCGTCCGCCGACGCTCTCCCGTTCTCGGACGACTCGTTCGACACCGTCGTTGCGACTCTTGTCTTTTGCAGCGTCCCCGACGTGCCCGCGGCGCTGCGCGAAGTGCGGCGCGTGCTCGCGCCCGGCGGGCACCTGCTCTTCCTCGAGCATGTCCGCGGACAGCGGGGGTCGAAACTCGAGCGCTGGCAGGATCGCGTCAACCGGCCGTGGCGCGCGCTCGCCTGCGGGTGCAACTGCAACCGCGACTTCGTCGGCCATCTCCGCGCCGCGGGGTTCACGGTCGACGCCGTGCGCCACGAGGCCTGGCCCTTCATGCCGGCCGTCGTCCGCCCCGTCGTGGTCGGCTCCGCTAGTTGAGCCCCGGGTCGAACGGCATGTCGATCATCAGCTCGAACGGCCCGCCCTTGCGCTGCAGCACCGTCCGCCAGAGCTCATCGGGATCGGGCGCGAACGCGTCGTCGGTCTGCGCGTCGACGACGATCCACGACGCCTCCTCGAGCTCTGCCTCGAGCTGGCCCTCCCCCCAGCCGGAGTAGCCGGCAAACAGGCGCAAACGCCGGATCTCGAGGTCTTCCGGTTCGGCTTCGGCTGGCATGAACCCGAGCCGCTCCATGATCGGGGCCGCCGCCTGGTCGACGTCCTCGAACTCGGCCAGGACCATGAACGCCTCCGGCTGGACGGGACCGCCCACGAACACCGGGTCGGCTGCGCCGGGCAGTCCGCCGAGGGCCGGAACGGCGTCGACCGCAGCGAGCTCCGAGGGGCGGCTCAGCACGAGGCCCATCGCGCCCTCCTCGTCGTGGTGTGCAACGAGGACGACGGTCTTGCGGAAGTTCGGATCGTGCAGCGCCGGCGACGAAACGAGCAGCTTTCCCTGCAGCGACTCCATCTAGGAGAACTGCCAGCCGTCGCCGCTTGCAAACGCCTTCAGGATCCGTTTGGCGACGACCTGGCGGTGCACCTCGTCGGGGCCGTCGTAGATCCGGCCGCCGCGCGCCATCATCGCCATGTGGGCGAGCGGCGTCTCGTCGGTCAGGCCCTTGGCGCCGTGCACCTGGATCGCGCGGTCGATCACGTCCTGCATCACCTTCGCCGCGTAGAACTTGATCGCCGAGATCTCGACGCGCGCCTCGTCGCCGGCGTCGATCTTGTGCGCTGCGTCCAGCGTCAGCAAGCGGCAGGCCTGGATCTCGACATAACTGTCGGCGATCCAGTTCTGCACGGTCTGCTTGCGCGCAAGCGGCTCGCCGAACGTCTCGCGCTCGAGCGAGTACGAGCACATCAACTCGAAGGCGCGTTGCATCTGCGCGAGCCAGCGCATCACGTGGTGGATGCGGCCGGGGCCGAGCCGCTTCTGCGCGATCCGGAAGCCTGAGCCGGCGTCTCCGAGCGTGTTCGTGACCGGAACGCGCACGCCGCTGTAGCGCACCTCGCAGTGCGTCGACCAGCCGCGCCCGCGGTGCCCCATCGTCGGGACGGCGCGGACGACCTCGACGCCCGGCGTGTCGGCCGGGACGATGATCTGCGTCGCGCGGGCGTGCGGGGCGGCGTCGGGGTCGCTGACCGCCATCACGATCCCGAAGGCGGCGCCCTCGGCTCCCGACGAGAACCACT
Organism: Gaiellaceae bacterium; assembly: GCA_035534955.1. Lineage (GTDB taxonomy): Bacteria > Actinomycetota > Thermoleophilia > Gaiellales > Gaiellaceae > PALSA-600. The sequence continues at coordinate 5,481 of DATLQV010000096.1, forward strand.
TGTGGCCGTCGATCACCCAGTCGTCGCCGTCGCGCACCGCGCGCGTGCGCAGCGTCGTCGGGTCGGATCCCGGCACCTCGGGCTCGGTCATCGAGAAGAACGAGCGGATCTCACCGGCGACGAGCGGGTGCAGCCACCGCTCCTTCTGCTCGTCGGTGCCGTACAGGTGGAGGATCTCGGCGTTGCCGGCGTCGGGGGCCTGGCAGCCGAAGATCAGCTGCCCCCAGACGGTGCGTCCGATGTGCTCGTTCAGGTACGCGTAGTCGAGGAAACCGGTGCCGGTGCCGCCGGCCTCGGGCGGCACGTGCGGCGCCCATAGGCCAAGCGCGCGCACCTCGTCTCGCAGCTTCGCGACGAGCGCGTCGGCCTCGTCGTTCTCCTGGTCGAGGATGTGCTCGTTCGGGAGCACGCGCTCGAACATGAAGGAGCGAACCTGCTCGAGGCGCTCGCTCGGTGGCGCAAGGTTCACACTCGCCATTGGCATAGCATCGCACGTCATGAAGCTCGGCTTCTACATGGGGTATGCCCAGCCTGGGACAAACCCACTGGAGCTGCTCGAACTGGCGCGTGAGGCCGAGAAGCTCGGCTACGACTCCGCGTGGGCCGCCGAGGCGTGGGGTGTGGACGCGATCACGCCGCTCGCCTGGCTCGGTGCGCAGACGACGACCCTGAAGCTCGGCACCGCGATCATGCAGCTGCCCGGGCGCTCGCCGGCGAACGCTGCGATGACGGCCGTGACGCTCGACCTGCTCTCGGGCGGGCGGTTCCTGATGGGGCTCGGCACCTCCGGGCCGCAGGTGGTCGAGGGCTGGCACGGACAGGAGTGGGGGAAGCCGCTCGGCAAGACGCGCGAATACGTCGAGATCGTCCGCACGATCGTTCGCCGCGAGCGCCTGGAGCACCACGGCGAGCACTACGACATTCCGGTGCAGGGCGGTACCGGTCTTGGCAAGCCGCTGAAGCTGATGGCGCGCCCCCTGCGTTCGGAGATCCCGATCTACCTCGCGGCGATCGCGCCGAAAGCGGTCGAGCAGACGTTCGAGATCGCCGACGGGTGGCTGCCGATCTTCTGGTCTCCCGAGCAGGCACGGACCGTGTTTCCGGTCGACCGCGCGCGTCCCGGATTCGACCTCGCGCCTTCGGTGCCGGCCCTCCTCACCGACGATGTCGAGTCGGGCCGCGCGATGCTCAAGGAGTACTACTCGTTCTACATCGGCGGTATGGGCGCCCGCGGTAAGAACTTCTACAACGACCTCTTCGCACGTTACGGCTACGAGGCCGAAGCGCGCGAGATCCAGGATCTCTTCCTTGGCGGCAACCAGCGTGAGGCGGCGGCAAAGGTACCCGACGCATTCGTCGACGAGGTGGCGCTCGTCGGGCCCGTCGAGCGGATCCGCGACCGGCTCGCCGCCTGGCGCGAGAGCGGTGCGACCACGCTGCTCGTCTCGACGCGCGACCTAGCGACGCTGCGCGGCGTCGCCGAAGCGGCTTCCTAGTCGGTAATCGTCGCAAGGGCGGTGTCCGCGAGCAGCGGCACAGCGTGCTCGAAGATCGCTGCACGAGTGTCCTCGTTGCCGAGCTCGCCGCGGCTGAAGCGGCCGTAGATCGCCTCGCAGAAGACCGCTGCCTTCCAGAGGGCGAGCGCTTCGAACCAGGCGAGCGGCTGCACCTCCCGGCCGCTGCGCGTCTCGTAGCGCTCGACGAGTTGTGCGCGCGTGGGGAAGCCGGGTTCACCGGTGACCGGAGACGATCCGAGTGCGCTGACGCGGCCCTTCGGCTCGGTGTAGGTGGCGAGCAGGTAGCCGACGTCTGCCCGCGGATCGCCGATCGCACCCATCTCCCAGTCGAGCACCGCGACGATGCGCGTGGGTTCGTCGGGCGCGACCATCATGTTCCCGAGCCGGTAGTCGCCGTGCACGACCGTGGACGCGAGCGGATCCGGCAGGTTCGCGGCGAGCCAGCCGGCCACAGAATCGACCTGCGGCAGATCGCGCGTCTTGTTGATCTCCCACAGCCCGGTGAAGCGGCGCACCTGGCGTTCCAGATAGCTGCCCGGGCGGGCGAATGCGGCGAGTTCGGGGCGCAAGACGTCGGCGGAGTGGATCTCGACCAGCGCGTCGACCAGGTCGGTTCCGAGTGCGAAGCGCGCGTGCTCGCTCTCGAGCCCGGGCGGGAGCTCGCCGGTGATCACGTGCCCGTCGAGGTGGCGCATCACGTAGAACGGCACGCCGAGCACGGTCTCGTCCTCGCAGACGGCGACGATGTCGGCCAGCCGGTCGAACCCGGCGACGCGGATCGCGTTCTGCAGGCCGGCCTCGCGGACCATGTCGTGCGCGGAGGGTGGCAGCGGAGGGCGTGGGGGGCGGCGGAGGACGAACTTCTCGGGGCCGCGTTCGATCAGGAAGGTGAAGTTCGAGCCGCCGCCGTCGCCGATGCGTGTCGCGACGACCGGGCCGGTGCCGAGGGCATGCGCGTCGAGGAACGCCTCGACTCTGTCCTCGACGATCAGCGGAGGCTTGTCGGCCATCGCTGCGATGCTACGCACCATGCGCAGGCGGCTCTACCTGATGCGGCACGCCGAGGTGTCGTACGTCGGTGCGCGCGACCCGGAGGTCGTTCGTCTCACCGACCGCGGGCTCGAGCAGGCAGCCGCAGCGCACCGGGATCTCCGCGACGTCAGGTTCGACCTGGTCGTGACGAGTGGGCTGCCGCGAACCCGCGAGACGGCCGCGGTCGTGGCCCCCGGGCACACGACGGAGGAGTGGCCGGCGTTCGCCGAGTGGCGGGGCGGGCGGCTCGACGACATCCCACCCGACGAGCTCGAGCAGCTGTTTGTCGGCTCGCTCCAGACGCGGGACGAGACGGCGCGATTCCTTGGTGGCGAGTCGCTCGGCGAGGCGCTCGACCGCGTCCTGCCCGCGTTCGACGAGCTCGCCGGCCGCGCGTGGGAGACGGCGCTTGCGGTCTTCCACGGCGGCGTGAACCGGATCCTGCTCTCGCAGGCCCTGGCCGGCGGACGCGCGTATTTCGGCACCTTCGAGCAGGCTCCCGCCTGCATCAACGTGCTCGACCTGGGGGCGGACGGCACCTGGATCGTGCGCACGGTCAACTACATCCCCTACGACCCGCTCCACCCGGCGCGCACGACGACGATGGAGCACCTGTGGGCCGAGCTCAAGCCGTGGCTCGACGAGCGCGCCTGACCCTTCGTACTAGGCCGCAGCGAGACCAGTCCTGTGGTCAGACCAGGGCTATCGAAGTGTCACAAACGCTCCATCGCTCGCGGAAACCCGGTCACGTCGCCAATCGCCCGCTGGCCTCCCGAGACACGTCCTGTGGTCAGACCAGGGTTACCGAAGTGTGACAAACGCTCCACAGGGGAGGTCACCCGCCCGCGATCGCGGCGACGCCGGCGAGCGCCACCGCGACTCCGGCTTGCTGCACACGGCTCAGGCGCTCGCCGAGGAGGACATGTGCGAGCAGTACGGTGACGACCGGGTAGAGCGAACCGAGGACGGCGACCAGGGCGAGCAGTCCGTGGCCGCTTGCGAACGCGAAGAGCGCGTTTGCGGAGACGTCGGCGAGGCCGACGGCGACGACCGCGCCGATTGCGGCGCGCGGCAGCCGGAGCGGCGCGCGCCGGGCGGTTGCGAGGACGACGAGCAGGCCGAGCGAGCCGACGCGCGCGCCGAGCAGGGTCGAGAGCGCGTCGCCTTGGCGGCTGCCGAGGCCGAGGAAGTAGACGAACAGGCCGAGTGCGAACGCGGCCGCGACGGCGAGTGCGATCGCGCGGGCCCGCTCCGGCGACGAGCCGCGCCGCTCCTCGACCGATGCGAGCACCGCTCCTCCGAGCGCGGCTCCCGCGCCGGCGAGGGCGAGCGCCGCAGGACGCTCGCCGGTTGCGATCGCGATCGCGAACGGGACCACCGCACCGCAGGCTGCCACCGGTGAGACGACGCTCATCGTGCCGAGCGAGAGCGCACGGTAGAACGCCGCGAGACCGACGCCGCCGCCGGCGCCCGCCAGGAGGCCGAGGGCGAACGAGCGGCCTCCCACGTCGCCGCGCAGCGCGACCACGACGACGAGGGCGACGAATCCGGCCGCCTGTGAGACCACCGTGACCCCAAACGTGGGCAGCCGCTTCGTCAGCGAGCCACCGGAGAAATCCGCGGCGCCCCACACGATCGAGGAACCGAGCGCGAGGACGAGCGCGAGCGCGCTCAGCTCAGCTGAGCCGTTCCACGAGCATGGCCATGCCCTGCCCGCCGCCGACGCACATCGTCTCGAGCCCGACCGTCCGGTCCATCGTCTCGAGGTCGTTGAGCAGCGTGTTCATGATGCGCGCACCGGTCATCCCGTACGGATGTCCGAGCGCGATCGCGCCGCCGTGCGGGTTCAGCTTGTCGCTCCAGGGATCGACGCCGAGCTCGCGGCAGACCGGCAGCACCTGCGCTGCGAATGCCTCGTTCAGCTCCATCACGTCGACGTCGTCGATCGTCATCCCCGCGGCGGCGAGCACTTTGCGCACCGCTTCGATCGGGCCGACGCCCATGATCTCCGGTTCGACGCCCGACACGCTGGACGCGATGATCCGGGCCCGCGGCGTGATCCCGAGCTCCGCGGCGCGCGTCGCCGACATCACGACGACCGCAGCTGCACCGTCGTTCAGCGGGCAGGAGTTCCCCGCGGTCACGAGCCCGCCCGGTTTGAATGCGGGCTCGAGCGCTGCCAGCTTCTCGTAGGTCGACGACCGGCGCGGGCCGTCGTCCGCCTCCACGCCTTCGTACGGCGTGATCTCACGCGCGAAGAAACCGGCGTCCTGGGCGGCGACCGCGCGCTCCTGCGACTGCTGCGCAAAGCGGTCCATGTCCTCGCGCGAGACGTTCCAGCGCTCGGCCACGTTCTCGGCCGTGAACCCCATGGGGATGTAGACGTTCGCGATCGGCGCGTCGTCGCCGAACAGGGCGGGGTGGAGCTCGTCCTCCGACTTCGGATACCCGCTCACCTGTGAGGTCGACTCGACACCGCCTGCGACGAACGCGTCGCCCTCACCGGCCTTGATCGCGTGGAACGCCATCCGGATCGTCTGGAGGCTCGACGCGCAGAAGCGGTTCACCGTGGCTCCCGGGACGGTTTCGGGCAGCCCCGCGAGCAGCGCGACGCGCCGGCCGAGGTTCATGCCCTGCTTCGCCTCGGGGAAGCCGCAGCCGATCAGCACGTCGACGAGCTCCGCCGGCGGCAGCTCCGGCACCTGCCGGAGGGCGGCGGCGACCGCGAACGCGGCCAGGTCGTCGGGGCGCGCTTCGACGAGTGAGCCCTTGCCTGCACGACCGATCGGCGTGCGGGCAGCTGAGATGATGACGGCTTCCGGCATGGTGGAATATTGACTCATCAGTCAAATGAAGGTTGACTGACCGGCCGTATGGGGTTGCTGCTCGAGCTGCGGGACGTCGACGCTCGCTACGGCCAGGTGCAGGCGCTCCGCGGAGTCGGCCTCACGGTCGCAGAGGGAGAGATCGTTGCCATCCTCGGCGCAAACGGCGCCGGCAAGACGACGACCCTCCGCGCGATCTCGGGCACGGTCCGCCGCAGCGGCACGCTGGAGTTCGACGGCAAGTCGCTCGCGCGCCTCGGCCCCGAGTCCGCCGCGCGTCTCGGTATCGCGCACGTTCCCGAGGGTCGCGGCACGTTCGTCGAGCTGTCCGTCTGGGAGAACCTGCGGCTCGGCGCGCACGTGCGCCGCGGCCGCCTGGACGACGACTTCCGCCGCGTGTTCGAGTACTTCCCCTGGCTCGAAGAGCGCCGTTCCCAGCACGCGGGAACACTCTCGGGCGGCGAGCAGCAGATGCTCGCCCTCGCCCGTGCGGTGATGCAGCGGCCGCGGCTGCTGCTCCTCGACGAGCCCTCGCTTGGTCTCGCACCGCTCGTTGTCGCCGAGATCTTCCGGATCGTCCGCGACCTCAACGAGCGCGAGGGAACCGCGATGCTCCTCGTCGAGCAGAACGCACGGAGCTCGCTTGCGATCGCGGCGCGCGCGTATGTCCTCGAGGTCGGCACGGTGGCGTTCGAAGGGACGAGCGCGGAGCTCTCGTCGCGTGACACCATCCGCCAGAGCTACCTCGGGTACTGATGTCCACGGTCTTCGCCACACAAAAAGGGCTGCGGTTCCTTCCGGCCAGCGGCTGGATCGTCCCGGCGTTCGTCGGCGCGGGATGCGTGTTCCTGCTGATCGGCTCGCTTCAGAGCTCGCTGTTCGCGCAGCAGACGATCTCGGGGCTCGCGAACGGCGGCATCTACGCGAGCCTGGCGGTTGCGCTCGTGCTCATCTATCGCGCGACCGAGGTGATCAACTTCGCCCAGGGAGCGATCGCGACGTTCACCACCTACGTTGCGTGGCAGCTGATGAGCTGGGGGCTCTCCTACTGGCTCGCCTTCGTGTGCACCCTGGGGATCGCTTTTGCCGGCGGTTTCCTGATCGAACTGATCGCGATCAGGCCGGTCGAGCGGCGCGGCAACCAGCTGACGGTCGTGATCGCCTCGATCGGACTCCTGATTTTGGTGGAGGGCTCGATCGGCTGGATCTGGGGCAGCGACCTCAAGTTCATGCCCGCGCCGTTCCCGTCGCACATCTATCGGGTCGGTGGTGTGGCGTTCTCGCGGCAGGACATCGCGACGATCGCGATCTCGATCGCGGCGGTGGTCGTGTTGCGGCTCCTCTTCCAGTTCACGAAGCTCGGGCTGGCGATGCGCGCGGCGGCGGTGCGGCCCGACGCGGCGCGGCTCGTCGGGATCCGGGTCAGCTGGATGCTCTCGCTCGGCTGGGGGCTCGCGGCGGTGCTCGGGGCGGTGGCCGGGCTGATGACCGCGGCCAGCCCGGCGTCGCTGCTCCAGCCGTCGATGATGGACGGCATCCTCATCTATGCGTTCGCCGCCGCGGTCCTGGGCGGGCTCGAGAGCGCGGCCGGCGCCGTCATCGGTGCGCTCGCGATCGGCGTCACCCTGAACCTGCTTGGCAGCTACGTCAGCTGGGTCACCCCTCAGCTCCTGCTGCCGGCGGCGTTCGTCCTCATGCTCGTTGTTCTGCTCGTCAAGCCGTCGGGGATGTTCGGACGCTCGAGGGTGAGCAGAGTATGAGGTTGAGTCCGGCCGCGATTCTCGGCATCGCAACGAGCGTCGTTGCAGCGGTCGTGGTCGGGCTCCTGCCGTTTACGCTCTCCGACTACCACCGCTCCACGGGTGCGACCGTCGGCGTCTTCTTCATCGCGATTCTGGCGCTCAACATCGTCACCGGCTACACCGGGCAGATCTCGATCGGTCACGGCGCGTTCATGGCCGTCGGTGGGTACACGACCGCGATCCTGACCCACAACCACGGCTGGAATGACCTCGCGACGCTGCCCGTCGCCGCGCTGATCGGCTTCGGGGCCGGAGTCGTCGTCGGCCTGCCCGCGCTGCGTTTCCACGGTGTCTACCTCGCACTGACCACGTTCGCCGTTGCGCTCGCAGTCCCGCAGATCGCCAAGAACTACCCGGGCTTCACCGGCGGGACCGAAGGGCTCGCGCTGCCGACCCACACAGGTATCTGGCTCTACTACACCGCGTGGATCGTCGCCGGGATCGTCTTCGTGCTCGCCTGGCTGCTCCTGCGCGGGCGCACCGGCCGCGCCTTCCGCGCTGTTCGTGACAGCGAGATCGCGGCCGCCTCGTCTGGTGTCAGCCTCTCCCTCTACAAGACGGTTGCATTCGGGATCTCCGCCGCGTTCGCCGCGGTCGCTGGATCCATCTACGTCCTGGTCAACAACTTCGTCAACCCGGATGTCTTCGGGCTCACGCTGTCGTTGTACATCCTCATCGGAGCTGTCGTGGGGGGCCTGGGCTCGCTCTGGGGGGTGCTGGTCGGCGCTGCTTTCGTCGAGTTGCTGCCGGTCGGCCTAACTACCGCCCACATCAGTTCGTCACAGTCAGTACCGGTGATCTTCGGAGCCGTCGTCATCGCTGTCATGGCCCTGCTGCCCCTTGGCGCGGCCAATCTCTTGCAAACCGTCTTGCACTTCGGATCCCAAACCGGTCAAAGTTCAGAGGTTCCCCTAGGCACGGAGGGCAGATGACCAGAAGGATGAAGGGAGCGCTCGCGCTCGTAGTGCTGGTGCTTACGGCGGTCGCCGTCTCGGCGGCCTTCGCCGCCGGTTCTGCGACGCCTGGCGTCACCAAGAAGACGATCACGATCGGCGGCACGTTCCCGCTCACCGGACCGGCCGCGCTCTACGGCGCAATTCCGAAGGCCGAGTTCGCGTACTTCTCGTACGTGAACGCGCACGGTGGTGTCAACGGGCGTCAGATCATCTTCAAGTACTACGACGACGGGTACAACCCGGCGAACACGGTCCCGCTGACCAAGAAGCTCGTCGAGCAGGATCACGTCTTCGCCGTCTACGGGAGCCTCGGCACCGCGCCGACGCTCGCGACCCGCGACTACCTGAACAAGGCCGGCGTGCCGCAGGTGCTCGTCGCCACCGGCGACTCCTACTGGGGCGCCCAGTACAAGACGTACCCGTGGACGATCGGCTTCCAGCCCGACTATCCGGGTGAGTCGCGGGTCTACGGGCAGTTCATTCGCAACAAGGTGCCGCAGGCGAAGATCGGCATCCTGATGCAGGATGACTCGTACGGCCAGAACTACTACAACGGCTTCCTTGCTGGGCTCGGCAGCGCGAAGTCGAAGATCGTCGATGTCGAGAAGTACGACGCGACCGCCACCGACGTCAGCCAGCAGGTCGTGAAGCTGAAGGCTGCCGGCGCGAACGTCTTCGCGCTCTTCGCCCTTCCGAGCCAGACGATCGATGCACTCGTCGTCGCGACGAAGGTCGGCTGGCATCCGACGACGTTCATCAACAATGTCTCCGCATCGCCGCTCTTCATGTATCTCGCGCAGAAGAGCGGGGCGAACGTCGCGGGCGACATCTCCGCGACGTACCTGAACGACATCTACAACAATCCGAACACGGCGACGGCGAAGCTCTTCGGGTCGATCATCGCCAAGTACGACCCGGGTGCGAATCCGCTGGACGCCGACATCCTCTTCGGCGTCGCCAACGCCTGGACGATGGTGCAGGCGCTCAAGCAGGCCGGGCCAAACCCGACCCGCGCGGGGCTGATGTCCGCGCTCACACACATGAACCAGGTCAACCCGTTCCTCTACCCGGGCCTCAAGATGGTCACGACGCCCACGGAGCGGTTCCCGATCGACCAGCAGATCCTCGAGCAGTACAAGGCCGACGGGAACTGGCACCCGTTCGGGCACATCTTCTCGAACGCTCGCTGACGCTCGCGACGGTGGCGGCGGCGCGTTCACGCGCCGCCGCCACCCACGACGGCTAGCGTCCAGCCATGGTCGAGTCGCTCGAAAGCGGGATCCGCCGCGTCACGTTCGCGCTGCCGTTCGGCATCGACCACGTCCACTGCTATCTCCTCCGCGCCTCGAGCGGCGGCTGGATCCTTGTCGACACGGGGCTCGGAACGCGGGATCCCGAGGCGCGGTGGCGATCGGTGCTCGATGCGCTGGACGGGCCGATCGAGCGAATCGTCGTCACGCACATGCATCCCGATCACGTCGGAGGCGCTCGAGACGCGGCGGAGGTGACGGGCGCGCCGGTCTTCCAGGGGCGCGAGGACTATGCGCAGTGCGCGCGGGCGTGGGGAGAGCGCGACCCCGAGCGGTTCGCCGCGTACTGGACGGAACAGGGGATGCCACAAAGCCACGTCGAGGGAATCGCGCAGGAGTCGGCCCGCCTGCTTTCGGCGGTTCACTGGCTGCCCGACCCGGAGCTGCTCGATCCGGGCGACGCGATCGACGGCTGGCGAATCGAGGTGCTGCCGGGCCACGCCGACGGTCACATCGTGCTGCTGCGCGACGACGTGATGATCGCGGGCGATGTCATCCTCGGCGGCATCACACCGGCGATCGGGCTCTATCCGGATTCGCGGCCGGACCCGCTCGGTGACTACCTGCAGAGCCTCGCCCGGATCGAGGAGCTCGCCCCTCGCGTCGCGTACGCGGGCCATCGCGAACCGGTCACCGATCCCGCGGCGCGCGCGAGAGAGATCAAAGCCCACCACGCCGACCGGCTCGATCACACGCTCGGCGCGCTCGGCGGGGCACCGATCTCGCCCTACGAGGTCTCGCTGTCGCTGTTCGGGAGCGAGCTTTCGACCACGCTGCGCCGTTTTGCCACCGCCGAGGCGCTCGCCCATCTGGAGCGCCTGGTGCGGGAAGGCCGCGCAGAACGGGTCGGTTCGGGGTACGCCAAAACGGGGATCTAGGCGGCCCGCCGCGGGGGACAGACGCCGGGTATGGCTCCGGCGACACTTCGACCATGATCTTCACCGGTCCGATCTCGACAGGGTCGAGGGCAGGAACCATGCTCCAGTGGGCATAGCCCGCATTCGCTGATCGGCGCGAGGCGCGCCGATACCATGCGCGTCATGGAGCCGCTCCGGATCGGCGTTCTTGCCGTGCAGGGCAACTTTCGCGAGCACGTACAGATGTTGCGGCGCCTCGGTGCCGAAACGGTTGAGGTGCGCAAGCCGGCGGAGCTCGCGGGCCTCGACGGTCTCGTGATCCCGGGCGGCGAGTCGACGACGTTCATGCGCTTGATGCGGCTGTACGGCCTGGACGACGCACTCCGGCGATTCGCACGGCCGGTTTTCGGAACCTGCGCGGGGATGATCGTGCTCGACCGAAACCATCTCGGCCTGGTCGACATCTCGGTGCGCCGGAACGCATTTGGCCGTCAGGTCGCGTCGTTCGAGACAGATCTCGACGTCGTCGGCCAGGATGAGCCGGTGCACGCCGTTTTCATCCGCGCGCCCTGGGTCGAGGAGGTCGGGCCCGGTGTCGAGGTGCTGGCCGAGATCGACGGACGTCCGGTGCTCGCGCGCGAAGGGCGCTTTTTGGTCGCGTCGTTCCATCCCGAGTTGACCGACGACACGCGGCTCCACGAACAGTTCTTGGATCTCGTCAGGGAGGAAGCCGGTGTCCGGGCATAGCAAGTGGTCGTCGATCAAGCACAAGAAGGGCGCGGTTGACGCGAAGCGCGGCAAGCTGTTCTCGAAGCTCTCGCGGGCGATCATCGTCGCGGCCAAGGAGGGCGGCGGTGATCCGGCCAACAACCTCTCGCTGCAGAACGCGATCGAAAAGGCGAAGTCGTACTCGATGCCGAAGGACAACATCGACCGCGCGATCGCAAAAGGCTCGGGCGCCGACGCCGATGCGGATGCGTTCGAGTCGATCGTCTACGAGGGCTACGGGCCCGAAGGCGTTGCCGTGATCGTCGAGGCGCTCACCGACAACCGCAACCGGACGGCCGCCGACGTGCGCCACGTGTTTGCGAAGAACGGCGGCAACCTGGGCGCCACCGGCGCGGTCGCGTGGCAGTTCGACCGCCGCGGCGTCGTCATCGTCACGGCGGACGGGGTCGACGAAGAGGAGCTTCTGCTTGTCGCGGCCGACGGCGGGGCCGACGACATCGAGCAGGACGGCGCGGTCTTCGAGGTGACCTCGGCGCCGGAGTCGCTCTCGAACGTGCGGGTGGCGATCGAGGCAGCGGGCTTCACCGTCGAGTCGGCGGAGCTGCAGCTCGTACCGAAGACGACCGTCGCCGTGGAGGACGAGGCGACTGCCCGCCAGGTGATGCGGCTGATCGACGCGCTCGAGGACAACGACGACGTCCAGGATGTCTATGCGAACTTCGACATCCCCGAGCAGGTGCTCGAAGCCGTCGCCGGCTAGTTCCACTCCCGCTTGCAGGGCGAAACCACCAGGAACGTCCGGAAGCACGCCTAACGTGTTGCCGTGAAGGTTCTCGGCATCGACCCAGGGACGGCAGCGTGCGGGTACGGAATCGTCCACGAAAGCGGCGGGCGCCTCAGGGCCACGTGCCACGGGTGGTGGCGAACGTCGCCTCGCGAGCGGCCGGAGGTGCGGTTGCTCACGATCTTCACGGGCGTCCAGGAACTGATCGCGGAGCACGCGCCGGATGCCGTCGCCCTGGAGGAATCGTTCGTCGGCGCCGACGCCCGCATCGCGCTCTCCGTCGGACAGGCCAGGGGAGCCGTGCTCGTCGCCGCGGCGTACGCCGGCGTCGGGTGCGCTGAGTACGCACCCGCCAGCGTCAAGCAGGCCGTGTGCGGCTACGGTCGCGCCGACAAGCAGCAGGTGGGGAAGATGGTGAAGGCGATCCTCGGCCTCGACGAGGTGCCGACGCCGAATCACGCCGCCGACGCGCTCGCGGTCGCGATCTGCCACGCGCTCGCCCCGCCGCTTCTGCAGCAGGTGTCGGCATGATCGCGCGGCTCCGGGGCCGTGTGGCCGGGCGCGTAGGGCAGGGGCTCGTCGTCGACGTGAACGGGGTCGGCTACCTGGTCAGCGCGACGCCGTCGGTGCAGCGTCTCGGCAGCGGCGAGATCACGATCGAGATCCACACCGTCGTGCGCGAGGACACGCTTGCGCTCTTCGGCTTCGCCACCTCGGAGGAGCGCGAGCTCTTCGAGCTCCTGCTCGGCGTGTCCGGCGTCGGCCCGAAGGTGGCGCTCGCGATCGTCTCCGGCTCGACTCCCGCCGAGCTGCGCCGTGCGATCGCGCGCGACGACGTGAAGCGTTTTCAGGCGATCCCGGGCATCGGTCTGAAGACCGCGCAGCGCGTGGTGCTCGAGCTGAAGGAGAAGCTGGCCTCCGTCCCTGACGTGACGGCGGCTCGTGACGACCTGCTCGCGAGGGACGCTCTCGTTGGGCTCGGGTGGTCATTGCTCGACGCCGAGCGCGCGCTCGCGGACGTCGATCCTGCGCTGTCTGTCGAGGAACAGGTTCGCGCGGTCCTGCGGAGGGCGGCGTGAGCCGTAGGCTCGACGGAGGCTCGCAAGAGCGGAGGCACCGGCTGGGCCGGCGCCGGGAGCGGGCATGAGCGAGTTGCTGGCCGCGGCCGTTCACGGCAGCGACGAGGAGGAGCTGGAGCGCTCGCTGCGCCCGCGCGACCTCGCGGACTTCGTCGGACAGGAGCGCGTGAAGGAGCAGCTCCAGATCGCGCTCGAAGCGGCCAAGGCTCGCGGCGAGGCGCTCGATCACGTGCTGCTGGCCGGGCCGCCGGGGCTCGGCAAGACGTCGCTTGCGCAGATCGTGCGCAACGAGCTCGGCGTCGGCATCCGCCAGGTCGCAGGCCCGGCACTCGAGCGGAAGGGCGACATCGCAGCCATCCTGACCACGCTCGAGCCGCGCGACGTGCTCTTCGTCGACGAGATCCATCGGCTGAACCGCGCCGCCGAAGAGATCCTCTACCCGGCGCTCGAGGATTTTCGTCTCGACATCATCGTCGGACAGGGGCCTGCGGCGCGAACGCTCACGCTCGACCTGCCGCCCTTCACGCTCGTCGGGGCGACCACGCGCACCGGCCTGCTGACGACGCCGCTGCGTGACCGCTTCGGGCTGACGTTTCGCCTCGATCTTTATACGCCCGAGGAGCTCGCAAAGATCGTGCGTCGCTCGGCGCGCATCCTCGGTGTCGAGATCGCCGACGACGCTGCCGAGCTCGTTGCCGCACGCTCCCGCGGTACGCCGCGCATCGCAAACCGCATCCTGCGCCGGGTCCGCGACGTCGCCGAGGTGCGCCACGAGGGGTCCGTGACGACCTCGATCGCGGAAGAGGCGCTGACACTGCTCGAGGTCGACGGTCAGGGGCTCGAGCGGTTCGATCGCCAGCTTCTGCGCTGCGTCGTCGAGAAGTTCGGGGGTGGGCCGGTGGGCCTCTCGACGTTGTCCGTCGCGCTCGGTGAGGAGCCCGAGACGATCGAGGACGTCTACGAGCCGTTCTTGCTGCAACTCGGCTTTCTCCAGCGCACGCCGCGCGGCAGGGTGGTTACGGAGCTCGGGCGAGCGCATCTCGGCGCTCTTTCGGCGTCGGCGACGCTGTTCTAGTCTGTCGCCGATGGGCACCACGTCATCACGCGCGGACGCCGCAGCGGCGTCCGTCGGTGCGTGCGATCTGTTCGTGTTGCGGCGGATCACGGGAAACCGGTTCGTGCACTTCGGCGGCAGCGGTCGCGGCGCGGGTTGGGCCGGCCTGATCGAGGTCTCGAGCGACGAGGAAAGCTCACTCGCCGCGGCTCTCGGCACCCGGCGTCCCGTGCGCCTCGCCACCGGCGGCAAGGAGCTCGTCTTCGGGCCGTACTACGCGCGGGCGGCAGCGTTCGTGCCGGTGACCGACGACGTGGTCGTCGTGCTCGGGTGCGAGGACGATGCGCTCGACGCTGCGACCGACGACGCCCTCGCGGCCGCGGCGACGATGGCGGCCGAGGCGGTGGTGGCGGTGACCCCGGCCAGGCAGCTCGCCGACGAGCTCGAGGAGCTCGAGGCGGTGCGCGCCGCCGTGGCCGTGGCGGCGGTCGATGTCGCGCCCGTGATGCGCGCACTCGGGAAGATCGCGGCCGAGGCGCTGTCCTGCGAACTGGCCGCCGTCTACCTCGCCGCCGGCGACCGGCTCGAGCTTGTCGATCGCGGGTTCGCCTTGCGGGCACACCGCAGCGATGTCGTCGCCGCGCTGCGAGGCGTGCTCGACGACGGGCGTTTCCCCTACTGCGTCCAGGACGCGAGCAGCGTGCCGCTGCCGGTGCCGCTCGACAGCGAGCGCGGGATCCGCTCGTACTACCTGCTGGAGCTGCAAGGCCCGGCACGCGGCGTCATGTTCGTCGCCCACACCGATGCGGCGCCGCGCGGCTTCACACTGCTCTGCCGCCGGCTCGGGCTGCGCCTCGCGGAGGTCGCATCGGCCCAGCTTGGGGTCGCGATCACGCGTGAGTGGTGCTCGAGAGAGGCTGTTCGGCTTCATGCCGAGTTCGGGAAGCTCGACGCCTCGTGACCAGCCGGAGCGCGAGCGGCGCGGTCAGCAGCGCCATCACGTCGAACCACACGTAGCCCGACGCGACGCCGCTCGGCGGGTTGCCGTCGGGAATCCCGAGCCCCGGCAGCTCGCGCGCCCAGCGCCACGTCCCGATCGCCGTGCCGTACAGCTCCAGTGAGGCCACGACGAGGAAGACGCCGGCGTAGATGGCGCGGTTGCGGCCACGCCAGAGGAAGAGCAGCAGCAGGGGCACCCCGAAGGCGCCTGCAACGTCGCGTTGCGGCAGCACGGTCACCCCGAGTACGCCCCAGGCGGTCGCGACCGTGGCGGCGACACCGACCAGCAGGCTCGCGTGCCGCCGCAGCGCCCAGGCGAGCGCGAAGCCCGTGAGATACACGAGCCCGTGCGCCGGCGGGACGAAGAGGGGCAGGTTGTGCAGGCGGTAGTGGTAGACGCCCCAGACGAGTGAGCCGGTCACTTCGCCGATCGTCGCGAAGGCGACGACGCCGAGCGCCTGGGCACGTTGTTCCGGCGGCACACGCGCGAGTGCCCCGGCGAGCACGAGCCACGTGAGCACCCCGAGTGCGAGTTGCTCCGGATAGTTCGCGAAGTGGTCGAGGCCGAGCAGCAGCGCCAGGTAGGCGCAGCCCGCTAGGGGCGAAACTGCAGCTCGTGCCACGACGGTACCGGTGCAAGCTCGAGCAGCGGCCGGCCGCCGCCGCCCGGATGCTGGTAGGCGAACTCCGCGTCGCTCTCGTCCCACACGATTTCGAGCGCGCCGCGCTTCACCTGGTGGTCGAGCCAGGCGCCGCGAAAGATCAGCTTGCGCAGCCAGTACACGAGCGACTCGCCCTGGAGGAGCGAAACCCGCTCCCAGTGGCGAACGAGGTAGCGCCCGAGCCGTGAGAAGGGCTCCTCGATCACGCCTTGCGCAGCAAGCGCCACGAGGTCTGCCGTCTCGTCGTCGTCGAGTTCCGGCGCCTCGACGACGCCGAGCTTCACTGCCGCAGCAACCACGCGACCCTCGAAGTCGACGCTCGAGAACGAAAACCGGTAGCCGAGAAACTCGACGACGTAGTCGTTGCCTGACGTGTAGTTCGCGTCGGGCGACGGGAGCGATTCAGGCACGATCCCATCGTAGTGAACGTGATCGCCGCCACCTCCAACTGGCTACGCCTCGTGATCTGGCTGCCCGCGCTTGTCATCGGGACGGGGCTCGTGGCGGCGGTGCTGATCCTGCTCGGTCGCGCGTTCGCTGCGACCATTCGGGAGTCGGGTCACCCGAAGTGGGTCTACGGGGGTCTCGCTGCCCTCGTCGGCGTGGTGGTCGTGCTCACGTGGCTCGGTGTGCAGCTGCCGAGAGAATGAAGGCCCGCGCCGGAAGAGGCTCTCGGCGTTTCCCAGCGAGTTCTGTCCGATGCCGCCCGTACCGTCACGGAGCGGATGGCGACCGGAATCTGGCAGCTTGAACCATGCTCGCACGTGTCCGTGCGCGAGCTCGCAGGGTCGCTCGGGCTCGACGAGGTGACGGCATCGGTGCTCGTGCGCCGCGGCTACGACGACCCCGCGGAGGCCCGCCGCTTCCTCGAAGGGGCGCTGCCGGGGCATGATCCGTTCGCTCTCGGCGACATGCGGGAGGCGGTTGCCGCGATCACCTCCGCCGTTGCGGCGGGCGCTCGGATCTGCGTGCACGGCGACTACGACGCAGACGGCATCTGCGCGACGGCGCTCGCCGTGCTCGCCCTGCGCGAGCTCTGCACTGAGCTGGGATCCCATGCGGATGTGGCGTGGCACCTGCCGTCGCGGTTCGAAGAGGGCTACGGCCTGAATGCCGGCACGCTCACCCGTCTTCAGGAAGAGGGGTTCGACCTCGTGTTGACGGTCGACTGCGGCATCACCGCGGTCGCCGAGGTGGAGCATGCACGCTCGCTCGGGCTCGAGGTGGTCGTCACCGATCACCATCGACCTGCCGAGGAGTTTCCCGCTTGTCCCGTCGTGGCGCCGCTCAAGGGCGACTACCCGTTCAAGGGGCTGTGCGGCACCGGCGTCGTGTGGAAGCTCGCGCAGGCGCTGCTCGGCGCCGACCATCCGTTCCTCGAGCGGCACCTCGACGTGGTCGCGCTTGCCACCGTTGCCGACGTCGTACCGCTCGTCGACGAGAACCGGGCGCTCGCGCTGCTCGGTCTGCGCCGGCTCGCTCAGACGCAGAAGCCGGGCTTGAGGGCGCTGATGCGCGTCGGTCATGTCGACCCGGCCGCCGTCGACGAGTCGTCGATCGGTTTCCGGCTGGCCCCGCGTATCAATGCCTCGGGCCGGCTCTGCCGCCCGGAGGCCGCCCTCGCGCTGCTCCTGACCGAGGACGACCGCGAGGCGATGAAGCTCGCGGAGGAGCTCGAGTCGCTGAATCGCGAGCGGCAGGCGGTCGAGGAGCGGATTCTGCGCGAGGCGGTCGCCGAGGTCGAGTCGTGGCCCGAGGCGCGTCGCCGGCGCCGAGGCTACGTCGTCTGGGGCGAAGGGTGGCACGAGGGCGTGATCGGCATCGTCGCATCACGCCTCGTCGAGCGCTACAACCGGCCGGTCGTGCTGATCACCGGCACCGACGGCGACTGGAAGGGCTCCGGACGCTCGGTGCCCGCCTTCGACCTGCACGCAGGGCTCGGCGCCTGCGCCGCGTACCTCGAGCGTTTTGGCGGCCACCGTGCCGCTGCGGGCCTGACGATCGCCTCCGACCGTGTCGAGACGTTCGCGGCCGCGTTCGCCGCACACGCCGACGCAGCCCTGACCGACGACGACCTCCAGCCGGTGACGAGGGTGGACGCGATCGTGCCGGGCAGCAAGCTGAACCTCGACCTCTGCGCCGAGCTCGCGCGCCTCGCGCCGTTCGGGATCGGCAATCCCGGCGTGCTCCTGCTCGTCGACGGGTGCGAGCTGACCGATCTGGCAACGGTGGGCGACGGCAAGCACCTCCGCTTCCGCGTGCGCCAGCAGGGCCGCGACGCCGGAACGGCGATCGCCTTCGGCATGGGCGGGCACCTCGACCGGTTTCGCCATGAGGGGCGCTACGACATCGCATTTCGCCTCCAGGAGAACCGCTGGAACGGAGTGGTGGCGCCGCAGCTCGTCGTGCGGCGCGTCTTCGACGCCGCCGAGGGCTTCGCCGAACTGCGCGAGCGGCTCGTGGCGCAGTGGCAGGCCGGCGAGGCGTCCTGGTCGCCGGAGGCGCGTCAGGTCTTCGCCGAGCTCGAACTGGCCGACGGCGCACGTCGCAGCCTGCTCGAATCGCAGGCGTTCAGAGCGATGCTCGAAGCGAGACCCGTGCTCGCTGCGGCGGCGTAGGCCTGGCCGCAGCGGCGTCGAGCTCGCGCAGCATGCGGGCGATGAGAAGCAGCTTCTTCGTCTGTCGACGGCGCGCGAACATCGGATCGTGTCGTTCATCGGCGGACGGCGGTTTCCTCCTGAGGGGTGAGCTGAGCCGGGCAACCTCGGGGGTACACTGAATCGGTGGCAGTGCTCGAACGGCATCAGGACCTCGTCGACGAGCTGATCGCCGAGGTCGAGGCCTACAAGCCGGACGTGGACCGCGATCTTCTGACGCGGGCGTTTCAGTACGCCGCCGACGCGCACGCCGGCCAGGTGCGCCAGTCGGGTCAGGAGTTCATCTACCACCCGTGGGGCGCCGCGAAGATCCTCGCCGGGCTCCAGCTCGACGAGCCGACGCTCGCCGCCGCCCTTCTGCACGACGTCGTCGAGGACACGTCCACGGACATCGACGAGTTGCGATCCGAGTTCGGCGAGGAGATCGCGCAACTCGTCGAGGGCGTCACCAAGCTGACCCGGGTCCGCTTCCAGAGCCGCGAGCATGCGGAGGCAGAGAACTACCGCAAGCTGATCGTGGCGATGGCGGAGGATCTTCGCGTGATCCTGATCAAGCTCGCCGACCGCCTGCACAACCTGCGCACGATCGAGTACCTCGGCAAGCAGAAGCAGTTGCAGAAGGCGCGCGAGACGCTCGAGGTTTACGCGCCGCTTGCGCACCGGCTCGGCATCCATGCGCTCAAGTGGGAGCTCGAGGACCTGGCGTTCCAGACGCTCCATCCGCGCAAGTACGAGGAGATCAAGCAGATGGTCGCCGAGCGGCGCACCGACCGCGAGGAGCACGTACGCGAGGCGGCGATGGTCTTGCAGAAGGAGCTCGACAAGGTCGACATCCCGGCCGAGATCTCGGGGCGGGCCAAGCACTTCTTCTCGATCTACGACAAGATGGCCAAGAAGGGTCGCGAGTTCAACGAGATCTACGACCTGACGGCGATGCGTGTGATCGCCGAGCGTGGAGGCGACGAGGGGACGCGCGACTGCTACGGCGCGCTCGGCCTGATCCACTCGCTGTGGAAGCCGATGCCCGGGCGCTTCAAGGACTTCGTCGCGATGCCCAAGTTCAACGGCTACCGAGCACTGCACACGACCGTGATCGGGCCGCAGGGGCGCCCGCTCGAGATCCAGGTGCGCACGCGGGAGATGCACGAGACGGCCGAGTACGGCGTCGCCGCACATTGGCTCTACAAGCGCGGCAAGAAGGACAAGGACACCGAGTGGGTCGCCTGGGTGAAGCAGCTGATGGACGAGAGCACGACTGACGAGGCCGACCCGCGCGAGTTCATGAAGACGTTCCGCACCGACCTCTTCGACGAGGAGGTGCATGTCTTCACGCCCAAGGGTCAGGTGAAGACGCTGCCCGCCGGAGCGACACCGATCGACTTCGCGTACGCCGTGCACACCGATGTCGGGCATCGCACGGTCGGCGCGAAGATCAACGGCCGCATCGTGCCGCTGCATTACACGCTCAAGAACGGCGATTTCGTCGAGATCCTCACGTCGAAGCAGGGAGGACGCGGCCCGTCGCGCGACTGGATGTCACTGGCGAAGAGCTCGCGTGCCCGCAACAAGATCCGCCAGTGGTACTCGCGCGAGACCCGCGAGGACGCCGAGGTGAAGGGGCGTGAGGCGCTCGAGCATGCGCTGAAAGGGCAGAACCTGCCATACACGAAGCTGCGCGGCTCGGCGACGCTCGCGCAGGTGATTCGCGAAACCGGGTTCAAGAAGGCGGAGGACTTCTACCTCGCACTCGGCTCCGGGAAGCTGCAGCCGAGCGTGATCGTCAACAAGGTCGTGCAGCGGCTGAAGACGGAGCAGGTTGCCGAGGTCGCGCCGGTGGTCACGAAGGCGCCGAAGACACAGCCGGTGTCGGGCTCCGACATGGGCGTGGTCGTCCCCGGGGTCACCGACGTACTCGTGCGGCTTGCGAAGTGCTGCACGCCGGTGCCGGGCGACCCGATCGTGGGCTACATCTCGATGGGCAAAGGCATCACCATCCATCGCGACGACTGCCCGAACGTGAAGGCGCTGCGCCGGAGCCCGGAGCGGTTCACCCCGGTCGACTGGGACGGCGCGATCTCTGCGAAGAGCTTCAGGGTGCAGATCGCGGTCGACTCCTGGGACCGCCCGCGCCTGCTCGAAGACGTCGCCCGGACATTCTCCGAGCACGGGGCGAACATCGTCAGCTACGGCGGTGTCGTCGAGGACCAGCTTGCGAAGAACTGGTACACGGCAGAGGTGGGCGACGTGGAGGGCCTGCGCGCCTTGCTTACGGCGCTGCGCAACGTCGAAGCCGTGTTCGACGCGTACCGCGTCACCCCGTCCTGAGGCGTTCCCTCGATCGAGGGATCGAGGTGATTTCGAGCGGGGTACCTCGACCGAGGGATAGCGCCGGAATGCGGGTGTCAGCCGATCTCGAAGGCGTTGATCCGCTCGCGGAACGCCTCGGGCACCGGCAGGGCCTTGCGCTCGTCGAGCGCGATGCAGACGACGGTTGCCTTCGCCGTCGCCATCAGGGTGTCACCGTCGTCGTCGATGCGGTACGCGGCATGGTCGTAGGTGATGCTTGTCGTGCCGATGCGTTCGACACGCACGAAGATCTCGAGCAGGTCGTCGAAGCGCGCGCCTGCGACGTACTCGACTGAGACGGCTCGCATCGCAAAGTCGACGTCTCCGAGCAGCACACGCCCGAGGTGCCTGTGGTATTCGGTGCGCGCGAGGTCGAAGTACGGCATGTAGCGGCCGTAGTAGACGACACCCTGGGCGTCGGTCTCGGAGAACCCGACCCGCTGGTAGGCCGCGTACCGAAACGGGGGCTTTCGGCCAGTGACGTGCCCGAGCTCGATCATGCCGCGATCCTAGCCACGCCCCGGTCGGTGCCAGGCACCGTCGGAACTGCACCAACTCTGCGCCGAGAGTGAAACGGACACTGGCACGCCGTGCTCGCTCGGCCTACCGTCGACCCCGATGGGCAGACCACTGAGGATCGAGGTGCCTGGCGGGTTCTACCACGTGCACACGCGCGGGAACGACCAACGGGACATCTCCTTCGGGAACTGGAGCGGGAGGCTCTTCGTCCGCGAGCTCGAGCGGGCGGCCCGGCGCCACGGTTGGCGGATCCTCGCGTACTGTCTCATGACGAACCATTACCACCTTGTGCTTCAGATCAACGAGACGCTGTCAGCCGGCATGTGCGAACTGAACGGGCGGTTCGCGACGACATCGAACTGGATCAACAAGCGCAAGGATCACCTGTTCGGGCGACGTTTCACGAGTCACCTGATCGAGGACGATGCGTACCTGCTCACGTCCGTTCGGTATGTGCTGCTCAACCCCGTTCGCTCGGGCGGCGCCCGCCGGCCGGAGCATTGGCGATCGAGCAGCATGCGGGCCACTCTCGGACTCGAGCGCCCGCCGGCGTGGCTCGACGCCGAGTTTGTGCTCGGCTACTTCGGCGCGACTCCGTCTTCAGCTCGTCGTCGCTTCAACGACTTCGTGGTCGACGGTATCGGGGGCTCCGTTCCGGTGCCTGGCACCGCTGGAGCTGCGCTGCCGCTCACCCGCGGATGATGCCGAGAACCTCGTCGCATTTCGCGTCCATCAGTTCCTGCGAGTCCGCCTCGAGGTTTAGCCGCAGCAGCGGCTCCGTGTTGGAGGGGCGCACGTTGAAGTGCCAGTCCGCGAAGTCGACGGAGAGGCCGTCGAGCTCGGAGACCCTGCCGTCGGGCCCGAAGCGCTCGGTGAGCTCCCGGAGTTTCGCCGGGACGTCTGCGACCGGTGTGTTGATTTCGCCCGTGATGAAGTAGCGGCTGCGGAACGGCGCGAGCACCTCGCTCAGCCGGCCGCGGCGCGAGACCAGCTCGCACATCAGGAGGAAGGGGATGGTGCCCGAGTCGGCCTGCGAGAAGTCGCGGAAGTAGTAGTGCGCCGATACCTCGCCACCGAACACCGCGTCTTCCTCGCGCATGCGCTGCTTGATGAACGCATGGCCGACCCGGTTGATCAGCGGGACGCCGCCCGCGTCGATGATCGCCTTCGGCACGGCTCGTGAGGCGCGAACGTCGTAGATCACCTTGCCGCCCGGCTCGCGGCCGAGAATCGTCTCCGCGAACAGCGCGGTCGTAAAGTCGCCGGGGACGAACTCGCCGGTGTCGTCGACGAAGAAGCAGCGGTCGGCATCGCCGTCGTAGGCGACGCCGAAGTCGGCGTCCTCGCTGCGTGTCTTGTCGATGATGAACTTGCGATTCTCGGGCAGCAGTGGGTTCGGCTCGTGGTTGGGGAACGAGCCGTCCGGTTCGAAGTAGCACCGGACGACGTCGAGCATCGGCAGCCGGTCCAGGACGGGGGGCAGCATCGCTCCCGCCATGCCGTTCGCCGCGTCGATCACGATGCGGAGCGGGCGAAGGGCCGAGCTGTCGACGAACGAGAGGACGCGGTCGACGAACGCTGCCCAGACGTCTTCCTCGCGGATCTCTCCGCGGGCCGCGTCGCGCCAGACGGCGGCGACAGCGCGGTCGCGCACGTCGAGGAGCCCCGACTCGCCGCCGACCGGCAGCGCGCCGCGACGAACGATCTTCATCCCCGTGTACTGCTTCGGATTGTGCGACGCGGTGACCATCAGTCCGCCGTCGAGCTCGAGGCTGCCGACGGCGAAATACAGCATCTCGGTGCCGACCAGGCCGAGGTCGAGCACGTCGGCGCCGGCGTCGGCAGCGCCCTCGATCACAGCACGAGCCATCGACGGCGCGGACAGGCGCATGTCGCGTCCGACGGCGATCGAGGCGGTCTCGAACTGCTCCACGTAGGCGCGACCGACCGCGTAGGCACCTGCCTCGTCGAGCTCGGCCGGGTAGATCCCACGGACGTCATACGCCTTGAAAACCTTTGGGTCAAGCACGCATCCGAGCCTACCTACGCGCCGAGGATCTCCTTGATCGCCTCCGTCGAGGCCGGGGTCGGAGATTCCGAGATCACCGTCGCCGGGCGCTCGAACCGTGCGAGCGCGTCCCGCAGCGGCTCCGCGCGCAGTGTCCCCTCGCCGTATGGCAGGTGCTTCGTCTCGTTCCGGTTCGCGAACTGGATGTCCGAAAAGTGGATGTGAAACGGTGCGCCGGGCTCGATCACGGCGTCCGCCTGCGCCAGGGCGGCGACGAACGGCTCCGCCGACGTGAACGCCCCGTCGGACGTCGCGTGCAGATGGGCGAAGTCGAGCACGGGCCGCACCCAGTCGAGGCGCGAGGCGATCTCGCAGACGTCGTCGATCGAGCCGAGCTCGCGCACACGGCCCATCACCTCGACCCCGAACGGCACTGCGCGTTCTTTCCCTTCGAGCCGCTCCCGGAGCTCGCCGAGCTGCTCGACGACGGCCGCCAGGGCATCCTCGCGCGTCCTGCCGAGCAGGAAGCCGGGATGGAACACGACCAGCTCGGCCCCGGCCGTCTTCGCGATTCCGGCCGAGTGGTCGAGCATCCCCACGGCCATGTTCAGCTTCTTGCCGCGCTCGGCATGGCCCATGAAGCCGGCGATTGGAGCGTGCACCGACAAGACGATGCCGGCCGCCGCGCAGCGGTCACCAAACTCGGCAGCGAAGTCGTAGTCCATCCAGAAGCGTCCTTCGAAGTCGATCTCGCAAGCGGTGTGCCCGTGCTCGACGAGCGCAGCCACAGCCGCTTCCGGGGACTCTCGAGCCGGGACCCGCGCGGGGCCGTAGTGGAGCTTGAGCGACATCGCGGTGCGCCGAGCCTAGATGCTCGGGCTGCGGAATCGCCACAGCGGAGTCCGTCCGATTCCCTTTCTACTCTGAGGCGCATGTCCGCGCGCCCGTCCCGCATCGACCTGCTCGAGCTCGACATCGACCTGCGGCTCGCCGACCTGTGGCGTGAGGCGTCAGGGATCAGCGAGTGGTCGCTTGACGTCGTGGCGGCCTTTATGCGGGCCGCGTACGGCAAGGGTTACTGCGACGCGCTGACCGAGGATGCACCCGGCTCACTTTGTGCCGATCACGGCTATCGCGTGCCTGCGCGTCAGCAGACCGCGAACGCCGACGCGAGCTAAGCTAGGGCCGTGCCCACGCGCAGTCCCGCGCGGCTTGTCGTCGCCCTTGGAGTGGCGGCCGTTCTGGCCGTCTTCCTGCTCTACACCGCAGTCGCGGGCAACTCGACGCCGACCTTGACGCCCAGCCAGCTGACCGGCCACGCCGGCAAGCTCGCGGTCGTCGGCGTCGTCGTCGCGCCGGTGCGCGGCGATTCGCACTCGGCGGGTGGCCTGCGCTTCGGCCTGAAGAACATCGACGGCAAGAGCGGCATCGTGCCGGTCGTCTATCACGGCGACAGTCCGCCGCCGCTCTTCACAGTCGGCCGCAGCGTCGTCGTCAGTGGCAGCTATGCCCACGGACGGATGACGGGCAACAACATCCTCACCAAGTGCCCGTCCAAGTACACGGCGACGGCACCGAAGGCCTAGCCGGCTAGATGGCTGATCTCGGTCGCGCCGCCCTCGTTCTCAGCCTGGGCCTCTCGGTGTACGCGCTTGTGGCAGGCGTCACGTCCGCACTGACGAACCGCCGCCGGCTCGCGTCGTCGGCACGCAACGCGCTCTACTGCAGCTTCGCCACGACCCTGATCGCGGCGGTCGTCCTGGCCGTCGCCCTGGTGCGCCACGATTTCACGTTCTCGTACGTCGCAGCACACACCAACCGTACGCTTCCCACGGCCTATGCGTTGAGCGCGTTCTGGGGCGGGCAGGAAGGGTCGTTGCTCCTCTGGCTCCTTGTGCTCACCGGGTACGGCGCGCTGTCGGTTGCGCTGAATCGCAAGCTGCTGCGCGACCTGACCGCCTGGGTCGTGCCGGTGTTCGGCGGGATCGCTTCGTTCTTCGCATTCGTGCTCGTTGCCGTCGCGACGCCGTTCGGCACGCAGACCGCGCCGCTCGACGGGGCCGGCCTGACGGCGAGCCTGCAGAACCCGTACATGGTCGCCCATCCGCCGATGCTGTACCTCGGCTACGTCGGTCTCTCGGTGCCGTTCGCCTTCGCCGCCGGCGCGATGCTCTCGGGCAACACCGACGAGCGCTGGCTCGTGGCGACGCGCCGCTGGACGCTTGCCGCGTGGGCCTTCCTCGGCTTCGGTCAGCTGCTCGGCGCCCACTGGGCGTATGTCGAGGTGGGCTGGGGTGGCTACTACGCCTGGGACCCGGTGGAGAACGCCGCGCTGATGCCGTGGCTCGCGGCGACGGCGTTCCTACACTCCGTGATGATCCAGGAGCGAAAGGGCATGCTGAAGGTCTGGAACATGGTGCTCGTCGCGCTGGCCTTCGAGCTGTCGGTGTTCGGCACGTTCCTGACCCGGTCGGGCGTCGTGAACTCGATCCATTCGTTTGCCAAGAGCTCGATCGGCTCGTGGTTCCTGGTGTTCGTCGTGATCTCATCGCTCTTCTCGCTCTGCCTGATCATGTTCCGCCTGCCTCTCCTCAAAGCTCGCACGAAGCTCGAGTCGGCTCTCTCGCGGGAAGCAGCGTTCCTCTACAACAACCTGTTGCTCGTTGCGCTTTGCCTGACCGTGCTCTGGGGCGTGCTCTTCCCGATCCTCACCCAGCTCGTAAAGGGCGAGACGCGCACGATGGGCAGGCCGTACTACGACTTTTTCCTGCGCATCTTCGGGCTACCGCTCTTGCTGCTGATGGGCATCGGGCCGTTGATCGCCTGGCGGAAGACGAGCGTTCGTGCGCTCCTCCGCACGCTCGCGTGGCCGATCGCGGTCACGGTGGTGTGCGGCCTCGTGCTCCTCGCCGTCGGGGCGGGCTCGTCGAAGCCGGGGATCATCGCGTATACGTTCTCGGCGTTCGTGCTGGCCTCGATCGTGCTCGAGCTCGTTCGCGGCACACGTGCCACCGGTTCGCTCTTCCTGCTCGTGTCGCGCAACCGGCGCCGCTACGGCGGCTACGTCGTGCACGCGGCGATCGTCCTGCTCGCGATCGGCATCGCCGGGTCGAGTGCCTACGGCCGGTCGAAAGAGGTGCGGCTCGTGCCCGGTCAGAGCACGACGCTTTCCGGCTACACGTTGACGTTGCGCAACGTGACAGTGACGCCGACGCCGCAGGCGATCGAGACGCGCGCGATCTTCAGCGTGCGCGGCCGCTGGAACGGAACATTGTCGTCGGGCGACAACCAGTACTTCTTCCCGCCGGAACCGTCGCGTGAGGTGGGGATCAAGACGAGCTGGCTGCGCGCAGAGGATCTCTACGTGATCGCCGACGACGTCAACCCGAAGACGAAGGTCGTCTACGCCCAGGTGCTCGTGAAGCCGCTGATCAACCTCATCTGGGTGGCCGGGTTCGTCTTCCTGCTCGGGGCCGGCGTCGCGCTCTGGCCGGACGCGCGGGAGCAGCGGCGGCTCGTGACCCGGCTCGCGCCCGCCCGGGCATGACGATCGTTCTCGGCACGCTGCTCGCCGCGGTCGCGGTGCTGCTCGTCGCGCTGCCGTTCCTGCGCGAGCCCGTTGCCGGGGACGACCGGCTCGACAGGCCGGGTGAGGAGGAGGAGCGGCGTCTCGGGCTCGTCGAGCAGCGCGACCAGGCGCTCGCGGCGCTGAAGGAGCTCGAGTTCGACCATCGCACGGCGAAGATCGGCGACGACGACTACCGCGAGCTCGTCGGGCCGTTACGCCAGGCTGTTGCCCGGGCGCTGCGGGCGATCGAGGGAGATCAGCCGAGGATCCCGCAGGAGTAAGCGTGCCCGGCGGCGAATCGTCCGCCATGCGGCGGATCCTGCTCGCCGTCGTCGTTGTGCTTGTGTGCGCCACGCCCGCGTTCGGCGACGACATTGGCAAAAAGCACCAGATCGACTCGAAGATCGCCTCGCTGCAAGGGCACCTCGCAGCGCAGAAGCAGCGTGAGCAGGCGCTCCGTAACGAGGTCGACGGGTACACGGCGCGCATCCGGTCGCTCGAGGCCAAAGTGGGCGACGTTTCGCTACGGCTTTCGACGCTCGAGAGCGACCTCTCCTTGCACCAGCAACGCCTCACCGCGCTGAACCAGCTCTACACGATTCAGACGACGAGGTTTCGGTTCCTCGAGGCGCAGTATGCAACGTCGATTAGGACGTTGAATACGCGCCTCGTCGAGATCTACGAGTCCGAGCCCGCTTCGACGCTCGACGTGGTGTTGGGAGCGCGCAGCATCCAGGATGCCCTCGACCAGGTCCAGTACATGAACGAGATCGGCGACCAGGACCGCCGGATCGCCGCTCAGGTGCGTTCCGCCAAGCTCCAGGTCGCAGCTGTGCGCGCGACGACGATCGGGTTGCGCGCGACCGTGCGCGGCGAAACGGCGATCATCTCGGCCCGCACTGCGCAGACCCGCGACGTGCGAAACCAGCTCGTGGGCGCTGCGACCAGTCTTTCGACCACGAAGCAGTCGAAGCTCACCGATCTCTCGAAGCTCACCGCCGCCGAGCAGGCCGAAGCACAGGAGATCGACGCGCTCCAGGCGGCGAGCAACGACATCGCGGCGCGCATCCGGGCCGCCCAGGCGCAGAACGGATCGACCGGGGCGACGGTGACACGCTCGTCCGCCGGTCTCATCTGGCCCGTGAATGGGCCGATCACGAGCCCGTTCGGCTGGCGCTGGGGACGCCTGCACCAGGGCATCGACATCGGCGCCAACACCGGCACGCCGATCAAGGCCGCCGCGGCCGGGACGGTCATCTACTGCGGCTGGGAGTCGGGCTACGGCAACCTGGTCGTGATCGACCACGGCGGCAACCTCGCGACGGCCTACGGTCACCAGTCCGCGATTGCGGTCACTTGCGGCCAGCGCGTCAGCCAGGGTCAAGTGATCGGCTACGTCGGCTGCACCGGCGAGTGCACCGGCCCGCACCTGCACTTCGAGGTCCGGATCGACGGCAACCCCGTCGACCCGATGGGCTATCTGTAAGACACCTCAGAACGCGCGAGGGTCTGCCAGGGAAAGTGCGCCGAGTGCAGCGGCGACGGTGAGCGGCACGAGCGCGAGGCCGAGAAGCGACGACTGCTTGAGCGACGGCTGAGCGCCAACCCGGCGTGCCGCTCGGTACCAGAGATATGCCGACAGCGAGCCGGTGGCGGCGAGGTTTGGGCCGAGGTTCAACCCGATGAGCAGCGGGAGCGGATGCGCGGGCGCGTGAGCTGAAAGCAACGCGGCGGCGGGGAGGTTGTTGATCGCCACGCTCGCGACCGTTCCGAGAGCGGCAGCTTCGACACCTCCGAGCTGGCCGAAGAGCGAGGCCGGGCCGCTCCAGCGCCGGGCAAGCGTGCCCACGGATACCGAAAGCAGGAACAGGCCCACGAGGACGTGCGGGGACAGTTTCGGCCGTAGTCGCCGCACTGCTACTGCGGCGATTCCGATGATGAGTACGGGCAGCGCGGCGTTGCGCAGAACGAGGATCAGCGCGGTTGCTGCGACGGTCACCGCCACGCCGAGCCCGAAGTGAAGCGGAGCGAGCGGATCCGGGTTTCCGCCGAGGGTCTTGGGCCGGTAGACGATGGCGACGAAGGCGATCGTGAGCGTGACGACAGCAAGCCACGGGAGCACCATCGTCTTGGCGAACGCGGCACCCGAGAGCGGCTCGTGTGCGAGCACGATCAGGTTGGTCAGATTCGATCCGGGCAGGAGCAGCGAAGCACCGTTCGCCATGAACAGGGCGCCGTAGAGGAACGGTCGTTCGTCGCAGTCGCGCTGCCTCGCTGCGTGCAGGATGATCGGGGTCACGAAGACCACGGCTGTATCGAGGTTCAGAAGGGCCGTGACAGCCGCGTCGAGACCGAGCAGCGTGGCAAGGAGCACAACCGGGCCGCCTCCGATCCGCTCGATCCGCGTGCCGATTGCCGCGAAGAGGCCATCGGCCTCGACTACGGTGCCGATCAGAAGCAGGCCCGTGACCAGAACGAACGGTGGCCATGCCTGCGCGGCTGCCTGAAGGATCGCTTCTGCCACCGCCACGAACGTACCCGGCCGCGGAGCGCCGGTGGTGAGGAGTCCGATGACGGAGAATTCGGCCGGCGCCGAATCAGGTTCAGTGGGGTGGGGCCGGCAAGATGATCAGAGTTCAGAGTCCCTGAGGTGCTGAACCAGAATCTCGCGTCCGTCGCTGAGCCACTTCCGCGCCCGGTTGATGTTCGGCCCGTCTGGCGCGAGCGCGACCGTCTCGGCCTGAAGCTCAGTCATGACGATCAGAGCACGATGAGGATCCGGGTCTGTTAGCGCCTCCTCGATCCGTTCAGCCAGGCGTTCAGGCTTGTGGACCAACGTGGCGGCCCGATCCGCGAGCCGCTTGAGTGTCGGCTGCCAGACATGGTTCAGCGCGAAAACGATGCGGACGACCCGCGACGCGTCATCGGCCATTCGCTCGACAAGCGCGAGCCGTTCTCCCGGGCGGACGAGGGTCAACAGACCCGCAGCTGCGAACCCGCCCCAGGTAAGGGCTGCATCCTCGATGCGTTCCCTCGCAAGCTCGTCCGGGTAGTAGCGGAGTCGCTCCTGCC
This sequence comes from Gaiellaceae bacterium, assembly GCA_035534955.1. Taxonomy (GTDB): domain Bacteria; phylum Actinomycetota; class Thermoleophilia; order Gaiellales; family Gaiellaceae; genus PALSA-600. The sequence goes on from DATLQV010000096.1 coordinate 35,257, forward strand.
ACTGCGCCAGCCGCCCCGACGTGCGTAAGGCGACCCCGTTGGCTATCGCGTCGGCAGTCGCGGAGAGATCGCCCGCGAAGATGGCATCGATCGCGGTCGCGGCGTGCGCGTGCGACCACCAGATCAGCTCGACCGGGACGCCGTTGCGGTAGCCCGATACACGCTTCGTCGGCATGCCCTGCTGGCCCCACGTTCCAAGGTCGGTAACGCCAGACGCGGAGGCCAGCAAGAAGCACTCATCGAGGTCGAGTTCGTCCTGGGTCACGATCAGCATCTCGATGTCGGAGACGTCGTCCGCGACACCGCGCGAGACACTCCCCGTCAGCACCACCTCGTCGACCCTCAGGGGAAGCGCGTCCGCTATCCCCTGCGCAGTCGAGCGCAACTCGACACTCCGCGCCGTCACCGTCACTCGACCACCCTACGTCGCGGGCTGGAGATCAACGAGTGGCTAGGTGAGGCATTCGCTCTTCGAATCTGATTCGCGAGGCCTTCGGGATGCCGCGGCAGGCCGAAACTCGCGACTCTGATTCGGCGTAGCCGAACCAGAGTCAGTCGCGTGCGCGAGCGTTCTCACGCCCGAGCCGGCAGGATTTCTACAGCCCGGCGACCTGGAAGATCAGGAACGCGTTCAGCGCAACGATCAGGGTTGCGACTGCCGACGCGGCGACGGTCGTGATCCGCCGGTTGACGAGCGCGCCCATCACATCGCGGCGCGCCGTGAAGACGACGAGTGGGATCAGCGCGAACGGGATGCCGAAGGACAGGATGACCTGCGAGATGACGAGCGTCCTCGAGGGGTCGACGCCGATCGCGATCACGATGAACGCCGGGATCATCGTCACCAGGCGGCGCACCGTGACCGGGATCTGGCGGCGGATGAACCCCTGCATCACGACCTGGCCGGCGAGGGTGCCGACCGCCGAGCTCGAGAGCCCCGAAGCGATGAGGGCAAGCGCGAACAAAACGCTCGACGCACTGCCGAGAATCGGTTGGAGGGTCTTGTGCGCGCTCTCGAGCGAATCGACATGCAGAAGGCCGCTCTTGAAGAACGTCGAGGCCGCCATCACGAGCATCGCCACGTTGATCAGGCCTGCGATGCCCATCGCGATGATCACGTCGAGGCGGGTGTACCGGAGAAGGGTCTGTGCGTCCTTGTCGGTCTCGGGCACGAGGCGATCCTGGGTGAGCGCGGAGTGCAGGTAGATGACGTGCGGCATCACCGTTGCGCCGAGGATTCCCACCGCGAGCAGGACGGCCTCGCTCGATCCGAACTGCGGGTCGACCGCGTGCTTGAACACGGCGCCGTAGTCGGGATGCGCGAACGTCAGCTCGGCGATGTAGCAGGCGCCGATCACGCCGATGAGCACCGCGATCACCGCCTCGAACGGGCGGAAGCCGTAGCGCTGGAGGCCCAGGATCGCGAACGCCGCGACGCCCGACACGAGCGCTGACAGAAAGAGCCCCCAGCCGAAGAGCAGGTGGAATCCGATCGCCGCGCCGAGGAACTCGGCCAGGTCGGTGGCCATGGCGATCGCCTCCGCCTGGAGCCAGAGCATGATCGTCGTGCGGCGGGAGTACCGCTCGCGGCAGAGCTCGGGCAGGTTGCGGCCGGTCGCGATCCCGAGCTTCGCCGAGAGCGTCTGGATCAGCATGGCGAGCAGGTTCGCGCCGACGATCACCCAGACGAGCCGGTAGCCGAACTGCGATCCGCCGGCGACGTTCGTCGCGAAGTTGCCCGGGTCGATGTAGGCGACGCAGGCGATGAAGGCCGGCCCGAGGAACGGGAGAATGCGGAAGCGTGTGCGGTGGAGGGCCTCGTCGACCGTGCGGAGACCCTCGGGCAGTTCGGCCCGGGAGGCGATCACCCTGAGATTTTAGCCGGACCTAAACTTCAGCGGAGGAGCCGCAGGTCGGGCAGGTTCCGGTAGCGCTCTTCGAGCTCGAAGCCGTAGCCGACGAAGAACTCGTCCGGAATCGTGAAGCCGACGTAGCGCACCGGCAGGTCGTCGACGAGCCGGCGGTACGGGCGGTCGAAGAGCGTCGCGATGTGCAGCGAGGCCGGCCCGCGCAGCGCCAGCGAGCGCACGAGGTAATGCATCGTCAGGCCGGTGTCGATCACCGCGTCCACGAGCACGACGTCGCGGCCGGCCAGCTCGACGTCGATGTCCTTGAGGAAGCGGATGCCATGATCGTCCTCGCCGTAGCCGGCAAGCTCGATGAAGTCGAGGTGGTGGTGGATCGGGATCGCGCGCGAGAGGTCGCAGAGAAACGGGATGCATGATTTGAGCGAGCCGATGAGGAGCGGCTCGCGGCCGCCGTAGGCACGCGCGAGCTCGCCGCCGATCTCGCGGACGCGACCGCGGATCTCATCGCCTGCGAGGAAGACCTCGCTGATCCGTTCGTCGTGTAGGGCCAGTGCGCTCAGGAGGCCTTCCGCAGGCCGTACCGCGCTGCGAGTCGTTCGAAGTCGCGCTCGTAGAAGAGCTTGATCTTGATGTGCGGGTACAGCGTACGCAGCTTGCGCAACTTCCGGTTCTTGCGGGTGACGAGCGATTGCTTCATCACGGTCACTTCGAGGTAGAGATCCTGGTCGGGCAGGTAGAAGTCGGGCGAGAACGCTTCGGTCACGCGCCCGTCCGCGTCGCGCTCCAGCACGAAGGTCGTGGGCTCGTACAGCCACGGGATGCCGTACCAGTCGAGCACCTTCGCGTACTCGAGTTCTGCGGGGTTGGCAAAACGCGGCGGCTCGTCGCCGCAATATGCCTGGAAAACAGGTGTTTCCGGCACCACTGAAGCCACAGTAGCAGCGGCCCCGGATGCCCTAGACTGGGCCGGGATGGGGGTGACGATCGCTCATGTGTCAGATCTCCACTGCGGCGACCCGCATTTCGTGCCGGACCTGATGGAGAGGGCGATCGCGGAGGTCAACGATCTGAAGCCCGACATCGTCGTCTGCTCAGGCGACCTGACGACGTTCGGGTTCAAGGAGGAGTACGCCCAGGCGAGGCGCTACCTCGACCGGATCGAGTGCGAGTCGGTCGTCGTCGTACCCGGAAACCACGACTCTCGGAACGTCGGTTACGTGCACTTCGAGCAGTTGTTCGGTGAACGCAACTCGGTGCTCCGGAAGGCCGGCGTCACGGTCGTCGCGGTCGACTCGACCGAGCCCGACCTCGACCACGGGCAGATCGGCCGGGGACGCTACGGCTTCATCGAGGAGCAGTTCGCGGCGGAGCCGTCCGAGTTGCGCATCTTCGTGCTCCACCACCACCTGTTGCCGATACCCGGCACCGGCCGCGAGCGGAATGTCGTCTACGACGCCGGCGACGCGATCGAGTGCCTGCAGCGCGCGGGCGTCCACCTCGTGCTCTCGGGGCACAAGCATGTGCCCTACGCGTGGAAGCTCGAGAGCCTGTTCGTCGTCAACACCGGCACGGTGTCGACGCTGCGCCTCCGCGGTAACACACGTCCCTGTTACAACGTCGTCGAGGTCTCCGGCACCCACGTCGAGGTGTGGCGCCGCTATCCGTTCCACGGGCAGGAGCGGATCATCCAGTTCGATCTCGCCACCGGCGAGTACGAGAAGTACACCGGTCGCATCGAGCGCGAGGTCAGCGCGCGCCGGTGAGTGAAGGATCGTCAGGGGCGTGAGGGCGATCGCGCTGATCGACGGGGAGCACTACGCGCCCGTGGTCCGCGATGCACTCGAGACGCTGCCGTACGACTGGCTCGGAGCGATTATGGTCGGCGGGACGGAGAAGCTACGGGGTGACGTCGACTACGGCGTCCCGCTCGTCGAGTCGTTCGACGGAGCGGACGTGGTTGTCGACCTGTCGGACGAGCCGGTGCTCGGTCCGGCGGAACGTCTGCGCTGGGCGTCGCGGGCGCTCGCGGCCGGCCTCCCCTATGTGGGCGCCGACTTTCGGTTCGACCCGCCCGTGTTCGAGCCGTTCCACCTCCCGTCGATCGCCGTGATCGGCACCGGCAAACGGGTGGGGAAGACGGCCGTCACGACGCAGCTCGCGCGGCTTCTTGCCCGCGACCGCAGCGTCCTCGTCGTGTCGATGGGCCGCGGCGGGCCACCCGAGCCCGAGGTGATCGAGACGCCGCCGTCGCTCGACGAGCTCCTCGAACGCTCGCGCTCCGGGCGCCACGCCGCCTCGGATCATCTCGAGATCGCCGCGCTTGCCGGCGTGCCCACGATCGGCTGCCGACGGACGGGCGGTGGGCTCGCAGGCGCGGTCTTCGCCTCGAACGTGGCGGCCGGTGCGGCGCTCGCGGCGGCGCGGCGCCCCGATGTGGTCGTATTCGACGGGAGCGGGGCTGCAATCCCGCCGGTCGACGTCGACCGGCGCGTGCTCGTGGTCGGCCGGGACGACGATCTCGATGCGTACCTGAACCTCTACCGCCGCCTGATCTCCGACACGGTGATCCGGATCGGCGAAGACGTGGAGCTCGTGCTCTCGCCGGAGGCGCCGCTCACGGGGCGCGTCGCGGTCTTCACAGCCGGGGCCGTCGACGTGTCGCATCTCGAAGCGGAGATCGTGCACGTCTCCCCGAATCTCGCGAACCGCGAGGCCCTTCGATGCGAGCTCGCAGCTCTCGAGGCCGATACGTATCTCGTCGAGCTGAAGGCGGCCGCAGTCGACGTGGTCGCGGAACATGCATGGGCGAACGGCCGGCAGGTCGTGCTGGCGAGAAACGAGCTCGTCGGCGAGAGAATCGACGAGGTGCTGCTCGCCGCAGCGCCGGTGGCGGCGCGCGGATGAGCCAGCGCCGCCACGGCGAGCCGCTCCCGCTCGGCGATTCCGGGCTGCCGTATTCGAAGGGGCTGATGGCGCGCGCGCTGATCGCCGTCGGGGTGCCGGCCGACCACGCCTACCAGCTGGCGCGCCGCGTCGAGCTCGACCTGGCCGAGCGTGACGGCCGGGCGGCCGAAATGCCTCGGCTCGAGCAGCTCGCCCGGGAGGTTCTGGGTGCCGACGAGGGCGACCGCGCGGTCGGTCGCCTCAGGCGCCTTGCCGATCTGCAGGCGCTCGACGTGCCGGTCATTCTGCTGATCGGCGGCTCCACCGGGACCGGCAAGTCGACCGTTGCGGCCGAGGTCGCGCATCGCCTCGGTATCACCCGTGTGGCGTCGACCGACTTCATCCGTCAGACGATGCGTGCGTACTTCTCGCCCGACTTTCTGCCGACGATTCACTCTTCGAGCTTCGAGGCGGGAGCGGCACTTGAAGGGGAGGTGACCGGCGAGCCGACGATCGCGGGGTTCGTCGACCAGTGCCGGCACGTGTGCGTGGGTGTCGATGCCGCCGTCCGTCGCGCGCTCACGGAGGGTTGGTCGATGGTGCTCGAAGGCGTGCATCTCGTTCCCGGGCTCGTGCCGACCCAGCTCGAGGGGGCACTGCTCGTTCATGTGGTGATCGAGATCGCCGACGTCGAGGTGCATCGCTTGCACTTCCACGTACGCGATTCGACGACCGGAGGCGTCCGCGCGATGGACAAGTACCTCGATCGGCTCGACGCGATTCGCAGCATCCAGAGCTACATCGTCGGGAGGGCGGAGCGCGAGGCGGTGCCTGTGGTCGAGAATGCGAATGTGGAGCGCACGATCGACCAGGTGATCGAGCTCGTCATGCAGGCGGCCGAGCGAACGCGGCTGACCGCGTGACTCAGCAGAGCGACGACACACGCGGGCTCTGCCAGTGCGAGACGTTCGCGCGCGTCACCGAACGGGCTGCGCTGGCCGCAGCGCGCTGGCTCGGCCGCGCCGACATGGAGGCCGCGGAAGAGGCCGCGTTCTCCGGTGCGCGACTCGCACTCGAACGCATGCCGATCAGCGGTCACGTGGTGATCGGGGCGCACGAGGGTGCGGAGCAGCTCGGCGCGGGCTCGGAGATCGGCATGGGTGGCGAGGAGTTCGACCTCGCGCTCGACCCGCTCGAAGGACGCTCGGTCGTCGCACGGGGCGGGACGAATGCGATCTCGATGATCGCGGCGGCCCCTCGTGGGTCGATGCCGTCGCTGCCCGACATGTACATGCGCAAGATGGCGGTCGGCCCGCGCGTCCGCGGGAAGATCTCGCTGTCCGATCCGGTCGGCGACAACATTCGCTCGATCGCCGATGCCTTCGGCCGGATGGTCAACGACGTCACGGCGATTGTTCTCGACCGGCCCAGGCACCACGACCTGATCGAGGAGATCCGTGCGTCGGGCGCCCGCATCAAGCTGATCCAGGACGGCGACGTCACTGCGTCGATCAGCGCGGCGGTGCGTGGGACGAACGACCACCTGGCGATCGGCATCGGCGGCACCCGCCAGGCGGTGCTCGCCGCGGCAGCCCTGCGCTGCCTCGGCGGCGAGCTGCAGGCTCAGCTCTGGCCGACCCGCCGGGCCGAGATCGTCGAGGCGCAGGAGCACGGGATCGCAGACGTCGAGCGAATCTTCACGATCGACGACCTCGCGCCGCAAGAGGTGATCGTGGCCGCCACCGGCGTCTCGAACGGCGATCTCCTGCATGGAGTTCGCTTTCTCGCCGACTCGGCCCGGACGCACTCGCTCGTCATGTGCACCCGCTGCAACTGGGTGCGGTTCGTCGACGGCATCCACTTCTTCGCCCGCGACCGGCGCGAAGAGGTCCGGCTGAGCTGAGCCCTCAGCTAGCCTGGCGTCATGCCCAGCAAAGAAGACGTCGTCGAAGCACTGCGACAGGTGGAGGATCCGGAGCTCGGAATGGACATCGTCGAGCTCGGGCTCTTCTACGACGCCGAGGTCGAGGGCCCGAACGTGAAGGTGCAGTACACGCTGACGTCGATGGGCTGCCCGGCCGGCGCGATGATCCAGGAGGACATCGAGCGCGTGATCCGGGAGATCCCGGGGGTCGAGGCCGTCGAGAGCGAGCTGACGTTCGAACCGCCGTGGACACCCGACAAGATGTCGGACGACGCCAAGTTCATCCTCGGCTTCGGCTAGAACGAGCGGATCTGCGCCGGAAACCGGCGCTGGTCGTCCCTTCCTTCTTCATACCGCTGCCGCCCTTCGGTTCTTACCGGGTGTGTCGAGAGTGGGGTTGTCAAGCAGGTTTTCCCCTTTCGTTGGCTATTGAGGAGTGATTCAGGTGAAGAGGCAGCGGCTCTACATCATCTCGGCGGTTTTGGCGGTGGCGTTGGTGGCGGCCGCAACGGCGGTGGCGGGGACGTTGACGGCGACCGCGACGGTTGCCGGGACGGCGGGTGTTTCGTTGAATTTGCCGGCGAACCCGTCGCTTTCGGACACGTTGGACGGGACCGATCAGACGGTCTCGTATGCGCCGGTGTTGGGGGTGGTCGATGCGCGTGGTTCGGGTGCGGGCTGGAACCTGCAGATCTCGGCGACCGCGTTCTCGGACGGGGCCGGCCATAGCTTGGCTGCGGGCACCGTGTCGGCTGCTGCGCAGGCCTGCAGTGCGGGCAGTTCCTGCACGGCGGCTGTCAACTCCGGGATCACCTTGCCGTTGACGGTCTCGACGACAGCGGCGAAGTTCTTCAACGCCGCGCTGAACAGCGGCCTGGGCAAGCTCGACGTCACCCCGACCGTGCAGGTGCTGATCCCCGGCAACAGCTACGCCGGCACCTACACCTCGACCGTCACCCTCGCAGCCACCACCGGCCCGTAAG
>DATLQV010000097.1:0-39042 GCA_035534955.1 Gaiellaceae bacterium
GCTCTCCCCCGCGCCGCGCTTGTAACGCTGGCCTGGCTCACGCAGCAACGTCGCGTAATCCCTCAGCGTCGACGGCTTCGCGCCGCGTACCTGCTCCAGCCAGAGCAGCCACTCGGCGCCGAGCTCACGGACGGTCGCGACCCGCTCACGCTCATGCCGCGCCAGATCCTCAGCTCTGGCGACCGCGGTCGCGTCCGCCCTCATCGCCTCATCTGCCGCGAGCATCGCAGCCCGCTCATCAAGCCAGCCCTCGGGGCGGCGACCTTTGCGTTTGCGCCAGCCGCCGGCGGCGTGCTCGTCGGGCTCGAGCCACGCCAAGCCGAGTCGCTTCTTGCGCAGCTTCCAGGGCTCGCCGGAGCCGACCCGGAAGCGCCACTGGGCATCCCAGTACACCTTCTCCCCCATACCTGCGCGTGGCCTCAGAACAAGGTTCGTCTGCTCAATCTCACGGACGTCCATTCCGGCAGTCTAAACCCCGCCTCAGACATTGGGCATCAACTTTTTTGGATTGGGCATCAGATTTCCGTTGGGCATCAGATTGGGCATCAAACTGGCCGAATCGCCTGTGTACATTGGCATCTTAGGCACCCGGAATCCCCCGTATTTGCTGAAATGAGAGGCACTTTGGCTGCTTGCCATGCAGAAGGTCGAGAGTTCGAGTCTCTTCATCCGCTCTAGAGAAAGCCCCGGCGACGGGGCTTTCTTGTTGCTCTCAGGTCGCTACTGCCCATCCCCTGCCGCGATTCTGGCCGGCGTGGTTCGAGGTGACATCCTTCAACGCTCGGTTGACGGAGAGGCACGCAGCGTCGCTTGTCTGCAACGGGCCCCGGATGAACCATTGGGTGAGTTGCACTCAATGCGAAAAAGGAGACGGTTCAGATGAACAGGCGCTACGTATTCCTCGCTACTCTCGTGACCTTCGTCGCCGTCGCTGCAGTTGGCGCGGTCTCGATCGGGGCGACTTCGGGCAGCGGCGCGATCGCGAACATCACCCCGGGCAACGTCAAGATCCTCGCCTGGCACAGCACGGCTCCAAATCCCGCGAACTGGGCACACCTCGGCCAGCTCTCGTTGCCGGTCGGGTCGTGGCTTGTGACAGCGCACTTCGATGTCTATTCGCAGGCGTCGATTCCGACGGCTGTCGACTGCTTCTTGACGGCACCGAACGCAATCTCCGGCCATGACACGATCGAGCTTGGTGATGCGAAGGGAATCAACGGGTCGAGCATGTCGCTGCTCGCTCTGACAAATGCTCCGAACGGCGGCAGCGCCGATGTGTATTGCAGGTTGACCGACACAGCTGCCGACCGGAAGGTGTTCGCCCGCAGCGTGATCGTCGCTGCCACGTCGGTGGATGGTGTGACGGTGACGCGCGCCGCTCCGTCGGTCTGAGAGTGGTTGCGGCCGCGTCGTTTCGGCGCGGCCGCAACCAGCGCAAGACCCTTTACGGATTCGTCATTGTCTCCGTGCAGGGCGCCGCCATCCTTCGATGTTCACGAGGTGATCGTGTCCCCCGCATCGGTGCTCGTCGCAGATGACCACTTCCCGACCCGGGAGCGACTTCGTGAACGGCTGGATCAGGCCGGCTTTCGTGTCTCCACGGCCGCCGATGCGGACGAGGCGGTCCGTCGGGCGACCGTTGACCCTCCCGATGCGTGTCTGATCGACATCAATATGCCCGGCTCCGGGATCGCGGCCGTCAGCCGCATCCTCGAGGTCGCTCCGGCGGCGGTGGTCGTGATGTTGACCGTATCCCGAAACGACAACGATCTGTTCGACGCGCTGCAGGCCGGGGCCTCCGGCTACCTGCTCAAGGATGTCGAGCTGTCGGCGATCCCCGGCCTGTTGCGCCGGGCGATCGAGGGTGAGGCTCTACTCTCGGGTGAGCTGGCCGCTCGGCTCGTCGAAGAATTCCGAGAGCGCGGCGGCCGCCGCCGGCTGCTCGCCGGTCGCGCACCCGGTGCTGAGCTCTCACGCCGCGAGTGGCAGGTTCTGGAGTTACTCGCCTCCCACCTGACGACTGCTGAGATCGCCGCTCGTCTTTTTGTGGAGCCCGTCACTGTGCGCACGCACATCGCCCGCATCTTGCGCAAGCTGCAGGTGCCCAGCCGGCAGGCGGCGTTGCGACTCTTGGAACAGGAGCGAGGTCCGACGCGGTGATTCGGGGCCTCGCGCCGCGGAGCAGTTCCCGCTTGGCGGCGCTGCTCTTGCTCGTCCTCGCGAGCGTATTCACGGCGTTTGCCTGGCTTCTCCCCGGCTTCGACGTCGCCTACGGCGGCGAAGGCATGCACATTGCCCTGGACGCGATTCAAGCAACTGTCTACCTGGTGGTGGGCGGGCTTGCCTGGGCTCGCTACCTCCGCGCGGGGCATGCCTTCGACCTGGCGATCACACTCGCCTTCGGCGTCATCTCCTTCGTCGAGTCCGTCTTCCTGCTCGCGCTGCCGACCCTGCTCAACTACGAGCAGCTCCGTCCGTTCTCGGTCTGGGCGTCCGCCGTCACGACGGTCGCCGCGCCTGTCGTTCTGCTTGCCGGCGCGGCCTCCGGCCGGATCGTGATTCGCCGACGGGCACTGACCGCGCTCGCCATCATCCTCGCGATTGCAGGGATCCTCGGCGCGCTCGTCATTGTGCTTGTTCGCCGGCACCTGTCGCTTCCGATCGATCCGGGCCTCTCACCCGTTGGGCCGCACAGGCATTCGTTCGAGGGCGCGAAGTCGATCCCCTCGGTCGAAGGTGCGGCCGGGATCGTGCTGCTCGCGACGGCCGCCCGGCTGCTCGTGCCACGGAACCCACCCGTGCAACCTTTGCTCGGGTGGCTCGGGCCGGCGCTCGTCGTCGGTGGCGCCGCCTCCCTCAACTACGCGCTCTTCCCCTCCGTCTATTCCTACTGGGTCTACACCGGCGACATCCTGCGGCTCTGCTTCTGCCTGACCCTCACCGCGGGCATCGTCGCCGAGCTTCGCGCCGCAACCCGCCGCGTCGTCGAGATGGCCGTGCTCGAGGAACGAAGGCGGTTCGCCCGTGACCTCCATGACGGCGTCGCCCAAGAACTCTCATTCATCGCGACCGAGCTCAACGACATGCCGGACGCGCTGCATCCCTCTCTCCCTTGGCTGCGGTCGGCCGCAGCACGAGGCTTATTCGAGTCGCGTCGCGCGATCGAGGCCCTTACTACACCGACCGACCGTCCACTCGCAGCAGCGATCGCCGCCGCCGTCGAGGACCTCACCTCCCGTAGCGGCACATCGATCCGGCTCTCACTCGACGAGACAATTCAGACGACGTCGGCTGAGCGGGAAGCAATGCTTCGCGTCGTGCGCGAAGCGACCACCAACGCCATTCGACACGGTCGAGCCAAGCTCATCCTCATCTCGCTCGATCAGAGGGACGGCCTGCCGCGTCTCGAGATCGCCGACGACGGGACAGGTTTTGACACGTCGCACGCATCCCAGCGCGGCTTCGGGCTCACAAGCATGAGAGAACGAGCCGCAGCATCGGGAGGGACCCTGAGCGTGCGCTCGAGCCCCGGCCACGGGACGACGGTCGAAGGCTGCTGGCGCATCCATCCCGAACCGGCCCGCAATCAGCCAAAGGGCGACCACCAGGCCGGAGTGAAGCGTTGAAAGATGTCAACGCAAGCCGATCCGGGGCGACGCACCGCCTACCGTGTGCCGGGACATGCCCCCGACGTCATGGTGGATCATCATCCCGTTCATCTGGGCGTGCCTCGCGATCGCACTCGTCGCGATCGATCTCCTGCTCGGGGGAGACCTCTGTAGCCGTTTCCTGAAGCGCAGGCCCAGCCGCTTCCCAGGCGACTGAGCGCAGGAACAAGGTTCTATGCGCTCGTTCGGGTGGCTGACGACTGGGAAGCAGCGACGACCTCGCGTCCATGGCTCGGCCGTTGCCGCGATCGCCGGTGCCGTCGGAGTGCTCGGCGCCTGGAACGCGGCTCGTTATCCGCCGACGCTCGGGTATGACAGCGTGGGGGACCTCGCCTACGCGGACGGGATCCTGCACGGGCGGCTTCCGTTCGGCACGGGGGAGTTTGCCCAGCCGCCGGGGTTCTACGCCGTCGCGGCGGTGGCGGATCGCATCGCTCGGTTCGGGGTCTGGTTGGGTGATCCGCACCGGGCGACGATGGCGCTGGATGTGGCGCTGCTCATCGCGACGACGCTGCTGGTTTGGCGGATCGTGCTCGACTTGTGGCCGGCGCGACCTTGGTGCGCGACCGTCGCGGCGCTCTTCGTCGCGCTGTTGCCGGTAACAGAACGCGCGGCGGCGATGTTCCATCCGGAGACGCTGAACCTGTTCCTGTCGACGCTTGCGATCTGGCTCACGTTGCGGCTGCTTCACGGTCGCGCTTCGCCGTGGGCAGCCGCGAGGATCGGCGTCGTGCTTGGGCTCGCGCAACTTGTCCGAGCGTTTTCCCTGGCGATCCTCGCAGCCGTCCTGCTCACGCTTCTCGTGAGCAGCTGCAAGAAGCACGCCGTCCTCGTTCTGCTCGTGTCGTTGCTGGTTGCGGCGCCCTGGTATGTCCGCCAGACGGTCGTTTACGGCACGCCGTTCCCGTTCAATCGTGCCTCGCCGCACACGGCGATCTGGAACCGCCGTCCTCTCCAGTTCTACGTCGGGCTCGGCCTACCGGCGGTGCTGACGCTGCCGTACCGGCCGCACTTCGACAATCAGGCGATTCCGACGACCTACAGCGAACTGTGGGGCGACTACTTCGGCCACTGGGTGTGGAACGGATCTCGGCGAATCACCGCCAATGCACGCGCTGTGCTGCGGCTGCAGTCACTCGCCGGCCTCCTGCCGACGTTGCTGGCAGTAGGTGGCTGGCTCGCGCTGCTCTTGACGGCTCGTGGCCGGCCGGGCCAGCTACTGATCGCCCTCGTTCCGCTGGTCGGCCTCGTGCAGTACCTCGTCTTCACGGTAAGCTACCCGTCCCAGGATGGCGACGTGCTGAAGGCGACGTACATGCTCGACACGACCGCCGGCTGGGCCGCCGGCTTCGCCTACGCGCTCGCACGGTTGCCGAGGCGCGCGCTTCAGGTCGCCGTCGCCCCGCTCACGGTGGCAGCTGTCGTCGACCTCACGTTTCTCGTCTATCGATGAAGCTCACGGCGGTCAGGAGTGCCTCCTGAAACGCAGGTCGTCGGCCGATTTGTCCGACTGGCCCGGCGGCGAGCGGCGCCACCCGGCGCTTTCGTCACCGACGTACGCGGTACGTGGCCCGCTCGCGGGCTGGTTGGAAGCGCAGGCCCGCGAGCTGTTCGATCGGTTCGGCGCGCAGTATCGCGTTCTCGATGTCGGATGTGGGCAAAAACCGTACTACCCGTTCTTTGCTCCATATGCATCTGAGTACATCGGCGTCGACTCCTCAGACAACCGCGCCGCCGATTTGCAAGGGGCAATCGAGTCGCTCCCCGTTGCGGATGCCAGCTTCGACGTCGTCATCTGCACGCAGGTGCTCGAGCATTGCGACGATCCCGCGCAAGCAGTTCGGGAACTCCATCGAGTCGTCCGTCCCGGCGGACGCGTGCTCGTCTCGACGCACGGCGTCCAGGTCTACCATCCCAGCCCCTCGGATTACTGGCGCTGGACGCACGCAGGCCTTGAACGCCTCTTCGTCGTCAGCTGCGATTGGAACGCGATCCAGGTCTCTCCAGCATCGGGGACGACCGCTTGTCTTGGAATGCTGTTCGCCCTCTACGTCGACCTGCTCGCAAAGCGTCTCCATCTGCGCCGAGTGGCGCGTCCGCCTATCTCTCTGATCAACCGCGCAGCACGTGCGATCGATGCTCGCAGCGCAGCGCTTTCCGAGGCACGTCCAGGGACCTTGATCGCGAACTTCCATGTCGCGGCCGATCGCTGAAGCGCACCTCCCGCGGACCGCGTTCGACGGCTTGGGGACTCTGCGCACTCGGTACGGCAGCGGTCCCTTGATCGTCGCCGCCGCTCTCCCGTTTCTCTTCCTGCATCGGAACTACCAGCCGTCGATCAGCGTTGGCTCGATCGATGCCGACTTGAGCGACCTTGCCGTCCTGATGGTGGTCGTCGCCGCTCTCGCGTCCTGGTCCCGGCAGCGACTCGTCTCGTCGCTGCCGGTCTGGGAAGGCTGGGGGGCGCTGGCTCTGCTCGTCGTCTGCTCGACGGCCTGGGGCGCCCTGCGATTCTCGGCGTATCCCGCCGGAACGCACGCCGTCACAGCCGCCAAGTGGCTGGAGTACATGCTGCTCGCACCGGCGCTCTGCCTGCTCGTGCGGAGCGGCCGGGAGCTCGTCCCGGCCGCCGTCGTCCTCGTCGCGTGGTCGTGCCTTGCGACGCTGGTCGGGGTGTTGCAGTTCTTCGGCGCCGTCGGGGACCTCGACCATACCCCTGCTGGTCGCAGGAAGCCCTCATTCCTCGGCGACCACGACTTCGCAGCTCTTTCCGCCGCCGTCCTGCTGATTGGTCTCCTGATTGTCGCTCGCGGCTCGCGCAGCCGGAGTGAGCGAGTCCTTGCGCTGGCGGCCATCGGCGCCGGCAGCATCGGGATGGTTCTCGGCGGGCCGCTCGACGCGTTGCTCGGCATCTACCTGGGAACGGCGGCGCTCGTTCTGCTGACGCGTGTTCGTGACGCGCGGCGCCTCATCGCAATCATTGGTGTGATCCTCGCCGTGACGGCCGGCGTCGCTGTGATCCGCAGCTCCGCTCTTGCCGACGGACTCAAGTTTCTCGGCATCGGACACGGCACGGGTGGAGCGTCGTCGCACATCCAGAGCTACCGCCAGAGAGCGCTCCTCGCGTATATCGGTGGGAGGATCTTCATCGCCCATCCGTTGCTCGGTGTCGGCTGGGAGGGCTCGACCGATCCGTACGCCTTCGAACCGTATCTCGCGGCTGCGCACAAACGCTTCAACCAGCCCGCGGCAGCGTTCCCGTCTTCGACGCATCGCTGGGGTGTTCAGAACGCGTATGTCCAAAGCCTGGCGGACATGGGCGTGCTTGGGCTCATTGCGTTTCTTGCAGCACTGCTTTTGCCGGCGCTCGCCGCCGCACGTCGCGGCGTGGGCGACGCGCGCATCGCCGGCGTCGCGCTACCGCTGCTCATGGTCGGTGTGTGGAACGGCTACGGGCTGGTCGCCGGGATCCCGATCGCCGCACTGACCTGGCTGTCGGTGGGCGCGGCAGGTGTGTCGCTCATAGAGGGGCGCACGCCGTCAACGTGACGGGGGCGTCCTGGCTCCGCCGTGCGGCCGTGCTCGCCGATCGGCGGCGCTGGTGGATCGTCGCGCTGTGCATCGCCGGACAGTGGGCCTTTCTCGGGCACGAGGTGCGCGGTGCTGTCAGCCACAACGGCTGGCTCTTCGCGGACGGTGACGATGGGCCCTGGTACTGGACGACGGCTTGGGCCCAGACAACGCTCCATGTCCCGATCACTGCTGTCGGAGCGGGCTGGCCCTACCTGCTGACGCCGCTCGCGGCGATCTTCGGGCCGAACATGGCCGACGGCCTCCCCTCGGTGGTCGCGTTGAACGTGCTCGTGCTCGGCCCGGCCTCCGTGGTCGGGATGTTCCTGCTCGCGGAGCGCATCGGAGGGCGGCTGTTCGCCGTGTGGACGGCGGTGCTCTGGACGCTGATGCCGCTGCTTGCGATCTCGCTCTACAGCTCGACGCATCGGACCTACATCACCGACTTCTTCCTGCCGACCGGTACCGGACTGAATGCGCTCGCGGACTATCCGTCGACGGTCTTCGCAATCTTCTGCGCGTACCTCGTGCTGCGGGCGCTGGACAGCAACTCACTGCGGGACGGACTGTTGTGTGGAGTTCTCCTCGGCTTCCTCGCGCTGATGAAGCCGGCGAACGGTCCGTTACCGCTTGCGGCCGTCGTGGTGCTCGCGGTGATGTTCCGGTTCCGCGCGCTGGCCGGCACCGTGGTGGCCGCCGTTCCGGCGGCGTTCGCCCTGTGGATCTGGAAGGGGCTCGGCACGGGCACGGTGCCTGTGCTCGCGGGTGGTGGCGGCAGCGGCGGTGGAGCTTCCACGGTGGCGAACAACGTGCACAAGTACGTGAACATCGACTTTCAGCACCTGGCGCAGAATCTCCATGACCTGCGCGAAGTGTTCTGGAGCCTCCGGTTGCTCGAGTTCCTCCTCGTCGCGGGCGCCGTCGGGCTCATTGCGCGTGCCCGCTGGAAAGGCATCTTCGTCGTGGGCTGGTTCGTCGCCTTCGCTCTCATCAAGGGCACGGTCAGCTACTCGAATGTCTACGACGCCTCGCTGTACCGGTTCCTGCTGCCTGCGTGGCCCGCCTGGACGTTGATCGTCGCAGGTGTGGTCTTCTGCTGGCCGGTCGGAACTGCCGTCCGCGCGCGGCAACGCGCGCTGGACCTCGCACGGGCGGGCGCCTCCCGCGTCGTGGACCGGCGCATCGTGGCCGGGGCAGCCCTCGTGCTCGCACTCGGCCCGCTGCTCGTGATCGTCGCTGATTCACCCGCGAAGCCTGGTGCGATCATCGACGAGAACTACACCGGCGCGCCGGTCCCGGTCGCCGATTTCGGGATCCACGTTCACCAGACCGGCGCGCATTCCGTGCGGTTTACCTGGAACGCGATCGGCACCAAGCGTGCCGCGACGACGTATGTGATCTTCAAGGACGCGACCAACGGCTGCGGCCCCATGGATCCTGTGCATCCGCTCTGCCGGTTCAAGATGCAATTCATCGGCTCGACCCACAGCACCGAGTTCGTCGACGCGCAGGCCGTCACACGCCGGTTCTACCGCGTCGGCCTCGCCATCGGGGCGACGATCCAGGTCGACTATCAATCGTTCCTCCTGATGAGTAAGCCCGTCGCCTTCGCCCCCCGCTGACAGGCGAGCGCGCAGCGTGCGCGTGCTCACGCCGGCGCCGTGACCGAAGTTCGGCGCGTCCGCCGAATCGCGGCGCCTCGTCACGGATGCTGAGCTGCTGGCGTCGTCTGTGCTGGATCGTGACTCAGCGGCACACCCCTTGTCTTCTGCACCGGAGAGTGTTAATCTGACTCGATTGCCGTGAGTGAATATCTATGCAATAAGCGGTTCTCTGCAGGCATCTGGATGTTTGGGAGGCTCCTCGACCGGTACGCGACCGACGGATACGGCCCGGAGGTTGCGTTCACAGATGCGATCCGGACCGCGGCTTCGGTGGGTGGGATCGAGTCGCTCGATCTCAACTACCCGTTCTGGGGGGCGGGTGAGGTCTCCGTCGCCGCGGTCCGCAGAGCTCTCGACGAGACAGGGCTCCGCGCCCTTGCGATCACGCCTGAGATCTACACCCAGGAGTTTCGCGCCGGGGCGTTTACGAACCCGGACGGCAGGGTGCGACAGCGGACACTCGACCTGATCGCGCGTGCGACCGAGGTCGGGCACGAACTCGGAGTCGATTACATGAAGATCTGGCCCGGCCAAGACGGCTTCGACTACCCGCTTCAGGCGGACCCGCGGCAGCTGTGGGAGCTGTCGGTCGACGGGATGCAGAAGGCCGCGGGGCCGTACCCCGACATGCCGTTTGCGATCGAGTACAAGCCGAAGGAACCGAGGACCCACATGTTCTTCTCGGACGCGGCGCGCACGTTGCTCGCGATCGACGACATTGCGCTCGAGAACGTGGGTGTCCTGCTCGACTTCGGCCATTCGCTGTATGCGGGGGAGTCGCCGGCTGCCGCGGCCGATCTCTGCCTCGCGCGTGGCCGGCTGATCGACATCGACCTGAACGACAACTTCCGCGGCTGGGATGACGACATGACGGTCGGGTCGGTCCACTTCATCGAGACGATCGAGTTCCTGCTCACGCTGAAGCGCGCCGGCTGGGAGAAGGCGTGGAAGCTCGATCAGTTTCCGTTTCGCGAGGATCCCGTCGAGGCGGCTCGTGCGAGCATTCGCATGCTGCGCGCGATGCTTCGCCTACTCGATCGCGTCGACCTCGAAAAACTCGACGCCGCCCGTGAGCGTCAGGATGCGCTCGCTGCGCAGGCGTTCGTGCACGACATCCTGCTCGGGGAGCCGGCGGACGGCGAGTGAGCACGACGCTCCCTCGCCGCATCGACCGCTCGCTGCCGAGGGAGGAGCAGCTGCGCCTTCTCGTCGACGGGGCACGCCTGATTCGGCGACGCAATCTCGCCCTGATCGCAGAAGCGGGTCTCGGACACGTCGGCGGCGACCTCTCGGCAGCGGACATCGTCGCGACGCTGTTTCTCTCCGTCCTCCGTATCGATCCCACGAACCCCACGCTGCCGGAGCGCGACCGCTTCGTGATGAGCAAGGGGCACTGCTCCGGCGTTCTCTACACGACGCTGGCGAGCTGCGGGTTCTTCGATGCCGCGCTGCTCGACACCTACATGAAGCCGCTCTCACCTCTGAACGGCCATCCCGACCGCAAGAGGGTTCCCGGTGTCGAGGCGAACACAGGTCCTCTCGGGCATGGGCTTCCGATCGCCGTCGGCATGGCGATCGCCGCGACGCTCGACGGCTCTCCCCGTCGCATCTTCTGTCTCACGGGTGACGGTGAGCTGCAGGAAGGATCGAACTGGGAGGCGCTGATGGTCGGCGGCCACCGCTCGCTCGATCGGCTGACCGTGATTGTCGACCGAAACGGCCTGCAACAGGGTGCCCCGACGGAGGAAACAAGCCGACTCGAACCGCTCGCCGACAAGGCGCGCGCGTTCGGGTGGGCCGTCACCGAGGTGGACGGCCATGACCACGCCGCTCTCCTCGACCTGTTCGAGCAGTTGCCGGTTGAACCGGGCAGGCCGAGCTTTGTGATCGCGCACACCCACAAGGGCAACCCGGTGTCGTTCATGCGCGACCGCGTCGAGTGGCACCACAAAGTCCCGTCGGCCGATCAAGTGGCCGCAGCACTCGAGGAACTCGTGTGACCACGATCCTGCCCGCGCCCGCCCTTTACGACTGTCGCGACGCGTTCGTGGCGACAATCGACTCGCTCGCGACGGATGACGAGCGCGTCGTCGTCGTCTGTAACGACTCGGTCGGCTCGAGCAAGCTCGGCGGCTTTCAGGAGAAGTTCCCGCACCGGCTCATCAACGTGGGGATCGCCGAGCAGGTGATGATCGGCGTCGCAGCGGGGCTTGCGAACGGCGGCAAGCGGCCGTTCGTCTCGGGTGCGAGCTGCTTCCTGACCGCACGTGGGCTCGAGCAGATCAAGGTCGACCTCGCGTATAGCAACGCCAACGTAACGGTGTGTGCGATGAGCCCTGGTGTCGCCTACGGCGAGCTCGGCCCAACTCATCATTCGCTCGAGGACATCTCCTGGTTGCGAGCGATCGACAACCTTGTCCTGACCGTCCCAGCGGATCCGCTCGAGACCGAGCAGGCGCTGAGGGCCGCTGCCGAGCACGACGGGCCGGTGTTCGTTCGCGTGAGTCGGATGGGAGTCCCATCGGTGTATCCGGCCGACTACCGCTTCGAGATCGGTCGCGCTGCGCGGCTGCGAGACGGTACGGACGTGACGCTGATCGCGAACGGAACGATGGTGTCGCGCGCGCTCGACGCGGCCGTGTTGCTCGCCGTCGACGGCGTCGCCGCGCGCGTCGTCTCGATGCCGACCGTGAAGCCGCTCGACGTTGCTGAGATTGTCGCAGCGGCAGAGGAGACCGGTGCGATCGTCACTGTCGAGGAGCACTCGGTCCACGGTGGCCTTGGCAGCGCAGTCGCGGAGGCTGTGGTGGCGCACCGACCGGTGCCGATGCGGATCCTCGGCTTTTCAGGGTTTGCGCCCACCGGGTCGGCGTCTTTCCTGCTCGACCACTTCGGCCTCAATCCGGCCGGCATTCACGCGGCAGCGACCCACCTTCTGGAGCGCAAGCGCGGATGACGACGATCCTTGCCGTCGACCAGGGGACGACGAGTACGAAAGCGGTGCTCGTCTCATCGTCGGGCGAGACGATCGCCTCGTCGTCCGCGCGGGTGAGTCGCACCTATCCACGACCTGGCTGGGTCGAGCAAGACCCGAACGAGTTGTGGGACAGCGTCGGTACGGCGATCCGGCAACTCCCGAAGTCGGATGTCGCCTGCGTCGCCGTCACCAACCAGCGCGAGTCGGTGATCGTATGGGACCGGGAGAGCGGGCGACCGCTCACCCGCTGTGTCAGCTGGCAGTGCACACGCGGCGCCGACTTTTGTGCCGAGCTGCGCGCCGCCGGCGCAGAGCACATCGTCAGAGAGATCACGGGTCTACCGCTCGACCCGATGTTCTCCGCCTCGAAGCTACGCCACCTGCTCGACGCCGATCCGGCTCTGCGTGTGGCAGCCGAATCGGGATCGGCCTGCGCGGGCACCATCGACAGCTGGCTCCTCTGGAAGCTCACCGGCGGCGAACTTCACGGAATCGAGGCAGGCAACGCTTCGAGGACGCTTCTCTTCGACGTGCATCGACTCGCGTGGAGCGAGGAACTGCTTGAGCTCTTCGGCGTTCCCTCGGCATTGTTGCCACGCGTTCTTCCGTCCAGCGGGCTCGTCGGCGAGTCCGTTCCTCTTGCCGGTCTTCCCGCCCTTCCGATCGCGGGGGTGGCCGCGGACTCACACGCTGCGCTCTATGGACTTGCCTGCTTCAACGCCGGTACAGCGAAAGCGACGTACGGGACGGGTACCTCATTGATGTCGGTGACGGGGCTCGAGTTGCGGCACTCGCATGGTGGGCTCGCAACGACCGTCGCATGGCTCCGCAACGCCCCAACGTACGCGCTGGAAGGAAACGTCTTCTCCACCGGAGCGACGATCGACTGGTTGACCGGCGTTCTCGGGCTCGAAACACCGGCGGAGGTCGAGCGCCTCGCGGAGACAGTCCCTGACTCCGGCGGCGTCCACCTTGTCCCGGCCTTCGTCGGTCTCGGGGCACCCCACTGGCAGCCGGAGGCCCGTGCTCAGATCACCGGGTTGACGTTCGGTAGTGGGCCTGCGGAGCTCGCCCGAGCCGCGCTCGACTCGACGGCGTTCCAGGTCGCGGATCTCGTCGACGCGCTCGCGTTGGATCTCGACCGGCCCTTGGACGAGCTCCGCGTCGACGGCGGGGCGAGCAGCAACGACGGGCTGATGCAACTCCAGGCCGATCTGCTCGGCTGCCCGGTCGTCCGCACAAACGCACCGGACGCTGCTGCGCTCGGGGTTGCGTTTCTCGGGGGGCTCGCCGTCGGGCTCTTCGTGGACGAGGCCGAGATCGCGGCGCTGCCAAGAGAGTGGGACCGCTTCGAGCCGAAGCTCGCCGAGAGCAGCCGCGACGACCTGCTCGCGGGGTGGCGGTTGGCTGTTTCCGACGTGGCTGGTGCGCGCGAGGCGGCTCTTTCATGAAGTCCGTGGAGCGGTCGAGGCTGATGTCGAAAGTCGCGCGGCTCTACTTCGAGCATGGTCTCCGCCAACCCGAGATCGCCAAGCAGCTTTCGCTCTCTCAGGCGATGGTCTCGCGCCTGCTCGCCTCGGCGCAGCGCGAGGGCATCGTCCGGACGACCGTGATGGCGCCGGCCGGCGTGTATCCCGAGCTCGAGGACGAGCTCGAGCGCCGGTATGGCCTCAAGGACGCAGTGATCGCCGACTGCGCCGTCGACGAGCGCGATCAGGTCTTGCGCGATATCGGCAGCGCGGCTGCGGCGTATCTCGAGACGACCCTTGGCAGCGACGAGGTCGTTGGCATCTCATCCTGGAGCGAGACGCTCGTGCGCACCGTCGGATCGATGCAGCCGCTACGGCGGGGCGGCGGAGGTCACGTTGTCCAGATTCTCGGCGGTATCGGCAACCCGACCGCCGAGGCGCACGCGATTCGCCTCACGGAACAGCTTGCCTCACTCGTAAAGGCCGAGCCGCATTTCCTGTCGGCGCCGGGCGTCACCGGGTCGCCGGAGGCGACCGCGGCGTATCTCGCCGAACCGCTCGTCAAGCAGACGGCGGCCTACTTCGAGCGACTCTCGGTTGCGCTTGTAGGGATCGGAGCCCTTCACCCGTCACGGCTACTCGGGGAGAGCGGCAATGTCTTCTCGGAGGACGAGCTCGGTGAGCTGGAGCAGTTCGGTGCCGTTGGCGATGTCTGCCTGCGCTTCTTCGACGACGCCGGTCGTGCCGTCGCGAGCCGTTTCGGCGAGCGCGTAATCGGTCTCTCACTCGACGAGCTTCGCCGCGTTCCGCGCTCGGTCGGTGTCGCCGGGACCCAAGAGAAGCTCGACGCAATCCGTGGCGCTCTTGAAGGCCGATTGATCAACGTCCTCGTTACCGATCACTTCACCGCGGAGCGACTCGTGGCGCAGCCTGCTCGCACGGCTGCTGTTGCGGCAATGCAGGAGGTGCAGTCGTGACTCACCCCGTGCTCCCCAGTCGTCGCAAGCTGGTCGTGGGCGCGGCGGCCGCCGTGGTGATCGCGCTGCTCGCGGTGTTTGATCCGCCGTGGGTTGTCGAGTCAATCGCCAAGGCGGGCGCCGGTTCGTCGGTTGCCGGCAGCCAGAACCTGAACCCCGACGGATACGTCGCGGCGATCTGGTCGAGCAAGATCCTGCCGACGGTCAGGGCCTCGGCCGTCGATCTGCCGACGCTGCTCGCCGACCTGAAGAAGAACCGGGAGAGTGCGTCCAAGCACTACGGGCACTACGCGGTGCTCGACGCTCCGCCGGCGTTTCTCGTGAAGGGCGCCGGCCGTGTCGTCTCCGTCGACACGGCGTCACTGGTCTCACAGGCCGGAGTCGCTTTCGGTTCCGGTACGAAGCCGGACGCCTTCCTCCAGCTTGGTCCGATCCTGACCGGTACCGACGTTCGAGATGCGCTTCCATTCCTGAACTTCAACCAGTTCGTCAACCAGGTCCAGTACGGCGAAGTAGCGATCGCAATCAACGCAAAGATCGTCGCGACCGCATACGCCAAGGTCGACTACGCAAGATTGAAGGGCAAGAAGGTGACGTTCACGGGCGCATTCACGCGGTCGTCAGCGAAGGTGCCTCTGATCACGCCGATCACCCTCCACGTCGAGCGATGAGCGAACCGCATTCGACCCCGGATTGGCTTCTGCGCGCTGAGGGCATCAGCAAGATCTTCGGTGGGACAGTTGCATTGAACGGCGTCGACTTCGATGTCTACCGCGGCAAGGTGAACGCTCTCGTCGGTGAAAACGGCGCCGGCAAATCGACACTGATGGGAATCATTGCCGGCATCCACCAGCCGACAGCTGGTCGCATCATCCTCGACGGGAACGAGGTCAAGCTCGACTCGCCGCGTGACGCAGGCGAGCACGGCATCCGGCTCATCCACCAAGAGCTGCTGCTCTTCCCGGACCTGAGCGTCGCCGAGAACATCTTTGCCGGCAGCGAGCTTCACTCGGCGATGGGCGTGCGGATGCGGGAGCAGGAGCGGCAAGCGACGCAACTCATGGAGCGGCTCGGACAGCGCGTCGATCCACGCGCTCTCGTCGGGACACTCGCGGTTGGCGCGCAGCAGATGGTGGCGATCTGCAAGGCGCTGTCACAGCAGGTGCGCGTGCTGATCATGGACGAGCCGACCTCGGCGCTTTCGACGCGCGAGGTCGAGAGCCTGTTCGCAGTCGTACGCGGACTTGTCGCCGATGGGGTGTCCGTGGTCTACATCTCCCATCGACTCGAGGAGATCGTGGAGATCGGTGACTTCGTCACCGTTCTGAGAGACGGCCGACTTGTGGCGCACGCAGCGGTTACAGAGATCGACTCCCACTGGATCGTCGAGCGGATGATCGGCCGCGACCCCAAGGAGCTCTTCCCGTACGAGCCGCGACCGGTCGGCGCGCCGCTACTCGAAGCCCATGATCTGACCCTGCCGCGGGCTGGAGGAGGGCTTTGGCTCGACCACGTCTCCCTGACGCTCGGCGCCGGAGAGATCGTCGGCGTCTACGGGCTGATGGGGGCGGGCCGGACGGAACTGCTCCACACCCTCATCGGCGAGCGGAGGGAGACGGTGGGCCGCGTCGTCCTCGGCGGCGTGCGCGTCGACGGCGAGTCGATCGGCGCAAGAATTGCTCGCGGGTTATTTCTCGTCCCGGAGGACAGGCAGCGAGAGGGACTCGTGTCGGTCCTGTCGGTTAAGCAGAACGTCTCGCTGGCGAGCCTCGACGACCTCGGATCGTTCGGCAGTCTCGCCCTTCGCCGAGAGAGTGCCGAGGTCGGGACGCTCGTCCGTGACGTCGGCGTCAAGGTCCCCGATGTCAACTTCCCGGTCACGTCCCTGTCCGGCGGAAACCAGCAGAAGGTCGTCGTCGCGAGAGCGCTGATGACCGACCCGAAGGTGCTGCTGATGGACGACCCCATGCGCGGGATTGACATCGGGGCGAAGACAGAGCTCTACCGGATCATGCAGCGCCTTGCGAAAGAGGGGATCGGGATTCTCTTTACGTCCTCCGACCTGATCGAGGTGCTGGGCATGGCCGACCGCATCCTGGTGATGGCTCGCGGCCGCATCACGCGCGAACTCTCGCGTGGGGAGGCGACCTCGCAGGCGCTCGTCGCGGCCTCAAACCCACACGCTGTGCAGGTGGCCGCCTGATGACTGCTCAGCTCGATGCCCTCCGGCGCCGGGTTCGCTCCTCTGCGGCAGAAGAGCTGCTCGGGCAGATGAAGACGCTGCACGGGTGGCGGTCGCTGCTGCTCCGGCTGCGCGCGTTCGTGGCCCTGATCGGCATCGTGATCTTCTTCAGCGGCGTCTCGCCGGCCTTCTTCACGGGCTCCAACCTGCTCGTGATGACGGAGCACGTCGCGATCGTCGCGATCATGGCGATCGGCGAGACCTTTGTCATTCTCAGCGCGGGGATCGATCTGTCTGTCGGATCGGTCGCCGGACTCGCCGGGATGATCGCCGGCGGTCTGCTCAACAACGGGCTGATTCTGCACCCGCTCGGCATCGTCGTCTGGTTCAACGTGCCTCTCGTGATCCTGATCGGGCTCGGGGTTGGCGCCGGCGCGGGGGCGATCAACGGGGTTGTCATCACGAAGCTCGGTGTGGCGCCGTTCATCGCGACACTCGGGATGCTTTCTGTTGCTCGTGGCTTCGCCGACCTACGCAACAACGGCGCCACCTTCCCGAACCTCGCCGGAGATGCGAAGCAGCACAATGGCGGCTTCGGCTTCCTCGGCACCGGAAGCCTTCTGCGTGTCCCGTTCACCATCGTGCTGCTCGCCCTCTTCATCGTCGTAGCGGTGTACATCGCGAAGCGCACAGCGTTTGGACGCAGGGTCTACGCGGTCGGTGGCAATGAGCGCGCCGCGGAACTCGCCGGCATCCGCGTCAACCGGATCAAGATGGGCGTCTACGTCATCTCCGGCATCTGTGCCGCGATGACCGGGTTGCTGATCACCTCGCAGCTCAGTGCTGCGTTCCCTGACACGGCGACGTCGTACGAGCTGACCGCGATTGCCGCGGTCGTCCTTGGCGGCACGTCACTCTTCGGTGGCCGCGGCACGATCGGCGGTACCGTCATCGGCGCCTTCGTCATTGGCTTCCTCAGTGACGGCCTCGTGCTAGTCGGCGTTTCGGAATTCTGGCAGATGATCGTAAAGGGCTCCGTCATCGTCGCCGCAGTTGCCCTCGACGAGGCTCAGAGGCGACGTCAGTCTCGCGCGTCAGCGTCGGCTAGCTCGCTGATCGAGGAGGTGATGAGCAGCGATAGACCCGCAACGCAGGAGTGAATCGCGCACGCAAATCACAACACGGCCGCAGAGGGCCGTCGAAAGGAGTCGTAACCGACGATGAATCGCATAATCCAGAGACGGACAATCGCAATCTTGGCGCTCGTTGCAGCGCTTGGAGTGGCGGTTGTAGGGGCGTCGGGAGTGTCCGCGAGCCCTACGGCCAAGAAGCTGATGGTCATCATCACGCCGGCCCATACGAACCCGTTCTTCGCATCCGAGGCCGTGATTGCCAACAACGAAGCGAAGAGGCTCGGCTACTCGACGCTCGTTCTCTCGCACAACGACGATCCGAACCTGCAATCGCAGCAATTCGACCTGGCGATCTCACGCCACGCAGCTGCGATCATCCTTGACAACGCGGGCGCGGACGCAACGATCGCCGCGGTCAAGAAGGCCAACAAGGCCGGTGTGCCGGTCTTTTTGATCGACCGCGAGATCAACCGGAACGGGCTGGCTAAGGCTCAGCTGGTCTCGAACAACTTCCAAGGGGCGGTACTCGGGGCCACCTACTTCGCCAAGCTCATGGGAGCGAAAGGTGATTACGCCGAACTGCTCGGGAAGGCATCAGACACGAACGCAGGAGTGCGGTCGAAGGGCTACCACTCCGTCCTCAACGGGCTCAAAGGCATGAAGATGGTCGCCCAACAGACTGCGAACTGGGACCAGACGCAGGCGTTCAACGTCACGCAGACGATGCTCCAGGCCCATCCGACGATCAAGGGGATCATCTCGGGCAACGACACGATGGCGCTTGGCGCCGAGGCCGCGCTGAAGGCGGCC
Organism: Gaiellaceae bacterium; assembly: GCA_035534955.1. Taxonomy (GTDB): domain Bacteria; phylum Actinomycetota; class Thermoleophilia; order Gaiellales; family Gaiellaceae; genus PALSA-600. The sequence continues at coordinate 18,451 of DATLQV010000097.1, forward strand.
AAGCGCACCGATGTCATCGTCACGGGTCTCGACGGCAGCCCCGATGTCGTCAGCTCGATCCTTGCCGGCGGCATCAAGGCAACTGTCCTCCAGCCGATCGCGGTCTTCTCGAAGCTCGCGGTGGACGAGGCCAACACCTACATCAAGACCGGCAAGACCGGCAAAGCAGAGAAGCAGCTCCTGCCCTGCTACCTGATCACCAAAGCGAACGCGAAGAAGGTCCATAACTTCGTGCTCGCCGGCACCTAACAGGCAGGCCGACTCCGTGAGCCGGACGCGGAGAGCGTCCGGCTCACGGGCCACTTTCAAGAATCGCACAGATGCTGAAGAACCTGAACCCGCTTCTCACGCCAGAACTCCTGAGTGTGCTCGCCGAGATGGGTCACGGGGACGATCTTGTCCTCTGCGACGCCAACTTCCCCGCGGAGTCGGTCGCGCGTACGACGGCCCACGGCCGGCCCATCCGGCTCGTAGGGGTCGACGCGCCGGCCGCCGCACGGGCCATCCTCTCCGTCTTGCCGCTCGACGAGTTCGTCGAGGTGCCGGTGTCGCGGATGGAGGTAGCCGGCGAGCCGCAGACCGTGCCTGCCGTGCAGCAGGAGGTGCAGATGGTCGTCGACGCGGCGCTCGGACGGTGTCTCGCGATGGGTCCCGTGGAACGATTCGCCTTCTACGAGCTGGCGAGAAGCGCCTACGCCGTCGTCGCGACCGGCGAACGGCGGTTCTGGGGCTGCTTCGTTTTCAAGAAAGGAGTCGTGCCGCCAGATTCGGCCTGACGCGCGGCACGATCGGCGTCACCGGTGGGCCCCCAGCGGCCGTCCGCGCTGCGGCCGAGAGCGCCAAAACGTCTTCACGGAAGCGGCGAACCGCCCGTCGCGGGCACACTTCCTCCTCCACCGAGGAAAGGGATGGACACCGAGATGAGCGAGACATTCAGCGCGAGCGAGCTCGAGACCCTGCACAAGGGCGCGATGGGGGCCGGCCTGCTCGTGTCGGTCAGCGATCGCGGTTTCTTCGACACGTTCAAGGAAGCAGGCGTGCTCGCCAAGCACGCTGCCGCGGCACGTGGGAGCTCCGAGAGCGCCGTCGTGAGGGAGGTCGCCGCGGGGCACAGCATGGGCTTTGGCGTTCGCACGTCGCCCGCTGAGATCGAGTCCGGCACAGTCGGCGCGCTGCGTGCAGCGGTGGAACTGCTCGAGGCAAAAGCACCTGGCGAGCTCGAGGCCTACCGTTCGTTCGTGCTCGATCTGGCCCGCTCGGTTGCGGCTGCGGCCCCGGGTGGAGACGAGGCGGAAGCGGCCGCGATCGCCCGGATCGAGGCGGCGCTCGCGGGCGGCGGCGGTCAGGCGACCTGAGGCGCCCCCCGGTCGAACCCGATCAGCTACGAGCAGAGGGCGCCGAGCAGGGAGTCGACGCGGTGGTGGGCGAACGACGGATCGCGCATCGGGCGCGAGGGGTCGATGCTGTAGTGGTTGCGCCGGCCGACGCGCATCCGTTTGATGTAACCGGTCTTCACGAGGTCGTCGAGCACGCGGTGCGTCTGCCGTTCGGTGAGGTTCGTGCGCCTGGCGAGGTCGCGCACCGTTACGTCAGGGGTCTTGGAGACCTCGAGCAGCGTGAGCGCATGCGAGGTCAAAAACCCCCACCTGCGCCGCTCGGTCCCTGAGGTGGACAAGGATGTCATGCGTTGAACTCTGCGCCAGATCAGACCGGAGGTGGTTCAAGAATCCTTGAGGAGACGCTCCGCGATGATGTCGCGGTGCGTAAGACACGGCTCGGGATGCGCTGGTGGCTCGCCGCAGCGTTCGCGGCTGTCGCTGCGATCACCGCGGTGGCAGTCGTCGCCGTGCTGAACGACCGGTCGGAACATGCGTTTCGCCACTACGCCGAGGACTTTGCGGTGGGATCGGCCGTTTCGGCCGCCGAGACGCTCAAGCATGACCGGACGATCGCAGCTCTCCGCCGGCACACAGCGGCGATCTCGGCGGGGCAGGGCCTGTCGCTCTTCGTCTTCGACGCGCGCGGGCGCCTCTTGACGCCGGTCACGTCGCATCACGCCGCTTGGGCTTCGGTGGGAAGCGGCGAGCCGGCGCTCGCCGCGGCGCTCGCGGGCAACCGCTTCATCGGCGGCACGAGGGACGGCTCGCTCATTGTCGTCGGGCTGCGCGTCCACGGCGGCGTGGGGCGGGAGCTCGTCGCCTACTCCTCCCGCCCCGAGCTGCGGACCCAACTCGGAATCGTGCGCAACGAATTCTTCCAGTCTGCCCTGATCGCATTCGCACTCGGCGCCGCCGTCGGACTCCTTGTCGCGACACTCACCGGTCGCCGGCTCGCGCGCATTGCCCGTGCGGCGCGCGCGATCGGCGGCGGCGACTTCTCGGCGCGTATCACCGACAGGTTCCCCGACGAGGTCGGAAGCCTCGCAGGTTCGATCGAGGAGATGCGGTCTCAGCTCGAAGGTGCATTCGAGCTCTTGCGCGACGATCGCAACCGGTTCGAGCGCCTGCTCGACCGTCTTGACGAGGGCGTCGTGCTCGTCCGCCGCGACCTGACGGTCGAATACGCCAACGGGCGCGCGCGGGAGCTGGCCGGCGTCGACCTGACGGAGAGCTCGGTGGGGCGTGAGGTCCAGCGCTTCGCCGTCGCGGTGTTCGCCTCCGAGCTTCCCGCGCAGCTGCACCTGGAGACCGACGACGAGCGCACGTTCCTCGTGTCGGCGATCCCGCCCGGGGCCGGCATGGATACGGTGATGCTCGTGCTCTCGGACGAGTCTCAGCGCGAGCGGGCCGAGCGTGTGCAACGCGAGTTCGCGACGAACGCCGCGCACGAGCTGCGGACCCCTCTCGCCTCGATCGTCACGGCGATCGAGATGCTGCAGACGGGCGCCAAGGACGATCATGTGGTTCGCGACGAGTTCCTGCAGGTGATCGAAACGGAGGCGGCGCGGCTCACGCGCCTCACGCGCGCACTCCTCATCCTCGCTCGCGCGGAGGCGCAGCAGCAGGAGCCCAGGCTCGCAGATGTGGCGGTTGCGGAGATCCTCGAGGAGGTCGCCGCAGCCGTTCCGCACCCCGCGAACGTCGTCGTCGAATGTCCACGCGGCCTCGTCGTGGCGGCCGATCGCGACCTGCTCGAGCAGGCGCTCTCGAACCTGCTCGGAAACGCCGTCCAGGCGAGCCGCGGCGCACGCGTCGTGCTGCGCGGTGCAGAAGCGACGGACGGGCGGGTTGAGATCGAGGTGATCGACCTGGGTCCGGGCATCTCCGATGCCGACCGGGCGAGGATCTTCGACCGCTTCTACCGGGCCGGCGATTCAGAGGAGGGCGGCTTCGGGCTCGGCCTCCCGATCGCCCGCAGCGCGGTGCAGGCGATCGGAGGGATGATCGAGCTGATCTCGCCGCCCGACGGGGGTACGACGGTGCGAGTGACGCTCGCCGCCGGACGTCTGGTGGACGTCGCGTGAGCCCGCGCATCCTGATCGTCGACGACGAGCCGTCGCTCGTGCGGGGCCTCTCGTACGCCCTCGAACGCGAGCGGTTCGAGGTGGAAGTGGCGACTGACGGTCTCGCAGCGATCGAGGCAGCCCTTGACCACGCCGTCGACCTCGTGCTGCTCGACTCGATGCTGCCGGGGCTCGCGGGCCCCGATGTCTGCCGCCGCATTCGTGGCCGGAGCACCGTCCCGATCATCATGCTGACCGCGCGAGACTCGGAGCACGATCTACTCGAAGGACTCGAGGTCGGCGCAGACGACTACGTCACGAAGCCGTTCTCGGCTGCCGAGCTCGTGGGCCGCATCCGCGCGCTGCTCCGCCGCCGCGAGCTCGACCGGGCTGGAGGCCAGTTCGTGCAGGACGTGGGCGGCGTCAGGATCGACCTGCTGCGCAACGAGGTCGAAGTCGACGGCAAGCCGACGCTCCTGACCCCGTCCGAATTCAAGGTGCTGAGCCTGCTCGCCTCGTCTCCCGGAGCGGTCTTCACGCGCCGCCAGATCATGGAGCGGCTGTGGGGGAGCCTGCACGTCGGAGACGAGCACACGTGTGAGGTCCATATCTCGAGTCTTCGCCGGAAGATCGAGGCCGCCCCGGCGAGACCGGCGCGGCTGATCACGGTGCGGGGCGTCGGCTACAAGCTCGTCGGCCGGGCAGGGGTCTAGGCGGTGACTTGGAGCGTCGACGTTGCGGTCGCGCTCGTCGTCTTGGGATTCGTGGTCGGCGCGTTCGGGACACTCGTCGGCGCCGGCGGCGGCTTCCTGCTCACTCCTGTCTTGCTCGTTCTCTACCCTCACGACTCGCCGCAGACGATCACGGCGATCAGTCTCGTGGCGGTGTTCGCGAACGCCACGTCCGGGTCGTTCGCCTACTTTCGCCTGCGGCGAACCGACTATCGCAGCGGTCTCGCCTTCGCCGCCACCGCGCTGCCGGGCTCGGTCGCGGGCGCGCTCGCTGTGCGGTACGTCTCACGGGGCCTGTTCGACGCGATCATGGGCGCTGTCCTCGCGATCCTCGCGGTCTGGCTGTGGCGCGCGGCCGAGCCGCGCGACGCGAACGCACCAAGGCCGGGAACGCCTCGCGAGCTCGTCGACCGCTTCGGCACACGGTACGTGTACGTGGTACCGCTGCGCCGCGGAGCGGCCGCGAGCGCGTTCGTCGGGTTCATCTCGAGCTTCCTCGGGATCGGCGGCGGTGTGATCCACGTGCCGCTCCTCGTGCGGCTGCTCGGCTTCCCCGTACATGTCGCCACAGCCACGTCGCACTTCGTGCTGGCGATCCTCGCCGGCAGCGCGACCGTCACCCACCTGTTCGCCGGGAGCTTCGCACACGGGTACGGCCTGCGCCGGGCGGCCGCGCTATCGGTGGGTGTCGTCGTCGGCGCCCAGCTCGGCGCTCGAGCGTCCCTGCGCGCCAGCGGCCGCACGATCGAGCGGCTCCTCGCAGTCGCGCTGGCCCTGCTGGTCGTACGGCTCGCGCTGCTCGCGACCGTCGGCTAGCGTCGAACGGGAGCGAGCCCCGCCGCAGTTCAGTCCGGGTCGGGAATGCCGTCGAGGAAGTTCACGTGCAGCACGTGCAGCGTATCGGCGAGGTCCGGCGATGCGAGCACGTCCTTGTGGAGGAAGCCCGCAGCGCCGGCGGCATCGGCGCGACCGACGTCGTCGTACTCGTCCGAGCCGGTGTAGATCACGACATGCTGGCTCGCGTCGCGTGCGTGGATCGCCTGCGTCGCTTCGATGCCGTCGCGCAAAGGCATACCGATGTCCATCAGCACCAGGTCGGGGGCCCGTTCCTCGCAGAGCCGAACGGCCTCGTCGCCGTTCGCCGCATGACCGACGACGACGAAGCGTCCATCCTGGTGAAGAAGCGCCTCGACGAAGTGCGCGAGTTGAGCATCGTCCTCGGCGATGAGGATTCGGAACGGAGTTCGAGCCACGAGCCGGAGCCTGTCACAAGGGGCCGTAGGATGCGGCAGTGATCATCGACGGCCACAACGACCTCGTCCTGCATCGGTGGCGAGGCGAGCCGTCGCTGCACTTCGATCTCGACGCAGCCCGTGACGCGGATTTCGCCGGCGGCTTCTTCGCCCTCTACGTGCCGTCGCCGCGCGTGCCGGACCCGACCAAAAGCCACTACGTGCTGCCGTTGCCCGAGCCGATCCCGCACGGTGAAGCCCTGAGGATCGCCAACGAGCTCTATGAGGCGCTTTGCGCGCTCCCGGTCGCGCAGGTGCTGACCGCAGACGATTTCCAGCCCGGCCGGGTAGCCGCGATCGCGCACCTGGAAGGGGCCGAGCCGATCGCGGCCGACCTCTCGAACCTCGAGCACTGGTACGAGCGGGGTCTGCGCTCGGTGGGGCTCGTGTGGTCGCGCGCGAATGCGTTTGCCGAAGGTGTCCCCTTTCGGTTTCCCGCCTCGCCCGACACCGGCCCGGGCCTCACTCCGGACGGCCGCGAGCTCGTCCGGGCGTGCAACCGGCTCGGTCTGCTGGTCGACCTCTCGCACCTGAACGAGGCGGGGTTCTGGGATGTCGCCAGGATCTCGGACGCCCCGCTCGTCGCCACGCACTCGAACGCACATGCGCTCTGTGCCGCGTCGCGCAACCTCACCGATGCGCAGCTCGACGCGATCCGCGGCTCCGGCGGGATCGTCGGCGTGAACTTCGCCGTCACGTTCCTGCGCGAGGACGGGTGCCTCGTTCCCGAGACACCGATCACCGAGATCGTGCGTCACATCGACTACCTGGCCGCGCGGATGGGGATCGAGCACGTCGCGTTCGGGTCCGACTTCGACGGGGCGGTGGTGCCGCAGGAGCTCGGCGGAGCGTCCGGACTGCCGAAACTCGTCGCTGCGCTGCGGGCGGCGGGCTACGACGATGCCGACGTTGCCAAGGTCACGCACGAGAACTGGCTGCGCGTGCTGCGCGCTACGTGGGCGTAACCCGCCGCGCGAAGAAGCCGCGCGCCTTCAGGGTCAGGACGAGCACGCCGTCCTGGTTGAAGACTTCGTTCGTCGTGAACACGGTGCCGCGGCCCGGATCTTTCGACGACGGCTGCACGTCCGTCACCGTCGAGCGGCCGCTCAGCGTGTCGCCGGGACGCACAGGCGCGGTCCAGCGGATCTCCTCGACCCCGGGCGACCCGAGCGAGGCCGAGCCGATCAGCACCGCGCGCACGAACATGCCCATGAAGAGGGCGGTCGTGTGCCAGCCGCTCGCGATCAGCCCGCCGTAGGGCGACTGTTTGGCCGCCTCGGGGTCGATGTGGAACGGCTGCGGGTCGAAGCGCGACGCGAACTCGACGATCTCCTCGGCGGTGACGGCGACCTCGCCGACCTCGACCACCTCACCGACCCGAAAGTCCTCCCAGTAGCGCATGACCCCAGACGCTACCGCTACGTTCCCGTTATGCGCACCCGGAAACTCGGACCGCTCGACGTGACCGTCGTCGGGCTCGGCTGCAACAACTTCGGCGGCCGGATCGGCGAGACGGCGACACGTGCTGTGGTCGATGCCGCTCTCGACGCCGGTGTGTCGTTTTTCGACACCGCCGACATCTACGGCAACCACGGTGGCAGCGAAGAGCTGCTCGGCAAGGTCCTGCAGGGGAGGCGCGATCAGGTCGTGCTCGCGACGAAGTTCGGCAAGGAGATGGGGGACGGCGCAACCCATCGCGGCTCGCGCAGCTATATCGAAGCCGCCCTCGACGCGTCGCTTCGCCGGCTGCAGACCGACGTGATCGACCTCTACCAGCATCACGAGGAAGACCCGGAGACGCCGCTCGAGGAGACGATCGGCGTCCTCGACGAGCTCGTCCGTGAGGGCAAGATCCGCGCCTACGGAACCTCGAACTACGGGCCGGCAACACTCGAGCGCGCGCACGCGGTCGCTTCCGAGGCGTACGTGTCCGAGCAGGGCGAGTACTCGTGGCTTCGCCGCGAGGCGGAGGACGGCCTGCTGCAGGCCTGCGCGCGACTCGAGCTCGGCTTCATCCCGTACTTCCCGCTCGCGAGCGGGCTGCTCACCGGCAAGGTCACGCGCGAGGCCCCGCCCGCCGAGGGCACCCGCCTGCACGGCCGCGCGATCGCGGACGACGACCTCGACCGGGTCGAGGCGCTGCAGGCCTTTGCCGGCGCGCACGGTGTGTCGCTGCTCGAGGTCGCGATCGGGGGCCTGCTGGCGGTCAACCCCGTCGCATCGGTGATCGCGGGCGCGACGAGACCCGAGCAGGTGCGGGCGAACGCCGCCGCCGGCGAGTGGGTCCCGTCCGTTGCCGAGCTCGCCGAGCTCAGCGGGCTCAGTCGATCTTGATCGCGACGTGCTTGATCTGGGTGTACTCCTCCATCGAGTAGATCGACATGTCCTTGCCGTAGCCGGACGACTTGTAGCCGCCGTGCGGCAGCTCGGACGAGATCGGCAGCAGGTGGTCGTTCACCCAGACGGCGCCGAACTGCAGCCTGCGCGCGGCGTTCATCGCCCGCCCGACATCGCGTGTCCAGACGGAGGCCGCGAGCCCGTAGCGCACGTCGTTCGCCCACGCGATCGCCTGCGCGTCATCGTTGAAGCGCTGCACCGTCACGACCGGGCCGAAGACCTCGTTCTGGACGATCTCGTCATCCTGAGCGACGTCGGTGACGATCGTGGGCGAGACGAACCACCCCCTGTCGCCGACCGTGCCGCCGCCTGTGAGGATGGTGGCGCCCTTCGCGCGGTCGAGGAAGCCGAGCACACGGTCCTGCTGGTCCCGCGTGATCACCGGGCCCATCTCGATGTCGTCGCTCGAGGCGGGGTCGCCCATCTTGATGCCTTCGATCACCGGCACGAGCGCCTCGAGCAGAGCATCGTAGATCTTGGGGCCCGCGATGACCCGTGAGCCCGCCGTGCAGTCCTGGCCGGAGTTCCAGTAGCCGGCGAGCTTGATCCCTTCGGCGACCCGCTCGACATCGGCGTCGTCGAACACGACCATCGGCGCCTTGCCGCCGAGCTCGAGATGGACGCGCTTCAGCGTGTCGGAGGCGTTGCGCGCGATCAGCTTGCCGGTGGAGATGTCACCGGTCAGCGAGACAAGGCCGATGTCGGGATGCTCGACGAGGCGCTGCCCGGTGGGCACACCGTCGCCGGTGACCACCTGCAGCACGCCCGCAGGGATCACGTCCTTCGCCAGCTCCAGGAAGCGCAGCAGCGAGAGCGGCGTCTGCTCGGAGGGCTTCAGGATCTGGACGTTGCCCGCCGCGAGCGCAGGCCCCAGCTTCCAGACTGCCATCATCAACGGGTAGTTCCACGGGCAGATGCCTGCGACGATCCCGATCGGCTCGCGCCGGATCATCGACGTGTAGCCCTTGATGTACTCGCCCGCCGATTTACCCTCGAGGTTGCGCGCGGCCCCCGCGAAGAAGCGCAGGTTGTCGGCCGCGAACGGCATCTCGTCGCGGGATGCCATCAGCGGCTTGCCGACGTTGCGCGTCTCGATCTGCGCCAGCTCTTCGGCGTTGTCGTCGATCACGTCCGCCAACTTCAGCAAGAGCTCCGAGCGCTCCTTCGGCGTCGCGTCGAGCCACTCCGGCAGAGCCTGCTTGGCGGTCTCGACGACGGCGTCGACCTCGTCGGCCGACATGTTCGCGACCTGTGAAATCGTCTCGCCGGTCGCCGGGTTGACGACGTCGAGCATTCCCTGGGTTGTCGTTGCCATGGAGAGGCCTCCTATTCGGTCCGAAGGATCCCGCTCTCGCGGGTCAGCCGCTGTGCGAGCACAACGGGGATGATGGTCACTGCGAGGATCAGGAAGACGACGACGTTTACCTGCGGCAGTTGCTGCCCGAGCCGGATCTGGCCGAAGATCCAGATCGGGAGCGTGTTCTGCGCTCCGGCGGTGAACGTTGTCACGATCACCTCGTCGAAGGAGAGCGCGAACGCCAGCAGGCCGCCCGAGATCAGCGCGGTCGAGATCGACGGGAAGGTGACGTACCGGAAGGTCTGGAGGCCGTCGGCGCCGAGATCCATCGATGCCTCGGTGAGCGAGCCGGGAATGCGTCGTAGCCGCGCCACGACGTTGTTGTAGACGACCACGACGCAGAAGGTCGCATGCCCGATCACGATCGTCCAGAGCCCGAAGTTGAACCTCCAGAAGACGAAGTACGAGTTCAGGGCCATGCCGGTGATGATGCCGGGAAGGGCGATCGGCAGCACGAGCAGGAACGAGATCGACTCGCGACCGAAGAAGCGGAAGCGGTGCACGCCGAACGACGCTGCGGAGCCGAGCACGAGGGCGATCCCCGTCGCGAGGGACGCCGCCTTCAGCGAGAGCCACAGCGCCTGCTGGAGGTCGCCGTTGTGGATCGCCGGCGAGAACCATTTCGTCGTGATGCCGGCGATCGGCCAGCTCTGCACGTTTGACGCGTTGAACGCGTAGAGGCAGATGACCGTGATCGGCACGTAGAGAAACGCGAGCACCGCCACCACCCAGATGCCGAGACCGATGCGTGTGGCGCGCGACTCCATCGTCGAGTCAAAGGGCGTCGAAGGCGCCGAGTCGCCGGGCGATCACGAGGTAGACGCCCATCACGAGCACGGGCACGACCGCGAACGCCGCCCCGAACGGCAGGTTGCCGGAGCCGTTGACCGAGTCGTAGACGACGTTGCCGATGAACTGGCTCGACGCACCGCCGATCAGGACCGGGGTGATGTAGTCGCCGAGCGTCAACGAGAACGTGAAGATCGAGCCCGCGACGATGCCGGGCAGCGCGAGCGGCAAGATCACCGAGCGCAGCGTTCGGAATCCCCTGCCGCCGAGGTCCCGCGAGGCCTCGATGTAGGAATGCGGGATCCGCTCGAGCGATGCGTACACCGGCAGGATCATGAACGGCAGCCAGATGTAGGAGAAGACGATCCACATCGCCGTGTTCGTGTAGGCGATGTTGGCCGGAGGCAGGCCGATCTTGTGCAGCGACCAGTTGAGGAGGCCGTCCGAGTTGAGGATCAGGCGCCATGCGTACACCCGGGCGAGATACGACGCCCAGAGCGGCAGCAGCACGAGCACGAAGAGGAGCGCCCGGACCCGTCCGGAGGCGATTCGCGCCATGAAGTAGGCGAACGGGAACGCAAGAACGGCGTCTGTGATCGTCACCGCGCCGGCGATCTCGATCGTGCGCAACGCGACGTCGTGGTAGGCCGCGCCGTGCCAGAGCTCACGGAAGTTGTCGAGGGTCCAATGGTGGATCGTCTCGCCCGTGAACGGGTTGACCGTCCAGAAGGCCGAGATGAACAGCGCCACGAGCGCGCTGACGTAGACGACCAGGAACGCGAGGACCGGCGGCGCGAGGAGCGTGAGCCCCTTCAGCCACCGCCGGCGCCAGAGCGCGCCGCCAAGACGGCGGCGCGCTCCCTGCCGGGGTGACCTCAGCCCTTGAGTTGGGTCCAGGCCTGCTGCCACTTTGTGTAGTCCATGCAGTTCTTCTGGCCGTTACCGCAGTCGGCGATCGGCGTCTTCCAGAAGTAGATCTGCTTGAAGTACTTGAGCGGAGCGTTGGCGTGGTACTGCGCGCACGAGCCCTTGGACAGCGTGTTCATGATCGGGCATGCCTTCGAGTTGACCGGTGTCTCACCGAAGTAGACGGCCTGCTCGGCCTGGACCTTCGGTGTCGAAACCCACGCGAGCCACTTGTAGGCGCAGGCGAGGTTCTTCGTGTGCGACGACACCATCCACGTGTCGAGCCAGCCGGTTGCGCCCTCCCTGGGGACGAGGTCCTTCACCGGCGCCTTCGCCGCGATCAGGGTGTTCGTCTGGTAGGGCCATGACGCTCCGACCACGGCGTCGCCGTTCTTGAACAGGTCGATCTCGTCTGAGGCGAGCGCCCAGTACTTCTTGATCAGAGGCTTCTGCTTGGAGAGCAGGCTCATCGTCGCGTTGAACTGGGCCTGGTTCAGCTCGTACGGATCCTTGATCCCGAGCGACGGCTGCGTCTTCATCAGGTACAGCGCCGCGTCGGCGATCTGGATCGGATTGTCCGGCACCGTGATCTTGCCCTTGTACTTCGGGCTGTAGATCACCGACCACGACGTCGGGGCGGGAACCACTTTCTTCGTGTTGTAGAGGAGCGTGTTCGGGCCCCACTGCAACGAGATGCCGTAGTGCTTCCCTGCGATCGTGTTGTTCGGAGGAGACTGGAATGCCTTTCCGAAGTTCTTGAAGTCGGGGATCTTCGACGGGTCGACGGTCTGGACGTCCTTGCCGTAGATCAGACGCAGGGATGCGTCACCGGATGCGGAGACCATGTCGTACTGGGAGCCGCCGCCGGACCGCATGAGCGTGACCATTTCGTCGGAGGAGCCCGCGTACTTCGCGTGCACCGTGCAGCCGGTTGACTTCTCGAACGGGTTGACCCACTGAGCCTGCGTGTAGCCCTCCCACGCGATCATGTTGAGGGTGCCGCCGCTCTGCCGTGAGATGCCGGCCGCGGGGAATGCCAGTACGACCGCCATGGTCGCAACCAGCGCCCACATGCGCTTCGTCATCTGACCTCCTGCCTGAGGGTGTTATTTGGGGTGGTGATCTCGTATGCGTCCTCGTCGCGCCAGCGAACGTGCACGTGAGCGCCCGGCTCGACCGTGCTGCCGTCGTTCTGACGCACGAGCGTCAGCCGGTCGCCGGCGTCGGTGTCCACGAGGATGCGGGTGAACGCGCCGACGAAGACGACATCGGCGACGACGCCCGGCTGGCCTGCCGCTGCGGCGCCGGCGCCGGCCAGTTCGATCCGCTCGGGACGCACGGAGAACCGCTTGCTGCCGCGTTCGAGGATGTTCGACGTGCCGACGAACCCGGCGACGAACTCCGTCGCAGGCCGCTCGTAGACCTCGTTCGGGGAGCCGACCTGCTCGATGCAACCTTCGTTGAACACGGCGACGTGGTCGCTCATCGTCAGCGCCTCCTCCTGGTCGTGCGTGACGTAGAGGAACGTCATGCCGAGCTCGCGCTGGAGCGACTTCAGGAAGACCTGCATCTCCTGACGGAGCTTCAGATCGAGCGCGCCTAGCGGTTCGTCGAGCAGAAGCACCCTCGGGCGGTTGACGATCGACCGGGCGAGCGCGACTCGCTGGCGCTGGCCTCCCGAGAGCTGGATCGGCTTGCGTTCGCCGTACCCGTCGAGGCGCACCGTGCGCAGCACGTCGTCGACCTGCTGCTTGCGCTCGCCGCGCGAGACGCCCTTCACCTTCAGGCCGTAGCCGATGTTGTCGGCGACGCTCATGTGCGGGAACAGTGCGTAGTCCTGAAACACGGTGTTCACGTCGCGGGCATACGGCGGCTTCCATGTGATCTCCTCGCCGCCGAGCGTCACGTGCCCGGCGTCCGGCTGTTCGAAGCCGGCGATGATGCGCAGAGTCGTCGTCTTGCCCGAGCCCGACGGCCCGAGCAGCGTGAAGAACTCGCCGTCGCCGACGGTGAAGCCGACGTCGTGGACGGCGACGACCTGCCCGTAGGCCTTCCGGATCCCCTCGACCCGGACCTCGGACGTGCCGGCGTCACCCGCCAAGGCAGCCCTGGAGGATGTCGAGGCCGCGCTCGAGCTCCTCGTCGCCGATCGAGAACGGCACGAGGATCCGGATCACGTTCCCGTAGATCCCGCAGGAAAGAAGCAGGAGCCCTGAATCGCGCGCGGCGGCGGTGATTCGCGAGGTCTCCTCGCCGTTTTGCTCGGGCAGCTCGATCGCGACCATCGGGCCGAGCCCGCGCACATCCGAGCCGGCGGGCGCCATCGCCTGGAGCCGTTCGCGCAGGCGCGTGCCGATCTGCTCCGCGCGCCGGCGCTCGGCCGGGAGCGCGTCGAGGATTGCCGCTGCAGCCGCACAGGCGACCGGATTGCCGCCGAAGGTGCCGCCGAGACCACCGGGCGGGACCGCGTCCATCACCTCGGCGCGGCCGGTGACCGCGGCCAGGGGGAGCCCGCCGCCGAGTGTCTTGCCGCTGACGAGCAGGTCCGGCTCGATGCCGTAGTGCTCGATCGCCCAGATCGGGCCGGTACGGCCGCAGCCAGATTGCACCTCGTCGTTCACATAGAGGATCCCGTAGGAGTCGAGCAGTTCCTGCAGGCGCCTCGGAAAGTCGGGCGTCATCGGGATGAACCCGCCTTCGCCCTGCACGGGCTCGAGCACGGCGCAGGCCACCGAGTTCGGGTCGACGTCGCCCTTGAAGAGGTGCTTGAGCGCGGCGATCGCGTCGTCCTCGCTGACTCCCCGGAACGGATAGGGGGCCGGCGTGCGGTAGACCTCGGGTGCGAACGGCCCGAAGCCCGCCTTGTACGGAACCACCTTCGAGGTCATCGTCATCGAGAGGAGCGTGCGGCCGTGGAAGGCGTAGTCGAACACGACCACGGCTGGGCGCCCGGTGGCGACCCGGGCGATCTTCACCGCGTTCTCGATCGCCTCCGCGCCCGAGTTCAGCAGCACCGAGCGCTGATCGGCGCCACGGCAGGGCGAGAGCTCGGCGAGCCGCCGGCAGACCTCGACGTACGGCTCGTACATCCCGACCATGAAGCACTGGTGCATGTAACGGTCGACCTGCGCGTGCACCGCCTCGACGACGCTCGGGACGTTGTGGCCGAGGTTCAGGCAGCCGAGCCCGCCGGCGAAGTCGATGTACTCGCGCCCGTCGCCGTCCCAGATGCGTGCGCCTTCGGCCCGCTCGACCACGAGGGGCGGGGTGGAGATGCCGCGGGCGACGTAGCGCTCGCGTGCTTCCTGGACGCGCTCGGTTGCGCTTCGCTCCTGCAACGACACGGCAAGAGCGACTGTATACGGCGTATTCACGCGGCGGAAGGACGACGCCGGTCGAGGCGCCGATACCATTCCGCGCTCCGGCGCCTTGGCCGAGTGGTTAGGCAGCGGCCTGCAAAGCCGTTCACAGCGGTTCGAATCCGCTAGGCGCCTCTGGTCGGCAACTCCTCCCTCGTGTTAACTACAGACGACACGAAGGAGGTGGTTGTGTTCTCGAGATTTCGCGGCGGCCCGTACGGGCCGAAGATCACCGAGACGAACGGTGCCTACACCGTCTGGTTCGTCGATCGCGACGGCGGCAAGCACAGCGCCACCTTCCACAGCCAGGCTGCCGCCAGGGGGTTTGCACGTGACGTGCGCCGCTGGCCGGCCGGCGTGCCGTTCGACCAGATCGAGATCTCACGGCTGACGGCGGAGTACCGGGGCTCGTTCACGCACAGCCCGCAGCTCTAAGATCAGCCGGTGAGCTTCTCCGGATCGATGATCCAGAACGCGATCTACATCGCGCAGGAACCGCCGCAGTGGCCGGTGTCCGCCGACGACTGGGAGCGCGCGGCCGAGCAGAAGCTCGATCCGGGGGCGTTCGGTTACATCGCGGGCGGCGCGGGCGCCGAGTCGACGATGCGGGCGAACCTCGACGCGTTCGACCGTTGGCGCATCCGGCCGCGAATGCTCACGGGCAATGCGGTCAGGGACATCTCGGTCGACGTGCTCGGCCTGCACTCGCCCGCGCCGTTTCTGCTCGCGCCGATCGGCGTGCTCTCGATCGCGCACGAGGAAGCAGAGGTGGGCGTCGCCCGGGCGTCGGCGGCCTCGGGCGTGCCGATGCTCCTGTCGAGTGCTGCGACGCACTCATTGGAAGAGGTCGCCGCCACCGGCGCTCCGCGCTGGTACCAGCTCTACTGGGTCAACGACCGCGAGATCTGCGCGAGCTTCGTGCGCCGTGCCGAGGCGGCGGGTTACGGCGCGATCGTCGTCACCCTCGACACGCTGACGCTCGGCTGGCGCCCCCGCGACCTGCGTGCGGCCTACCTGCCGTTCATCAAGGGGGAGGGCTGCGGGCAGTACTTCTCGGACCCGGTGTTCCTGTCCCGCCTCGCGCGTCCGCCCGAAGAGGACCTGCTCACGGCCGCGGCGACGATGCTCGCGACGTTCCCGAATCTCGGCCTCACCTGGGACGACCTCGACTGGCTGCGCAACGAGACCACGCTGCCTCTCCTCGTCAAGGGCGTGCTCACCGCCGAGGATGCGCAGCTCGCCCTCGACCATGGGATGGACGGCATCGTCGTGTCGAACCACGGCGGGCGGCAGGTCGACGGCGCGGTCGCCTCGCTCGACGCACTGGTCGAGATCCGCGACGCGCTGCCCGACGCCGTGCTCCTGATGGACGGCGGCATCCGCTGCGCGGCGGACGTGCTGAAGGCGATGGCGCTCGGCGCGGACGCCGTGCTGCTCGGTCGGCCCTACGCGTACGCTCTCGCGGTCGGCGGCGCGCGCGCGGTGGAGGAACTGATCCAGAACCTGATGGCCGAGATCGATCTGAACCTCGCCCTCGCGGGCGTGACGTCGATCCGCGACCTCGACCGCTCGTGGCTCTCACCGTCCCGGGCGTAGTCCTCTCCTCGGCCGGCGTCGTCGCGCTCGAGGAGATCCACGTCGAGACTCCGGGCGCGGGCGAGGTGCTCGTCCGGATCGAGGCGACCGGTGTTTGCCACAGCGACCTGCATGTGATCGAGGAGGACGGCTGGGGCCACCGCTTCCCGGTGCTGCTCGGCCACGAGGGCGCCGGCACCGTCGAGGCGGTTGGCGACGGGGTCGACGACCTTGCCGCCGGCGACCGGGTCGTGCTCGGCTGGAAGACCGCTTGCGGGGCCTGCGCCGTGTGCGACCGGGGCCTGCCCCGCTGGTGCAAGAAGCCGCCCGCCGCGCGCGGCCGCCTCCATCGCTCGGACGGCGAGGAGCTGACCCCTGTGCTGCGCACCGGGACGTTTGCGACGCACACCGTCGTGCCGCAGGTCGCCGCGGTGAAGGTGCCGCGCGAGTTGCCCGTCGAGCAGGCGTGCCTGATCGGCTGCGCGGTCGCAACCGGGGTCATGTCGGTGCTCGAGACGGCGAAGGTCTGGGAGGGCGCGCGCGTCGCGGTGATCGGCTGCGGCGCGGTCGGACTGTCGGTGGTCCAGGGAGCGCGAATCGCGGGGGCATCGGAGATTCGCGCGCTCGACCTCAACCCGCGCAAGCAGGAGTGGGCCAGGCATTTTGGCGCGACGCACACCGAACCGGGCCCGGTCGATTTCGTCTTCGACGTCGTCGGCCGCCGTGCGACGTTCGAACAGGCGATCGGCCTGATCGCGACCAACGGCACGGTGGTGCTGATCGGTCTCGCGCCGGCAGGGGAGACGGTCGAGCTCGACCTGCCGGGGCTCTTCGCGTGCCGGGCGCGCATCCTCGTCTCGCACGGCGGCGATCATCTGCCGCAAGAGGACTTCCCGCGGCTTGCGCAGTGGGCGCTCGACGGCACCCTCGACCTCGCCGGGATGGTGACGCACGTCGCACCCCTCGAGCGGTGGGAGGAGGCCCTCGGCGCGATGCGCGAGGGCGACGTGATCCGGACGATCCTCACCCCGTGATGCCGGGCGCGGAGGAATAGGATCGCTCCATGGACCTGCGCGACACCCCGGACGAGGCGGCCTTTCGGCAGGAGGTGCGCGACTTCATCGCGCAGAACCTCCCGTCGAGCTCGAAGCTGCGCGGGGCCCGCCGCTTCGAGGACGCCGACCGCGACTGGAGCCGCAGGCTCGGCGAGGCCGGCTACGCGGGGCTGACCTGGCCCGTGGCCTACGGTGGCGCCGGAGCCCCGTACAGCCACCAGGCGATCTTCCTCGAGGAGCTCGCCGCGGCCGAGGCGCCCTCGCATCTCGGCGTGATCGGGCTCGGGATGGCCGGGCCGACGATCATGGCGTTCGGCACGCAGGCGCAGAAGGAGCGCTATCTCGCGAAGATCCTGAGCGCCGACGAGATCTGGTGCCAGGGCTTCTCCGAGCCCGACGCGGGCAGCGACCTCGCCGCGTGCCGCACGCGGATCGAGGACAAGGGCGACCACTTCCTCCTCAACGGCCAGAAGGTGTGGTCGTCGTTTGCGCACATTGCCGACTTCTGCATCCTCGTCGGTCTCGGCCTTCCCGACGCGCCGCGGTACAAGAACCTGACCTACGTGATCGCCGACATGCACGCGCCCGGCGTCGAAGTGCGCCCGCTCGTGCAGATCACCGGCCACCCGGAGTTCAACGAGATCTTCTTCACCGACGTGAAGGTGCCGAAGGAGAACCTCCTCGGTGAGATCGGCGGCGGCTGGCAGGTGGCGATGACGACGCTGCTGCACGAGCGCGGGACGCTCGGCTTCGCCCTGGCAGCCACGCTCGACGTCGCCGTGCGCAAGCTGGTCACGCTTGCGAAAGACCGCAACATCACCGATCCGATCCTGCGCGACCGAATCGCGCGCGAGTGGATCGAGTTGCAGGCGTTGAAATACACGAACTACCGTGCGCTGACGGCCCTGACCAAGACCGGCATCCCGGGGCCCGAGGGCTCGGCGTCGAAGCTCGTCTGGTCGGAGGCGAACCAGCGTCTGACGAAGCTTGCGCTCGAGATCCTCGGCTCACATGCGCAGCTGACCGACGGTGGCGGCTACGCGGACGGGTACTGGCAGTATCAGCAGCTCCGCTCGCGCGGCAACACGATCGAGGCCGGCACGAGCGAGATCCTGCGCAATATCGTCGCCGAGCGGGTGCTCGGCCTTCCGAGGAGCAGGTAGCGATGGACTTCTCGTTCACGGCAGAACAGGACGACCTCCGCCGCGAGGCGCGCACCTTCCTCGAGGCGAATCCGTCGCCCGGGCTGGACCGGCTGCGCGACCTCGGTTGGGTCGGCATCCTCCAGGGTGAAGACTTCACGTTCCTCGACGCTGCCGTGCTGTTCGAGGAGCTCGGCCGTGCGCTGTACGACGGGCCGTACGTGCTCAACGAGGTCGCGGGGCAGTCCGGCGACGAGGTGTGGTCGATCGAGGTCGACGGCTTCGTGCCGCACCTCGGCCAGGTGGGTCGCGTACTCACGCCCGACATGCGGGCCGTGAAGGCAGAGGGGGAGACGCTCGCGACCGTCGACGAGACGCTCGGGCTCGGCCGGGTCTCGGCCAACGGCGCCGAGGCGGCGCAGGGCGAGTGGGTCGACGTTCGCAGGCGGCTGCTCGCGGCGCTCGCGCTGGAGGCGGTCGGGATCGGCTCGAAGGCGATCGAGCTCGCGCTCGCCTACGTCTCCGACCGCGAGCAGTTCGGCAAGAAGATCGGCTCGTACCAGGCGATCTCGCATTCGCTCGTCGACGGGTACGTGGCCGTCGAGCTCGCCCGCTCGCTCGCCTATTGGGCCGCCTGGTCGGTCGCCGAGGACGACCCACAGGTCGACCTCGCCGTTGCGGCCGCGAAGTCGCAAGCTGCGGAGGCGGCGGTGCTCGCCTGCGAAAAGTCGATTCAGGCGCACGGCGGCGTCGGCTTCACCTGGGAGCACCCGCTCCACCGCTACTACAAGCGCGCACTGTGGCTCGAGAGCGCGCTCGGCTACGGCCGCGAGCACCGCGCCGAGGTGGCCGAGTACCTGCTGTCCTCGTAACGGGGTCATCGACCGGGATCGGGGAGGCGACTGCGGTGCGCCTCCGCGATCTCGGCTGGACCGTCTACGCATCGGTGCGGCGTGCGGGTGAGGCGCCGGAGGGGACTCGCGAGCTCGTCTTCGACGTCACCGACGCTGCCGGCATCGCACGCGCGTCCGGCCAGGTCGATGAGCTCGATGCGCTTGTCGACAACGCAGGCATCGCGATCGCAGCGCCGCTGGAGTTCCTGCCGCCCGCCGAGTTGACGCGGCAGCTCGATGTGAACGTCGTCGGTCAGTTGCGCGTGGTGCAAGCATTCCTGCCGCACCTTCGGCGGTCGCGTGGGCGCATCGTCCTGATGGGGTCGATCGGCGGACGCTCCGCGCTGCCGTTCCTCGGCGCGTACGCGATGTCGAAGTTCGCGCTCGAGGCAATGGCCGACGCGCTGCGCCTCGAAGTCGCTCCGTTCGGCGTGCGGGTTGCGATTATCGCGCCCGGCACGATCGCCACGCCGATCTGGTCGAAGCCGCAGCGCACGGCCGACGAGTTCCCGCCGGAGGCTGCGGAGCTCTACGGCGAACGGGTGGCAAAGTTCCGCGCGTTGGCGGCGGCGCGCGCAGCCAACGCGGTCCCGGCGGCTGACGTCGCGAAAGCCGTCGAGCACGCGCTTGTCTCGCGCAAGCCGAAGACGCGCTACCTCGTGGGCCCGGACGCAAAACGGCGCGCCCGGGTCGAGCGGCTCCCGGACTCCGTGCGCGACCGGCTCCTGACGCGGTTCCTCTTCGGTTCGCGACGGCACTCGACCTGACGATGCGGTTCGCGTGCCGGCCCGAGACCCAGCCTTTCGCACCGGCGGCGCGCGCCCCAGAGGCTTAGGATCCAGCGCATGGCCTACTCGATCTCCTCACTCGGCGAACTCGGAGAGGGCTACGGGTTTCGCAAGATCCGCCAGCCTCTCGGCGTGACCGCCTTCGGCGTCAACGCGCTCGTCTTCCCACCCGGCTACGACGGGCCGAACCACTACCACGACCACCAGGACGAGCTGTACTTCATCCACCGCGGCACCGCGACGTTCTCGTTCGACGGCGACGAGCACGTCGTGCCCGAGGGCGGGATCGTCCACGTCGAGTCGACGACGCACCGGCAGATCTGCAATCGCTCGACCGAGGATCTTGTGCTCTACGTGGTCGGAGGCAAGGGCGGCTACGTCGAGCGTGACGGCCAGCTCGTCAGTGAGGAGGACCTCGCAAAGCGCCAGGCGCTTGCACGAGGAGAGTTCCTGTGAACGGGTTGATGATGAACACGCAGCTGACGCTGCCGATGCTGCTGGCGCGCGCGGAGTCGTACTTCGGCGGCAAGGAGATCGTCACCCGCCTCCCCGACCGCAGTTTCCATCGCTACACCCACGGGGATGCCGCCCGCCGGGCACGCGCCCTCGCCGTCGCGCTGCAGGGTCTCGGCCTCGAGCGCGGCGACCGCGTCGCGACACTCTGCTGGAACCACTCGGTTCACCACGAGGCGTACCTCGGAATCCCATGCGGAGGCTTCGTGCTGCACACCTTGAATCTGCGGTTGCATCCGAGCGACCTGGCATACATCGCCACGCACGCCGGCGACCGCGCGGTGATCGTCGACAAGAGCCTCAAGCCGCTGCTCGACCAGTTCATCGGCGACACCAGGATCGAGCACGTGATC
>DATLQV010000098.1:0-2933 GCA_035534955.1 Gaiellaceae bacterium
GGCATGGCAGCGTCACCACCCACGCTCGACGCGCTGCTGCCGCCCGAGATGGCGCTCAAGGCGGAGCAGATCGGCGTCAACAAGACCCGGCAGGATTGGGCGACGACCTTCGTCCTCGCGATCCTCGCGGGCGCGTTCATCGCTCTCGGCGCCGTTTTTGCGACCACCACCCTCGCCGGCAGCGCCTCACTTCCCTACGGCGTCGCGCGCCTCCTCGCCGGCCTCACCTTCTCGCTCGGCCTCATCCTCGTCGTCGTGGCCGGCGCGGAGCTCTTCACCGGCAACAACCTGATCGCCATGGCCTGGGCGAGTCGCCGGGTCTCGACAACGCAGATGCTGCGCAACTGGGCGATTGTCTACACCGGCAATTTCGTGGGAGCGCTCGGCACTGCTGCACTCGTCTACTACGGACGGCAGTACACCTTCGGGCACGGCGCCGTCGGGAGCACCGCGCTCTCGATCGCGGCCGCAAAGACGAGCCTCGGGTTCGGCCAGGCAATCGCGCTCGGGGCGCTCTGCAACGCGCTCGTCTGCCTGGCGGTCTGGCTCTGCTACAGCGCGCGCACGACGACCGACAAGATCCTCGCGATCATCCCACCGATCGCCGCCTTCGTCGCCGTCGGCTTCGAGCACAGCGTCGCGAACATGTACTTCATCTCGTTCGGCCTCTTCGTGAAGGGAGACCACTCGTTCGTCGCCTCATTGCCGGCCGCCCCCGACACGTCGCACCTCACCTGGGGGCACTTCCTCGGCAGCAACCTCCTGCCCGTCACGATCGGCAACATCCTCGGCGGCTCGGTGATGGTCGGGGCGATCTACTGGTTCGTGTACCTGCGGCCGGCACGCGGAGGGAACGAACGGAAGGAACGGTGGGGCCCCTGACCCCCCAGTGGTTGTTTGCCGGGACCCCACCGGACCCACCAGCTATGACGAGCGGACCTCTGCCGGGTTAGCCGTTCAGCCTTTTGTAAAGCCGATCGACGAGATCCGGCAGTGCTTCGAGCTTCTCCGTGATCACACGAAGGCGGTACTCGCGGAAGTATTCGGGCTCGACAGCGAGCGCCCGTGCGAGCGTCTCGACGACGTCGTTCGAGGGCACCGGCCGGTTCCCGTGCACGAGGTGGTTCAGGTATCCGGCCGAGAGGCCGGTCTTTGCGGCGAGGGCCCGGTAGGTGACACCCGTCTCGTTCATCAGCCGTTCGACAGCGGCTCCGAACCCATCGGTTGCATAGCGGCGGCGCTTTGCCATCAGACCGCCGCGCCCAGTTCGGCGAGCGCGACCCGCCGCTCCTCGCCGCTTCTCCGGCCGCGCACGTCGACGGCGCCGTCCTCGAGGCTCTTCTTACCGACGGTCACACGCACGGGAATCCCGATCAGGTCGGCATCGGCGAACTTCTCGCCCGGGCGCTGGTCGCGGTCGTCGAGCAGGACGTCCTTGCCGGCCGCCGAGAGCGCCTCCGCCGCCTCTGCGCCGATCTCCTCCGCTCCGCCGAGCACGAGCACGTGCACATCGTACGGTGCGACGCTCGCGGGCCAGATGATTCCCTGCTCGTCGTGGTTCTGCTCGACGAGCGCTGCGAGCACGCGCGCCGGGCCGATGCCGTAGCAGCCCATGACGTGCGCGCGCTCCCGGCCGTCCTCGTCGACGAACCGCGCGCCGAGCGGCTCCGAGTAGCGCGTCCCGAGCTTGAAGATGTGCCCCACCTCGATCGCGGTCTCGAACTGGAGGCGGCCCCCGCAGTTGGGGCACGTGTCGCTCTCGGTCGACTGCCGCAGGTCGGCGAAGCGTGCCTCGAAGTCGCGGCCGGCCTGCACGCCGCGTAGGTGCCAGCCGTCGCGGTTTGCGCCCGCGACGAACTGCCCTTCGCGTAGCGCCTCGTCGGCGACGACCTCGCCCGTGAACCCGACCGGGCCCAGCGAGCCGCCGCTCGCCCCGAAGGCGGCGCGAATCTCCTCGTCCGTCGACGGCCGCGACTGCCGTCCGAGCGCCGCGTCGAGTTTCGCTCCTTCGATCCGGTCGTCTCCGCGCACGAGCGCGAGCACCACCGTGCCGTCGGCGGTCGTCATCGGCATCGCCTTCGAGGTCGCCGCCACGTCGATCGAGAGGAACTCGGCAAGCACTTCGCACGTCTTCACCCCGGGGGTCTCCACCTCGTCGGGGGCGGCAAGCGCCTCCGGGAAGACCGGTGCTCGCGGGATGCCCCGCGCCACCTCGAGGTCGGCGGCGAAGTCGCCGTGCTCGCAGGTCACGAGGACGTTCTCGCCGGCGCCCGCCGGCGCGAGGAAGTCGACCGACTCGCTGCCGCCCATCATCCCCGACTCCGCCTCCACGCCGGACGTCTTCAGCCCGCAGCGCTCGAAGATGCGCACGTACGCCCCACGCTGCAACTCGAAGCTCCTGGCCAACCCCTCCTCGTCACGGTCGAACGAGTAAGCGTCCTTCATGATGAACTCGCGCAGGCGGATGAGCCCCGCGCGCGGGCGCGGCTCGTCGCGCTCCTTGATCGAGATGTGGTAGAGCATCTGCGGCAGCTGCCGGTAGCTCTGCAGCTCGCGCGCGTGGAAGCAGACAGTCTCCTCGTGCGTCATCGGCAGCACGTAGTCGGCGCCCTTCCGGTCCTTCAGCCGGAAGATCTCCTCGATGAAGCCGCGGCCGCTTTGCTCCCATAGCTCGGCGGGCGTCAGCACCGGCATCAGCATCTCCTGGCAGCCGATCGCATCCATCTCCTCGCGGATGATCTGCTCGATCTTGCGGTGCACCTTCCAGCCGAGCGGCAGAAACGTCCAGACGCCGCCGGTCACCTGGCGCACGAAGCCGCCGCGCACGAGCAGTTTGTGGTTCGCGGCCTCGGCGTCGGCCGGAGCATCGCGCAGGGTCGGCAGGAAGAGTTGAGAGGCGCGGGCGATCATCGTTGCCGCAGCAGGCTACCGTG
>DATLQV010000099.1:0-16368 GCA_035534955.1 Gaiellaceae bacterium
GAGGCGGTCGGCGAGCAGCTCGGCCTCGACCGCGTCTACGCCGAGCAGTCACCGGAAGGGAAGCTCGAGATCGTCGAGGCGCTGCGTGCGCAGCCGGAGCTGCGGCCGGTGGTGATGGTGGGCGACGGGGTGAACGACGCACCTGCGCTCGCGCTCGCCGACGTCGGCATCGCACTCGGCAGCGGCGGCGCCACGGTCTCGTCGGAGACCGCCGACGTGGTCGTGCTGATCGACCGGATCGACCGCGTCTCCGATGCGGTCGCCATCGGCAAGCGGTCGCTTTCGATCGCGCGCCAGAGCATCGTCGCCGGCATGGGGCTGTCGATTCTCGCCATGGGCGCCGCCGCCGCCGGCCTGCTGCCGCCGGTGTCGGGCGCGCTGCTGCAGGAGGGCATCGACGTGGCAGTGATCGCGAATGCGCTCCGCGCCCTCCGCTGAGGCGTCGCCGGCGTCGGCGGCTATCGGCCTGCAAGGGCTTGCGCTCTGCGTCCGTACGGACGAGCGCTTCACGCCGCGGCGCGCCGGGGTGTGAAGCGTCGTGGGCGACGGCCAAGCGACGCAGGGCCGGCCGGCCGTAACCGGGCTCACCGAGCGGGAGGTGGAGCGGCGGCTCCTGCAGTACGGACGCAACGAGCTGGTCCGGCCAGGGCGTGCCCGCTGGCCGCGCGAGCTCGCACGGCAGGTCGTCCATCCGTTGGCGCTGCTCCTCTGGGGCGCCGCAGCATTGTCGTTCGCCACGGGGTCGAACGTGATCGGTCTTGCGGTCGTTGCCGTGGTCGTTCTGAACGCCGGCTTCGCGTTTGCGCAGGAGCGTCATGCAGAACGCGCTCTCGAAGCGCTTGCGCAGTACCTCCCGCAGCAGGCAACCGTCATCCGCGACGGCCGGCGCAGGCGCATCGAGGCGCGCTTGCTCGTCCCGGGCGACGTGCTCGTGATCGTCGAGGGCGACCGCATCTCCGCCGACGCGCAGCTTCTCGATGGCGAGCTCGAAGTGGATGCGTCGGCGCTCACCGGCGAGTCTGTGCCTGTCGCTCGCGCCGCCGGGTCCGGAGAGGAGACCGTCTCGAGCGGGACGGTGTGCACGGCGGGCAATGCCACGGCAGTCGTGACCGCCACCGGGATGAACACCGAGCTCGGCCGGATCGCGGCGCTGTCGGCGGCCGTCGCGCTCGAGGAGAGCCCGCTGGAGCGGCAGGTCCGGCGGGTTGCCTGGGTGATCGCCTGCGTCGCGCTGGTCGCGGGTGGGCTGTTCCTGGCGGTCGGGGTCACCGTGGCGGGGCTGCCGTTCCGGGCCGCGACGATCTTCGCGATCGGCCTGATCGTCGCAAACGTTCCCGAAGGGCTGCTGCCTACGATCACGCTGTCGCTGGCCGCTGCCGTGCGGCTGCTCGCCCGGCGCGGCGCGCTCGTCAAGCGCTTGTCGGCCGTCGAGACGCTGGGCTCGACGACGGTGATCTGCACCGACAAGACGGGGACGCTGACGCAGAACCAGATGGAGGTCGCCGAATGGTGGGGCCGCGACGAGGCCGAGCTCAAGCGCGCGGCGGTCGCGTGCACGAACGCGCAACTCGAGGACGGCTCGGGCGATCCGATGGAGCTCGCGCTCATGCGGTGGGGTGGTAGGGGCGACCGGCCGGAACGGGTGCACGAGTACCGGTTCGACTCGGCGTTGAAGCTGATGTCCACGGTCGACCGCGACGAGCACGGATGGGCGCTCCATGTGAAGGGTGCCGTCGAGTCCGTCCTGCCGCGGTCGACGCTGCCGCCGGACGAGCGCGAGCGCGTGGAGGCGCAGATGCGTACCTACGCGCAGGGTGGGCTCCGTGTCGTGGCGGTCGGAAAGCGGCAGTTCGACGGCGCGCCGCCCGAGGATCGGCTGGAGGTCGAGCGGGAGCTCGAGTTCCTCGGCCTGGTCGCTTTGCTCGACCCGCCGCGGCCGGAGGTCGAGGACGCAGTCAGGCGATGTCACGAGGCGGGAATCCGCATTCTCGTGATCAGTGGCGATCACGGCCTGACCGTGCAGAACGTCTCGCGCAGCGTCGGGATCGGCGCTGATCTCGTCGTCGAGGGCGCGGACGTCGACGCGATGAGCGACGCCGAGCTCGACGAGCTCTTGCAAGGCGAGCGCGAGCTCGTGTTCGCGAGGTCGTCTCCGGAGACGAAGCTGCGAATCGCCGACGCGCTTCGCGACCAGGGAGAGGTGGTCGCGATGACCGGGGACGGGGTCAACGACGCACCGGCTTTGCGAAGGGCTCATATCGGGATCGCGATGGGCCTGTCGGGCACTGACGTCGCGCGCGAGGCGGCGACCATGGTGCTCACCGACGACAACTTCGCGACGATCGTGACAGCCGTCGAAGAAGGGCGGCGGGTCTACGCGAACGTACGGAAGTTCATCTTCTACATCTTCGTGCACGCGACGCCGGAAGTTGTGCCGTTCCTCGTGTTTGCGTTGTCAGGTGGGCTGATTCCGTTGCCTCTGCTCGTCCAGCAGATCCTCGCGATCGACCTCGGCACGGAGACGCTCCCTGCACTCGCGCTTGGCCGCGAGGCGAGCGAGCCCGGCTCCATGCAGCGCCCGCCGCGCGTGCGGGGTGAAGGCGTGATCAGGCTCGAGATGTTGATCCGCGCCTGGGTCTTCCTGGGCTTCATCTCCGCGGGGATCGCGATGGCCGCGTTTCTTGCGGTGCTGCTCGCCGCCGGCTGGCATCCGGGCGATGCTGTGGGCGCAGGCACACCGTTGCATCACGCTTACCTCCAGGCGACCTCCGCGACGTTCCTTGCGATCGTGGCGTGCCAGGTGGGCACCGCGTTCGCCGCGCGCACCGACCGCGCATCCCTCGCGTCGGTCGGCGTGTTCTCGAACAGGTTGCTCGTCTGGAGCGTGCTTCTCGAGCTCGTGTTCGCCGGCGTCGTCTGCGCTGTGCCGGGGATCGCCGCGCTCTTCGGCGCGGCGCTTCCACCGTGGTGGCTCGTCGCTGCGCTCGTCGTCGCGCCCGTGGTCGTCTGGGGCGCCGACGAGCTGCAGCGCGTACGACTGCGGCGGTCAGCCGGAGTGCGAAGCTGAGCGCCGCTTGCGGCCGGCCGGCGGTGCGGTCTGACGCGAGACCTCGATGTCGGAGCTCGGGTAGAGCAGCGACACGTGCGTGTCCTCCCAGCGGACGCGGAAGTGAGGGTGCGCCGGCTCGCCGAGGACCTCGACGATCTCGCCGCTACGCGGAGCATCACCGACTCGATGGCCGACGATCTCGACGTGATCGCCTACGCGTGCCGCATGTGTTGTCACCTTGCTCACGGGGTTCCTTTCGCGCGCGTCGTGGGTTAACGGGCCGGCCGCCGCGACGGGGATCGCCGCGGCGGCCGGCCGCTCAACTACTTCTTGCCGATCTTCACCTTGTGGTGCTTCGCTGCGGCGCCCTTCGGCACGTGCAGCGTCAGCACCCCCTTGGCGTACTCGGCCGTCACGTGCTCCGCGTCGGCTTCGGGCGGCAGCCGGAAGCGCCGTTCGAAGTGTGCTTCGAGCCGCTCGCGCACACGGAGCGCTTGCTCCGTCTTCGACGTCTCGTCGGTGCGCTCACCGCTGATCGAGAGCGTGTGGTCGGAGACTGCGACCGTGAGGTCCTGCTCGTCGAATCCCGGCACCTCGAGTTCGACGACGAGCTCGTCACCGGTCTCGTAGACGTTGGCGGCCGGTGTGACGGCCGGTGCGACGCCCAGGTCTTCGAAGAAGCGGCGCATGCGCCGCTCGACGACGTCGAGGTCGGGGAGCGGGGCCCATTGGTCGAGCATGGCCATGGCTCACCTCCTTTCCCGAAGCCAGTCTGGAGCGTCCAGCCGCGGCGTGAATCCGCGATTCCGCGGATTTGCGGTCGACCTGCGGTGAACTACGGGTGTGAGAACTCGAGCGGCCGGGCACAGTTGGGCCATGGAGCGAACGCGGCTCGAGCCGGAAGAGCTACGGCTGATCGACGCCTACTGGCGTGCTGCGAACTACCTCTCGGTCGGACAGATCTACCTGCTCGACAACCCGTTGCTGCGGGAGCCGCTGCGCGCCGAGCACGTCAAGCCACGTCTGCTCGGCCACTGGGGGACGACGCCCGGGCTGAATCTCGTCTACGCCCACCTGAACCGCGTGATCCGCGCGCGCGACCTGAACGCGATCTACGTCTGCGGTCCCGGTCACGGCGGCCCGGGGATGGTTGCGAACGCCTACCTCGAGGGCACCTACAGCGAGACCTATGCCCACATCCCCTGCAGCGAAGAGGGTCTCCGCCGGCTGTTTCGGCAGTTCTCGTTCCCGGGCGGCATCCCGAGCCACGTCGCGCCCGAGACACCGGGCTCGATCCACGAGGGCGGCGAGCTCGGCTATGCGCTCGCGCACGCGTTCGGAGCGGCCTTCGACAACCCCGGCCTGCTGGTCGCCTGCGTGGTCGGTGACGGCGAGGCCGAGACGGGGCCGCTGGCCGCGAGCTGGCACGCGAACAAGTTCCTGCACCCGACGCGCGACGGCACGGTGCTGCCGATCCTGCACCTGAACGGCTACAAGATCGCGAACCCGACGCTGCTCGCGCGGATTCCCGAGAGCGAGCTGCTGTCACTCTTCGAGGGATACGGCTACCGGCCGATCGTCGTCTCGGGCGACCGGCCCGACGCGGTGCACCGCGAGCTGGCGGCGGCGTTCGACGACGCGCTCGATCAGATCGCGGAGATCAAGCGCGGCACGGGCGAGCGGCCTCGCTGGCCGATGATCGTCCTGCGCACCCCGAAGGGCTGGACGGGCCCGGCGGTGGTCGACGGCCTGCAGGTCGAGGGCACGTGGCGCGCCCACCAGGTGCCGCTGGCCGACACGCGCGCAAACGACGAGCACCGTCGCCTGCTCGAGGAGTGGCTGCGCAGCTACCGCCCGGAGGAGCTGTTCGACGCCGACGGCGTGCTCGTACCTGAACTGCGAGCGCTCGCGCCCGAGGGCGAGCGGCGGCTGAGCGCGAACCCGCAGGCGAACGGCGGTCTGCTGCTCCGCGACCTCGAACTGCCGGACTTCCGCGGCTACGCGGTCGAGGTGGCGCAGCCCGGGAAGAGCTCGAGCGAGGCGATGCGCGTCCTCGGCCGCTTCATCGCCGGCGTGATCGACGCGAACCCGGAGACCTTCCGCCTCTTCGGCCCCGACGAGACCGCCTCGAACCGCCTGGGCGACGTCTTCTCGGTCACGAATCGCCAGTGGGAGGGACAGCGGCTCGAAGGCGACGACCACCTCGCCCCGCAGGGCCGCGTGATCGAGGTGCTCTCGGAGCATCTCTGCCAGGGCTTCCTCGAGGGCTACCTGCTCACCGGCAGGCATGGCCTCTTCAATTGCTACGAGGCGTTCATCCACATCGTCGACTCGATGTTCAACCAGCACGCGAAGTGGCTGAAGGTGACGCGCGGGATCCCCTGGCGGCGCCCTGTCGCCTCGCTCAACTACGTGCTCAGCTCGCACGTCTGGCGTCAGGACCACAACGGCTTCTCGCACCAGGACCCGGGCTTCATCGATCACGTCGTGAACAAGAAGGCCGAGGTCGTTCGCGTCTACCTGCCCCCCGATGCGAACACGCTGCTCAGCGTCGCCGACCACTGCCTGCGCAGCCGCGACTACGTGAACGTGATCGTCGCCGGCAAGCAGTCTGCGCTCAACTACCTGCCGATGGAAGACGCGATCGTCCACTGCACCCGTGGCATCGGCATCTGGGACTGGGCATCCAACGACGACGGCGGCGAGCCGGATGTCGTGCTCGGCTGCGCGGGGGACGTTCCGACACTCGAGGTCGTGGCTGCAACTGCACTGCTGCGCGAGCGGCTGCCCGAGTTGAAGGTGCGTGTCGTCAACGTCGTCGACCTGATGCGCCTGCAGCCGGACACCGAGCATCCGCACGGGCTCTCGGACCACGAGTTCGACGCGCTCTTCCCCGCCGGTCGCCCGATCGTCTTTGCCTATCACGGCTATCCGTGGCTGATCCACCGGCTCACCTACCGGCGCACGGCGCACGAGAACCTGCACGTTCGCGGCTACAAGGAAGAGGGGACGACGACGACGCCGTTCGACATGGTGATGCTCAACGACCTCGACCGGTACCACCTCGTGATCGACGTGATCGACCGCGTGCCCGGTCTCGCCGAGCGTGCGGCACATCTGCGCCAGGAGATGATCGACACGCGGCTGCAGATGCGCGCGTGGACGCGCGAGCACGGCGAGGACCACCCCGACATCCGCGACTGGACGTGGCCCGGCTGAACGTCCTCGTCGTCAACGCCGGCTCGATGAGCATCAAGTTCCATCTCGTCTCGGAGGACGGCAGTGCGGAGCCGCTCGACTCGCCGGCCGCTGCGACGGGCCGCGCGGAGGCTGTGGCACACCGCGTGGTGCACGGCGGCCCGAGGTTCCGTGCTCCCGTCGTGATCGACGACAGCGTGCGGGCCGAGATCTTCGCGCTCGAGACGATCGCCCCGCTCCACAACGCGCCGGCCCTGCGGGCGATCGAAGACGCGGAGGCGGCGTTTCCCGACCTGCCGCAGGTCGCGGTGTTCGACACCGGCTTCCATGCCACGATCCCCGACGAGGCGGCCGTGTACGCGCTGCCCCGGCTCTTGCGGGAGGAATGGGGCGTGCACCGCTACGGCTTTCACGGTCTCTCGGTCCAGTGGTCGGCGCAGCAGGTGCCGGTGCCGCGGCTCGTCGTCTGCCACCTCGGCGGCGGCTCCTCGGTGACCGCGGTGCTCGACGGGCGCTCGGTCGATACGACGATGGGCTTCAGCCCGCTCGAAGGCGTTCCGATGGCGACGCGCTCGGGCTCGGTCGACCCGGGCGCCCTGCTGTATCTGCTGCGCGAGCACGCGCTCGGCGCCGACGAGCTCGACCGGATGCTCAACGAGGAGTCCGGCCTGCGAGGGCTGGCCGGCGGCACCGGGGACATGCGCGAGCTCGAACGGCGCGCGGGCTCGCGGGAGCCGGACGCCGTCCTCGCACTCGACGTCTATGTGCACCGCCTGGTCGCGGCCGTCGCCGCGATGAGCGCCGCGACGGGCGGCCTCGACGCGCTGGTGTTCACCGCCGGGATCGGCGAGGGCTCGGCGAC
This sequence comes from Gaiellaceae bacterium, assembly GCA_035534955.1. Taxonomy (GTDB): domain Bacteria; phylum Actinomycetota; class Thermoleophilia; order Gaiellales; family Gaiellaceae; genus PALSA-600. Next base: position 7,110 of record DATLQV010000099.1, read on the forward strand.
GGTCCGCCGTCGCGTCTGCGAGCGCCTCGGCTACCTGGGGGTCGAGCTCGACATCGTGCGCAACGCCGCCTGTGACGGTGCGGGTGAGGTCGGCGTTCCCGGCTCGGCGGTGCGGGTCGTCGTCGTGCCCGCGCACGAGGAGCTCGTGGCCGCGCGAGCCGCGACCGAACTGCTTGCCGCAGCGGGCCCCGCTCAACTCCCGCACGTTTGACACGACGGCCGGAACCCCGCATCGCTACGGGGTCCCGGGCCGCAACAGAGGTACAGGGGCGACAGGACTCGAACCTGCAACCCCCGGTTTTGGAGACCGGTGCGCTACCAATTGCGCCACGCCCCTCGGTTGCGTTGCCGATTGTATCGGCGGAAACTCGCGAATCTGGTTCGGCTTCGCCGAACCAGATTCGGTGGCGCCAGTAGCATCGGCAGGTGCCTCTCGCGGCGCTCTTCTCGTTGATCACGTTGGCGTTCGCCGCGATCGCGCTGTGGAGCGCGGAGGCGGGCCAGTGGCCGATTGCGGCCGCCGCAGCGGCTCTGGCGGTCTGGATGGGCTCGCTGGTAAGGAAAACGCGCCTCTAGAGCGTATTCTGACTTTGTGGCGGGGGAGGACACACAGTCGCTGTGGTTGGAGTTCCGGCGCACGAACGACAAAGGGCTGCGTGACCGGCTGATTCTCACGTACGCGCCGCTCGTCAAGTACGTGGCGGGCCGGCTCGGCTCGGGGCTGCCGGCGCACGTCGACGAGGGTGACCTCGTCTCGTACGGGCTGCTCGGCCTGATCGGGGCGATCGAGCGCTACGACCCGGCCCGCGACATCAAGTTCGAGACGTACGCCATCGCCCGGATCAAGGGGGCGATCATCGACGAGCTGCGGGCGCTCGACTGGGTGCCGCGCTCGGTTCGATCGCGCGCCCGTGAGATCGAGCGCGCGATCGCGGAGCTCGAGGCCAAGCTCGGTACCGCACCGACCGACGAGCAGATCGCCGCGAAGGTCGGCATCTCCGTCGAAGAGCTCGAGGAGTCGCTCACCGACATCTCGCGCTCGTCGATCGCCGCGCTCGACGAGCTGTGGTCGGTATCGGGTGACGGTGACCAGGTCTCGCTCATGGACACGATCGAGGACATCACCGGGCCACGCCCGGCTGACATCCTCGATGCGGCCGAGGTGCGCGAGGCGCTCGCCGACGCGATCGCGCGCCTGCCCGAGCGGGAGAAGCTCGTCGTCACCCTCTACTACTACGAAGAGCTCACCCTCCGCGAGATCGGCGAGGTGCTCGGCGTGACCGAGTCGCGCGTCTCGCAGCTGCACACGAAGGCGATCTTGCGCCTGAAGGCGCGGCTGGCCGGCGCTGCGGCGCGGGCCTGAACAAACAACATCGAATCTAAACCTTTGTCTTAGTCCCGCTTTAGGGCGGTCGTGCAACCTGCGGGCATGACGTCGCCGACCCGTATGGATTCCGCCCGCCGCCGTGTTCGCATCGCGCGGTACGTGATCGGCGCGGTGGCGGCGGGCGCGTTCGCCGCCACCGCCGTCGTCGTCCGAACGGCTCATCCCGGGACGCACGGCCGGGCCGCGAGCGCGCAGGCGTCGATTCCGGCCCCGTCGAGCGCGTTCCAGCAGGCGGCCGCCCAGTCGGGCGTTTTCGGCTCGGGCGGCGGCTCCGTCAGCTCGGCGCCCGCCTCGAGCTCGCCCGTCGTCCAGAGCTCCGGCTCGTGAATGCCTTCCGCTCCATGGGGTGCGACGTCGCTTTGGGCAGCGATGTGCCCGTCGAGCGGGTGCGGTGGCTCTTCGACGAGCGCGACCGCCGCTTCAGCCGTTTCAACCCTTCCTCCGAGCTCAATCGCGTCAACGCCACTCCGCAGGGCGTGACCGTGGTCTCGGAGGAGCTTGCGTCGATGCTTTCTCTCTCCCTCGACGCAGCCCGCGCCACCGACGGCCTCGTCACCCCGGCCGTCGGCAGTGCAGTGCTCGCTGCCGGCTACGACCGTGATTTTTCGCTGCTTCCCCCTGACGGCGACGCGGTCGAGCCGGAGCGAGTGCCGGGTTTCGAATCGATCTCGCTCCGCGGCCGAGTCCTCCTGCGCACGGTGCCCGTGCTGCTCGACCTGAACGGCGTCGTCAAAGGAAAGACCGTCGACGACGCCCTGGCCCTCGCCGGGGAGGGGTGGATCTCCGCCGGCGGCGATCTCGCCACCTCGGAGCCGATCGTGGTCGGCCTGCCGGGTGGCCATACGATCCTCGTCGAATCCGGCGGACTCGCGACCAGCAGTGTCGCCGTGCGCGCGTGGCAGCGCGGCGGAGAGCGCCAGCACCACCTGATCGACCCGGCGTCGGGCGCGCCTGCCCGGACGCCGTGGAGCGACGTGACCGTGGCTGCACCCTCGTGCCTCGTCGCCGACATTGCGGCGAAGGCGGCGCTTCTGCTCGGCTCGGCCGGGCCGGGGTGGCTCGACGGCCGCCAGCTGCCGGGACGCTTCATCGGCCGGGACGGATCCGTCCTCGTCAACCAGCACTGGCGCCACCGGGTTCCCGACCGGGCCGCTGCGTGACCGCGCTCACCTGGTACGTCGCCCGCTCCGCGGGGATCGTCGCGTACCTGCTCATGTCCACCTCCGTCGTCATCGGGGTGCTGATGTCGGCGCGCGCCCGGCTCTCCTGGCCGCGCTTCGCCGTCCAGGAGGTGCACCGGTTCCTTGCGATCCTCACCGGTGTCTTCATCGGCCTGCACGGCGCCGCGCTCCTGGCCGACAAGGTCATGCCGATCTCGATCGTGCAGCTCCTCGTGCCGTTCGAGTCGTCATACCGTCCGTTTGCGGTGGGCCTCGGCGTCACCTCGGCACTCCTGCTCGCGGCGGTCGCGCTCTCGAATCTCCTCCGCAAGAAGATCCCTTTCCGCCTCTGGCGGCGCATTCACTACCTGACGCTCGCGATCTGGGTCACGGCGACGGCGCACGGCCTGCTCTCGGGCACCGACCGCCGCGACGTGTGGTTCATCGCGCTCGTGGGCGCCGCCGTGTGCACCGTCGGGTTCTCATTCCTCGGGCGCTTCGCCCGCACAGTGAGCGTCGGCGCGATCGGCGGGGTCGCTGCGACGGCAGCGGCCGCGGTGCTCGCGCTTGCGTTCACGCCGCAGCCCACGCCGGGGCACCATGCGACGACCCTCGCTGCCGCTCGTCCGGTCGCCGCCACGGTGCCGGTGTCGTACACCGGCGCGATCAGGGCGCAGGTGCAGGGCGCCGATAATTCCCCGGTGCTCTCCGTCGTGGGCTACGCCGGCACCGCGGGGCTGCGCGTCGACCTGCTCGTCGCCTCGGGACAGGTCGAGAGCACCTCGCTCGCCCTGAACTTCCCCACCGGCGGGTCATGCCGGGGAACTGTGACGCAGGTCGCTGCGACCGGCCTCACGGGCTCGTGCGGGTCGCACACCGTCAACATCTCCTGGCTGATCGCGTCCGACCGGACGGTCACCGGCGACCTCGCCCTCTCGTCTAGGGGGGCATAGGATTCGCGCGACCTATTCGTTTCCGCCCAGGAGGACTCGATGCCCATCGAAGCCGGGAAGATCCGCAACGTCGCCGTCGTCGGCCACCGCGGGACGGGCAAGACCTCGCTCGTCGAGGCCCTGCTCTTCCAGGCGGGAAAGACGAACCGGCTGGGAACGATCGAGGCGGGCACGACCGTCTCCGACTGGGACGAGGACGAGCACAAACGGCAGATGTCGCTCTCGGCGTCGCTGTGCACCTGCGACTGGCAGGGGCGCAAGATCAACCTCATCGACACGCCGGGCGACTCGGGCTTCCAGGCCGACACGGTTGCGTCGCTGCGGGTCGTCGAGGGCGCGCTCGTCGTCATCTCGGGCGTGATGGGCGTCGAGGTGAACACCGGGCGCGTGTGGGAGCGCGCCGAGGAGCTCGAGCTCTCGCGTGTCGTCTTCATCAACATGCTCGACCGCGAGCGCGCCGACTTCTATCGCGTGCTCGCCTCGGTGCAGGAGCAGCTGTCCGACCGCTGCATCGCGATTCAGCTCCCGATCGGTAGCGAGCACGAGCTGACCGGGGTCGTCGACCTGCTGCACAACTGCGCCTACCTGGATCCCACAGGGGGCCGCGAGGGCGACCCGGTCGCAATCCCGGGCGAGCTGGCAGCCACCGTCGAGGAGTACCGCACCAAGCTGCTCGACGCCGTCGTCGAGACCGACGAGGCGCTGATGGAGCGCTACCTGGGCGGCGAGGAGATTGCGGCCGAGGACATCGCGGCCGCACTGAAGAACGCGGTCACCCGCGACGAGATCTATCCGGTCGCGTGCGGCGTCGCGACCAAGAACCTCGGCGCGCACGCGCTGCTCGACCTGCTCGTCGAGGGCGTGCCGAGCCCCGCGAAGAAGGGCTCGCCGATCGTCACGGACGCGACGGTCGCGGCGTTCGTCTTCAAGACCGTCGCCGACCCGTTCGCCGGTCGAATCTCGATCTTCAGGGTCTACGCGGGCGAGGTGAAGCCCGATACGACACTCGTCAACCACCGCGACCACTCCAAAGAGCGCCTCGGGTCGTTGATGACGCTCGACGGCAAGGAGCACGAGAAGGCGGAGGGCTTCGGCGCGGGCGACCTCGGGGCCGTCGCGAAGCTGAAGGACGTCCAGACCGGTGACGTCCTCGTCGACGCCGAGCACGACCTGGAACCGCCCGCCCTCGGGTTCCCCGAGCCGGTGATGAGCTTCGCCGTCACGGCGAAGACGAAGGGCGATGAGGACAAGGTCGCGCAGGCGCTGCGCCGTCTCGGCGAGGAGGACCCGACGCTCAGGCTGTCGCGCGACGCGCAGACCGGAGAGGAGCTCCTGTCCGGCATGAGTCAGGTGCACGTCGAGGTCGCGGTCGAGCGCGCGCGGCGGCGGTTCGGCGTCGAGATGGAGCTGCACCAGCCGCGGGTGCCGTACGTGGAGACGATCAAGGGCCAGGCGCGGGCCCACGGCCGCTACAAGAAGCAGACCGGTGGTCGCGGCCAGTTCGGCGACTGTCACATCGTGCTCGAGCCGCTCGACGGCCACGTCGGCTACGAGTTCGTCGACAGGATCGTCGGCGGAGTGATCCCGCAGGGCTTCCGCCCTGCGGTCGACAAGGGCATCCAGGAGGCGCTCCAGCACGGCGACCTCGCCGGCGCGCCGGTGCAGGGCGTGCGCGTGACGCTCGTCGACGGCAGCTACCACAACGTCGACTCCTCGGAGATGGCGTTCAAGATCGCGGGCTCGATGGCCTTCCGCTCGGCCTACGAGCAGGCCGAGCCGGTGCTGCTCGAGCCGATCATGGAGCTCGAGGTGACGGTTCCCGACGAGGCGGTCGGCGCAATCAACGGCGACCTCAACTCGCGGCGCGGGCGGTTGCACGGCATGGAGCCGAAGGGCGGCATGACGATGATCAAGGCCGAGGTGCCGATGGCCGAGGTGCTGACCTACAACCAGGCGCTCACCTCGCTGACCGGCGGCCGGGGCGACTACCACATGCAGTTCCTGCGCTACGAGGAGGTTCCCGCGCACATCGCGCAGAAGCTGATCGAGGCCGCCAAGCGTAACAAGGAAGCGGTACCGGCCTAGATCGCTACGCTTGTTGCATGACGCGCATCACACGGGCCACCGTGGACCGTTCGTGCGCGATTTGCGAGCGGACGTTGCTGATGGGGGAGCGGGCGATCCGCTTCTCGCCGAACGGCGGCACCGACTTCGTCGATGTGTGCCCGCTCTGCGCCGAAACGGCGCTCGAGTACGGCTGGCTGCGCGAGGGCGCCCCGACGACGCCCATGTCCTCGCTCGAGCCGCGCCGTCGTGGCGGTTTTCTCTCGAGCCTCCGCGGTTCTCGCGGCCGGGGGAGCGAGGAGACGGTGGCGTCGGAGCCGATCCTCCGCAGGCTCTCGGAGCAGGAAATCTCGATGGTGGAGGCGGCCGATCTGTTCAACGCCTCGCAGTACCGGCGCACGGTCGGCGGGATCGGCAAGTCGCTGGGCGCACCGCGGGTATCCGTGGTCGTCCTTTCGGGCGTGAACTCCGAGGTCGTCGTGACCGTGGTCTGGGACATCTCCTGGTACCAGTACCGGGTCTCTCCCGACTCCGACAACCCGGTGCGCCTCGAAGAGCGAGGGCACGATCCGTCCGAGCTCGAGGGTGCGTTCACGGTGTGGAACGCCCACATGCTAGAGGATGGGCGCGTCGTCCCCGACATCGCGCGGCTGTAGGGCCGCGCACCGAGAAGACAGCTGCAGCTCTGGCTTCCGCCGCTGCTCGTCGTAGACTGAGACCGTGATCTACTGCGTGATCCCGAAGGAGCTCGAGGCGGAGCTTTTCGACAAGATGGTCGCCTACTACGAGGACAACCCGAACGTGACGGTGATCATCGACCGCCGCGGGGGCCCCGACCGTCGCGACGGTCAGGACGACGGCTCGTTCAAGGAGCGCCGCGAGGTCCGCGACCGCCGCCGCCCGCGTGTGCCGGGGACGTTCCCGGACATCGACGCGCCCAAAGACTGAGCCTGGTTCTCGCCGCAGGCGAAACCGGGTTCGCCCTACGATGGGCGCATGGCCACTCGGACCTTCGAGTCCCTGAATCCGTCGACCGGCGAGGTGATCGAGACGTTCCCGCGCTCGTCGGCGGCCGACGTCGACCGCGCCGTCGCAACCGCCCGCGCCGCGTGGGAGGAGTGGCGTCTCGTTCCCGCGCCCGAGCGCGGCAATATCCTCTTCCGCTTCGCGCAACTCCTCGAGCAGCGCAAGCCGGAGCTCTCCGACCTGATGACCCGCGAGATGGGGAAGGTGAAGGCGGAGGCCGGCGGCGACGTCCAGGAAGCGATCGACATGAGCTACTACATGGGCGGCGAGGGCCGGCGGCTCTTCGGCCAGACGACACCTTCGGAGCTGCGCGACAAGTTCATGATGAGCGTCCGCATGCCGGTTGGCGTGGTCGGCGCGATCACGCCCTGGAACTTCCAGATCGCGATTCCCGCGTGGAAGCTCTGTCCGGCGCTCGTGTGCGGCAACACGGTCGTGCTGAAGCCGGCCGAGGACACGCCCCTGCTGGCACAGCGCTTCGTCGAGGTGCTCTACGAGGCGGGCCTGCCCGAGGGCGTCGTGCAGATCGTGCACGGCTTCGGTGAGGAGGCCGGCGACGCGCTCGTCCGCCATCCCGACGTGCCGGTGATCACGTTCACCGGGTCGCGCGAGACCGGCGTGCTCGTGACGAAGAGCGCCGCCGACGAGCTGAAGCACGTTCATCTCGAGCTGGGGGGCAAGAACGCGATCATCGTGATGGACGACGCCGACGTCGACCTCGCCGTCGAGGGGATCCTCTGGTCGGCGTTCGGTACCGCCGGCCAGCGCTGCACCGCCGCCTCGCGCGTGATCGTGCAGCGCGCCGTCTACGGCGAGCTGCAGCGGAAGCTGGTTGCAGGTGCCGAGAGGATGCGCATCGGCGCGCCGTGGGAGGACGACACCCAGATCGGGCCGGTGATCAACGAGACCGCGGTCGAGAAGATCCACTCCTACACCGTGATCGGCCGGGACGAGGGCGCGAAGCTCCTGACCGGCGGCGAGCGCGTCGAGGGGCAGGGCTTCTACTACCGCCCGACCGTGTTCGCCGACGTCGATCCCCAGATGCGGATCGCCCAGGAGGAGATCTTCGGCCCGACGACCGCGCTGATCCCGGTCGACTCGTTCGAGGAGGCTGTGCGGGCGGCGAACAGCGTCCGCTACGGGCTCTCCTCGTCGATCTTCACGCGCGACGTGAACAAGGCGTTCAAGGCGATGCGCGACCTGCAGACCGGTATCACCTACATCAACGCGGGCACCACGGGCGCCGAGGTGCACCTGCCGTTCGGCGGGATGAAGCAGACCGGTAACGGCCACCGTGAGGCGGGGCAGGCGGCGCTCGACGTCTTCAGCGAGTGGAAGTCGATCTACGTCGACTACAGCGGCAAGTTGCAGCGCGCGCAGATCGACAACGTCGACCAGTAAGCCTTGAAGGCGCTCCTGTACACCGACGGAGGGGCGCGCGGCAACCCCGGCCCCGCCGCCTACGGCTTCGTGCTCGAGGCCGACGACGGCACGGTGCTCGCGGCCGAGGCGGAGGTGATCGGGGAGGCGACGAACAACGTCGCCGAGTACAGCGGCCTGATCGCCGGCCTGCGCAGGGCGATCGAGCTGCACGTGCGCTCGCTGGAGGTCGTCTCCGACTCCGAGCTGATGGTCAAGCAGATGCGCGGCGAGTACCGGGTCAAGAATGAAGCACTGCGTGGGCTCTCGGTCGAGGCGGCCTCGCTTGCGCGGCAGCTCACGAGCGTCGAGTATCGGCACGTGAAGCGCGCCCACAACGAGCTCGCCGACCGGCTCGTCAACGAGGCGCTCGACGCGCTGTGAACCTCTCGCACCCCTTCGCGCGCGCGATCGAGGCCGGCGACGAGGACGCCGCGCTTGCAACGCTCGCCGACGACGTCGTCTTCCGCAGCCCCGCGGTCTACAAGCCGTACGAGGGCAAGGAGACCGTGGAGCAAATCCTCCGCCTCGTCGCCACGGTCTTCGAGAACTTCCGCTACACGAACGAGTGGCGCGACGGGCGCACGACGATCCTGTTCTTCGAGGCGAACGTGGGTGACCGCGACCTGCAGGGCATCGACATCCTCGAGGAAAACGAGGACGGCCTGGTCGCCGGATTCACCGTCATGATCCGCCCGCTATCGGGTCTGCAGGCCGTGGCGGGCGCGATGGCAGCCCGTCTGGGGCTCACCTGACGCTGGCTATACTGCGGGCACTCGCGGATGTAGCTCAGTTGGCTAGAGCGTCTGCTTGCCATGCAGAAGGTCGAGAGTTCGAGTCTCTTCAGCCGCTTACAAGAACTCCCTGGAAACGGGGAGTTTTTTTGTGCCCGCAACTGCGGCCGCGACCATGGTCAAGCGATTGGGCATCAGAATTGGGCATCAAATCACGTTGAGCGCCCCTCGACGTACGTGAGCGATCACAGCGGGGCCTCAGACAACGGCAGAGCGCCTCTTGGCGTGAGTTCCCAAGCCGAAGGTCGCGGGTTCGAACCCCGTTCGTTCGCTTGCCGCGGAAGCACGTGCGCATACGTGTCGTCGGGCCGCTGACCTTCGGGGCATGAGCCCGACTCATCACCTACAATCCGGGCAAATCCGGGGCCCCTAGGTCTCAGAATCCCCAGGTTTAACGGTCGTTTTTGGTCTGTTTGGTACTCAAACTGGTACTCATGCGGCCATGGTACTCACGTG
>DATLQV010000100.1:0-24992 GCA_035534955.1 Gaiellaceae bacterium
GGACAGCTCGCATCGAACTTCAACGAGATGTCGCGGTCCCTGAGACGGCAGCAGCGGGACCTTGCAGAACAGAACGTCGACCTCGAGCGGCTCGCGAACGTCTTGCGAGCCGTGCTCGATGCGACCGTCGACGGAATCCTGCTCTCCGACGCCGAGGGAAACGTGCAGCTCGCCAACCGGCCGCTCGTGCACCTCACACGCGACCTGGGAATGAGCTACGACGGCCCGGTCGTCGATCGCCTGCTGTCGGTAGCCGACCGTGTCAAGGACCCCGAGGGGTACCGCGCGGCAATGGAGCTCTTGCGAATGAACCCCGACGAGCCGACCTTCAACGAGTTCGAGGACTCCGTCACCGGTCGCGTCTTCCAGGGGTTCACCGCGCCGGTGCACGACGACCGAGGCGGTTTCCTCGGACGCATCTGGACGTTGCGCGAGGTCACCGAGCAGCGCGAGCTCGACCGGCTGAAGGACGATTTCGTCGCCACCGTCTCGCACGAGCTCCGCACACCGCTGACCTCGATGATGGGGTTCCTCGAGATGCTCCGCGAGGGTGAGGCCGGACAGCTCAGCGACGAGCAGAAGCGGTTTCTCGCGATCGTCTACCGCAGCTCGGAGCGCCTGCAGCGGCTCGTCGGCGATCTGCTCTTCGTCGCACGGCTCGATGCCGCAGGCCTCCAGTTGCAGTTCGGTGCCGTGCGCGTCGACGAGCTCACGCGCGAGCTTGTCGAGTCGTCGTCGGCGCTCGCGCGTTCGCGCGAGATCGCGCTCACTGCTGAGCTGGGCGAGGTTCCGCCCGCGTGGGGCGACCACGAACGGCTCTCTCAGCTCGTCGGCAACCTGCTTTCGAACGCGCTGAAGTTCACCCCGGCCGGCGGTTCGGTGAAGGTCCGGACCTTCACCGACGAACGTTGCATCGTGGTCGAGGTGGAGGACACCGGCATCGGGATTCCGGAGGCGGAACAGGAGCGGCTGTTCCAGCGGTTCTTCCGCTCCTCGACGGCCACCGAGCAGGCGATTCCCGGCACCGGGCTCGGGCTCGTCATCTCCAGGGCGATCGCCGAGGCGCACGGTGGCTCGATCAGCGTCAGCTCGAAGCCTGGTCAAGGGACGTGCTTCCGCTTCGAGTTGCCGCTCGAGCAGGAAGAGGTGGCCGCCTGAGGATCGTCGCGCTCGACATCGGATCGTCGTCGGTCCGGGCCGTCGCCTACGACGAGGCTGGCGTCGAAGCGGCGGGTGAAGCGCGCCTCGCCTACGGCACACCGGACGCCGACGACCTCGTCGCGCGCTGCCGGGCGGTGCTCGCGCAGGTCGGCGAGTGGGACGAGCTCGCGATCAGTTCGTTCTGGCACTCGCTGCTGCCGGTCGACCGGCACGACCGTCCACTGACGCCGGTCCTCACCTGGAGCGACCTCGACGGGACGCCGCCCCCACTCGACCCGGTCGCCTATCACGGGCGCACCGGCTGCTTCCTGCACCCGGCCTACTGGCCGGCAAAGATCCGCCGCCTGCGCGACGACGGCGTGCGCGCCGTCCGCTACCTGTCGTTTGCCGACTACCTGCTGCTTCAGTTGGCGGGCGAGGTTCGGACGACCGTCTCGCTCGCGAGCGGCACCGGGCTCTTCGATCCGAATCGCCTCGACTGGGACAACGAGACGCTCGCTGCGCTCGGCGTCGAACGGGCTCAGCTCCCGCCTCTGTCCGGCGACCCGGTCGCCGGCGTGTGGCCTGCGCTCGGCGACGGCGCGTGCTCGAACGCCGGCGCAGGATGCATGACACGCGATCGCGCGGCGGCGATGATCGGGACGTCCGCAGCGCTGCGTGTCGTCTACGCCGCCGAGCATGCGAAGCCGCGCCCGGGCCTCTTCTGTTACCGGCTCGACGAGCACCGCTTCTGCGAGGGCGGGGCCCTGTCCGACGGCGGCAACCTCCACGCCTGGCTCGTGCAGACGCTGCGCGGGGCCGAGGGGCACGGGCTCGCCGACCGCGAGCCCGCCGCGCACGGGCTCGTCTTCCTGCCCTTCCTCGGCGGCGAGCGCTCACTCGGCTGGGACCCGGAGAGGCGAGGGCTCATTCGCGGCCTGACGTTCGCGACGAGCGCCGAAGACATCGTCCAGGCTGCGCTCGAGGGTGTGTGCTACCGGCTCGCCGACGTGTGTGACGCGCTCGGCGGAATCGAGTCCCTCGTCGCAACCGGGGGCGCGCTCGCCGCAAACGCCGACTGGACGCAGATCCTCGCCGACGTGCTCGGCCGCCCGCTCGAGGTCTCGGCGGTCACCGAGGGCTCGGCGCGCGGGGCAGCGAGCGTTGTCCGCGCGCGGCTCGGCCTCCCCGCCGCGCCGGCGCCCGTCGCACAGGTCGTCGAGCCCCGCCCTGCGCGGTACGAGCGGCACCTGGCGGCGAGGGAGGAGCACCGAGCGGCAATTCGCCGCGAGCAGTCGCGCTGAAGCGCCGCCGGGCGCCGATCGGAGCCGGCGCGGCAGCGGTGGCAGAGTCGTTACGCTCGGAGCAATCGTTCCTGCGAGGAGAAGCGTTGGCCAATTCGGAGATCGAACAGCTCTCCATCGACACGATCAGGACACTGTCGATGGATGCGGTGCAGCAGGCGAATGCGGGCCACCCCGGCACGGCAATGGCTCTCGCCCCGATCGCCTACCTCCTCTACTCGGAGGTGCTGCGGCACAACCCGGCAAGCCCGCACTGGCCGAATCGCGACCGGTTCATCCTGAGCGCCGGTCACGCGTGCGTCCTCCAGTACTCCGCGCTGCACCTCTCGGGCTACAACCTCTCGCTCGAAGAGCTGAAGCGCTTTCGCCAGTGGCAGTCGGCAACGCCCGGGCATCCCGAGTACGGGCACACCGCAGGGATCGAGGTGACCACTGGGCCCCTCGGCCAGGGTTTCGCGAACGGCGTCGGCATGGGATTTGCAGAGCGCTTCCTCGCAGCGACCTTCAATCGCCCTCTGCACGAGGTCGTCGACCACCGGGTCTACGTCATCTGTTCCGACGGCGATCTCATGGAGGGCCTCTCCTACGAGGCGGGCTCGCTCGCGGGCACGAACGGGCTCGGCCGGCTCGTCTACTTCTACGACGACAACCGCATCACGATCGACGGGACGACGTCGATCTCGTTCACGGAGGACCGGGCGAAGCGCTTCGAGGCGCTCGGCTGGCACGTTCAGTCGGTGGCGGACGTCAACGACCTGGAGGCACTGCGCGCTGCGATTGCGAGCGCGCAGGCCGAGCTCGAGCGGCCGTCGATGATCGTCGTGCGCTCGCACATCGCGTTCGGCGCGCCGCACGCGGTCGACACCGCCGAGGCCCACGGCTCTCCGCTCGGCGCCGAAGAGGTGGCGGCGACGAAGCAGGCGCTCGGCTGGGATCCCGGCAAGCACTTCTACGTCCCCGACGAGGTCTACGCCCACATGAACCGGGTCGATCGGGGCAACGAGCTCGAGACCGAGTGGCACGAGTCGTTCTCGCGCTGGTCGCAGGCGTTCCCGGCCGAACGCGAGCAGTGGGACGCGGCTTTCGCCGGCCGGATCGGGACGTGGTCGCTGCCGGAGTTCGCCGCGGGTGAGCAGATCGCGACACGCGACGCCGGCAAGAAGGTGATGCAGGCGTTCAAAGACGCGGTGCCGACGATGATCGGCGGGGCGGCCGACCTCGTCGGTTCGACGAAGACCGAGTTCGTCGGCGGCGGCCTCTTCTCCGACAAGTGGGCCGGGCGCAACATCCCCTTCGGGATTCGCGAGCACGCGATGGGGTCGATCGTCAACGGCATCGCCGTCCACGGCGGCTGCGTCAAGCCCTACGGGTCGACCTTCCTGATCTTCAGCGACTACATGCGTCCTGCCGTGCGTCTGTCCGCGTTGATGGGGCTGCCGGTCGTGTGGGCCTGGACCCACGATTCGGTGGGGCTCGGCGAGGACGGTCCGACCCACCAACCGGTCGAGACTTATGCGTCGCTGCGCGCGATCCCGCACCTCTGGTTCATCCGTCCCGCCGATGCGACCGAAACCGCCTATGCGTGGAAGGCGGCGCTCGAGCGCACCGACGGTCCGGTCGCGCTGTCGTTCTCGCGCCAGAAGGTGGCGACGCTCGACCGCAGCGACCTCGCCCCTGCGTCGGGTCTCGAACGGGGTGCCTACGCGCTGTGGGAATCGGAGCCGTCCCCGGAGCTGATCCTGATCGCCACAGGCGCCGAAGTCGGGCTCACGCTGGAGGCGGGCCGCCGGATCGCCGCCGACGGCACGGCGGTGCGCGTCGTCTCGATGCCGTGCTGGGAGCTCTTCGAGGAGCAGTCGTCCAACTACCGCGACGACGTCCTGCCGCCCGGCGTGCGGGCGCGGCTCTCGGTCGAGCCCGGTGTGGCGCTCGGCTGGAGCAAGTGGGTCGGCGACCACGGCGACTCGATCTCGATCGAGCACTTCGGCGCGTCCGCCCCGGGCGGCATCGTGCTCGAGCAGTTCGGCTACAGCGTCGACAACGTCGTCGCGCGCGCGACCGCGCTGCTCGCACGGTGTCGGACATGAAGGTTGCGGTCGCGTTCGACCATCGCGGCGTCCACCTGCGCGAAGCGGTGCTCGAGGCGCTGGCCGGCCACGAGCTGCTCGACTTCGGCACCGATTCCGACGCGGTGCGCATCGACTATCCCGACAAGGCCCGCGAGGTGGGCCAGGCGATCCAGCGCGGCGAGGCGGAGCGCGGGATCCTCGTGTGTGGCTCGGGCGTCGGTGCTTCCGTCGCGGCTTGCAAGCTGACGGGCATCCGCGCGGCGATCTGTCACGACGGCTACAGCGCGCACCAGGGCGTCGAGCACGACGACATGAACGTGCTCTGCCTCGGCTCCGAAGTGGTCGGACCGTCGCTCGCACGTGAGCTCGTGCGGGCATTCTTGAATGCGACCTTCAACGGCGGCGCGCGCTATGTCGAACGTCTTCAGAAAGTCACAGCAATGGAAGGGATGATGAAGGATGGCGAAGTCGCGGCTCGATGAGCTCGCAGCGCAGGGGCAGTCGGTGTGGTTCGACACGCTCTCGCGCGATCTCGTTCACTCGGGCGAGCTGAAGCGGATGATGGAGGAGGACGCCGTCACGGGCGTCACGTCGAATCCGACGATCTTCCAGAAGGCGCTCGCACAGGGTGACGCGTACGACGCGGACATGACGAAGCTGCTTGCGGACACCGACGATCCGACGCAGATCTTCTTCTCGCTTGCGCTGCAGGACATCCGCGACGCATGTGACGTGCTCAGGCCGGCGTATGACGCATCGGGAGGGGTTGACGGCTACGTCTCGATGGAGGTCGAGCCCGCGATCGCGTACGACACCGAGAAGACGTTTGCACAGGCGCGCTGGATCGCCGCCCAGGTCGACCGCGCGAATCTCTACGTCAAGATCCCCGCGACCCTTCCGGGCCTGCCGGCGATCGAGGACTGCACCGCGCACGGCACGTCGATCAACATCACGCTGATCTTCTCGCTCGCTCGTTACAAGGCTGTCGTCGAGGCATACCTTCGTGGTATCGAGCGCCTCGTGGCGGGCGGCGGCGATCCGTCGAAGGTCGTGTCCGTCGCCTCGTTCTTCGTCTCGCGCGTGGACACCGAGGCCGACAAGCGGCTCGCGGCGGCCGGACACCCCGAACTGCAGGGCAAGCTCGCAGTCGCGAATGCAAAACTCGCCTACGAGTATTTTCTCGCGGCGTTTGCAGGCCCGCGCTGGGAGTACCTCGAAGGGAAGGGCGCCAACAAGCAGCGCTGCCTCTGGGCGTCCACCTCGACGAAGAATCCCGACTACCGCGACGTGATCTACGTGGAGGAGCTGATCGGCCCCGAGACGGTCAACACGATGCCGCTGGAGACGATCCGTGCGTTCCAGGATCACGGGGAGATTCGCGGGGACACGGTGCTCGAGGCGCTCGGTGCCGCCCACGACTTGCTCGGCGAGCTCGCTGCGGTCGGTGTCGACTACGACGACGTCACCAAGACGCTCGAGGCCGAGGGTGTCCAGAAATTCGCCGATTCCTTCGCCGAGATCATGGAGAGCATTCGCGCAAAGCGCGGCTCGCTGGCGCCCGCATGAGCCGTAGACTCGACGGAGGCTCACAGGTAGCGGAGGCGCCGGCTTCGCCGACGCCGAAGCGGAGACACATCGGGCAGCCGAAGGTTGCCCGATGAGCCCGTCCGAGCTGGTCGAACGGATCTGGTCGCGTGACGCCGCCGTCTGGACGGGGTCGGACGAGGCGCGCTGGCTCGGTTGGCTCGACGAGCCGTGGCGGATGGGTGAGGCGGCGCCGCTGCTCACCGAGTTCGCGGAGTCCGTTGCGGGCCGCGTCGACTCGGTCGTCCTGCTCGGCATGGGAGGCTCGTCACTGGCGCCGGAGGTGATCAGGCGCACGTTTCGGAACGAAACGCTCCACGTCCTCGACACGACGCATCCGCAGGCCATTCGCGAGGTCGAGTCGAAGATCGATCTTGCGCGGACGCTCTTCGTCTCGGCTTCCAAGTCGGGCTCGACGCTCGAGACACGCTCGCACACCGACTACTTCTGGCAGCAGAGCCCGCGCGGTGAGCAGTGGGTCGCCATTACCGATCCGGGGTCTGCTCTGGAGAAGATCGCGTTGGAGCGAAGCTTCGGTGCGATCTTCTCGGGGGAGCCGTCGATCGGGGGCCGCTACTCGGCGCTGTCGGCGTTCGGGATGGTGCCGGCGGCGCTGATGGGGATCGACATCGCGCGCCTGCTCGAGCGCGCACAGGAGATGGCCGACGCCTGCCGGCTGGTCGACGGGAACCCGGGCCTCGAGCTCGGCCTCGCCCTCGGAGAGGGCTGGCGCGCAGGACGAGACAAGATCTGCATCGCAGCGAGCTCCGGTGGGTTCGGCCTGTGGGCCGAGCAGCTCCTCGCGGAGTCGACCGGCAAGCAGGGGAAGGGGCTCGTCCCGGCCCCGGGCGAGTCTCCCGACGGGCCCGACCGTCAGGCGCAGGCGGTGCGCGAAAGCGAGGAGTACGACCTCGGGCGGGAGTTCTTTCGTTGGGAGTACGCCACGGCTGTCGCAGGCTCCATGCTCGGCATCAACCCGTTCAACCAACCCGACGTGCAGTCGGCCAAGGACCGGACCGCGCAGATTCTCGCCTCCGGCGACGATCCGCTCGTAGAGGCTGAGGGGTCGGTCGAGGAGCTTCTTGCTCAGGCGCAGCCGGGCGATTACGTGGCGATCCAGGCCTTCGTCAACCCGACGTCGGAAGCAGAGACCAAACTAGCCTTGCTCGCAGAGCAAGCAAGGCAGGTGACGGGGTGCGTGGTCACGCACGGCCTCGGTCCGCGGTACCTGCACTCGACCGGCCAGCTGCACAAGGGGGGCCCTCCGACCGGGCTCTTCCTGCAGGTCGTCGACGACACCGGTGACGAGATCCAGATTCCCGGCCGGCCGTTCGGGTTCGGGAAGCTGATTCGCGCGCAGGCGGCAGGGGACTTCGCGTCGTTGCAGGAGCGCGGCCGCCGGGTCGCGCGCCTCAGATTGGAGGATGTGTAGATGCAGCTCGGGATGATCGGCCTCGGCCGCATGGGCGGCAACATGGTGAAACGGCTTGTGGAGCGCGGCCATGAGCTGAAGACCTACGACCCCGGCGTCGAGTCGACCGCGAAGACGCTCGAGGAGCTGCGCGACCAGCTTGTCGCGCCGCGCACGTTCTGGATGATGGTGCCCGCCGGGCAGGTGACCGAGGACACGTTCCAGACGTTGCTTTCTGTTGCAGCAGCGGGCGACGTGATCGTCGACGGGGGCAACTCGAACTTCCACGACTCGCAGCGGCGCTACGGCGCGGCGAAGGAGCACGGGATCAAGTTCGTCGATGCCGGGGTATCGGGCGGCGTGTGGGGGCTCGAGAACGGGTATTGCCTGATGGTCGGCGGCGACGACGATGCGGTTGCGCAGGTGGAGCCGGTGTTCCGCGACCTCGCCCCGGAGGACGGCTATGCGCACGTCGGCGCAGCGGGCGCGGGGCACTTCGTGAAGATGGTCCACAACGGCATCGAGTACGGCCTGATGCAGGCATACGCCGAAGGCTTCGAGGTGATGAAGGCGTCGGAGTTCGACCTCGACCTGCACGAGATCGCCGGCATCTGGCGCTACGGCTCGGTCATCCGGTCGTGGTTGCTCGAACTGCTGCGCAGCGCGTTCGAGGTCGAGGGCCCGCAGCTCGAGAAGATCCGCGGTTACGTGCAGGACTCCGGCGAAGGCCGCTGGACGATCGCCGAGGCGATCGCCGAGGACGTCCCCGTGCCCGTGATCACCGCGGCGCTCTTCGCACGCCTCGCCTCGCGGCAGGACGAGTCGTTCGCGGCGAAGGTCAATGCCGCGCTGCGCAATCAGTTCGGCGGGCACGCGGTCGAGGCCGCGAAACCGGAGTAGGGCGTGACGGCGAAGAGCGAGCACAATCCGCTGCTCGACGGTCTGCGCCTGCGCCGCCGGCCCGATCCATGCATCCTCGTGATCTTCGGCGCCTCCGGCGACCTCACGTCGAAGAAGTTGATACCCGCGCTCTACGCGCTTGCGGTGCGCGGCCTCCTGCCGGAGCGCTTCGGCATCGTCGGCGCCGCGAGGACCACCGAGTCCGACGACGAGTTTCGGGCGCGGATGAAGCAGTCTGTGCAGGAGCACGCACGGGACGAGTTCAAGCAGGACGTCTGGGACGAGCTCGCCGCCGGCATGCGGTACACGACGCTCGACTTCGCAGACAACAGGGGCGAAGACGATCTTCGGGACACGCTGGACGCCCTCGACAGGGAGCGTGGCACGGGCGGCAACCGCGTCTACTACTTCGCCGTGCCACCGAGCGCGATCGGCACGCTCGTCGACGAGATCGCCGAGCGCCGTGAGGCCGAAGGCTGGATCAGGCTGATCATCGAGAAGCCGTTCGGCCACGATCTCGGCTCGGCGAACGAGCTGAACGCGCGCATCAAGCAGCACTTCGCCGAGAACGAGGTGTTCCGGATCGACCACTACCTCGGCAAGGAGACGGTCCAGAACATGCTGGCGCTGCGCTTCGCGAACGGCATCTTCGAGCCGATCTGGAACCGGCAGTTCGTCGACCACGTGCAGATCACCGTGGCCGAGTCGATCGGGATCGAAGGCCGCGCCGGGTACTACGAGCAGACGGGCGCCATCCGGGACATCTTCCAGAACCATCTGCTG
Source organism: Gaiellaceae bacterium (assembly GCA_035534955.1). Lineage (GTDB taxonomy): Bacteria > Actinomycetota > Thermoleophilia > Gaiellales > Gaiellaceae > PALSA-600. The sequence goes on from DATLQV010000100.1 coordinate 9,192, forward strand.
CAGCTCGTGGCGATCACTGCGATGGAGCCGCCGATCGACTTCACCGCCGACTCGGTGCGGAACGAAAAAGTGAAGGTGCTGAAGGCGATGCACACGCCCGGGCCCAAGCACGTCGTGCGTGGGCAGTACGGGGCGGGGTTCGTGGAGGGCGAGGAGGTACGCGGGTACCGCCAGGAGGACGGCGTCGCGCCGACGTCGATGACCGATACGTTCGTCGCTGCGAAGCTCTACGTCGACAACTGGCGGTGGGCCGACACGCCGTTCTACGTGCGCATGGGCAAACGACTGGCGCGGCGCGAGACGACGATCGCGATCCAGTTCAAGCGTGCGCCACACCCGCCGTTCGAAGACGGAGCAGCCGAGGGGCTGCGGCCGAACGTCCTGCTGATCCACGTGCAGCCGAACGAGGGCGTGTCGCTTGCGATCGGCGCCAAGGTGCCGGGGCAGGGCATGACGATTCGCACGGTCCACATGGACTTTCTCTACGGCGGGGCGTTCCGCGAGGGGCTGCCGGATGCCTACGAGCGGTTGATCCTCGACGCGATGCTCGGCGACGCGACGCTGTTCACGCGCTCCGACGAGATCGAGGAGCAGTGGGCGCTCGTCGACGCGATCATGGCCTACTGGCAGCGCGATCGCCCGTCGTTTCCGAACTACACCGCGGGCACGTGGGGCCCGGCGGCCTCCGACGAGCTCGTGCACCGGGATGGTCGCTCGTGGCGACGTCACTAGTCGAGGCGAGCTGGACGGGGACGGACGTCTCGATCGCCGAGATCGAGCGGCAGCTCGCGCGCCTTCGATTCGAGTCGTCGAACGAAGGGGCTCAACCGAACCTGCGCACGTCTGTGATGACCCATATTGCGTGGGCGCCGCCCGAGTGGAAGGAGGTGGCGGAGGAGACGCTTGCCGGGATGGCGGAGCGCCATCCATCGCGGACGCTGCTGCTCGTCCCGCGGCCGGATGCGCCGGACGGCCTCGACGCCGAGGTCTCGATTCGCTGCTTCCCGATCAGCGACCGTGCTGTTTGCGGCGAGGTGATCGAATTGGCCCTGCGGGGGAACCGCGCATCGGCGCCCGCCTCGATTGTGCTTCCTCTTCTCATCTCGGACCTGCCGGTGTTCTTGCGCTGGCGCGGCCGGCCCCGCTGGGAATCGACCGAGTTCGAGCAGCTGATCGAGATCGTCGACAGGCTGGTCGTCGACTCGACCGAGTGGTCCGATCTTCCGGATGCGTACGGCCGGCTCGCGGAGCTGTTCGGGCGGGTGACGGTGTCTGACATTGCGTGGGAGCGCACGGAGCGGTGGCGCTCGCTGCTCGCGTCGCTCTGGCCGGGCGTCGGCGAAGTCCGTGAGATCCGTGTCCACGGCACCTTCGCGCAGGGGCACCTGCTCGCGGGGTGGCTGCGTTCGCGGTTGGGACACGAGGTCAAGGTCGAGATCGAGGAGCGCGAGCGGCTCGAGGGCATCGACCTCGACGGCCGGCCGGCGCCGTTCCCGCCGGGCGATCCACCGAATCCGAGCGACGTCCTCTCGGCCCAGCTCGACCGCTTCGCCCGCGACCGGGTCTACGAGGAAGCGGTCAAAGCCGCCCCGTCTTAGCAGCTCCGAGCAACGCGACGACGCTGTCGTGGAGCGCTCCGTTTGAGGCGACGAAGCTGCCGTCGACGACGGGCGGGCTGCCCTCGAACGTCGTGCAGCGTCCACCGGCTTCCTCGACGATCAGCTGCACGGGTGCAAAATCCCACAGCTTCAGCACGGGGTCGCAGGCGACGTCCAGCGAGCCTTCCGCGACGAGGCAGTGCTGCCAGAAGTCGCCGAAGCCGCGGTTCGACCACGCGCGCTGCACGACCTCGCGCCAACCGTGCGGCATCCCCCGCGCCGAGGTGGTGGACACCGTGCTGTCTTCGATCCGAGTCACCGCCGAAACCCGGCACCGCTCGCCGTCTGCGAACGCGCCCGCGCCGCGCACCGCCCACCAGCGGCGCCGAAGCGCCGGCGCCGAGACGAGGCTCACCACCACGTCGCCGTCACGCTCGAGCGCGAGCAGCGTGGCCCACACGGGCACCCCGCGGACGTAATTCTTGGTGCCGTCGATCGGGTCGACGATCCACTTCAGGTCACCGCCGTCGTCGCCGAACTCCTCCCCGAGAACTCCCTCACCGCGGCCCGACGAGGCGACCAGTGCGCGGATCGTCTCCTCCGCGGCGCGGTCGGCCTCGGACACGGGCGAAAGGTCGGGTTTCGTCTCGACGTGCAGGTCGAGTGCGCGAAACCGGCCGAGCGTGATCGCGTCGGCGGCGTCCGCCAGCTCGTGCGCGAACTCGAGATCCCCGGTCACCGGAGGTGACGCTACTTGACGAGGACGAAGCGGTCGCCGGTGATCCGCAACCGAACAACGTTCGACCAGCTCATCTCCTGTGCACCGACCGGCAGGGCCGGGTTCACGCCGCGCACGCGGTAGTACCACGATCCAACCTGCGTGCTGCCGATCGGAAGGACGACCGAAGTCGCAGCGGTGCTGGTCGACCAGGTCGTCCGCCACGGGTAACTCGTGCGGGAGAGTTGAACCTCGTAGGTCGTTGCGCCCACGGCGGGCTCCCAGGCGACGAGGGGGGAGTCGTGCACCTGGGGCACCTTCGACGCGGATGCGATCACCCTTCCGTCGGGTGCGAGACCGGAGACCCAGGGGAGGTTTCCCGCCGCCGTGACGACCGGCTGCGACACCTTGCCGAAGCTCATCCCGAGCCCTGCCTCACACTCGTCCTGCGGCACCGCCGCATCGTGGTACTGGATCGGCTGGTCCTGCGCGGTCGGATCGTAGACGCCGAGTGTGCTGACCGTCACCGGGACGACTGTCCAGTAGTACCGCCCGGTCGGCCAGCCGGAGTCCCACAGGTCGACATTTGCGTCCCCTGAGCCTGCACCGCCTGCGGCTGTCTGTGCGGGAAGCTCGTTCGGGAGGACCTTCTGGCCGGTCGCGTCGAACGCGTTGCCTTCGTCGCCGCGCGCGAGCAGGTACGGCGGGTTCATCCAGTTGGACAACGTCTTCGTCGATTGCGGCAGCGCGAGCGGCCCGCCCACCGTGCGCGGAGCGAACGCGGGTGAGCCGACGACGGAGCCTGCGAACACCTGGTTGACGCAGTGGTCATCGGTGAAGATGTAGACGCGGTACAGAGACGAACCGAACGAGCCGATGTTTCCGAGCACCGGTGCCGACGATGACCAGGCGAATCCGGGCATCAGCTCGTGTGGTTGTGCCGGCTGGCCCACCTTGTCCCAGGTGTCCGAGATCGTGGCGGTCGGCGCCAGCGTCCCGAAGACGAGCGGAGGGTTGACCGTCGAGAAGACCGGGCTCCACGGCCCGTACGACGCGCGTGGGAGGCCGTTCTTCAGCAAGTCCTTGTCGTCGATGTAGCGGATGGCGCGCACGCGCCAGTGCACCGTCGCCCACGTTGACGTCGCGAGGGTGTCGTGGAACGTGAACCACTCGCGCTCGTCTGCGACGTTCGTTGTCGTCTGGAACGACTGGGCGCCGTTCAGATCCGGGTACAACACTTCGTACCTGGTTGCGCCGGCGATTGGCTTCCAGCGGATCAGGCCCTCGGGCGCAGGCAGCTGCGTCGGGTAGTCGCTGTTCGTCCAGCGCATGTTGAAGCCGAACGGTGTGCTCCACGGTGTCACCGTCTTGCCGTTCTTCGACTCCCAGCGCACGTGGGCCCACAGGGCATACGGCTGGCCGGTCATCCACGGCAGCTGGTGAGCGATTGCAAGCGCGGGGATCGCGAGCTTCGTATAGCTGAAGAGGACGGACGAGTCGTCGAAGCTGCGGCTCGTCGAAAGCTCGAAGTCGTAGGTACCGCCGTTCTGGGCCACAGGCGTCCACGTGAACGACGGCGTGCGCGGGTAGTAGGTCTGTGGCAGCTCGTCCGGCCGCAGCAGGAAGGCGCGCAGTCCTTGTGGGGCAGTCGTTGCCACGCGGTACGGCTGCGGGCCGGCGGACGTGCGCGCGGCCGCGGTGGGCGCGAGCACGAGGGCGGCCGCCAGGACGACGGTCAAGCGCTTCATCGCTCTTTCAATCGGCAGGCGGCGCTCAGGGCTTGAGCGTGGCGTGCAAACGGCGTTCCAACGCGAGCCCCACGGCCAAAACGAGGCCGTCGTCCCCTGGCCGCCCGACCACCTGCAGCGATGCCGGCCCCGCCGGCAGCGCCAGGGCGGGCCAGCCGAGGGCGTTGAACGGGAACGTGAACAGGGTCATCGCCGCCCGGATCTCCGTCTCGACGACGTCTGCAGCGGGAGGCAGGAAGCCGAGCGTCGGGCAGATGAGCACATCGTGTCCGTCGAGCGCGGCCTGCGCGCGGTCGTGCAGGGCTGCGCGTGCCTGCACCGCCGCCGCGTACTCGCCGTCGCCGAGCGCGATGCACCGCTCGACCTTGCCGCGGATGTTCTCGCCATAGAGCTCCGCGAACTCCGGGTACAGGTCGCGATGGACGTCGCCCACCTCTCGCATGAACGCGGGCGCCACCGTCTCGGCGGTCGGGAAGTCGACCGGTGTGCCGGGAACCGCGAGCACGTGCTCGGCAACCGCCTCGACGCAGCGGTCCGCCCACGCGACGGCGAGTGAGAGGTCGTCGAGCGACACCTCGGGAACCGTGACGCCGGGCGCGAGCGCCGCCGTCAGCGCGATCACGCCGCTCACGTCCCGGGCCATCGGCCCGGCGTGGTCGAACGTCGGCGCGAGCGGGAAGACGCCGCCGATCGGCACGAGCCCGTAGGTCGGCTTGAAGCCCACGACGCCGCAACAGGCGGCGGGGATGCGGATCGACCCGCCGGTATCCGTTCCGAGCGCCCCGTCGGCGAGACCGAGTGCGAGCGCCGCGGCTGAGCCGCCCGACGAGCCGCCGGCCGTGCGGCCGGGGAGGGCCGGATTGGGGACGACGCCGTAGTGCAGGTTCTGCGAAGTGACGCCGTAGGCGAACTCGTGCAGGTTCGTCTTGCCGACGTTTACCCAGCCGGCGTGTTCGAGGCGCAGGACGGCGTCGGCCGACACGGCCGGCACGTGGTCGCCGAACACCGCCGAGCCGTAGGTCGTGCGGGTGCCCGCGGTGTCGAAGAGGTCCTTGACCGCCAGGCGACGGCCCGCCGCCGCCCCGCCCGCGAGCTCGGTGATCCAGATGCCATCCGGAACTCGGGAGCGGGGCAGCGGCGTAGGCTTGACGGAGCCGCTCAAGGAGCGGAGGTGTCGGCTTTGCCGGCGCCGGGAGCGGACATTAGCTCAGCCAGAGGTAGATCAGCGCCACGCCGACCGTCCCGCCGAAGAGCACCCAGAAGAGGCCGAAGAGTGCCCAGCCCCAGCGCATGTTCTTGCGGGCGATCTCGGCCTGGGTGAGGGGCTCTTGCATCTCTAGACCACCGTATCGAGAGCCATCGCGACGAAGAGCAACGCGAGATAGAGGAGCGAGTAGTGGAAGAGCCTCACGGCGGCGCCTCGCTCGAGTGTCCGTCGCAGCTCGACGGCGAGCCAGAGGAACACCGCGCCGAGCACGACCGCCGCGATGCCGTACAGCACCCCGAACGTGCCGAGTGCAACCGGCGCGAGCGTCACCGCGATCAGCAGCACCGTGTACCAGACGATCTGGCGCGCCGTCTCCGCGTCGCCGCGTGCCACCGGCAGCATCGGCACCTTTGCCCGCGCGTAGTGCTCCTTGATCATCAGTGCGAGGGCCCAGAAGTGCGGCGGTGTCCAGACGAACACCACCGCGAACATCACGAGCGCAGCGACGCCAAGATGGCCCGATGCGCCGGCGTAGCCGACGAGCGGTGGCACTGCCCCCGCGGCTCCACCGATCACGATGTTCTGCGGCGTCGTGCGTTTCAGCCAGCGTGTGTACACGAGCACGTAGAAGAGGTTGCCGGCCAGGGCGAGCAGCGCCGTCGGGAGGTTGACGAGCGAGTCGAGCAGGACGAACGAGAACGCCGACAGGGCGAGGCCGAACTCGAGTGCGCTCGCGGCGGGGACGCGGCCCGAGGCGACCGGGCGCGCCATCGTGCGTGGGCCCATCAACTTGTCGATGTCGCGGTCGAGGTAGTGGTTCAACGCCGAGGCGCCGCCGCAGGCGAGGGCCAGGCCGGCCAAGGTGGCTGCGAAGGTGCCCCATGCCGGAACGCCGCCGGCCCCGACGAATGCACCCGCACCGCCCGTGAGCAGCAGCAGCGACATGATTCGCGGCTTCGTCAGGGTCACGTAGTCGCGCAGCGGCCCCGGTGCCGCCCGGCCGCGGAACGTGGACGCCGCGACGAACGCCGTCGCTGCGAACGCGAGCGAGGCCGCCACAAGATGCAGCGTAGGCCCGGTCAGGACCGCTGCGAGCCCGAAGAGCGCGAGTGCCGCCAGTGCACCGGGAGCGAGGCGGCGGGCAGAGACCCAGGCAGTGGCGGCGAGTGCTGCGAGCGGCGGCAGCGCGAGTGCGGCGAGCACACGATGCGCGGTGCCCCAGCCGGCGGCGCCCGAGACGACGGCGAGGCCGGTGCCCGCGACGGCTGCGAGTGCCGTGAGCCGGCCCCAGGCGCCCACTAGAAGCCCCGCGTCTCTTCGAGCCGCCGGCGGAGGTCGCGCAACGGCCGCGCGCTCGATACATAGGGGACGGTGTCGAAGTTCCAGGCGGGCGGCGGCGAGGTCGTGTACCACTCGAGAGTGTCCGCGACCCACGGGTCGTTGCCGGCGCGCGGCCCGGAGCGCATCGTCCTCACCACGTTGACGACGAAGACGAGCATGCCGGCGGTCATGACGAACGAGCCGATCGTGGAGATCATGTTGTAGAGCTCCCACAACCCGTGCGGGTGGTAGGTGTAGACGCGCCGCGGCATCCCCAGCAGGCCGAGCATGTGCTGCGGGAAGAAGGTCAGGTTGAAGCCGGCGAAGACGAGCCAGAAGTGCAGCTTCCCGAGCCGCTCGTCGAGGATCCGCCCGAACATCTTGGGCCACCAGTAGTAGAGGGCGCCGAAGATTCCGAAGATCGAGCCACCGAACAGCACGTAGTGCAGGTGGGCGACGACGAAATACGTGTCGGTCACCTGCCAGTCGATCGGGAAGACGGCGAGGAAGATTCCCGACAGGCCGCCGATCGTGAACACGCCGATGAACCCGAGCGCCCACAGCATCGGCGTGTCGAACGAGATGTTTCCGCGCCAGATCGTTGCGAGCCAGTTGAAGATCTTCACGCCCGTCGGGATCGCGATGATCATCGAGCTGAGCATGAAGAAGATGTCGAGGCCGAGCGGCATTCCCACCGCGAACATGTGGTGCGCCCAGACGAGCAGCGAGTAGAAGGCGATGCCGACCGTCGAGATCGCAACCGCCTTGTAACCGAAGATCGGCTTGCGCGAGAAGACGGGAAGGATCTCCGAGATGATTCCCATCGCCGGCAGGATCATGATGTAGACCTCTGGGTGCCCGAAGAACCAGAACACGTGCTGGTAGAGGATCGGGCTGCCGCCGTGAGCCGGGTCGAAGAAATGCGTTCCGGCCTGGCGGTCGAGGAGCATCAGCGTGAGCCCTGCAGACAGCGTCGGCAGCACGATGATCAGCAGCCAGCCGTAGGTGACCATCGACCAGCAGAAGAGCGGAATGCGCATCCACGACATGCCGGGCGTGCGCATGTTGTGGATCGTCACGACGAAGTTGATGGCACCGGCGAGCGACGCGATCGACAGGGCGTGCAGGCCGAGGATCCAGAGGTCCTGGCCGTAACCGGGCTCGTGCAGCGTCGAAAGCGGCACGTATGAGGTCCACCCGGCGCTCGCGGCGCCGCCTTTCGCGAAGAAGCTGAGGAGCAGGACGATTCCGCCGAGCAGAAACAGCCAGTACGAGAATGCGTTCAGGCGCGGGAACGCCATGTCACGGGCGCCGATCATCAGCGGCACGAGGTAGTTCCCGAAGCCGGCGAGGATCGGGACGACGACGAGGAAGATCATCGTCGTGCCGTGAATCGTGAGGACCTGGTTGTACGAGTTCTTCGTCAGGAAATGCTCGTTCGGGGTCGCGAGCTGCGCGCGCATCAAGAGCGCGAGGACTCCGCCGATTGCGAAGAAGACGAGCGAGGTCCAGATGTAGAGCAGCCCGATGCGCTTGTGGTCGACGGTGGTCAGCCACGACGTGACCTTGCCCCCGCGCCAGTCGGCGCGGTACGGCTGCGCGGCCTCGACGTTGACGGCCATCAGCCGGTCGCCCCCTTGGTCGCGAACTGCTTGGTGTAGGCGATCAGGGCGTCGATCTGGGCGCCGGTCCAGTTCTTTCCGACCGCGGGCATCTGTACGCCGCCGTTGCGCAGGAGCGACTCGATCCCCTTCCGGTCTGCGAGCAGCGGGTTCCCGCCGAGCGCCGGGCCGATGTAGGTGTGGTCGAGGCGGTGGCAGCTCTGGCAGACGCCCTGCCATTCCTCTTTCCCGAGCGCAACGCCGCTCGCATTCGCGCTGCGCTGCTGGATGAAGCTGTCGTACTGGGCGCGCGGCACCACCTGCACCGTTGCGTCCATCAGCGCGTGCTGGATGCCGCAGAGCTCGGCGCAGCGCGCGACGTAGGTGCCGACAGGGGCCTCGAACCAGGTCTTGTTGACCCGGCCGGGAATCGCGTCGTTCTTACCGCCGAGGTCGGGCACCCACCAGGAGTGGTTGACGTCCCAGTCGAGGCCGATCACGTCTTCGTGAACCACTTCGTTCGCCGGAGCGATCATGCGGTTGATCGAGACGGCGCCGTTCGGATAGCGGAAGAGCCAGTAGAACTGATGGCCTTCGATCTGGATCGTCGTCTCGTCGGCCGCCGCAGCCTTCGGCGCGTCGGCGATCCCGGGCAGCTTGTACAAGACGAAGCTGCCGATCGCGGCGAGCACGAGGACGGGGACGACCGTCCACAGGATCTCGAGGCGGGTCGAGCCGTGGATCTGCGGGCCCTCGACCGTGCGGGCCCGGTTGCCACGCCGGTACTTGATGACGAACGCGATCAGAGCGCCCTCCACCAGCACGAGGATGATCCCGGTGAAGATCGCCACGAAGATGAACGCGTCGTGGATCCGGTGGGCGTTCGGCGAATGGGCGTCTCCGGGCAGGAAGCCGCCGTTCCCGGCGTAGGCGCCGGCAGCCACCGCAAGGGCGACCAGGCTCATGGCGAAGGTGAAAAAGGCGGTCCGGCGCACGCCGGATGGCATCGTATAGAGCGTGGAAGCGCGGAGTCACGTGGAGCTGCCCCCCGAAGTCGGAGACGCGTTCGACGTCTTTGTGAACGGTGTGCCCCAGAAACCGGGTGACGACTTCGACCAGGTCGGACGGACGCTCGTGTTCCGGCGGGCGCTCGCGACCGAGGGGCAGCTCGGGTTCTGGCGCTGGGCGAGCCTCTTCTTCGGCGTTGCGGGCACCTACCGCGGCAACGACACGGTCGACATCGTCTATTCGGGCGACGGCGGGCGCACCGTGCTCAGCTTGCGCCCGACGCTGCCCGCCTGACCGCCGGCCAGGCCTGCTAGCTTCGCGGCCGTGCCCGGCCTCGTTGCCCTGCGGAAGCACCTGAGCACGTTCGCGGAGCGCGCGGACCTGGACGCGATCGTGGCGCGCCGGCGCGCGGTGCCTGCGCTGCTCGCCGGCTTGACGCTGCTTTCGCTCTTCCTGAGGTCGCGGCAGCTGAACGCCGGCTTCTGGATCGACGAGGGTCTGTCGGTCGGGATCGCGCACCACCACTGGTCGTCGATCCCGGGGCTGCTGAACCAGGACGGGTCGCCGCCCGCCTACTACCTGTTGCTAGGTGGCTGGATCAGGCTCTTCGGCGACAGCGAGCGCGCGACGCACACGCTCTCCCTGCTCTTCGGCCTTGCGTGCATCCCGCTCGCCTACGCCGCCGGCCGCACGATCTTCGACCGCGCCACCGGCCTCGTCTGCGCGAGCCTCGTCGCGCTCGACCCGTTTCTGACCTACTACGCCGAGGAAACGCGGATGTACGAGCTCGAGGCGTTCCTGTCGATCCTCGTCGCGTATGCCTACGTGCAGGGCGTGCTGCGTGGCCGCCGGCGGTGGGCCGTGGCGCTCGTGCCCGCGCTCGACTTGATGCTCTACACCCACAACTGGGCGCTCTTCCTTTGCGTCGGTCTCGCCGCGGCGACTGCGCTCTGCGCGCGCGCGCGGCTGAAGCTCTTCTCGGTCGTCGCCGTGGGCGTCGCGCTCGGGTACCTGCCGTGGGTGCCGACCCTGCTCTCGCAGGTCCGTCACACCGGTGCGCCCTGGGCGACCGCGCCGAGCGTCCACGACCTCGTCCTCGCCCCGGGCTCCGTGCTGTCGGGTGACGGCCCGCTGGTGGCGTTCGCGCTGATCGGCGGTGCCGCGCTTCTGGCGGTGGTCCGCCGCCGTGGCGGCGAGGAGCGCTCGATCGTGCTGTCGCTGTCGGTGGCGGTCGCGGTCACCATCGTGCTCGCGTGGATCACGTCGCAGATCTCGCCGGCCTGGACGGCGCGGTACTTCGCCGTCGTCCTCGGACCTCTGGTGCTCCTCGGCGCCCACGGCCTGCGCCGGGCGGAGCGGGCCGGGCTGATTGCGCTCGTCGTCGTGATCTTCTTCTGGGCCGGGTTCTCGGTGCGCGACGAAAAGGAGAACGCGCGCCAGATCTCGGCCGGCCTTGCGCACTACCTGCATCCCGGCGAGCTCGTCGTCTCGACCCATCCCGAGCAGGTGCCGGTGCTTCGCTACTACTTCGGCGGCGACTTGCGCTGGGCGACGACGATGGGCCCGGTTCCCGATGCGCAGATCTTCGACTGGCGGGACGCCGTCGCCCGGCTGCGCGCTTCCGACATGCGTACGAGGGTGGCGGAAACGCTCGCAGCCGTGCCCGTCGGCGGCGAATTCGTGGTTGTCGCTCCCGTGTTCCGGGACTACCGGGCCTGGCGGGCGACCTGGACAAAGCTCGTCTGGCAGCGGTCGACGGCGTATACGTCGCTCTTGCAGCGGGATGCCCGTGTGCGCCTCGTCAGCCACGTCGTGACCAACGAGATCGCGCTCCGCCGGAATTACTTCAAGCCATTGCAGGCCTATGTGTATCGGCGCCTCCGCTAGATTTCAGCGGTGCGGCCCCGGTGTGCGGCCGACCTCATGACGAACGACACCTCCCAGATGACGCTCGTCCTCGGTGGCGGCCCGGCTGGTCTGACCGCGGGCTACCTGCTCGGCAAGGCAGGCTGGAGCGCCGTCGTCTTCGAAGCCGAGGACCAGGTCGGCGGCATCGCGAAGACGGTCGAGCGCGACGGGTATCGCTTCGACCTCGGGGGTCATCGCTTCTTCACCAAGTCGATCGAAGTCGACACGCTCTGGCACGAGATCCTCGGCGACGAGTTCCTGCGTCGTCCACGCATGTCCCGGATCTACTGGAACAACCGCTATCTCGACTACCCGCTGCGTGGCTCCGACGTGATCCGCAAGCTCGGCCCGATCGAGCTGACGAGGTGCCTCGCCTCATACACCCGGGCCGCTCTGCGTCGCAACAAGGTCGACGACTCACTCGAGGACTGGGTCTCGAACCGCTTCGGCCGCCGCCTCTTCGAGCTCTTCTTCAAGTCGTACACCGAGAAGGTCTGGGGCGTGCCCACCACCGAGATCCGCGCGGAGTGGGCTGCGCAGCGCATCAAGGGACTGTCCTTCGTCTCTGCGGCGAAGGCCGCGTTCTTCGGGAACAAGGGAGACAAGGTCAAGAGCCTCATCTCCGAGTTCAACTACCCGCGGTTCGGGCCCGGCCAGATGTGGGAGGCGATGACCGATGCGATCGAGGAGCAGGGTGGCGAGGTTCGCCTCGACTCGCCGGTCGAGAGCATGGAGGTGGTGGACGGCCGTGTTGCCTGCGTCGTCGTCGACGGCCAGGTGTTCGAGCAACCGGGCGCCGTGATTTCGTCGCTGGCGCTGCGCGAGGTGGTCGAGATGATCAGCCCCGCGCCTCCGCAGGAGGTGCTCGACGCGGCGCGTGGGCTTCGGTACCGCGACTTCCTCACCGTCGCGCTTGTCGTCGACGGTGCGGATCTCTTCCCGGACAACTGGATCTACATCCACGATCCGGGTGTGCGGGTCGGGCGGATCCAGAACTACCGCTCCTGGTCGCCGTGGATGGTCCCGGACCCCGACAAGGCGTGCGTCGGCCTCGAGTACTTCTGTTTTGCGGGCGACGATCTCTGGACGATGGACGACGATGTGCTCGTCGCGCTTGCGTCGGCCGAACTCGAGCAGCTGCGCCTGGCGCCGGCGGCGAAGGTCGAGCGTGGCTTCGCGATTCGTGTACCGAAGGCGTACCCGATCTACGACGCCGACTACGCCGAGCGGGTCGCGACGATTCGCCGGTATCTCGACGGGATCGAGAACCTACAGCAGGTTGGCCGCAACGGGCTGCACCGTTACAACAACTCCGATCACTCGATGCTGACAGCGATGCGCGCCGTGGACAATCTCCTGACCGGCACCCACCACGACATCTGGGCGGTCAACGCGGAGAGCGTCTACCACGAGACCGACGTGGCGGACGAGCACCCGTACCGCTCTGCGCCGGAGACGCCTGAGATGCAGGCGCTTGCGACCTCGCAAACTGAGTAGGCGGCTCCTTCTCCCCGCTTCGATCGTCGGGGCTGCGGCGCTTCTGACCTGGCTTGCGCTGCCGACGGTCTGGTCGACGCCGTTGAACGTCGACGAGGAGTTGACGCTCAGGCTCGCACAGTTCTCGTTCCTCCACATCCTCGACATCGTCTCGACGCAGCGCGGTGGCGGGCCACTGCACTTCTGGCTCGAGCACTTTCTGCTCGGCTGGTGGCCCGGCCTCGGGGCCCTGCGCCTTCCGTCGCTCGTCTTTCTCGTTGCCGCGCTGCCCGCGGTCGCGCTGGTCGTTCGCCGCCTGCTCGCCGACGACGACGAGGCGGCGAGCGCCGTCGTCGTGCTCACGGCCTGCTCGCCGATTCCGGTGCTCTATGCCACCTTCGGCCGGCCCCACACGCTGCTCTTTGCCTGGCTCATGTGGTCGACCGTGCTCGTCCTCAAGGCCGCGGTCGACGGCGACCGGCGGCTCTGGGCTGCGGCCGGCGCCGCACTCGGTCTCTCGGTGTTCGTCCACCCGACTGCACCGCTCTATGCGCTGACCGCGTTTGCGGGCGCGCTGGTCTTCGCCCCGCACCCGCCACGCGCCGTCGCCCGGCAGGCCTGGCCGGGCGCCGTCGCATTGCTCGTCACGTTCGCTCCCTACTACGTGCTGACGCTGCACGTGCTGAGCGACCGCTATGGGGTGGGGTCGGGGGCGGCGAGCGGTAGGACGTTCTCGGGGCGCCCGGTCTGGGAAGACGCTTTGCAGTTCGTCGCGCCCGGCCCGCACGACGTCAACTACTTCACGGTGCTCGCGGCGGCCGGTGTCGTCGCGCTGCTGCTACGGGCCGCTCACCGGACACTCGCCTTCTGCGCAGTGACCGTCGCGGTGCCGGTCCTCTTCTTCTCGTTCGTGCCCGCGAACGGCGACTCGGCGCTGTTCTTCGACCGGTACATGATCCCGGTCACTCCCGCGTTCCTCACCGTGGTGCTGGCCGGCGCGATCGCGATCGCGCGCTGGGCCGGTCCGCTGCGCCTTGTCGTGCTGGTGATGCTCGTAGCCGGGCTCGCCGGCATCGAGGTTCGCTACGACCTCGATCATCGAGACGCGGTGGAGAGAATCCGCGTCGACGCCGCTGTCCAGGCCGTCGCACACGAGCCGCTCGGGGCGGTGCTGTTCGGCTCGACGGGCACCTCGGGCGTTCCCTTCTCGTCGTTCGACTACGGGCACCCTGCGAACCTGCTCGACCACCTGATCGCGCTGCGCGTGCGCTCGCTGGCGTTCGTCCCCGACGACTCATGTGAACGCGTCCTGCCCTTCCTGCGCGGGCCCCAGACGCCGCGCTACGGCGTCTGGGTGTTCTTCTCAGTCTCACCGGCCGATGTCGGAGCTGCGCAGCACGCGCTCGGTGTCCGGCCGGTTGCAGGCCATTACTTCGTCGTCTCGTCCCGGACGCCGCTCGCCCCGCGTGCACTCGTCGAGCACGGCCTTGCGTTGCGGCAGGCCTGGAAGCGCGCGGTGCCCGCAGACGCGCGTGTCGACGAGCTCATCTCGAGCGATACGCAGCTCCTCGCCGGAACGTGCGTGCCGTACGGCGATCTGGGCGATCCGGGCATTTCGCCGCACTGGCCGCCGGTCGCGACGCAGCATCAGTAGGAAAACGGTGTGAGTGGCCCGGGGGAGTGCGCTCGGTGACCCGTTTCGGGGATCCGGGGGGGCCGGCGATTCGCGATGCTGTTCGAGTGCAGGAAACCGTGCTTGTCGTCGACGATCAGGACATCGTCCGCGATGTGATCCGGCTTGCCCTCGAGGGGGCCGGCTATACGGTTCTCGAGGCCGCATCGCCGCGCGACGCGATTGCGATCGCCCTCGGCGGTTCGCACATCTCCCTGCTCGTGACGGACGTCGTCATGCCGGAGATGGACGCATTCGAGCTCGTCGACCGCATCCACGCCGAGCTGCCGGACCTGCGGATCCTCTACACGTCGGGCTACACCGACGCGCGCGATGAGGGGCCGTTCATTCACAAGCCCTTCACGCCGGCGGAGCTTGTCGAGAAGGTCGCCGCCGTCCTCGCAGCCCGGCACGCCTGACCAGGCGCTAGGCTCACCGGGTGCTCGCCGACCTCGTCTCCGAGGGTTCTCTGCTCGGCGTGCTCACACCCAAGTGACGCGTGTCCTCATCTTCACCGCCAGTGTCGGCGAAGGGCACGATCTGCCCGCGCGCACCCTGGCCCAGCAGCTGCGCAAGGAGTCGCCCGGTTCGGAAGTCGTGATCGAGGACGGGCTGCAGGCGATGGGGCGCATCTTCGTGCTCGTCAACCAGCGTGCCCCCGGGATCGTGTTCTTTCGCTTTCGCTTCCTCTGGGACGCGACGTTTTGGCTGTGCGTGAGCTTCGGTCCGACGCGCAGATTGACGCAGGCGTTCGTGCGGGCTCGCGGCTCGCGTGGCGTCCTCGCCGTTGTCGAGCGGGTGCAGCCCGACGTGATCGTCTCCGTGTACCCGATGACGACCGAGGTGCTCGGCGGGCTCCGCCGCGATGCCCGCCTGGACGTGCCGGTCGTCGCGGCGATCACCGACCTGGCAGCGATGCACTACTGGGCCGCGCCCGGCATCGACCTCCATCTCGTCACGCATCCGGAGTCGGCCGACGAGGTGCGTGACGTTGCCGGCTCCGACGCCGCTGTGCGCGCAGTGCACGGGTTGACGCGACCGGAGTTCATGCTGCCGCCGGATCCGGCAGGCGCTCGCGCCGCTCTCGGTCTCCCCGGCCAGGGCAAGGTGGTGCTCGTTTCGGGAGGCGGATGGGGCGTCGGTGACCTCGAGAGCGCGGTGGACACGTCTCTCCAGCTCGACATTGCGGTCGTCGCCTGTCTTTGCGGCCGCAACGAGGACCTGCACTCGCGCCTCTCTGCTCGCTACGGCGCCGAGCCGCGGGTGCGGGTGATCGGCTTCACCGAGCAGATGGCCGAGTGGCTGGCGGCCGGCGACGCCCTCGTGCATTCGACCGGTGGGCTGACGGTGTTCGAGGCCTACGTGCGCGGGTGCCCGACCATTTCGTACGGTTGGGGCCGCGGGCACATCCGTGCCAACAACGCGGGCTTCCGCCGCTACGGGATCGCCGAGGTGGTCGAATCCGAATCCGAGCTCGCCCGTGCGCTCCGGAGCGCGATCGAGTCGCGCCGCGCCCCCGGGCTCGCACTGGAAGCGCTTCCCTCG
>DATLQV010000101.1:0-14665 GCA_035534955.1 Gaiellaceae bacterium
TGCTCAAACGGCGCGGCTATACCGACGACGGCGAGCTCGACCTGCAGCTCGGCCTGGCCTTCGCAAGCAGCCGCAAGTGGGAGGAGTTCGACGCCTGGGCTCACACGATCGACGTGCCGACGCTCCACCGCTGGCTCGATCAGCGCGACCCGAGCTGGTGGGCCGGAGACGTGACCCGCTCAGGCCGGATCGCCTGGCAGCTCAACAACGGAAGCGGTCACCCGAACAGCACCGGCGACCTCGAAAGCAAGCTGCGGTTCGTCAAGACCGAGATCCGGGGCCGGGTGTTCGCCCTGCGCAACCGCGAACGCACGAACCGCATGCTCGGCCTGATGCTGCTCCACCTGGAAGGGCTCGACGACGTGGAGGTCTACGCGAAGCTGCTGCGTAAGTCGCTCGCCGCCAATGGCGGGCTCGCCGCACCACGCAAGCAGATCACCGACCCGCGTGGCGTCGCCTCGCTCTGGCGGTAGCGCGTCAGCCCGTCAGCTTGGCGAGGCCAATGACGACGGCCAGCAGGCCGCCGACGACGATGATCGAACCCCAGACGCGGTAGCCCCGCTCCGGGCGACGAAGCGTCTGCCCTCCGTCGAACAGGAACGTGATCGCACCGCCGAACATCGCGACACGCCCGCCGACGCCGCGAAAGTTGGTCGCAAGCATCACGCCGACCACGATGAGCGCGCCTCCAGCAGCGATGGCGATCGCGCCTGTCACGTCACAGCTTCCGCAACTGAGTGAAGTCAGGCGCGTCAGGGTCGGCGTCGCGGATGCGGCGGTGATCGCGCAGTGCCTTCGCACCACCGGCTACGCAAATCATGGCGGCAAGCAAGCCCAGGAATCCCCGCGCCGCGTCTGTCCGAAATCCGACGCCGGTCAGTTGGCTGATGCCGAGTCCCAGCCCCAGCAATGCCATGAGCGCACACATCCACGCGGCCCTCAGCGCCGGAGCTGCCGGATCGTCACGCTCGACTCGCTCCCAGTAGCGGCGCATCGGCTCGCGTGCGAGCAAGCCCGCCGCGATCACCGCCAGCCAGAACCCGCCCCAGCCACTCCCGGCGACGAACAACCACACGGCGCCAGCGAGCGCCACAAGCCCACCGCCCACAACGATCCACCGTGTGCTCGTCACATCACACAGGGTAGTTCAGCGATCACCGGACGTTGGGCTGACCACCTTCGATCATCCCACCGGAAAGCCGCACCCCCCGCTCGGCTAGGTCATGCTGCTCGCCCTGCCCGCCCTGCTCGCCCTGCTCGACAACAAGTGGGTCGCTCGCGCGGGACTGTGAGCTTCCTATGGCTCCTTCTCCCCGCGGTGGCCGTTGCCGCCGGTGTTGTTATCTCTGGATGCGGAGGGCATAACGCAACGCGCTACAGCAAACCGGCATTTGTCGCCTGTCTTGAACAGGACGGAGTCCCGAGCCAGGACATCAAACACCCCGTCACGGCCTTGGATAGGGCGGTGGCAAACGCGTTAAGGCCGATCGCGCCCAACCTCATAGTTGCAAAGTTCCGCGACGGAGAATTCGTGGGTGTTGCGTTCGCCGCCGACGCTGCTCGGGCGAGCCAAATTCTCCGCGCGTTCAAGAAGCTCGTGAAGCTCCCTGGAGCAACGCCCGGCAAGTTGATCCTGGCTGGCAACCTCGTGCTGCTGACGAACCCACATATCACCGCAGGAGTCAAAAGTACGATCAACGCGTGCGAGGCGGACGCAGTCATCAAGTAGCTGCTTGACTTGATCACGCAGACCACGCCGGCAACGCTCTTGCAAGCCACGGCCATTTTCCGGCTTGGTCGGCTCAAGTCAGAGCCATGAGAAGCGGGAGCGGCTCGATTATCTCGATCGGTCCATAGCGGTCCTGCTTCAGGTCGGTGCGGTTCATCGTGCACACGTGTGTTGCGCCGTGCTCGATCGCGGCGACAAGAAGATGGAGGTCGGTGGGATCGAAGTCGTCGACCGCAAGGATCTGCTGGTCGTGGAGGTCATCGAGCAGGTCCGCGTGGGTACGACCTGTGAGCTCGTAGAGGACCTGGCCGACTGGCTTGCGGTGTGCCCAGAACAAGGTCGTCAGGTCGCGCCCGATCGAAACCCGGCGGACGTTCTCAGGCTGAAAGAGCTCGCCGAACGAATTAACGAATTCCTCGACCTCCTCCGGTGTGTACGGGGCACGCTTCTTCGCGAGCTTCCCAGTGAGCGCGTTGTAGACGAACTCGTAGCCAACGACATCCGTCACGAAAGCGGGAAGGATGCCGTCAGCGGCGAGTTCGAGTAGCTGTGCGTTCTTCGAGTACGGGTTGACGAGTGCGCCGCAAAGGACGGTTGCGTCGAAGACGACCAGCACCGTTAGTCGCGGCGGCTCTCACGGATCGCGGCGACCAACTCCTCGTCCGACAGATCCCCGTCGGCCCCCGTTCTTTGCGCAAGGCGTCGGCGGAGCTCGCGACGGCGCTCTTGAAGCTCACGCTTCGTTCGGAACTGCGAAGCCGCGATCCGGTAAGACCCGCCGGGCGTCTCCTCTGCGTCAACCTTCCCGGCATGGATCCACTTGTAGACAGCCTGGGGAGTCACCCTGTACCGGGCTGCGACTTGGGCGACCGTCAGCACGTCTTCCTCCTCCTTCGACGAGAGGACTTCGCTCCACAGCTCTGCAAGCTCGCCCGCTCGTCCCGAGGCAGCTGTACCTGAGCCGGCCAGGTCACCTAGACGCGAGACGACGAGTGCAAGCAGACGACCGGGTGCCTCCTCGTCGTCGGCGCCAAGCGCTTGGTAAGCAGAGAGCATGTCGTTGTCGAGGAACAGATCGCGATCGGCGAGTATCACGATGGTCTCGACGAAGTCATCCTCGTAGCCCATGTAAAGGTCGAACGAGGAATGCAAGGCGACCAGAAGGTCGCTGGCGATGAACCTAAGGTGGGCCAGGCGGTCATCACCCCGATGGGCCAGCGCTTCGCGCCACATGATCGCGCGATCTTCGGGACTGATAGCGAGCATCTCGTGCCCCTTCCTCGTTTCGACAAGTGTAGCCAACCTTTTAGCCATTTTCAACATTTTCAACCTGCCCATGAGGGGGCGCTCGTCGTGCGGACCTACCATCATCTCTACGAGGGAAGAAGCGCTTTCGCAAACCACATTGTGGTTGCAGAAGCGCTAATCGATTGAGGCGAACTTCGCGGGCCGCTGCGCTATCCGAGTTGCGCCGACGCGAGCTGGGTGCCGTCGACGCGAGCCCTGATCTTCGCGAAGGCGGTTGCGCGCGCGGTCGACGTGTCGTCGGCGAATGGGGCGAACCCGCAGTCGTCGGTCGTTCCGAGCTGGTCGAGCGGAATGTACTCGGCTGCTTCGAGAACGCGGTCGCGCACCTGCTCGGGCGTCTCGACCGCCGGGTCGATGGGGTCGGTGACGCCGACGAAGATCCGTTGACCGTCCCTCAGGTGAGCGCGGATCGTTTCGAGCACCGCGGGCCGGTTGGGCTCGCTCGCGAGCTCGAGGTAGAACCTGCCCGCATCGAGCTCCAGCAGGCCCGGCACGAGCGAGGCGTAGTCGACGTCTGCGCTGTGCGTCGAATCCTGGTCGCCTCCCGGGCAGCTGTGAACGCCGATCCGCTGGCGCTCTGCGACTGTGAAGCGGCCCAGGACAGCGTTGTTCAGGTCGAGGAACTGACGCAGGAGCCCGCCCGAGGGATCGAGCTTCAGGGACAGTCGTGCTTCGGTGAAGTCGATCTGCACGCTGTCGGCGCCTCCCTCCAGCGAGCGTCTGATGTCGGCCTCCGCCTCGTCGAGCAGATCGGCGAGGAACTCCTCGCGGGAGTACTTGTCGATTCCGCCGGCCGGGTAGAGCAGGCTGAGTGCCGAGGCTGAGATGACTGCCTGCTTGATCGGCCGCGTCGCGTATCGCTGCGCCCGCTCGAGGTATGAGTCGGCGTGGGTCTGGTAGCGGAACGGCCCCTCGGTCAGGGAGGGGAGCTGCCGCGTGTGCCCGTCCGCGAACGGGATCACGACGCCGTTCGCGCTCAGGCTCGCAAGCCCGTGGATCGGGTACGTGACGAAGCTGGGCTTGAGCTGCTCTCCGTCGGTGATCACCGGCGAGCCGGTCGCTTCGAGCTCGCCGATCGTCTGCTCGAGCGCCTGCTCGAACAATGCGTCCAGTTCGTCCCCGGAGACTCGTCCCTCGGCGGCGCCGCGCATGCCCTCGATCAGCTCGGGTGGCCTGGGGATGCTGCCGATCGGCTCGGTCGGAATCGGCACACCAGCATGCTTACGCCGGATCACGGTTTCAGTCAAGCGAAGTCTGGGTGAGGCTGGCTGTGCGATCGCAAGTGAGGAAAACTCCGCGCGGTTTTCGTCCCGGCGACGACAGCTTCCTGTCCGTCAGCCAGCGAATGCGTCGTGACCGCCGGCGCGGTCATCAGCATCTGCAACCGGGCCGCGAGCAATTACAGCCCGTTCACGTTCGCGGCGGGCAACCGGTTCGGTCCTCCCTACGGCGGCCAGAAGCTTCTCCATCCCGGACAGTGCATGCAGCACCGCTTCGTCAACGCGGGCAGCCTTCCGATCCAGGTCAAGATCTTCGACGCTCTGCGTTCGCAGATGCGCTTCATCGTCGCCGTGATGCCGAAGCGCTAGTCGGATGCACTTCCTCCTGTTTCAGTTGGCGTGAAAGCCTCTGAAGCGGCGCCGCCGCAGCCGAGAGGAGAGGTAGCAGAACTGCTACTCTATGGGATCGTGGCGACGATCCCACAGAAGGAACTCCGGAATAACGTTGGCGAGGTACTGCGGCGGGCGGAGGCAGGCGAAGAGTTCACTGTCACCGTCGCCGGCCGCCCGGTCGCTCGGCTCGGGCCGGCGCGCCCCCGCCAGTGGGTCGCCGGTCCACGCCTGCAGCGGGTCTGGCAGACGCCCGCGCCGCAAACGCTCGAAGACGACCTGGCTCGTCTGCCGGGTGGCCTCGTCGATCCGTTTGCGTAGGTGCGTGTCCTTCTCGACACCTCCGTCCTGATCGGGGCCGAAAGTCCCGGGGAGCTGGAGGGAGCGATCAGCGCCGCGTCGCTCGCCGAGCTGCATTTCGGGGTGTTGGTCGCCGGTTCTGACGACGAACGAGCGCGCCGGTCGCAGCGGCTCGGAATCGTCGAGGCGACCTTCGATCCGCTCCCGGTCGATGCGGCGGTCGCGCGCGAATGGGGCAGGCTCGCGGCAGCCCTGGTCAGCCGGGGCGGCAAACCGCGCCGCCGAGCGGTCGATCTTGTCATCGCCGCAACGGCAAACGCTCATCAGGTTCCGCTCCTGACCCTGAACGCGAAGGATTTCAATCTGCTCGCCGATCTCGTCGACGTCCGCGAGCCCCCAGTAGCTTGAGGGTGGTTCGAGCAGAAAGAGTGGGCGCACCTGGGATCGAACCAGGGACCTCTCGCGTGTGAAGCCCGCCGATAGTGCAGACCGGTGCACGCTGGTGGCCTGAGCCTGCGTCGGAAGCGGGTTCGGGGAGCTGGGTCATGCACCCATCTGCACGGACGGCTATGCGAGAGGTTGCCACGAGGTTGCCACGGCACCTTCCGCGACGAGCGCGCCGGACGTGCGCGCCGGACGTGCGCTCCCGGCTTTGCGGCTTCGTTGACAGTCTGTTAGGGGGGGCGTAAGTTCCGTAGGTTCTGTTGTGCGGACGGCGGTTGGCGGCTCCTGCGGTAGAGCAGGAGGACCGGACTTACCTAGGGGGTTGGGGTCTGATGCGGCAGTGTCTGGTTCGGTCTGGTGCGCTTGGCCGTCTGGGTCGGGTGTCGGTTTCGGTCGTCGGGTTGATCGGTGTTGTGGCTGTGCTCGTGTTGGCGCCGGGCGCGTCTGCGGGTCAGCTTCTCGGGGATCTGAACGCGCAGATCGACAACGGCAGCGGATATGACGCTCCGCTGAGCGTCGATTCCGTCTCGGCGTCGGAGACCCTGAATGGATTCTGGGGCTTCGATGCCGAGCTCAACGACTACGATCTCCAGGTCACGAATCCGAGTATCGGGGTCAATAGTGCGTTGCCGATCTCCGACTTTCCTTATCTCGGCTTCTCGAGCTTCCCGGTCTTTGGTGGGCCGCAGGCGACGCTGAGCCCGGGCGAGACCTATTTCCCTGGCCTCGATTTGCAGAGCACGCTTCCGGTCACGTTCTCGCCGGCGTTTGATGCGGTGCGGAGCGTCTCGCCGACAGCAATCCCCGCCGGCGGCACCGACCAGGTCGTGACCGTCGCCGTGACGCCTACCCAGCCCGTGCAGGTGCTCAAGGTTGACGTGCAGGAATGGCCGGAGAACGCCAGCTTCGTTTCATCGACGGCCCCGAGCAACCTTCAGGGTGAGATCCTCATCGGCGGCGGCGACGCTTTCGCTCTCCTCAACACCGTCCCGGGGAAGACGTACACGTTCACGTTTACGTTGAGCGTGCCCAACCCGTACGGAGCGCCGTTCGACGCGAAGTCGCAGGTCGACGTGGTGGGCATCGTGGCGTCGACGACGACCTGCTGCAGCGGCCCGAGCAGCTCGGTGACCGTCAACGCCTCATCCCCGAACGGGCCGGTCGCCGTCACCTTCTCCGTCGACCAGACCCTGCCGACCTGGTCTGTCACCAACACGTACGGGTCGGGGGTCTCGTTCCTCGGCGGCCTCCTGCCGCCGAGCGCGAAAGACGAGTGCATGGACGGCGGTTGGCAGGCTTACGGCAGCTTCAAAACTCAGGGCGACTGCGTCAGCTTCGTCGCCACAGGCGGCAAGAACCCGCCCAACGGGTAACCGAGCCGCTTCGCCAGTCGCACGAGGGGGCGACTCCCCTGGGGTCGCCCCCTCGTTTTCAGCGCAGTGCCGCTTCGAGGTCGTCGCGCAGCTCTGCTCGCTGTGACTCGACGACCCCGGCGTAGACCGTGAGCGTTATCCGTGCGTCCGCGTGGCGCAGGATCGCGGCAACCTTCGGGACCGGGATACCGGCGGAGAGCAGCAGACCGGCACACGAATGACAGCGGAGCGCGAGCGCTTCCGAGACGCGGCGTGCTGCGAAGGCGAGCGTGGCCGCGACGGGACGGAACTCGTCGCCGATCTTTTCGAGCAGCCGGTCGATCTCGCTTCGGTCGAGGTAGCGCGGCTCGCGCAGTCGCTTCGCGCTCGGCCGGTTGCGACGCCGCGTGTCATTCCGTCCCGAGTGGCGTGGCCCCGAGCTAGAAGTCGTTGCGGAGTCGGTGCCAGGCGGCGCCGCGGCCGGCGCCGGTGCCTTCGATGATCTCGTTGTCGCGGAGTTCGCGAAGGACTTGGCGGATGTATTCATCGCTGACGCCGGGGGCTGCGCGTTTGACGTCGGCGAAGGTGAAGGTGTCGCTGATGTTGGAGCGGACGAAGGCTTTGACGAGTTCTGCTTTTGAGCCGCGGCCGGCGGTGACGGCTTCGGCGCGCGGTTCGAACTCGCGGTAGGCGGCCGTGATCACGCCGAGGAAGTAGGAGAGCCACGGTTGCAGGTCGTGGCCGCCCTGGTGCCAGCCCTCGGTCGAGGCGGCGAGGGCCTGGTAGTAGGTCTCTTTGCTCTCTTCGATCAGCTTCTCGATGCTGATGAAGCGGCCGACCTCGTAGCCGCCCTTGTAGAGCAGCAGCAACGAGAGCAGCCGCGACATGCGCCCGTTGCCGTCGGTGAAGGGGTGGATGACGAGGAAATCGAGCGTGTACGCACCCGCAAGGAGGAGGCGGTGGTGCTGGTCGGCCTGCCAGGCCTCGTCGAAGCGCTGGTGCAGCTCGTCCATCGCCGCTGGTGTCTCGAAGGAGTTGACGGGGGTGAAGCGGACCGCGACCGTGCCGTCGGGCCGCTGCTCGGTGACGAGGTTGTCGGAGTTCTTCCAGTCGCCGCCCGGCTGGGCGGCGAACTGGTAGAGATCGCGGTGGAGCTGACGGACAACGTTCGGGCTGAAGGGGATGTGCGCGGCGCCTGCGTGGATGGTGTCGAGGACGGCGCGGTAGCCGGCGATCTCGGCCTCGGAGCGGTTGCGCGGCGTCGTCTTCTGCGCGACCAGCTCCTCCAACCGCTTCTTGGGGGCGGTGATGTTCTCGATCGCGTTCGACGCCTCGACGCTCTGGATCAACGCGAGCTGCTTCAAGGACTCGAGCGCGGCCGGATGCTGGCGGGCGAACGCCTCCTGGCGGCCGCGGGCGACATCGATCCCGCTCAGCTGACGGTTGATCGCCGCCGGGATCAGGTCGAAGTGCCGCCCCAGCTCACGGAAGCTCTGCACGAAGGAGAAAGTACAGGCTCCAGCGGGTGGAAGTATGGGTTCCGGTGCCTCCAACCCATAGTTCGTGTAGCTGGCCCCATACTTCCTCACCGAGGCCGCGTGGGTTGCCAACCGGACTGGCATTCGGCATGGAGACGGCTGCCAGCCCGGATGCCAGAAACAACCCCCGCCCGCGGGAATGGATCCGGCTGTTGCATCGGAGCGTCATGGCCACACTGACGGCGAGGCGCTCTTCCTGAGCACATACCGCCATCTCTACGAAAAGGCGAAAAGCGCACGCAGGCTGCTCGCCTCGAAGATCTCGCGCGGACAAGCTTGGGCAAGGGAGCGACAACGCCGTTTGAGGAGGCCCAAGAACGGCTCGACAGAGCGGCAGGGGAGGATGGGCGCACCTGGGATCGAACCAGGGACCTCTCGCGTGTGAAGCGAGCGCTCTCCCGCTGAGCTATGCGCCCGGGAACCAAAGTCCGCGGCACCGGTGAGGGATCCTTAGGGCTGCTTCCTCCCGGATCTGACCCGGTTCGGAACCTCACCGCGCCGCGGGCGGGGAAAGTGTACCGCGGGCGCGCGGCGAAACCTGCGGCGAAGCGCTGCAGGAACGAACCTGGTTTCCGGCTTCGCCGGCAACCAGGTTCGGGACGTCCTACAATGGCCGGAGTTCCCAGACGCGACGAGGAGGTGGTGCACCGATGAAGCGAGCCGTTTCGATCCGCAGTTCCTGCGCCACTGCCCGTCGCCGCCGCTCCTGAGCGTGCCCGGCGGGTCACGGCGACCCATCGGCCACACGTAAAGGAGCTTTTGGTTGACACTTCCGCCTACGGAATCGTTGCTTTCCCGACTTGGCTGGGACGACGGCTGGGAAGCCGCGTTCGCAGCGCACCGCGCCGCCGGGCTCGTGCCCGCCCGCGTCGCGATCCAGCACCGGGGCGCCTACGACCTCGCCACCGAGCAGGGCGAGGTGCGCGCGCGCGCGGCGAGTCACTTCGTGCGCGACGACGACCTCCCCGGAGTCGGCGACTGGGTCGGGCTCGACCTCGCCTCCGGCCTCGTCGAGGCGCTCCTCGAGCGGCGAACCTCGATCTCCCGCAAGGAGGTGTGGAACGCGACGCGCGAGCAGATCCTGGCGGCGAACGTCGACATCGCGTTCCTCGTCCAGGCGCTACCGCTCGACTTCAACGCCCGCCGCCTCGAGCGCTACCTCGCGATGGCCTGGGAGAGCGGCGCGCAGCCGGTCGTGCTGCTGACGAAGACCGATCTCGTCGACGACATCGCGCCGTATCTCGTCGACGCGGAGGCGGTGACGCTCGGCGCCTGCCCGGTCGCGACGGTGTCCGCACGCACCGGCGACGGCCTCGAAGAGCTACGCGCGTGGTTCGAAGGCAACCGCACAGCCGTGCTGCTCGGCTCGTCCGGTGTCGGCAAGTCGACGATCGTCAACGCACTCGTCGGCGAGCAGGTCCTCGCCACCCAGGAGGTGCGCGAGGACGACCAGCGCGGTAGGCACACGACGAGCCACCGCGAGCTGATCCTGCTCCCGACCGGTGGCATCGTCCTCGACACGCCGGGGATCCGGGAGCTGCAGCTCTGGGACGCCGACCTCGAACAGACCTTCAGCGACGTCGAAGAGGTGGCGCGCCGCTGCCGCTTCGCCGACTGCGCCCACGACCGCGAGCCCGGCTGCGCGATCCGCGACGCGCTCGCCGACGGCTCGCTGCCGCCGGAGCGCTGGCAGAGCTACAGCAAGCTGCAGCATGAGCTCGAAGCGGTTGAGGCGAAACGCAACAAGATCCGCGCCGGCCAGAACCGCCCCAAGAAGAAAGGTTGACCCGGGCCACCTCCGCGGAGTACGGTCCGGCGGTCACTGCGGCGCCCATCCGAAAGGAGGCCCCGCAATGGCTACCACGACGATCGCGGCGCAGAAGCTCGGCAAGCTGCCGGTTCGCACCGACGTGCGCACGCTCTCGTTTGCGCGCTACGTCGACCGGGCAAAGCTCCCGCGCCCACCCGACGTGCTCGACGAGACGGCGCACGTGGCGGACTGGCCGATGTACGCGAACGACCGCATCGGCGACTGCACCATGGCAGCCGCCGGGCACATGATCGAGGCGTGGACGGCCGCCGTCCGCGGCCGCGCGGTCGAGGTGTCGGAGAAGGCGGTGCTCGACGCGTTCGACCACGTCAAGCAGGTCGACCCGACGACCGGTGAGGAAGGAGCGATCGTGCTCGACGTGCTGCAGTACTGGCGCTCGTCCGGCGTCGCCCGTCACCGCATCGGCGCCTATGCCCGGGTGCCGGTGCACGACCACGAGCTCGTGCGGGCCGGCGCCTACCTCTTCGGTGGCCTGTACCTCGGCCTGCAGCTGCCGCAGAGCGCCCAGGGGCAGTCGACCTGGGACTGGACCGGCTCGCTGACCGGCCCGGCTGCGCCGGGATCGTGGGGAGGGCACGCCGTCGACGTCGTCCGCTACGACGCCGGCACGCTCACCGTCGTCACCTGGGGAGCGCTGAAAGAGGCGACCTGGCAGTTCTTCGACCGCTACTGCGACGAGGCGTACTGCATCCTCTCCACCGACTTCCTCGACGGCGACCGGGCCCCGAACGGCTTCGACCTGGAGGCGCTGAAGGCGGACCTCGCGCTCGTCACCGCGTAGTTACGCTGACCGCATGGCCCAGGCCGCGATCCTCGTGGTCGACGACGACGCTCCGATCCGGCGCATGCTCGTCCGGACGCTCGCCGCCGAGGGCTATGCCGTCGAGCCGGCAGCCGACGGCGGCGGTGCGCTCGCCGCCGTCGAGCGGTCGGCGCCCGACCTGATCGTTCTCGACGTCACGATGCCCGGGCTCGACGGGCTCGCCGTCTGCCGCCGGCTCCGCGCCAAGGGCCTCGCAACGCCCGTCTTGCTGCTCACCGCGCGTGACGAGGTGCCGGACCGCGTGGCCGGGCTGGATGCCGGCGCCGACGACTACCTCGTCAAGCCGTTCGCAACCGACGAACTGCTTGCGCGCGTCAGGGCGCTCCTGCGCCGGCATGCGCCCGAGGAGCTGCTCGCCCTCGGCGACCTGACCTTCGACCCGGCGACGCGCATGGTGCAACGCGGCGAGCGATCGGTCGCGCTGTCGCGGCGCGAGTCCGACCTGCTCGAGTTGCTACTGCGCAACGCGCGCCGGGTCGTCACACGCGAGCGTGCGATTGCGCTCGTCTGGCAAGGTGCGACCCGTGCGAACACGGTCGACCGTGCCGTGACCAACCTGCGGCGCAAGCTCGGCGACCCGCCGCTGATCGAAACGGTGCGCGGGGTCGGGTTCGTGATCGGCCGATGAGCCTGCGGCTCCGCTCGATCCTCGCTGCGGCGGCGGCCACGATGCTCGCCGTCGTCGTGCTCGGCTCGGCCGTCGACGTGCTCGTCGCCCGCCACCTGCACCAGGAGCTCGACAAGACCCTGCGGGCGCGCGCCGTCGAGGTGGCGCAGATCGCCGTCTCCGCGCCCGCGCTCGTGACGCAGCCGGGCGCGCTCGACACGCCCGTGGGCGCGACCCAGGCGATGGTGGAGGTGGTCGACAGCCACGACCGGATCGTGTCGCGCTCACTCTCGCTCGGTGGTCGCGTCCTCTCCCCGGCGATCGCGAAGCAGGCGATCGCGACCGGCCGCGGTGAGTACACGACGATCGACTTCGGGGGCGACCGGTTGCGGGTCTACGCGGCGCCGCTTGCCGACGCCGCGGGTGGCGGAGCGGTGCTCGTTGCCGCCTCGACGGCCGACGTGGGCGACACGATCAGGACGCTGCACGCACTGACGGTGCTCGCTGCGATCGTCGCCGCGGCGATCGGCGCGGCAGCGATCGCGCTGTTGATGCGTGGCGCAATGCGGCCGCTTGCGCGGCTCGACCGTGCCGCTGCCGAGATCGGGCGCACCGGCGACGCACGGCGACGCCTCCCCGACCCGCGAAGTCAGGACGAAGTGGGGAGGCTCGCGACGACACTGAACGCGATGCTCGACGGGCTGGAGCACGCGCGCGACACGGAGCGCCGCTTCCTCGCCGACGCGTCGCATGAACTGCGCACACCATTGACCGCGCTGCGCGGGAACGTCGCCCACCTGGCACGGCACGGAGCGACACCCGAGCTCGTCCGGGAGCTCCAGGCGGATGCCGAACGCCTCGCGCAACTCGCCGACGATTTGCTTGCGCTCTCGCGCGAGGAAGCGGCTCTCGCGCCGAAGGACGCGGTTGCTCTCGACGCGCTTGCGCACGCCGCGGCGGCGCCGGACGTCGTTGTCCATGCCGAGCCGGTACAGGTCCGCGGCGACCGCGCCGCCCTCGAGCGGGCGCTCGCGAACCTGGTCGAAAACGCCCGGCGGCACGGCAGGGGGCAGATCACCGTCTCCGTCGAGGAGCGGGGCGAGATCGTTGCGCTCTCGGTCTCCGACGAGGGCCCGGGCATCCCCGCAGCCGACTCTGAACGCGTGTTCGAGCGGTTCTACGGGCACGGCTCGGGGCTCGGGCTCGCGATCGTCCGCGCCACCGCCGAGCGTCACGGCGGCCGTGCCTACGCCGACGGCGGCCGCGTCACGATCGAGCTCGTCAGGAAAGCATCAGAGTCGTTGGGCCATCCTTCAGGGCAGGATCGAACGAAAGGATTGCCGTGAAGATCTTCCGCACGCTCTCAACTCCTCGCCTTGTCGTTCTCGTCGGTGCGATCGTCGTCGTGCTTGCCGGCGGAGCCTTCGCCGTCGCCGCCCGTGGCGGTAGCGGCACCACGCCGCCGCCGAAGCCGCTCGCCAATGCGATCAGCGATGCGCTCAACGCAGCCCAGCCTGCCGGCGTGACTGCGCAGATCACCTTCACGAACACACTCTTCCCGTCGGGCGCCCTCACCGGGCAGACCGGCTCTGCCTTGATGACCGGCGCCGCCGGGCGCCTCTGGGCGAACGCCAGCGGCGGTCGCCTCGAGCTCCAGTCCGATGCCGGTGACGTGCAGATCGTCTGGAACGACACCAAGGTGACGGTCTACGACGCGTCCTCGGGTACCGCGTACGTGTTCGACCTGCCGGCCAAGCCGGCGGGCACGACCACCAGCACGTCCGCCGTGCCGACCCTCACCGAGATCACCACCTTCCTCACCGGCCTCGCCCGGCACTGGACCGTCTCCGGCGCAACGCCGTCGAACGTCGCCGGCCAGGAGGCGTACACAGCGACGATCTCGCCGAGCCACGACGGTGGCCTGCTCGGCTCGGCCGAGCTCGCCTTCGACGCCGTGCACGGCGTCCCGCTGAAGGTCGCCGTCTACGCACAGGGCTCGTCGGCCCCCGTGCTCGCACTCGAGGCGACCCACATCTCGTTCGGCTCGGTGTCCAACTCTGACGTCGCGGTCGCGCCGCCCGCCGGCACCAAGATCGTGGATCTCTCGTCGCCCGCAGGCAGCGGCTCGACGACCGGCAGCGGCGCACCGCCTGTGACCGGGCTCGCCGCGGTACAGGCCGCAGCCCCGTTCACCGTCGTGGCGCCCGACACGCTGCTCGGCCTGCAGCGCCAGGACGTCAGGCTCGTCGGGCCGGCCGGCTCGCAGTCGGTGCTCGTGGTCTACGGCCAGGGGCTCGGCGCGATCGTCGTCGTCGAACGCAAGCAGGATGCCGCGGCCACGACGACCGGGGCGCTCGACGCGCTGCCCTCCGTCTCGCTCGACGGCGTGACGGCACATGAGCTCGCGACCCAGCTCGGCACCGTGCTGTCCTGGAACACGAGCGGCGTCTCGACCATCCTGGCCGGGTCGATCCCGGTCTCCGCAGCCGAATCGGCGGCGCGTTCGCTCAAGTGAGCGACGCGGCGCCGATCGAGGCGCGAGGGCTCGTCAAGCGCTACGGCGAGATCGTCGCCGTCAACGGCGTCGACCTGACGGTCGAACGCGGTGACGTGTTCGGCTACCTCGGGCCGAACGGCGCAGGCAAGACGACGTCGTTGCGCATGCTGCTCGGGCTGATCCGCCCGACGGAGGGCGGAGCCTCGCTCTTCGGCCGCGACCCGCTTGTGGACGGGGCCCGCGCGCTCGAAGGCGTAGCGGGCTTTGTCGAAGGCCCGCGCTTCTACCCGTACCTCTCCGGCAGGCGCAACTTGCGTCTCCTGGCCGACCTCGACGGCGGCGGCGCCCCGTCGCGCATCGACGAGGTGCTCGACATCGTCGAGCTCTCTGACCGCGCCAAGGACCGTGTCGGCGGCTACTCGCACGGAATGCGGCAGCGGCTCGGCATCGCCGCAGCGCTCCTGCGCGATCCGAAACTGCTTCTGCTCGACGAGCCGACGACGGGGCTCGACCCGGCCGGCATGCGCGACATGCGCCAGCTCGTGAAGCGCCTCGCCTCCGAGGGAATCACGATCCTGCTCTCGAGCCACATCCTCGCCGAAGTCGAAGAGCTGTGTAACCGCGTC
>DATLQV010000102.1:0-44125 GCA_035534955.1 Gaiellaceae bacterium
GCGGGGAGGGTCTGCACCAAGCAGTGTGGTCGACGCGACCGGGGTCAAGGCCGGTGGGCCTTGGCGGCGGGCGCGGCGGGCGCAATGCGCCGTGTGCAGGCCCCCAGCCGCGACGGCGCTGAATTCCCGATCAACCATCTAGGCGGTCGCCGCGACCGGGCCGCCGCGAACGGGATCCACGGTGTCACCGCCGTAGATCCCATCGCCCGTGACGAGATCGAAGAAATGCAGGAGGCGCGTGTCGACGGCGAGCCGTGCGCGTTCCCCCTCGCGCGCTTCGGTGCCACGCGGGACGCGTGCCACCCACGTGTCGGCATGCGCGCTCTGGGCTTCGGCGGCCTCGGCCGCCTCGGCGCCCGCAATCTGCTTCAGCGCAGCGGTGTCGAGCGCCCGGCCGCCGATCGCGAAGTGCAGGAAGATCTCCGCACCCATGTCCTCTCGGATGTCGATGGCTGCGTCGATCGCTGCGCCGCCCGAGACGACGCCGTGGCCGATGTCCTCGGGGCGGACACCGAGAACGACACGCCGGCCGGCGTAGCGCCGCAGCAGCGGGCGCGTCGCAACCGTCTCGGCCGGGACGGCGAGCTCGTGCGATCCGAAGCGCACCAGGAGGCCACCGTCCGAATCCACGAGCTCGGCCTCCACGAGATTCATCGCCGGCGAGCCGATGAAGCCGCCGACGAACAGGTTTGCGGGGTGGTCATACAGCACCTGCGGACGGTCGACCTGCTGGATCACTCCGTCGCGGAGGACACACACCCTGTCGCCGAGCGTGACCGCCTCGCTCTGGTCGTGCGTGACATAGATCGTGGTCACCGCGAGATCCCGCTGGATCCGCGCGATCTCCGCACGCACCTGGATTCGAAGCTTCGCATCGAGATTCGACAGAGGTTCATCCATCAGAAACGCCTGGGGCTCGCGGACGATCGCGCGGCCCATCGCGACACGCTGCCGCTGGCCGCCCGACAGATGCCGAGGGCGCTTGCCGAGCACCTCCTCCAGCCCGAGCGCCTTGGCGGCCTTCGTCACACGGCGTGTGGTCTCGTCCTTGGAGAACCCACGCATGCGTAGTCCGAACGCCATGTTCCCGAACACGTCCATGTGTGGATACAGCGCGTAGTTCTGGAAGATCATGGCAATGTCACGAGCCTTTGGAGGCAGATCGTTGACGACGGTTCCGCCGACGCGGACCTCGCCGCTCGTGACGGCCTCGAGCCCTGCGACCATGCGAAGGGCGCTGGTCTTGCCGCAGCCCGAGGGCCCGACGAAGACGACGAATTCACCGTCGGCGATCTCCAGGTCGAGCGCGTCGACAGCCCTCGTTCCGTCCGCATAGACCTTCGTCAGCTGATGGAGCCCGATCGCCGCCATTTAACCGAGCGTAACGGTTTTTGGATCTCCGAACCAACCTGTTAGATTCGCTTGACGATGGCTGCTAGGGGGATGCGCCGCCGCTACGTTCTCGAGCGGAAAGGCGTCCTTGCGACGCTCCTGACCGCGCCCGCCGTGCTCTTCATCGGGCTGCTCGTCGGCGCACCGCTCGGGCTTGCGATCTACCTCAGCTTCACCGATGCGATCGCAGGTTCACTGAGCGGCAAGTGGATCGGTCTCGCCAACTATCGATCGGCCCTGAACGACCCGATCTTCCGGAGCGCGCTCTGGAACACCGTCGTGTTCACCGTGATCTCGCAGGCGATTGTGATCGTCTGCGCGGGCCTGCTCGCGCACGCGCTCATCCGGAGCTTCCGCGGCCGCTGGTTCATCCGCTTTCTGATCCTGCTGCCATGGGCGGCGCCGATCGCCCTGACGGCGATCGGCTTCCTGTGGTTCTACGACCCGCAGGCGAGCATCTTCACGTGGTTCCTCATCCACCTCCACCTGGTCGACCCCGCGAATCCGCCGAACTGGCTGGGCACGCCGCGCGCGGCGATGTCATCGATCATCACCGTGCAGGCGTGGCGCATCTTGCCGTTCGCAACGGTGATCTTCCTGGCCGGGATCTCATCGATCCCGCAGGAGGTGGACGACGCGGCCGCGATCGACGGTGCGACCGGTCTCAAGAAGTTCTGGTACGTCTCGCTGCCGCTGCAACTGCCGATCGCGATCGTGGCCGTCCTGTTCGGCATCGTCTTCACAGCGACCGACATGATCGTCCCGTACATCCTCACGAACGGCGGGCCGTTCAACTCCACGCAAGTGCTGACGACCTACGCGTTTCAGACGGGGATCAATGCCGGCAACATCGGAGAGGGTGCCGCGATCGCCCTGTTTATGCTGCCCCTGCTCGCCGGGGTGACGATTGCGATGCTCTTCTTCGCGCGGCGGGCTGAGGTCACATGACGTCCGGCTGGCGTCACAAGGCCTTCGCGTACGGCGTCACCGTCCCATTCGCGATTGTGCTGGCATTCCCGTTTTTCTGGATGGCGGTCACGTCGCTCAAGCCAGAGGCGCAGGTGTACGACCCGACCAAGGTGTGGAGCTTCCACCCGACGCTCTCGAGCTACGGGTACCTGTTCCACCACACCGAGTACCTCCAATGGATTCGCAATTCCACGGTGGTCGGGCTGGCCGTCGTCCTGATCACCCTGGCGGTGGCGGTGCCCGCCGGATACGCGCTCGCCCGCCTCTCGGGGCGCGTCGGCCGCTCGCTCGGCGTCGGGCTCTTCCTCACGTATCTCGTGCCGCCGACGCTGCTCTTTCTGCCTCTCTCTCGTGTGATCGCGCAACTGCACCTGTCCGACCGGCTCTGGGCGCTGATCCTCGTCTATCCATCGTTCACGATCCCGTTTGCGATCTGGCTGTTGATGGGTTTCTTCAAGGCTGTCCCGCAGGAGTTGGAGGACGCCGCGTTGATCGACGGCTGCTCACGGCTCGGCGCGCTCGTCCGGGTTGTCTTGCCCGTATCGGTCCCGGGCCTCATCACGGTCGTCATCTTCACGTTCTCGCTCGTGATCAACGAGTTCGTCTATGCGATCACGTTCATCTCCAGCGCGACCAACCGCACGCTGACGGTCGGCGTTCCCACCGACCTGATCCGCGGCGACCTCTACAACTGGCCCGGGATCATGGCGGCCATCCTGCTCCCGAGCATTCCGCTCGCCCTTCTCTACAACGCATTTCTGAATCGCTTCATCACGGGGTTCACGGGCGGCGCGTTCCGTTAGCCCACGACAGCAGGGAGGGAGGAAGCACATGCCTGGCACCACCGATGGGCCCATCGACGAGCACGCGCTCATCACGAGGCGCGATCTGCTCAAGAAGGCGGGGACGGGCGCTGTTGCCCTTGGTGTCACCGCCGCGACGGCACCGTATTCGTTCGCAGGGCCGCTGAAGTACAAGGGGCGCTGGCTCAAGGGCGATCTGTCGATCATCCAGTGGGTGCACTTCGTGCCGTCCTACGACGACTGGTTCGACAACACGTGGGTGAAGCAGTGGGGCCAGGCGAACGACGTACAGGTCACCGTCGAACACATCAACAACACGCTGCTCGATACGCGCGCTGCCGCGGAAGTGGCAGCGCAAAGCGGGCACGACCTGTTCATGAACCTCCATCCGATGGCCTCGTACGAGGATCAGGTGATCAACCACGCCTCGGTGGTGCACGAGATCGAGTCGAAGGTCGGCCCGTACGGCGCCCTGGGCAAAGCGTCCACGTACAACCCGAAGACGAACAAGTACTTCGCGCTCTCGGACAACTACGTGCCCGACCCGTGCGTCTGGCGGCATGACATCTGGAACAACATCGGCGAGTCGCCGGCAACGTGGGACCATGTTGCCAGGGCGGCACCGAAGCTGAAGGCGAACGGCCATCCGATTGGGATCGGCCAGTCGCAGGAGCTCGACTCAAACATGGCGCTGATCGCGTTCCTGATGTGCTTCGGCGGTTTCATCCAGGACGAGCACAACAGGCCGACGCTGTATACGAAGCACACCGTCCAGGCCGTGCAGTTCATGGCTGACCTCTACAAGAACGGCGAGCAGTCGGCGATCTTCGGATGGAACCCCGCGTCGAACAACAATTACCTCTACTCGGGCACCGCGTCGATGATCCTGAACGCGATCTCGGCGACCCGAACCCCGGAGGCGCAGCATCTCCCGTTCTCCGACCAACTCTGGATCTGGCCGATCCCGGCCGGCCCGAACGGCCGACTCGGGCTCGAACACGTGATGGGCTGTTACAACATCTGGAACTTCGCGAAGAACAAGGCCAACGCCGAGAAGTTCCTTGCGGATCTGTGCATCAACGGGAAGGCGGCGACGCTCGCGTCGGAGCTGTACAACTTCCCGAGCTTCCCTGGTGCGTTCCCCTTCAAGGACATCCGCAAGGTTGCCGCCGCGGACCCGCACAAGCCACTCGGCAAGTACACGATCCTCACGACCATTGCCGAGAAGTACACGCACAACATCGGCTACCCGGGCACGACAAACGCAGCTATCGACGAGATCTTCTCGAAGTACCTGATCCCGCAGATGTTCGCGCAGGTGTCACAAGGCAGGCTGAGTGCAAAGGACTCGGTGCGTGACACGATGAGCGTCGTCAAGGACATCTACGCGAAGTGGCGGGCGCGCGGGAAGATCTGACCGTGCATGGGGCCGGCTCCGGCCGGCCCCTCCGCTTCACAGGGCGATGACGACTTTCGCGCCGGCGCGCTGGCGCTCCCAGGCGGCCGCGACGTCCTCGAGCGAATGCAGTTCGACCTCGATTGTGATGTGGCCCGCCGCGATCTCGGCAAGCAACTCGAGATAGGCACGGTTCCGTTCCTGCGGGCTCAGGGCGAAGTTCGAGTGGCCGAGGATCTGGAGCTCCTTGCTCCGCACGTCTGCGGAGCGCAACGGTGCCTCGGGGCCTGCCGCCTGGCCTACGTGGACGATGCGCGCATGCGGCGCCGCGAGGGAGAGCACGCGCGCGAGCGGCTCGCCCCAGATCGGATCGATACACACGGTGAACCCGGCGTCGCCGAATGCATCGGCAACGTCGTCCAGCGCGATGATGTCACCGGCCGCCATACGTGCCGCCCCCACGACGCGCTCTGCCCCGAGGAGCGTCGCCACTTGCAGGGCGATCCTCCCGACCGTTCCGCTCGCGCCGAGCACGAGGACGCGGTCATCAGGGCCGACCTTCGCCTTCCACGCAACGGGCACCCAGGCCGCGATCCCCGCGATACCGGCCGCAGCCGCGACCGCGGGCTCAACACCTTCAGGAACGGGAAGCGGGGAGGCGAAGGCGACGCGTTTCGCCAGGAAGCCGTCACGGGCGATGCCGCGCCCCTCGCCGAAGAGATAGACAAGCGAGCCGTCCTCGGCACGGCCGACCGCCTCGCAGCCCGGCACGTACGGCAGTGGCGGATGCCCGCCGTAGAAGCTGCCGCGGCCCACGCTGATGTCGAGCGGGTTGAGGGCGACCGCTTCGATCGTCACGTTCGCGTCGAGAGGCGCCTCGATGTCCACGCACGCCGGCGGCACCTCCAGCTCGGCGATGTGCGCTGCCCTCATCGGACGAGCAGTCTAAGGGAGGTGGACGCGCGCGGCGTATGGCTACCGTTCCAGCCGTGAGCCATCTGCGGGCAGACGAGACCCTCCTGAGAGATCACGAGGCTCATGGACATTCCCACGGACTCGTCGATCGGTCGATCTTGCGCTCGCGAGCAGGCGTTCGGGCGGTCGCGCTCAGCCTGGCGATCCTCGGCCTGACGGCGGGCGCGCAGGTCGCCGTCTTTTTATTCTCGCATTCGGTCGCGCTGCTCGCCGATCTGATCCACAACACCGGTGATGCTCTGACCGCAGTGCCGCTTGGGATCGCGTTCTTTCTCCGCAGCGTCCGCGCCGAGCGGGTCGCCGGGCTGGCGGTCGTGCTCGCGATCTTCGTCTCTGCCTGCGTTGCCCTGTACGAGACGATCGTCCGCTTCGTTCATCCGCAGCAGCTGACGCATCTATGGGTGCTGGCCGGCGCCGGGCTGATTGGCTTTGCCGGCAACGAGCTCGCCGCGCAGGTTCGCCTGTCGGCGGGGCGACGGCTCGCGAGCGCGGCGCTCGACGCCGACGGCAAGCACGCTCGCATCGACGGTTTCGTCTCGCTCGGCGTCGTGGTGAGTGCCGTGCTCGTGGCGCTCGGCGCGCAGATCGCCGACCCGATCGTCGGCCTGGCGATCACCGTCGTGATCCTGAAGATCACGTGGGACTCGTGGAGCACTGTCAGGAACGCGGAGATCGACCTCGACCACATCGACGACGACGGTCACGGGCACGACCACGAGCACGGTCACGACCACGACCCTCACCGGCGCTGAGTGTCCCTAGCGCGGGCGAGCGGGCGTCGTGGGCCCGATGCGCAGCAAACCCGAGTCGGCGGGGTGATCGACCTGCAGCGTGGTGTGCCTGATCCCGAAGCGCTCGGAGAGCAGCCCTTCCAACTCCCTTCTGATTGCGTGGCAGTCGTCTCCGGGCGGCACGAGCACATGTGCGGAGAGGGAGGGCAGGTCTGAGCCGATCTCCCAGACGTGCAGGTCATGGATGCTGGTGACGCGTGGGTTCGCTGTGAGCGCCCGGCCGATCTCCTCGACGCTGACCCCGTCGGGCGCGGCTTCCAGGAGCACGCGCCCGGAGTCCTTGAGCAGGCTCCATGCCGCCCGCAGCATGACGAGTGCGACGAAGAGCGCGGCGACGCCGTCGGCGCGCGCCCAGCCTGTTGTGAGGATGACGGCGCCGGCGACCGCGGTTGCGATGAAGGCGAGCAGGTCGGTGAGGATGTGTTGGAAGCTGCCCTCGATGTTCATCGACTCGCGGTTTGCCTTCGAGAGCTGCCACGTCGCTGCGAGGTTGACCGCGATCCCGACGAGCGCGACGATCAGGATCGCCTCTCCCTGCGCGGCAGGAGGTGTGATCAGCCGATGGATGCCTTCGTAGACGATGAGGCCCGCGAGCACCAGCAGGGTGCCGCCGTTTGCCTGTGCGGAGAGGATTTCGGTGCGTCTGAGGCCGAAGGTGAGGTTGCCGCCCGAGGGGCGCTTGACGAGCCGGATGACGACGAGCGACATGACGAGCGCCCCGGCGTCTGTGAGCATGTGGGCTGCGTCGGAGAGCAGCGCGAGTGAGTGCGCGAGGATGCCGACCACGATCTCGACCGCCATGAACGAGACGATCAGCGCCAGCGCGACGGAGAGCCGCTTCGTGTCGGCGTTCTCACCGCCCGCGTGGCCGTGGGTGTGGCCGGAACTCATCTCGGTACCGTACCTTCGCCCTAACGACGGTTAGGATGTTCCTGTGATCGCCGGCACCGACCTGGCAGGCCCGATCGCTCCAGACCGCTGCGACCTGCTCTGCCTCGACCTCCCGAAGGCCGAGTTGCTCCGCGCTTCCCGCCCGTCCGAGCCCGAAGCGCGCGCACTCGCCGCCGGCTTTCGCGCGCTCGGCGATCCGACTCGGCTGACGATCGCGCTCGCGCTGCGCGACGGCGGCGAGCTTTGCGTCTGCGATCTCGCCTGGATCGCCGAGCGGGCGGAGAACCTCGTCTCTCACCATCTCCGCGCGCTGCGCGTGGCCGGCCTCGCGGACTATCGGCGCGACGGGAAGATGGCGCTCTACTCGGTGACCGACCGCGGGCAGACGTTGCTTGCCGCCCTCGCGGAGACGGCGACGGTCGCTTGAGCGCAACCCTCCAGCTCCGAGGGCGCCTGCCGACTCTGCCTCCACAGGAACGCGCGGCGCTCGAGCGGCGCGCGAAGCTGCTGGCCTGGGGCGGCAACGGTTGGCACGTGGCCGAAGTCGGAATCGCGCTCGGCGCGGGGATCGCCGCCGGGTCGGTGGCGCTCGTCGGGTTCGGCATCGACAGCGTGATCGAACTGCTCGCCGGCGGCGTGATCGTCTGGCTCTTCAGCGGCGGCCGCGGCTCCTCCCACGAGGCCGAACGGCGCGCGCAGAAGCTGAT
This sequence comes from Gaiellaceae bacterium, assembly GCA_035534955.1. GTDB lineage: Bacteria > Actinomycetota > Thermoleophilia > Gaiellales > Gaiellaceae > PALSA-600. The sequence continues at coordinate 7,925 of DATLQV010000102.1, forward strand.
CGCCGCCGGTTACGCGATCCTCGTCGCCTACATCGGTGTGGAGGCGATCCGCGATCTCACAGGCTCCGCTCGTCCCGGCGTCAGCTGGGTCGGAATCGGGCTGGCCGCCTGCACGGCCCCGACGATGCCGCTGCTCGCTCGCGCGAAAAGCCGCGTCGGGCGGAAGTTGAACTCGTCCGCGACCGTGAGCGAGGCCAGCCAGAACATGATCTGCGCCTACCTCTCGGTCGCGCTACTCGTTGGGCTGCTCGCAAATGCGCTCGTGGGCTGGTGGTGGGCCGACCCGGCAGCGGCGCTCGTGATCGCCGCTGTGGCGGCGAAAGAGGGAATCGAGAGCTGGCGCGGCGACAGCTGCGAGTGTTGCTAGTCGTGGTGTGAGCCGACGAGGCTGCGCTTCGGCGCGCGACCGCCACGGCTACCCTAGCGCGGTGCGGAGATACTTCGTCACGACCTTCGGGTGCCAGATGAATGCTCACGATTCGGAGCGGATCAAGGGCATGCTCGAAGAGATCGGCCTGGGCGAGGCGCCGAGCCCGGACGAGGCCGACGTCGTCGTCTTCAACACGTGCACGATCCGCGAGAAGCCTGACACCAAGCTCGCCGCGTACCTCGGCGAGGCCGCCGCGCGCAAGCGCGAGCGGCCGGACCGCGTGATTGCGGTCGGCGGCTGTTACGCCGAAGCGCAGCGCGAGCGCATCTTCGAGCTGTACCCGGCGGTCGACGTGGCGTTCGGGCCGGGTTCGATCGCGCACCTCGGCGAGTGGCTCGGCGCCGGCGGCCACGGTGTCGCGCGCGGGCGGTTCGGCCTCGACGACCGCGAGTTCGCGGCAGAGCTGCCGATGCGGGGCGAGCGCTCGTTCCAGGCGTGGGTGCAGGTTTCGATGGGCTGCAACTCGAAGTGCTCCTACTGCATCGTCCCGGCCGTGCGCGGGCGCGAGCGGAGCCGGAGGCCGGGGGAGATCCTCGCCGAAGTGACAGCGCTTGCAGCGCAGGGCGTCAGGGAGCTGACGCTGCTCGGTCAGAACGTGAACTCCTGGGGGCGCGACCTCCAGCCCGGCATCGACACGGACTTCGGCGAGCTGCTGCGCGCGTGCGACGCGGTCGAGGGAATCGAACGCATCCGGTTCACGAGCCCGCACCCGAAGGACTTCCGCGAGCCGGTGATCGCAGCGATGGCCGAGTGCGACTCCGTGTGCGAGCACGTGCACCTGCCGCTGCAATCGGGCTCGTCGCGCGTCCTCAAGGCGATGCGCCGCACGTACACCCGCGATCGCTACCTCGCGCTCGTGGAGAGGATGCGCGACGCGATCCCGGACCTCGCGGTCGGCACCGACATCATCGTCGGCTTTCCGGGGGAGACAGAGGTCGAGTTCGCCGAGACGCTCCAGGTCGTCGCCGAGGTCGGCTATGACAGCGCGTACACGTTCGTATATTCGCCGCGCGCCGGCACCGAGGCGGCCGCGCTGCCGGACCAGGTACCGCACGAGGTGAAGATCGAGCGGATGGAGCGCCTGGTGGCTCTGACGCAGCGAACCGCCCGCGACCGGAACGCGAGTCGTGTCGGCCTCGTCGAAGAAGTGCTCGTCGAGGGTCCCTCCCGAACCGACGCGACGCTGCTGCGCGGCCGCACGCGGCGGAACACGACCGTCAACTTCACCGGCGAGGCGACCGCAGGCGAGCTCGTCCGGGTGAGGATCGATGGCGCCACCTCGACCACGCTTCGCGGCTCCCAGCAGGCTCTGGTGCCGGTGGGCTCGAGCTCCATCTCATCGGATCGTCAGACTTAGGCGGATGCGGATCCTCGTCACCGGCTCCTCGGGCCAGATCGGAACCAACCTCGCCGTGCGCCTCCTTGCGGACGGGCACCACGTCTTCGGGGTCGACAAGCGCCCGAACCCCTGGGTGGGGGATGCGTTTCCGACGCTCCTGCAGGATCTGGCCGGCCACTACTCGGCGTTCCCCGGCGGCATCAACGGCGTCGAGTACCCCGAGGTCGACCTGGTCGTGCATCTGGCGGCGCATGCGAAGGTGCATCAGCTCGTGCGCCAGCCGCACCGTGCGCTCGAGAACACGATCATGACGTTCAACGTCCTCGAGTTCGCGCGCGGCATGAGCCTGCCCATCGTCCACTCGTCCACGCGCGAGGTGTACGGCGACGTGCATCGCTTCGAGGAGTACGCCGAAGAGGCTGCGGACTTTGCGTTCACCGAGAGTCCATACTCCGCATCGAAGATCGCAAGCGAAGCGTTCATCTATTCGTACGCGCGTTGTTACGGCCTGAACTACCTCGTCTTTCGCTTCTCGAACGTTTACGGCCGTTACGACTCCGACCTGTGGCGGATGGACCGCGTCCTCCCGTTGTGGATGCACCAGCTGTCGCGTGGCGAGGCGATCACGATCTTCGGCGGCGACCGGAAGGTGCTCGATTTCACCTACGTCGACGACTGCGTCGACGGGATCGCACGCGGCGTGTACGCGCTCGGCGAGGGTACGGCCGGCAACGAGACGATCAACCTCGCCTACGGTCAGGGGAACACACTCGTCCGTGCCGCCGAGTTGATCGCGCAAGAGCTCGGCGTGGAGCCGAGCGTCAACGTCGCGCCTTCGCTGCTCGGCGAGGTGACGCACTACATCGCCGATGTTCGGAAGGCCCACGATGTTCTCGACTGGACGCCGAAGACGCCGCTCGAGGCGGGCATTCCCAAGGCGGTCGCGTGGTTCAAGGAATGGCGGGCGGCGCACCCGGAGGACGACCGGCCGTTCGAACGCCCGCAGGAGTCCGATGAGCTCGCCCACGGCTTCAAGCAGCCGGCCGCCGCCGGCGCGTAGCGCGCTCGCGATCTTCGGGCCGACGGCGTCGGGCAAGACGGCGGTCGCCGGCATCCTGCGTGAGCGGCTCGGCGCCGAGGTGATCTCGGCCGACTCCGCAGCGCTCTACGCAGGTCTCGAGGTGATCACGGCTGCGCCCGCCTACCCGGCACGCCTCGTCGGCGTCGTCCCGCTGGACGAGGAGGTTTCGGTCGGCGCGTACCAGCGGCTCGCCCATGCCGCGGTCGACGCGGCTGAGCTGCCGCTGGTCGTGGGCGGCACGGGCCTGTATTTCCGCGCCGCGCTGTCGGCGCTCGAGCTGCCGCCGCCTCCGGAGCCGGGGCGGCGCGAGCATTGGCAGCACGAGGTCGAATCGCTCGGTCCCGAGGCGGCGCACGCGCTCCTCGAGGCCCGAGACCCGGCAGCCGCGGCGCACGTGCATCGGAACGATCGCAAGCGGCTCGTGCGGGCGCTCGAGCTCGCCGAGGCAGGCTCGTCGCTCGTTCCTGGGGCAAGCCGTCTGTGGACCGAGGACGTGCGACGCCCGACGATGATCGTCGCGCTCGCGCTGCCGCTCGACGAGCTCGACCGGCGGATCGCGGACCGCACGAGGGCGATGGCCGAGGCGGGCGCTGCCGCCGAGGCCCGGCGCGCCTGGGCGGGTCCACTCGCGAGCACGGCGCGCAAGGTGCTCGGACTCGAGGAGTTCGCCACTCTGCCGGAGGACGAGGCGGTCGAAGCCGTTGCCCGTGCGACGTGCAGGCTCGCCCGCTATCAGCAAAAATGGCTGCGCCGGATGCCCGGCGTCGCCACCCTCGACGGCCGGGGGTCTCCGGAGGAGGTCGCCGATGAGATCGTCGCGCTGGGACGCGCAGGGCAACATCTACCTCGTCACTGAGGAGTCGCTCGGGCCCGAGCTCGTCCGGATCGCGGTGGACGGCGCGGACGGCATCCTCGAGGTGCAACGCCGCGGCGACGACTGGATCGAGATCGTGATCTGGAATCCCGACGGTTCGCGTGCGGAGATGTCGGGCAACGGGACGCGCATCGCGGCGCGCTGGCTGGCCGAGCGCACTGGAGCCTTGACAGTGGAGGTTCGCGTCGGGCCGCGGACCGTTTCGGCGCGGATGCTCGACGGTGCGCTCGTCGAGCAGGACATGGGCGAAGTCGCAGTCTCCGAGCCCGAGGAGGCGGCGGGTGTGCGGTTCGTGGCGGTCGATGTCGGCAATCCGCACGCCGTCGTCGACGGCGATCCGGCCGAGCTGCCGCGAATCGGCCCGCTCCTGGAGCTGCACGAGCGCTTCCCGAACCGCACAAACGTGCAGGTCGCCCGCCGGGCCGGGGACGGCGTGATCGAGGCCCGCGTGTGGGAGCGCGGCGCGGGGGAGACGGCGTCCTCGGGCTCGAGCGCGGTCGCGGTCGCGGCCGCGTTCGGGATGGCGACGGCGGTCGTGCGCTTTCCCGGAGGCGAGCTCGGCGTCCGCTTCGAGGGCGGGCGCGCGTTCCTGACCGGGCCGGCCGTACCGGTTTAGCCGGCGATCTCGTACTCGCGCAGGGCGTCGTTCAGCGAGGTCTTGAGGTCGGTCGACTCGTTGCGGCGACCGACGATCAGGGCGCACGAGAGCTGGTAGGTGCCGGCGGGGAACTCCTTGGGCCGCGTGCCCGGCACGACGATCGACCGCGGCGGCACGTACCCGCGGTGCTCGATCGCGACGGGCCCCGTGACGTCGATGATCGGCACGCTCGCGGTCAGCGTCACGTTGGGCGCGAGCACCGCCTCGCGCCCGATGCGCACGCCCTCGACGACGATGCAGCGCGAGCCGAGGAAGGCACCGTCCTCGACGATTACAGGCCGCGCGCCGGGCGGCTCGAGCACGCCGCCGATTCCGACGCCACCGGCAAGGTGCACGTTCGCGCCGATCTGCGCGCCCGACCCGATGGTTGCCCAGGTGTCGACCATCGTGTTCGGGCCCACCCACGCGCCGATGTTCACGTAGGAGGGCATCAGCACGACGCCGCGCGACAGGAATGCGCCGTAGCGGGCGACCGCCGGGGGCACGACGCGCACGCCGAGCTCCGCGTAGCCGGTCTTGAGCGGGATCTTGTCGTGGTATTCGAACGGCCCGACCTCACGCGGCTCCATCTGCCGCTCCCGGAAGTAGTCGAGGATCGCAGCCTGCACGTCGGCGTTGACGCGCCAGTCGTCGCCGTCGGGTGCGGCGACACGCACCTCGCCGCGGTCGAGCGCCGCGATCGTCTCCTCGGTGCTCAGCTTGCTCACAGGACCCTCCGGACGATCTCGGCGGCGCGTTCGCACTGCTCCTGCGTCGGGACGAGCGCGAAGCGCACGTACCCGTCGCCCGCCGGACCGAAGAACGAACCGGGCGTGCAGACGACGCCGTGTTCGAGCAGGCGCCGGGCGAATTCCTCCGAGGGGCCCCCGACGTCCAGCCACAGGTAGAAAGTCGCTGTCGAGCCCGCAAGGCGCAGACCGGCGGCTTCGAGGGCGGGCAGCAGCGTTTCGCGCTTGTGACGGTAGAGGGCGCGAACGTCCTCGACGTGGGCGTCGTCCGACCAGGCGACCACCGACGCCCGCTGGACGAAGTCCTGCGGTGCGGTACCGACCGACGGGCGGAAGCTCCGCAGCGCATCGGCGATCTCGGGCGCCGCGCAGATGAAGCCCGACCGGTAGCCGGTCATGGAAGAGCGCTTCGAGAGCGTGTTGAAGACAACGACGTTCGTCCGGTCGGCAACCTGGAGCGCGGAGCACGGCGGCAGGTCGAACCACAGCTCCGAGTAGGCCTCGTCCGAGCAGACGAGGAAACCGTGCTCGCGCGCACGCACGGCCAGCTCCTCGTAGAACGAAAGTGGCGCCACCGCACCGGTCGGGTTGTTCGGGTAGCAGACCCAGAAGAGAGCGATCTCGTCCCACGCCCGGAACGCGTCGAGGTCGGGCAGCCAGCCGTGCGCTTCGCGGAGCGGGACGCCGGCGACGGCGCCACCGGCGAAGAGGGCGCCGCGTTCGTAGACGGGGTAGGCAGGCTCGGGAACCGCGACGAGACGTTTCTCGCCGAGCGCCAGCTGCGCGAAGGAGTAGATCGCCTCCTTCGAACCCAGTGTGGGCACGATCTCCGTCGCGGGGTCGACCGCGACGCCAAAGCGGCGCTCGATCCAGCCGGCAACCGCAGTGCGCAACTCGGGCAAGCCCGCCGCGCGCGGGTAGGACGAGATCTCGTCGACCGAGTCGAGTAGAGCCTGGCGGATGAAGGCGGGTGTGCGTTCGCGGGGGTCGCCCATGCCGAAGTCGATCAGGTCGATCCCCCGGCCGGACGCCTCGGCCTTCCAGTCGTCGAGGCGGGCGAACGGGTACTGCGCAAGGTCGGTGAGAACCGGGGACAGGTGCACGATCAGACGGTACCCGTGAGGAACCGCTGCAGAGCGGCGAACGTCTGCTCGAGCTCTGCGATCTCGACCCGCTCGTCGACCGCGTGGGCATAGCGCGTGGCGCCGGGCCCAAGGTTGACGGCGTCGAGGCCGCGCGCGGCGAAGTCGGCGACGTTCGTCCATGCCTGCTTCGGCTGAACCTCGAACGCACCGGCGGCTCGGAGCTCCTCGACGAGAGGTGAGCGAAGCGCCACGTGCGCGGGTGGCGAGTTGGAGAGGATCTCGACCTCGCCGGCGATCTCGCGGATGCGTGCTTCGGCCGACTCGGGTGTCCGGCCGGGCGCGTAGCGAAAGTTGAGCGTCGCCTCGGCGCGGGCCGGAATCACGTTAGACGCGATGCCCGCGTGCAGCTCCGTCACGGAGATCACCTCGCGAAAGACCAGGCCCTCGACCTCGACGTCCCGGGGCTCGGCGGTGAGCACCGGTGCGAGTCGTTCCAGGGCAAGCGCGATCGCGTTCACTCCCAACCACGGCCGCGCCGAGTGCGCCGAGCGGCCGTCGTAGACGACGCGCGCATTCAGATTGCCGAGGCAGCCGAGCTGCAGCGTGTTGTCCGTCGGTTCGAGGCAGACGACGAGCTGCGCTTCGTCGACGAGGCTCGAGTTCGCGAAGACACCGGGCAGGGGGTTCTGAGCCGGACCGAGCTCCTCGCGTGGGAAGAAGAGCAACGCCAGGTCGTAGGCGAGCTCCGTCCCGGCCGCCCAGCGGCCCAGCTCGATCATCACCGCCAGCCCGCCCTTCATATCGCTCGCCCCGAGCCCGACGACGAATCCGTCCTCGATCCTGCCCGGGAGGTTGTCCTGCGCGGGCACGGTGTCGGTGTGGCCCGCAAGCAGGACGAGCGGCTTGCCGGCGCGCTTGGCGTAGATCGCCGACTCGCCGTCCGAGAACGCGGTGCCGAGCGTGACGCAGGATTCGACGTAATCGTGCAACAGCGCCTCCGACCCGGACTCCGACGGGATGTTCACGAGCTCGAGGGTGCGGTCTGCGAGTGCCATAATCAAGACCGATGATTCCACGTTCCCCGGAGCCCGAGCGCGGGTTCGTCCTCGCGGTGCTCGGCCAGGGTGTGGATGCGGACGACGAGCTGGCCGAGGTGAAGGAGCTTGCGCGGACGGCGGGCGTCGAGCCGGTCGGCCAGATCGTGCAGCACCGCGCCCGTCCCGCGCAGCGCACGTACGTCGGCAAGGGGAAGATCGAGGAGCTGAAGCTGCGCTTCGAGGAGTCGGGCGCCGAGAGCCTGATCGTCGACGACGAGCTCGACCCGTCGCAGCAGCGCTTCCTCGAGAATGCTCTCGACGCGCGGGTCGTCGACCGGACGCAGCTGATCCTCGACATCTTCGCCCAGCACGCGACGAGCGCCGAGGGAAAGCTCCAGGTGGAGCTCGCGCAGCTCGAGTACAACCTGCCGCGCATGCGCGGCATGTGGCAGCACCTCGAGCGGCTCGGTGGCGGCGTCGGCACCCGCGGCCCGGGCGAGTCGCAGCTCGAGACCGACCGCCGCCTCGCCCGCAATCGGATCAACGTCTTGAAGCGAAAGCTGAAGGATCTCGAGCGGCAACGCGCCACCCGCCGCCAGGAGCGCCAGCGCAACGAGACGCCAACCGTGGCGCTCGCCGGCTACACGAACACCGGCAAGTCGACGCTTCTGAACCGGCTGACCGGCGCCGACGTCTCCGTCGAGAACCAGCTCTTCCACACGCTCGATCCGACGACGCGCGGATTCGAGCACGACGGACGCCGCTATCTCGTCACCGACACCGTCGGCTTCATCCGGCGCCTGCCGCATCAGCTGGTGGAGGGATTCGCCGCGACGCTCGAGGAGACGCTCGTCGCCGACATGGTGCTGCACGTCGTGGATGCGTCGGCGCCCGACGACGAGCAGGATCGCCAGCGCGAGGCAGTCGATGACGTGCTGCACGAGATCGGCGCGGCCGATCTGCCGATCGAGGTCGTGCTGAACAAGATCGACGTCGTCGATCCCCTCGGGCGGCGCAGACTGGCGAACCGGTTCCCGGCGGCACCCCAGGTGTCGGCGCTCACGGGGGAGGGAATCGTCGAGCTGCAGGCCGACCTCGCACGACGCTTCGACGACCGCTGGGAGCGCGTCCGCCTGCTCGTTCCCTACGAGGACGGCGGCAGGCTGTCCGAGCTCTACGCCCTGGGGACGCCGATCGAGGAGCGGGAGGACACCCCCGAGGGAGTGTTGGTGATCGCCCGGCTGCCGCGACGCGACCTCACGCGGTTCGCGCAGTTCCTCGTCGCCGACGGCGCGGGCACGCACCGGGAGTCGGCCTGAGCGGCGTGGGCGTCGAGCTCGCCGTCCAGAGGCTGCGTGCGAACGCGGTCGTTCCTGCGCGCGCGTATGCAGGCGATGCGGGCCTCGACCTGTCGGCCTGCGAACGCGTCGAGCTCGGCCCGGGGGAGCGTGCGCTCGTGCCCACCGGACTGGCCGTGGCGATCCCGGAGGGGCATGCCGGCTTCGTGCAGCCGCGCTCCGGGCTCGCCGCCAAGCACGGCATCTCGATCGTCAACACGCCTGGTCTCGTCGACTCGGGCTACCGCGGCGAGCTGCTCGTCAACCTCGTCAACACCGACCGGAGCGCCACCTTCGTCGTCGAGCCCGGCATGCGGATCGCGCAGCTCGTGATTGTCGAGCTGCCCGAGGTCGAGCTCGTCGAGGTCGACGAGCTGCCGGCGAGCGAGCGCGGCGTCCGCGGCTTCGGCTCTTCACACCACTGATGGAACCCCGCATCCGTGTCTCGGCGATTCTGCGCTGGCAAGACCGCGTTCTGCTCTGCCGCCAGGAGAAGCCCGGAAAGGAATACTGGCTTCTGCCCGGCGGCGGCGTCGACGGCGGCGAGTCGCTGATCGAAGCACTCCGCCGCGAGCTGCGCGAAGAGCTCGGCATCGAAGCCGACGTGCAGTTCGAAGGACCGGTGGCGATCGTCGACTCGATCGCGCCGAACACGTCGAAGCTGCCCTCGCGCAAGCACGTCGTGCACATCATCTTCTCGGCCGACCTCTCGCACCGCTCGCTGGAGGATGTCGAGACGAAAGACGCAGCCGTGAAGGGCGCGCGTCTGTTTTCGAACGACGAACTGCAGGATGTCGTCGTGCATCCCCCGATCAAGCGCTTCCTCGAACGGTGGCAGCCGGGTGACCCGGCGGTCTACCTCGGCGCGCTCTGGGTGCGCTAAGAGGCTCTCAGCCGCCGCTGATCGCGGAGATCACGTCGATACGCGACTTCGCGTCGAGCGGCGTGTCGAGTTGCGCGCGTTCGCGATCCACATACACGTGGATGTGCCGCCGGATCGCCGGCCCCGGCTCGCACAGGCGATCGCGCACGCCGGGCCATTTCGCATCGAGCTGGCTGATCGCATCGTCCACCGTCGCAGCATCCACGTCGAGGCGTCGTGGCAGGCCGGCGAACAGCGGCGTCAGCGTTGTCGGCAGGTGCAGGTCGGCCATGGCTCAGTCGACGATTGCGACGTCCACCGACGAGATCGCCGGCAGGTAGCTCGCGATCTCCTGCCACGACTCGCCGTCGTCGGCGCTGGCGAAGACCTGTCCGGTGCTCGTCCCGAAGTAGTAGCCGGGCACGTCGTAGGCGTCGGCTGCCATCCCCTGCCGCAGAACACCGAGGTGCGCGTCGTGCTGGGGTAGTCCCCGTTCGCTGCGCTGCCAGGTCGACCCGGCATCGCGGGTGCGCCACACGGCCGCCTTGCCCTCCGGCATCGTGCGCCCGTGGCCCGGGTCGAGTGGGATGACGAAGAACGAGTCACGGTCGTGGGGATGGGCGGCGGCGGCGAATCCGAATTCGCTGGGAAGGCCGTCGGTGATCTCGGTCCACGACTGGCCGCAGTCGTCACTCCGATGCATGCCGACGTGGTTCTGCTGATACATGCGGTTGCCGTCGGTCGACGAGCGAACCATCTTGTGCACGCAGAACCCGACCTCCTCGTGCGGGCGCGGCCAGTCGGCACGCAGGCCGCGGTTGCGCGGCGTCCAAGACGTTCCACCGTCGGTTGTCTCGAACAGGCCCACGCCCTGCACGATCGCCCAGAAGCGGTTCGCATCGCCGGGGTCCGAGGTGATGCCCGAGATCCCGAGGTGTCCGGGCGGTTGGTTCGCCGGATCGTCCCAGAGCTCGCTGCCGGGCTGGCCCTCGAGGTTCGTCACGAGCGACCACGTCTCGCCGCGGTCGCCGCTCGCGAAGATGCCCGGCGCCTCGACACCAACGAGAACGCGACCGTGCGCAACCGAGAGCGTCGAGACCTTCGAGAGCTTCTTGCCGCCGTCCTCGTAGGCGAGCCCTTCACTCGAATGCGTCCACGTTTCGCCGAAGTCGGCCGAACGCCAGATCGCCGACCCGTGCCACTCGCTCGCCGCGGCAGCGTAGATCGTCCCGTCCGACTGGTCGAAGACTGCGTGGTACACGGGCCAGGCCTCGCAGTACGGGCCCCGCATCGACCAGCTGCGCCGGTCGGCGTCACTCTCCAGCAGAAAACACCCCTTGCGGGTCCCGACGGCCACCATGGTCTTCGACACGAGCCCTCCTCGGACGACGGATACAGAGTGAATCTTTCTACAGATTCCCTGTCAGGCCAAACTCAGGGGTCAGACGCGGCCCCCGCGCGCCCGGGCACGGTCTGCCGCGACCGCGTGCGCGTCGCGCTCGAGTTCGTCGCCGAGCGGGGCGAGCTCCGTTTGCCCGCCCGCGTGAGCAAGCGCCTCAGCCAGGATGTGGTCGGCGAACCACGGGTTGCGCGGCAGCAGCGGTCCGTGCAGATACGTGCCGTAGACGCGCTTCCAGCGGCAGCCCTCGACGCCGCTCGAGCCGTCGTTGCCGAAGCCGAAGACGACTCGACCAAGCGGCTCGGCGCCCTCCTCGAGGATCGTCTGGCCGGCATGGTTCTCGAAGCCCGCGATGGTCTCGCCGGCCCAGTCGCAGTCGATCAGCACGTCGCCGATCATTCGCCGCGGGCCTGCGATCGTGGAGAGCGGCAGCAGGCCGATCCCCGGCAGCTCGTCGCCCGCCACGTCGCGGTATGAGCGACCGAGCAGCTGGTAGCCCCCGCACACCGCGAGAAAGGCGGCTCCCTGATCGGCTGCGTCGTGCAGCGCAGCGGCTTTCTCGACCAGGTCGTGAGCGACGAGCGCCTGCTCGCGGTCCTGCCCTCCACCGATGTAGTAGAGGTCGATCTCCCCGGTCGCAACGGAGTCGCCGATGCCGAGCGCGCGCACGTCGAGCTCGTGGCCGCGAAGCCGCGCGCGCTCGGCCAGCACGGCGATGTTCCCGCGATCCGCGTAGATGTTGAGGTAGTCCGGGTAGAGATGGCCGACGCGGATCTTCATGCCGTGCTCTCCCAGTAATTGGTCACATGCCCGCGCGCGACGGCGATCTTGCGCAGGGCGAGCATCGCGGTGTACGTCGGGAGGAGCGTCAGCTCGCCGCCGGGGGGCGTCAGCTCGAGGCCGCGGTCGAGTGCCTCCTCGAGCTGCGGAATCACCTCGATGCGGTCGCGGTCGAGGCCGCCGTAGGCGAACCGCAGCGCGAGCTCGGCGGCGCGGGAGCCGGTCGCCACGAGCCGCTCGAGGCCGGCGATCAACGGCTCGAAGTCGACGTCCCAGATCCACGAGACGTCACGCCCGTCGGCGACTCCGTCGTTGAGAGCCAGCACCGCGACGCTCGGTGCGCGAGCCTCGACGAGGGTCCGCACGACTTCGTTCGCCCCGGCGGGGTTCTTGACGAGCAGCAGCAAGAGCCGGCGGTCGCCCACCTCGATGCGCTCGAACCGGCCGAACGCCGCCGAGAAGCGCTCCAGGCCCGCAACCACTTCGGCCAGCGGCACGCCGAGCGTCAGCGCGAGCGAGCCTGCGCCCAGTGCGTTGTAGACGTTGTAGAGGCCGGGAAGTGCGAGCTCGACGCGCGCCGTTCCCTCCGTCGCGGCCAGCGTGAAGCCCACACCGTCGAGTCCGTGCAGTTCGATCTCGCACGCCCTCACGTCGAGCGGGGGACGGGCATGTCCGCAGCGGGGGCAGCGATAGTCGCCGAGGTGCCCGACATATGCCGCGGCGTACTCATAGGGCGCTCCGCAGCGCAGGCAGTACTTGGAATCGGCGGCATGCTGGAGAGCGGGGCGCGCAAGTCTCGGATCGTCGAGGCCGAAGACGCGCGCCGAGCGGTCGCGCGCAAGGTCGCCGACTTGCGGGTCATCGCCGTTCAGGACGAGCTCTGCGTCCGGCAGTTCCGCGACCGCGTCACGCCAGCGTGTCGCGACGGCTTCGAGCTCTCCGTAGCGGTCGAGCTGGTCGCGGAAGAGATTCCCGAGGAGCAGCGCGCGCGGCCGGACCCGGCGGGCCACCTCCGGAAGGGCGGCCTCGTCCACCTCGAAGAGGCCGAGCTCGGCGCGGTCGGCGTGCAGGAGGGTGGAGGCGATGCCGGAGACGAGATTGGCGCCGGCGCTGTTGTGTGCGACTCGCAGCCGTGGCCGCAGGATCTCGGCAACCATCGCCGCGGACGTCGTCTTCCCGTTCGTCGCCGAGACAAGAACCGACCCCTGCGGCAGTCGCGCGGCGAGGCGGTCGATCGCCTTCGGATCGAGCTTCCAGAGCAGTTTTCCGGGCAGGGTGGTGCCGCCGCCGCGGCCGGCTGCGCGCGAGAGGGCGCCGACCCCACGGAAGACGGACGACTCGACGAAGAGGGCGACGGAGGGGCGCACCGCGGCACACGGTACCCATGTACCTCGTTCGAGTGATCTGCGGGTCACTTCCCCCTTCGGGGGGACGGCGGCCACCCGGATCGGCCGTAGGTTCCGACCCGTTCGGGCTCACCCCATGCGGCACCTCGGGGACCCGTCTGCGGAATCTGCGGCTCGCGCCTGCGGCGCGAAGAAAAAAGGAGAGGAATGTCTCAGTTCAACGAACGCGGTGCACGGAGCGAGCGGGGAAGCGCGCTCTGGGGCACCGGCGGCCGAGGCGGTGACCGCTCGAGCGTGCTCTGGGGCAAGGGCGGTCGCGGCATGCTCGTTGCGGCGATGGCTGCGGTTGCGCTTGCAGTTCCGCTTGCGGCGACAGCCGGTAGCGGCAACGGCAAGAGCGCGACCCCTGCTCCGGCTGCGGTCGCAACAAGCTTCATCGCCCCGAGCTTGCTGAGTGCGAAGGGTCAGGTCGACGTGATCATCACGAGCACGGCCGGCCTCTCCGACGCAAACCAGAAGATGACCGGGCTCGGCGTCTTCCAGAAGGACGTCAAGCAGCTCGGAATCATCAACGGCGTCGAGGCGACGGTTCCGGCCGCGCAGCTGAAGAAGCTGCAGGGGATCCCGGGCATCGTCGTGACACCGAACGCCAACGTGAAGCTCTCCGGCTCGGTCTCCTCGACCCAGTTGTGGCCTTACGTGTCGGGCAATGCCATGCAGTGGCCCGGCGACCTGTCGACCTACCAGGGCAACACGCCCGCGATCGCGATCGTCGACTCCGGGATCCAGCCCCGCTCGGACTTCGGCAACCGTGTGATCGCAAGCGTCAACCTGTCGACACTTCCGGGCAACACGACGGCCGACACCGGCACGACCGACCAGGCAGGGCACGGCACGTTCGTGGCCGGGATCGCGGCAGGCGCCGCACCCGACCTCGCCGGTGCAAGCCCCGGCGCGCCGCTCGTCTCGGTGAAGGTCATGAACTCCGACGGCATGGCGAAGACGTCTGACGTGATCGCCGCCTGCCAGTGGATTCTGGACAACAAGGCGCAGTACAACATCCGCGTCGCGAACTTCTCGCTGCACTCGAGCTACGGCACGAACTCGTACCGTGACCCGCTCGACCAGGCAGTCGAGAGGCTCTGGTTCAACGGTGTCACCGTGGTGGCCGCAGCCGGCAACTACGGCTCGGCGAGTGGCCCCTCGGGCGTGCTGTACGCCCCGGGCAACGACCCGTTCGTGATCACCGTCGGCGCACTCGACCTCAACAACACCGTCAGCTCGGCCGACGACACCGTCGCCCCGTGGTCGGCGTACGGGTACACCGAGGACGGCTTCTACAAGCCGGACCTCTCTGCTCCCGGCCGCTACATGGTCGGCCCCATCCCGGCCGGCTCGACGATCACGACGCTGAAGCCGGGGAACATGGTCGGCACCGACCGCATCCAGCTGTCGGGCACGTCGTTCTCGGCCCCGGTCGTCGCGGGCACCGCCGCCGACATCCTGGCACGGCACCCGAACTGGACGCCGGACCAGGTCAAGGGCGCCCTGATGCGGACCGCTCGGAAGCTGTGGACCTCGAACCCGAGGGCCGCGGGAGTCGGTGAGCTGACGGCGAGCCGTGCCGTGGCCGCGACGTACGCCCCGAACCCGAACATCGGCCTCGAGCAGTTCGTCGGGCCTGCTGCAGACGGCTCGGGCCCCGTGTTCGACGCGATGAGCTGGGCCAGCGCTGCCAAGGCAAGCATGTCGTGGAACTCCATGTCCTGGAGCAGCCAGTCCTGGAGCGACCAGTCCTGGAGCGACCAGTCCTGGGCCTCAATGTCCTGGACGGATATGTCCTGGAGCTCGATGTCTTGGACTGACATGTCCTGGACCGACATGAGCTGGACGGATATGTCGATGGAGGACGCCGCCGAAGGCGACAGCCTCGCCGGCACGGATGGTTACGTCGCAACCGACACGACCGCGCTCCAGGCCGCAACGAATCCGGACACGGCGGTTCCGGTTGACGGCCTCGATCCGCTCACCGCGCTCGGCGTGGCGACGACAACCACCACGGCTCCGACCACAACGGATCCGACGACCACGACGACAACCACCGCGGCTCCGACCACAACGGATCCGACCACGACGACAACCACGACCACGACGGATCCCACCACCACTACCACCACCACGACGACCACGACGGCTCCGACCACGACAACGACAACGACCACGCCGTAGTCGGAACTGCTCGAAAACAGAGCTGATGTCGAGGGCCCGCGCGAGCGGGCCCTCGACATTTCCCGGCTCACCCGAATGGGGGAACTCGCGGCCGATCCTCGAATGGGGGATGAGCGGAGGGCGACAGCGGCCGTAACGTGTCGTGTGGAACTGCGGCCCGCGTGGCAACGCGGAAGGAGCTCAGCGCAATGAGCGCGATCCCAAGCGACCTCGAGATCGAGCTGGAGCCGATCGGCATCGGCGGCAGGTCGCGGCGTGCGCTGCCGGCGGCCGCGGGCGCATACGGCGTCGCCGTCGGGATCGCGGCGCTCGCCGCGGCTGCGCCGTTCCTCGTCCGGCTCGGCGGTCACACGTCGGGCTGGCTGACCTTCGGAATCCTGGCTGCAGGTGCGGCTGCATCGCACACCTACACCGTGCGCACCGCACGCGACAGCGCGTTCCACACCTCGTGGGTGTTTCTGATCCCGAGCGTGCTGCTGCTTCCGCCCGAGCTCGTCGCGCTGCTCGGCGTCGTCATGCACATTCCTGAGTGGCTGAAGGAGCGCTACGCCTGGTACATCCAGAGCTTCAACATCTGCAACTACACGCTCGGCAACCTGGCGGCGTGGGGGGCAGCGAGGCTGGTGCTCGACGCGAACGGCCTGATCCCCGATTCCAACGTCCGCTGGGCGCTCGCCGGGCTCACCGCGTGCACCGTCGCCGTCGCCGAGAACCACATCGTGCTCGCGCCGATGGTCACACTCGCCCGTGGGCATTCGCTGCGCGAGGCGGGTGTGTTCTCGTTCGAGAGCCTGTCGACCGATCTGGTCCTCGCGACGCTCGGCCTCGCGGTTGCCGCGTTCTGGCAGCTCAATCCGTGGCTGATCCCGTTCGCGGTTGCACCTCTGCTCCTGATCCACCGTTCGCTCGCCATCCCGCAGCTGCAGGCCGAGGCGCGAGTCGACCCGAAGACCGGGCTGTACAACGCCCGGCATTTCGCCGTCGTGATGCAGGAGGAGCTCGGACGCGCTCAGCGCTTCCAGCGCCCGATGTCGATCATCATGGCCGACCTCGACCTGCTGCGCGACATCAACAACACCTTTGGCCACCTTGCCGGCGACGCCGTCCTGCGCGGGATCTCCGAGGTCTTCCGCCACGAGCTGCGCCACTACGACGTCCCGGCGCGCTTTGGCGGCGAGGAATTCTCGATCCTCTTGCCCGAAACTCCACCCGACCAGGCGTTCGAGATCGCGGATCGCATCCGCCGCTCGGTCGCCGCCCGCCTGTTCGAGGTGGAGACCTCGAGCGAGCCGATTCGCGCGACGATCTCGATGGGCGTCGCCGGCTTCCCGCGCGACGGCTCGGACATGAACGAGCTCGTGCACCAGGCCGACCTCGCGGTCTACCGCGCGAAGCTGCAGGGTCGAAACCGCGTTCTCGATGCCTCGGACGAACCGTTGCTCGCCCAGCCCGACAAGAGGACGCCGCGCCTCGTCGCCCTGCCGCCACAGATCCAGGAGGCCGTGCGGCCGCTCCAGCCGGCGCTGGAAGTCATCCCGGAGGCCGAGCGGCGGCAGTCCGCTCGCCCGCACACTCCGCCTGCCCCGCGGTTCTTCTCCGTGCCACGGCGCCTCGTGCTGTTCGTCGGCCTCGTCGGCACCCTCGGGACCGCTGCGGGCGTCGCCGGCACGATCTTCGGGCATTCGACGGATGTCGTCGGGCTGATCACGATCATCGGGCTCGTCGGGATCGGCCAGGCGCTGTCGCTCGAGGTGGAGGAGACCGGCTCGATCTCGGTCAGCGCCGTCGGCGCGCTTGCGGCCGCAGCCATCATCGGACCGCGAGCCGCGCTGCCGCTCGCGCTGACGATGTCGGCGGTCGAGTGGAGCGCGCGCCGCGCGGTGTTCCATCAGCTCCTCTTCAACGTCGGTGCGCTGTCGCTCGCGTCACTCGCCGCCGCGGCTGTGTTCTCGGTGCACACGAGCGGGCGCATCGGCACCGGCATCTTCGTCGCCGGCGGGCTCCTCGCCGGGCTTGCCTACTTCGTGGTCAACATGGGTCTCGTATCGGCCGCCGTCGGGCTCGAGGGACGCGAGAGTGTTCGCCGGGTCTGGAGCGAACGCTTCGGCTGGCTCCTGCCGCACTACGCCGTGTACGGCTTCATCGCCGCGGTCATCTACGAGGCGTACAAGCCGATCGGCGCCTGGGCCATCCTCGTGTTCGCGCTGCCGCTCTTCCTGATGCGCAAGACGCAGGAGGCCTACCTCAAGCACACGCAGCGCTCAGCCCACAAGCTGCGCGCCGCAGCCGAGACGATCCAGTCGCAGAACGTCTCGCTCGAGCAGGCGAACAAGCTGCTCAAGGAGCGCTCGACCGCGGCGATGGAGTCCCTCTCGGCGACAGTCGACGCACGCGACGCGTACACGGCCGGCCACTCGCGCCGCGTGCAGCAGCTTGCTCTCGCGGTCGGCCGCGAACTCGGGCTGTCGCAGGCCGAGCTCGAGCTGCTCGGCCATGCGGCCCTGTTCCACGACATCGGGAAGCTCGGCATTCCGGACGCGATCCTCCTGAAGCCGGGGCCGCTGACCGAGGACGAGTGGGTGGTCATGGCGAGCCACGCGGGCGAAGGAGCCTCGATCATCAACCGGCTCGGGTTCCTCAGCGATGCCGTGCCCGCGATCCGGCACCATCACGAGCGGTTTGACGGCGGTGGGTATCCCGACGGCCTCGCCGGCGACGACATCCCGCTCGGCGCGCGCATCATCCACGTGGCCGACGCCTTCGACTCGATGCTCACCACGCGCGTCTACCGGCCCGCACGGCCGGCGCAGGAGGCCCTCGACGAGCTGCACCGCATGGCGGGCTCGCAGTTCTGCCCGCGTTGCGTCGGCGCGCTCGAGGCGATCGTGGCGACCGAGATCGAGCCGGCGCCGCTGGTTTCCCTGGTCGACTAGCGCCGACTTGCGCTTTTTCGAATGCGCTCTACCATGCTTGGTGGTGGCGCGGAAGCCGTATCGCGCGGTGAGCGAGATCGACCCGCAGGCCCTCGCGGCGTTCCAGGCGGGGATCAGGCGCCGCTATGCCGACGACCAGATCCTCGAGGCGCTCCGGGCCTCGGCGGGCCGGCTTGGCCGCTCCCCGACGATGAAGGAGTTCGCAGCCGACCCCGGGGCCGGCATGCACCCGCAGACCGTGATCGAGCATTTCGGGACCTGGAATGCCGCCAAGCGCGCGGCCGGGCTGATGCCGAGGCGGTTTGCGACCCGCGAGGAGTTGATCGGCGAGCTTCGCCGGCTCGGCGACGAGCTCGGGCACACGCCCACCGCGCACGACATCCGAGAGCGCCGCGGGACGATGCCGTCGACGTCGCTGTATTGGCACACGTTCGGCTCGCTCGCAACCGCGCTGCGCGAGGCGGGCTTCGACGTGGTGGTGGGGGAGGAGCGGCTCGAGCGTGCCCTCGTCCAGGGAGCGCAGCTCGCACGAACGTTGGGGCGGTTGCCGAAGTTCGGCGACTGGCAGCAGGCCCGCCGCGTCGATCCCTCGCTCCTGACGGAGTGGCAGGTCTACCGGCTCTTCGAGGCCCGCCGTGGCGCCTGGGCGAGCTTCCAGTTCCTGATCCGCGAACGGTTGCTCGATGAGGGGGCGAAAGTGGCCGAGGACGGGTCGATCGGATAGGTCAGCAAGCGCAATCAAGCGAAGCCGGGCGTGATCGCGGCACGATCAGGACGTGATGAGCACAACGAACGACACCTTTGCGCGCTTCATCGACATCCTTGCCGAGACGCTCGACGACCACGGCGCCTCCGGCGAGGCTCTCGCCGCGCGCGTGCACCTCTCACGCTTCCACTTCGACCGGCTCGTGTCGGCCGCGTCGGGGGAGCCTCCAGCGACCTTGCGCAGGCGGGTGCTGCTGGAGCGAGCCGCATATCGGCTGATCACCACCGACGACGAGGTGCTCGACGTAGCGCTCGACGCCGGGTACTCCTCACACGAGGCGTTCACGCGAGCGTTCACCCGAGCCTACGGTGCGGCGCCCTCGCGCTGGCGGCGAAGACCGACGCGCTTTCAGCTCGATTGCCCGAGCAAGGTTCACTTCCACCCTCCGGGTGGCCTACGGGTCCCCGCCGATCGAAAGGTAACCGCGATGGATCTCCTCACTCGCATGGTCGAGCACCACGTCTGGCTCGTCGACGAGATGTTGGTGCGTGCAGGCACGCTGTCCGACGACGTCCTCGACGCCCCGGTCGAGATCTCGGTCGACGGGATCGATTCCGATCCGACGCTCCGCTCGCTGCTCTCGCGGCTGGTCGGGCAGCTGGCGATGTGGGATGCGGCGACGCACGACCGCCCGTATGACTTCGCGGCCGAGCGAGGGGAGACGGTCGCCGTGATGCAGGCGAAGCTCGACGTGGCCGGCCCCGCCTTTCTCTCACAGGTGCGGGAAGTCGTGGACAGCGGGCGCCTGGACGAGACGTTCGTCGACGCGGTCTGTGACCCGCCCGAGGTGTTCACCTACGGCGGGATGATCGCCCACGTGCTCACGTTTGCCGCGCATCGCCGGACGCTCGTCTGTGGCGCCTTCGCGGATGCGGGAATCACCGATCTCGGCTCGGGCGATCCGATGCGCTGGGTGGCGGCGGCCTAGGACTGGCTCAGGCGGCGACGAGCGCAGCCAGGCGGGTCAGGCAGAAGTCACGCTCCTGCGGGGCGCGCACGGGCGGGAGCGGGTCGTCCTCGACGTAGCCGAGGTCGGGACGGAACCGCGCCTTGCGGGCGATCCGGCCGTCTTCGAGGGCGAGCCACGTCCCCTCCTGCAGCTCGCGCTTGCGCAGCTTCAGGCTGCTGTAGTGCGCGACGACCTCGAGCGCGGTCTTCGTCGAGGCGAAGAAGACGCCGTCGTCGCAGTCGCCGACCCAGAGCGGACGGCCGGCGCCGCGCGCCAGGTAGACGACGCCGGGATCGCGCTCGTCGAGCCAGCCGGCCGCCATCGCCCCGCGCAGGTGCTCGAGCGCGCGCGCGTTGCTGCGGGAGTGCGCAGCGATCGCGAAGATCGCCTCGGAATCGACCGACATCCGTGGCTCGACGCGTGCGCAGGAGTGGGGGGCAAGGAGCTCGTCGTCGTTCGTGATGATCCCGTTGTGGATCCCCACGATCGGCCCGTGGCGGACCGGATGGTTGTTCGCGGCGATCGACGGATGGCCCTTCGTGTAGTCGCGCACGTGGACGAGCAGCTGGTTCGCAGCGGCGGGCACCGAGACGCGCTCGAGCAGCTTGGAGGCCGCGGTGCGCTGCTTGATCACCGTGGCGAAGGCGTCTTCGGGCGAGCGATAGGCGTATCCGACAGCGTCGGCGCCGCGCTCGGCGATCGCCGCCAGCAGGGCCTGCGCAGCCAGCGTCCGCCCAACGCGTGAGCGTGCACGAAGGCTGTATCCCGCAATGCCGCACATAAGTCGATCCTATGGTCGTAGACGGATGACTGGGCAAGAAGTTGATGAAGCCTGAGGCCCCTCTTTACATCTCAAGGCCAGAGCTCCTGCCGCCGATAGGGACCGGGTGGAGCACCCGCTGTCCGAGGCGTCCCCGGAGAACGAGACCACCGAGCCCCCGCTCGGGCTCCTGCCCGCGCTCGACGAGATCGACGCGGAGGAAGTCGAGCCCGAGAACGCGTTCGTCTCCGAGGACGACCGCCTCCAGACCTCCGATCCGCTGAAGCTCTACGTGCGCCAGATCGGCGACGGTCGCCTGCTCACACCGGGCGAGGAGCGCGAGCTCGCGCGGCTCAAGGATCTCGGCGACGAGCGCGCCAAGCGGCGCCTGATCGAGTGCAACCTCCGGCTCGTGATGTCGATCACGCGTAACTACACGAAAGCCGGCGTGCCGCTCCTCGACCTGATCCAGGAGGGCAACCTCGGCCTGATCCGGGCCGTCGAGAAGTTCGACTACACGATGGGCTACAAGCTCTCGACGTACGCCACCTGGTGGATTCGCCAGGCGGTCACCCGGGCCCTCGCAGACCAGGGCCGGACGATCCGCCTGCCGGTGCACGTGGCCGAGCAGGTGCGCCGCGTCCAGCGGTCGCGCCGCCAGCTCGCCCAGAAGCTGAATCGTGACCCGTCGGTCGAGGAGATCGCCAGCGAGTCGGGCTTCCCCGAGGAGCGGGTGCGCGAGCTCTTCGACCTGGTCGAGGATCCCGTCTCGCTCGAGACACCGGTCGGCGACGGCGAGAGCATGGTCGGCGACATGATCGAGGACGTGAAGTCCGAATCGCCCGACGGGGCAACCTCCGACCACGCGCGCTCGGTCGAGCTCGCAGAGGCGATCGACGGTCTGAATCCGCGCATGAAGCACGTCGTCCTGCGTCGCTTCGGTCTCGACGGGAAGCCGTCGCAGACACTCGAGGAGGTCGGCACCGAGCTCGGGATCACCCGTGAGCGTGTCCGCCAGCTCGAGACACGGGCGCTGCGCGAGCTGCGCACGGTCGCCCCGGGGCTGCAGCTCTACCTGCGCACGTAGTCTCTTCCTGAGTCTTTTCGGGTCCGCACGGAAATACACGTTATGTCAAGCTGACGGGGAAACGGCCGGCCAGCTCGACTCCCCGGGCGCGCGCGTCGTCCACAGGTTTTCCCCAGCCGGCGCTCGCAAAGAGCGCGCTTTTTTCTTCCGCACCCCTCTTGAACGGGCACGGCTCGCGCGTTAGCGTGCTGCTTGCACCGAGCACGGAGCGCGAGTAGGTCGAAGCCGCTCCCGGGGGCCGTAGGCGGAAGCCGAAGGTTCACGGGGAAGGTGGACAAAAGCGCAACCGGCTCGGTGAATTTCTGGTCCGGCTTCCTTTCGATTGCAAAGCACGAAACGCTACGTCGCTCTGCGCTCGAGGAACTCTCCGCAAATTGCACAGAAACCGTCTGTCGGGCCTCTTGCCGCCGGCGTTGCCGCCCCCTATGGTTGCTCTTGCACCGAGCACGGAGCGCGAGTAGGTCGAAGCCGCTCCCGGGGGCCGTAGGCGGAAGCCGAAGGTTCACGGGGAAGGTGGACAAAAGCGCAACCGGCTCGGTGAATTTTTTTGGTCCGGCAGCAGCACGAGCCGCCCCGACCGGTACCATCTCGCCCCGATGCACCTCCGCCCTCCCGCGTTCGCCCACGGCGTGATCTCGTTTGTCTGGGCCCTCTTCTTCGGGCTGCTCGTTTGGCTCGGCGGCAGCGCGCTCGGCTACAGCTCGGCGGTGTCGTTCATCACCGGCTGCGTCTTCGGCTTCCTTGCGTTTCTGTTCGTCCGCGTCTACGGCGAAGACGAACCGCGCCGGCCCTGAGGGCCGACGAGCCCGTTCACGAGCACGCGCGCGAGCCGTTCGCCGAGCTTCGCCTCGAGGCGGGAGTACGCGCTCGGCCGTCCTTCGACGACGGTGGCGCAATGGACGAGAAGCAAGTCGGCTCCCCGTGTCGGCTGCGGCTGAAGGACACTCATTTGACCCGCTAGGGGTATCGGCCTGCCGGCGGGCGGCGCGATCCCTGGCGGGAGGGAAGCCGTCACTCAAGTCCAAGGCGGCGGGCGTCGAAAGAGCCCGACCAGAGCTCGGCCCGGAACTCCTCGAGGCTCGCGGCCGCGTCGTGCTCGAACACGTGCTCGACCACCCCCACCTCGTGGTCGTTCACAAACGGAACGTCGACGTGTGCGCGCGAGACGAGGTTCACCGACGTCTTCCCGCACACCGGGCAGCGAACCGCGAGCCCCACCCGGTCGCCCGAGAGCGCGGGCGCAAGCAGCCTGAACGCCGACGGGTAGACGGGCCGTGGCCGCTCCTCGGGCCAGCAGAAGAAGCTCCACGGCCACTCCCCCGCCTTGATCCGCGTGGCTGCGACATCGCTCAGCTCGCCGGCGAGTGCCTCCACCTTCGACGTCATCAGGTTGACGAACGTCGTCTCGTCCTGCAACCCGAGCGGCGCCCAGTCGAGGTCTTCGTGGGTGACGAGGCCCGGATGCTCGCCCCCGCAACCGCAGGCGAACTCGACGTGGTAGACGGCCGGGTGGTTCGCCCCGGGGAGCTGTTCGAGCCGGCGGAAGCGAGACAGGCGCACCCTCGTCTCGCCGTGCACGGGGCACGAGAAGGTGTAGGACGTCGTCAGCGAGTCGTACATCAGGCTGGTCTACCCCATCGACCGGATGTTGCGCTACTCCAGCTAGTACTCGATCAGTGCGTGCAGATCGGTGCCTGCGAGGCGTTCGCGCCCACCGAGGAACGACAACTCGATGATGAAGCACGCGCCGACGACGACGCCGCCGAGCTGCTCGACGAGGTTCCTGATCGCCTCGACCGTCCCGCCGGTCGCCAGCACGTCGTCGTGGATCACGACCCGCGTGCCCGGTGGGATCAGGTCGGGGTGCAGCTCGAGCGAGTTCTCGCCGTACTCGAGCACGTAGCTCGCGCTGACGGTCTCGGGAGGCAGCTTGCCCGGCCGCCGGGCCGGCACGAACCCGACACCCGCCTCGACGGCGATGGCGGAGCCGATCCAGAACCCGCGCGCCTCGGCGCCGAGCACGAGGTCGGCGCCACGCCCTTTCACCCAGTCGGCGAGCTGCGAGACGATCTTCTTCAGGGTCTCGGCGTCGGCCAGCAGGGGCGTCACGTCCTTGAACGCCACGCCGGGAGTCGGGAAGTCCTGGACTTCCCGCACCATGGAACGAAGGTCGGTCACTGCGCCAAGTCTCGCAGGTCGCGCCAGTAGAGCAGGGACGACAGCTCACCGGCGAGCTCTGCGAGTTGCTGCAGGTCGCGAACGGCCTGCAGGCGGCGCTCGTTGTTACGGCCGCGGAGCGACGGCGCGAAGAGCTGCTCGAGGAGCGCAGCCTGGCGGGCGGTGGCGGTTCGAATCGTGCGTAGGTGCCTGGGCCCCACGCCGAACCGCGCGAGCTGCGCGCAGAGCAGCGCCACGTCGATGTCGGACTCGGGGTAGCGCTTGTCGCCGCCGCTGCCCTGCGGCGCGAGCAGGCCGAAGTCCTCCAGCTCCTTCGCAAGCGACGAGTCGATCGCGGCGCGTTCGCAGAGGTCGTCGAGCGTGATCGCCTCCTCGGCGATGCCGAGCGGGGTCGGGCGCCGCCGCTTACGCTCCTTTGTGCCCGGAGCATCGAGCTCGTCCTTGATCACGCGCAGCGGCAGGAACTCGTCGCGCTGCAGCCTGAGAATCGTGTCGAGCCGCTCGAGGTCACCCTCGCTGAAGAGCCGGTAGCCACCCTGGGTGCGCCGTGGCGTCAGCAGGCCCTCGTCCTCGAGGTAACGGATCTTCGAGATCGAGATGTCGGGAAACTCGTCGCGGAGCCGGCGCACGACCTCACCGATTCGCAGCAGGCGCTCGCGCCTGGGCGGCAGGTGCCCCGGCTGCTTCGCGGTGCTCGTCATGCGATGAACGTCATCCGATACTTGCCGATCTGCAGCTCGTCGCCTTCCTCGAGTGGCGCCGTGTCGATGCGCCGGCGGTTGACGAACGTGCCGTTCAGCGAGCCCTGATCCTCGACCGTGAACTTTCCGTCGCACTCCACCAGCACGGCGTGGTTGCGCGAGACGGTGACGTCGTCGAGGAAGATCTCGCAGTCGGGTGAGCGGCCGATTCGCGTGCGCTCGCCGGCCGGCTTGAAACCCTCCCCCGCCCTGCCGCCGCCCGCGCGCACGACGAGCGCCGGGCCTTCCAGGCCGAAGTCCTCCTGCTCGAAGTCGCCGATCTCCTCGGTCAGAAACGTCTGCGTCGTCTCCGCAGCGGACTCTCCGCGCGCAAGGAGCGCGCCGCAGCGGGAGCAGTAGTTCGCCGACTCGGGATTCTGGAAGCCGCACTCCTGGCAGTACACAAAGCTCACGCTGGGGGCGCCGCCTTCCCGGTCAAGATCTCGGTCAGGCGGTCGACGTCGACCTGGTCGAGCACACTGCGCCCGCCCGAGGTCTGCAGGCGTGCCACAAGCTCGGCGCGCAAGATGTCGATCTTGCCGTGCAACAGGCGGCGCTGGTAGCTGACCTCACGCTCCTGCGTCTCGAGTTCGTCGATCAAGCCCTTCAGCTCGTCGTCCGGTAGCGATCCCAGATCAGGAAGCGGTTCCACGGTGCCGCCTTTCATCGTCGGTCGGGTCTCCTGATTCCAGCAGAGCGAGCCGGAACCGTCAACCTCAGCTTAAGGGTTCAGCTCCTGCCGCCGATCTCCTCCCGGTCGATCACGGAGGTCACGAGCGTCCGCAGCTCCGTCTCGAGGTCCTCAGAGGCCGCTGCCGACTCCCCCTCGGCGTAGAGGTGCACGAGCGGCTCGTCGGCGTCCGGGAGCACCTGGACCCACCCGCGCTCGTCGAAGATCTTGATCCCGTCACGCAGGTCGACGTTCGCGTCGGCGAAGCGCTCGTTGAGGACCCGCATCACGGTTCCCTTCAGCGCCCACGGGCACTGGAGCTGGCGGTGGATCAGGGTCGGTCGCGGCAGCCCCGCAACGAGGTGCGACATCGGCTCGCCCACCGCTGCGAGCAGTTCGAGCAGCTTGCAGAGCGACGCACTCGCGTCGTAGGCGGGCAGGAACGCGGGAAACACGTAGCCGCCGCCCGAGGCGCCGGCGAAGATCACCCCTTCGCCGGCGGCGGCCTGCGTCAGACCGTGCAGCGTGGCAGGCGTCCGAATCACGTCGAGCCGTCCGCCGACGACCTCTTCGACCTGGCTCGTGGCGGTAATGGGGACGGCGACCGTGCCGGTCGCCGTCCGGGCGAGCAGTTCGAGGTACAGCAGAAGCCCCTGGTCGGGGCGGATCTCGCGCCCGTTCTCGTCGATCAGGAACAACCGTTCCGCGGACCGGTCGAAGACCGCTCCGAAATCGGCGCCCACGGCGGCAACAAGCCGGCGCGCATGGTCGATCGTGTCGCCGAACCGCGCCGGCGTCGTCCCCGAGTCCGACGCGAACGGATGCGCCGTCACCGCCTCCACTCCCAGCGGGCCAAGCACGAGCGGCAGCACGAAGCTGCCGGCGGAATAGCCGTAGTCGACGACGATCCGAAAGCCGCGTTCGCGCAGCGCCTCGACGTCGAGGTCGTCGACGAGGTTGCTCGCGTAGCTCTCGCCCGCCCGCGCCGGATAGGTGATCGTCCCGACAGCCGCGAACGGCACGCGCCGCAACTCCTGCCGGGTGAAGTGCTTCTCGATCTCCTTCTGCATCGCGCCCGAGAACGCAACGCCCGGTTGTTCGAAGAGACGGATCTGCACGGCCTCGGGATCCGTCGTCGATGCGCCGACGTGGAAGGCCGCGTCGTAGTTCTGGGTCTTCAACAGGTGCTTGCCGACCGGGGCCGGCAGCGTGCGCAGGTCGGCAACCTGCACGCCCGTCGAACTGAGCCCCGCAATCAGGGCCCGCTTGATCATGCGGTAGGCCGGCGCACTCTCGCGGCTCGCGACGACGCGTGCGTCCCGTTTGAGCGCCGTGCCGAGAGCCGCGCCGAACCGCAGCGCGATCTCAGGCGTCAGATCGACGTTGACGAGGCCGACCACGCCGTCCTGCGCGAACACCTTCGTCGTCCCGCGCGACTCCCAGATGACGCTCTCGTGGATCTGCGCGCCGTACTCGACCTCCTTGTACGGGTAGATGCGCACGCCTGGAAAGATGCTCGACTGGTCGCCCAGTGTGACCTGGTCGCCGATCGCCACGCCTTCGTGCACGTGAACGTGTGGTCGCACGTCGCAGTTGCGGCCGAGGATGGCGCCTTCGATCGTCGCACTCCGCCCGATGTAGCAGGACGCGTCGATCACCGAGCGCGAGACACGCGCACGTTCGCGCAGGGTCGTTCCCGGGCCGAGCACGGTGTACGGACCAACCGACGACTCGGGCGAGACCGTGCAGTAGTTGCCGATGAACGCGGGCCCCTCGACGCCCTCAACGTCGTCGATCTCAACGCCTTCGCCGATCCACACGTCGCCGCGGATCTTCAGCCCCGAGATGTTCAGGCGCACCTTCTCGTCGAGCGCGTCCGAGTTCGCCTGCCGGTACTGGTCGAGGTTGCCGATGTCCTGCCAGTAGCCCTCGCACACGTGCCCATAGATCGGTCGCCCCATCTCGAGGAGCAGAGGGAAGAGCTCTTTCGAGAAGTCGTAGGGCCGGTCGGTCGGGATATGCCGCAGCACCTCGGGCTCGAGCACGTAGATCCCGGTGTTGATCGTGTCGGAGAACACCTGGCCCCACGACGGCTTCTCGAGGAAACGCTCGACCTTGCCGTTGTCGTCGGTGACGACGATCCCGAACTCGAGCGGATTCTCGACCGCCTTGAGACCGATCGTCACCGCGGCCCCCTTCGCCCTGTGCAGGTCGACGATCGTGTTCAGGTCGATGTCGCACAGCGCGTCTCCGGAGATGACGAGGAAGGTCTCGTCGAGCCTGTCGGACGCCAGGCGCACCGACCCGGCCGTTCCGAGCGGGCTCTCCTCAACCGAATACTCGATGTTCACGCCGAGACTGCTGCCGTCGCCGAAGTACGACCTGATCGCCTGCGGCAAGAAGGCGACGGTGATGACGATCTCGGTGAAGCCGTGGTCGCGCAGCAACTCGATGATGTGCTCCATGCACGGCTTGCCGACGATCGGCACCATCGGTTTCGGCTGGTTCGAGGTCAGCGGCCGGAGCCGTGTTCCCTCACCCCCGGCCATGACCACCGCCCTCACGCCAGCACCTCGCGCCGTACCTTGAGGGCGTACTCGCCGAGCGCGATGAGCGCAAGCGCCAGCCCCGACCAGAACACCCACAACGGCCAGGTTGCGCCGGCGTGGGTCACCATCACGAAGCCGAGCGCTGCGTACAGCAGCCAGGTTGCCGCCTTGCCGATCAGGTTGACCTGGAACTCGTAGCCGCGGCCGAGCACGATCGGCGTGCCAATGAGCGTGACGAGATCGCGGGCCGGAATGATCAGCGCGAGCCACGGCAGGCGTCCGGCGTGGATCAGCAGGATCACCGCAGCGTCGATCATCAGCCGGTCGGCGAGCGGGTCGGCGAACTTGCCGAACGCCGACTCCACCTGCCAGCGACGGGCGAGGAAGCCGTCGACCTGGTCGGTGACGCCCGCCACCCCGAAGACGATCGCCGCCGGCCACGAGCGGCCGCCGTCGCACGAGACGATCAGGGCGACATACACGGGAATCAGGAAGAACCGCGCGATCGTCAGGGCATTGGGCAGCTGGGCGCGGGTCATGCTTGACAGGATATGCCGGTGCTGGCCGTACCGGGGTTCGTCGATGCCCACTGTCACGCGTTTCAGCGGGCCCTGCGGGGGCGCGGACCGGGTGGCGACTTCTGGGCCTGGCGCGACGGGATGATCGCCCTGGCGGAGGGGCTGACCGCCGCCGAGATCCGCCGCGAGTACCTCGAGGTGTACCGGGAGCTGCGCGCGAACGGGTACACGGCGGTGGGCGAGTTCCACTATCTCGGCCTCCACGAGGCGCGCTCTGCCGCCGAGGCGGCTGCAGAGGCCGGGATCGAGCTCGTCTGCCTGTACGCCTGCTACCTGCGCGGGGGCAGCCCACGGTTCCGCCAGGAGTCCGTGGCGGCGTACCTGCTCGAGCTCGAAGAGCTGCGCGCCGCCGGCGTCCGCGTGGGGGTCGCCCCCCACTCTGTGCGCGCATGCCCCGCCGATGCGCTGCGCCAGCTCGGCCGCTACGCGTCCGAGCACGACCTGCCGCTCCACGTGCACGCCGACGAACAGCCACGTGAGATCGACGAGTGCCTCGCCGAGCACGGCGTCCGCCCGATCGAACTGCTCGCGCGGGAGGGTTGCCTCGGCCCTCGCTCGACGGTCGTGCATGCGACTCATGCCGACGGCGCCGAGCTCGACCTGTTGCGCGATGCCGGCGCGCGCATCTGCGTCTGCCCGACGACGGAGGCGAATCTCGGCGACGGCTTCCTGCCCGTCGCACGCGTCGTGCACCGCGAGATCGGCATGTGCATCGGCTCGGACTCGAACGTCCGCATCGATCCGCTCGAGGAGTTGCGCGAGCTGGAAGGAATCGCACGCCGGCAAACGGGGACGCGCGGTGTGATCTCCGTCGACGCGTTGCTCGGCATCGGCTCCGACGAGGGTGCTGCCGCGCTCGGGCTCGACACCTGGCCGGACGCGATCGTCGACGTCGATCATCGGCAGCTGCGCGGTGTGGAGGAGTCCGGGCTCTACGAGGCCTTGGTCTTCTCCTGCACAGGCAACGTCCTGTGGAAGACGTCGGACCAGTAGCGCGTCCGCGTCAGGTACGCCGGCTCTGCCGCGACGCCGTGGAGGCCCCAGGCGCCGTCGTAGGAGAGGTAGCGGTAACCGCCGCGGCGCTGCGCCGGCGCTGCGGGCTCGATCTGTGTCCCCTCGTGCCACTCGTTGAACGAGGTGATTGTCACGCGATCGGCGCCGCTTGCGATCGCCGCGCGCCACATCGCGTCGTAGGTCGCCCCGTTTCGCCGCGGCTTCACCTGCGGGTCGCCGCTGCCCCGGCGCGCGTCGTAACCGGGCCCCACCGAGGGAGCGCACAGGAGGTGGAGGGCGTGCGCCTCAGTGCAGAGCCGGCGGAACTTGTCGCCACCGTAGGTGACGATGTCGTAGGTGTAGACACCGTCGAACCCGGCCGCAGCCGCGGCTCCGACGAGAGCTGTCTGCGCAAAGAGCGTCACCCCACCCGTGTGCAAGGCACCCTTCTCCGCAGCCCAGTCGGCAACCGGGAAGTCAAGAGGCCGGTACACGTAGAACGTCGTGATCCCGTACGTGCGCAGGTAGGCGACGTCGGTCACCGTGCCCGCCACCGTGCGGCCGGCGTAGGGCTCGAGGTGCACGGCGACGGCGATCCCCTTTGCGCGGGCCGCAGAGACGACGGCCGGCAGGCGCGCGTCCTCGGGGGATCCCCTGCCCCACCACGAGACGGCGATCTCGCCGATCCCGGCGGCCTTGATCTCGTCCATCTGCTGCGCGATCACGAGCCGGTCGGAAGACGAGTACAGGCCGCTTGCCGGGTAGTACGACGACGCGATGTCGTTCGGCGGCGTGTGCCCGTGCTGGTTCCAGTGCTCGTAGACGCCGTCGGTCGAGGCGAGGCCGTACCACGGGTAGTAGAACGCGGACACGCGCACGCCGGCCTGCGCGGTGGCAGGCAGGAAGAGCACGAGGAGGAAGCCGATGAAGAGTCGCCGCATCGCGAAGAGGTCACGATCATCTACCACGCTCCGGCCGCCGACAACGGACGGTACTCATCCGAACGAGGGATCCCAGCGGCCCGACGGCGACCCGATATCCGGCTCAGGTCATGGCATCTGCGGCAAAAAGGCGGCTCGGCGACATCTTCGTCGAGCGCGGGCTCATCTCGAAGGAGCAGCTTCAGGATGCGCTCGAGCACCAGCGCGAGACGGGCGCGAAGCTCGGCGAGGTCCTCGTCGACCTCGGGCTCGTGACGCGCGTCGCACTCGCGGGCGTGATCACCGAGCAGTGGGACGACCTCCGAGTCACGGAAGGTGGAAGAAGAAACGCCGAGACACAGGCGCGCCGTGTTGCCCCCGGCTCGCCCGCGGCGGAGCTCGCGCTGCGCCGGCGACTCGATCTGTTGACGGAGGAGCTGGCGGAGCGCGAGCGCCGTATCACCCAGCAGGAGGCGACGATCGCCGCGCTCGTCTCCCAGCTCGGGCCGGCCGCCGCCTGACCTTCACGTTCGGGCGCTAGACCGACGCGGTGATTGTGATCCCGCCGCGCGCCTTCTGGCGTAGCGACACGTGCACGTCCGCGCGATCGAGCTCGAGCGCGGCCGCAAGGGCGTCGCGGATCTGCACGGCCAGCGCCTCGCAGAAGGCTCCCTGGTCGCGAAACCGAGCCAGGTAGAGCTTCAGCGACTTCGATTCGAGGCAGAGCGACCGCGGCGTGTAGTCGATCGTCGCGGTGTAGAAGTCGGGCTGGCCCGTGATCGGGCATGCAGCGGTCAGCTCGTCGCTGACGAGCTCGACGTGCGCCACGCCGGGGTTCGGAAACGTCTCGAGCCCCGCATAGGCGTCGCTGCCGGCATGCCCGAGGGCAACGAACTCCTGGTCCACAGCCGTTAGTCTAGAGACGTGCCGCGCGTCTACCTGGCGGGCCCGCCGTTTGCCGAGGAGTATCGCGTGCGCGCGGCCGTGCTCTGCCGCAGCCGAGGCTGGGACCCGGTCGACCCGATGCGGCGCGATTTTCGCGGCGACACCGCCGGCCACGAGGCGGAGATCGTCGACGGAGATCTCGCCGACATCGACTCGTGCGACGCCGTGCTCGCAGCCTTCACCGCACCCGACGAGGGCACGGCGATGGAAGCCTGGTATGCGCACGCGCGCGGGGTTCGGGTGGTCGTCTACACCGGCGGCGAGCCTCCGCATCCGTGGACCGTTTACGTGGCCGATTCGGTGCACGCAGCACTCGAAGACGCCGTCCTGGCGCTCTGATCCTGGGGTAGGATTCGAGCCGTTGCCCGACGCAGACACCACCCATCTGCGCGTCCTGATCGCGAATGAGCGGCGCGATCGGCTCGAACTGCTGGCGCAGGTCGTCATCGGCCTCGGCCACGTGGTGATCGCCCGCGAGATCGACGTGACAGAGGTGGCGGCGGTGACCGCTCGGGAACGGCCCGACGTCGCGCTCGTCGGGCTCGGGGTCTCCTCCGAGCATGCGCTGACACTGATCGACGAGATCGTCCGCGAGGCGTTCTGCCCGGTGGTCGCGCTGCTCACCGCGAGCGACCCCGCGTATGTCCTCGAGGCGGCGAAGCGCGGGGTGTTCGCCTATATCGTCGACACGAGTCCGGAAGACCTCCAGAGCGCGATCGACATCACGCTGCAGCGCTTCACCGAGTACCACAACCTCCAGGGCGCTTTCGGCCGGCGAGCGGTGATCGAGCAGGCAAAGGGGATCCTGATGGCCCGTAACGCGATCGATGCGGAGAAAGCATTCCAGGTGTTGCGAGACCATTCGCAGCACACCGGCCGCCGGGTCGCCGACGTGGCCGCGGCGATCGTCGACAGTCACCTGCTCCTCGTGCCGGCGCTGACGCCGCAACCCGCGGACGAGATCAAGGTCTAAACAAGAGGCTCTAAACGGCCTCATGCTAGAATTTCCCTGCGGAAACTCAATGATCGAGACCGCACA
Source organism: Gaiellaceae bacterium (assembly GCA_035534955.1). GTDB lineage: Bacteria > Actinomycetota > Thermoleophilia > Gaiellales > Gaiellaceae > PALSA-600. Next base: position 40,217 of record DATLQV010000102.1, read on the forward strand.
GGGCCCGCCCTCAGCAGAGTAGGTCGGAGCGAGTCGGACGACGGGAACGTCGACGCCGGCACACAGCTCGCACAGAGGGAAGGACCACGATGAAGCTCTTTCAGCGCAGTCTTCGTGCCACGATGGGCCGTTCCAAGCTGGCGGGAGCCAGCTTGTTCATGCTCGGCTTGCTCGCCGTGCTGCTCGTCACCGGCAGCGCCGGTGCCGCAGCGTCCGCGGTGCCACTCGGCACCGCAGGCTCGTTCAGCGTCCTAGCAGGCGCCGGGATCACGAACACCGGGCCCACGACGGTCAGCGGCGACATCGGCACGTTTCCGACCACCACGATCACCGGTCTCGAATCGCTGACCGTGCACGGCACGAATCACGCCGGCGACGCCGTCACACAACAGGCGAAGAACGACCTCGTCACCGCGTACAACGACGCCGCCGGCCAGGGGCCGACCTCGCCGATCGCCGCCGACCTCGGCGGCCAGACACTCACGGCAGGCGTCTACACCTCCGCATCCACGATCGGGCTCACCGGCGCCCTCACGCTCAACGCGGCAGGCGACCCGAACGCCGTCTTCGTGTTCCAGGCGGGATCCGCGCTCACAACGGCGTCCGGCAGTTCGGTCAACCTCATCAACGGCGCGCAGGCTTGCAACGTCTTCTGGCAGGTCGGCAGTTCGGCGACGCTCGGCACCGGGTCGAGCTTCCGCGGAACGATTCTCGCTTTGACCAGCATCACCGTCACCACCGGTGCGACCGTCGACGGTCGCGTGCTCGCACGGAACGGTGCAGTCACGCTCGACACGAACACGATCACCACGTCGAGCTGTGTGACTGCGCCGCCGCCCGCAACCACGACGGCCACCACGACGGCCGTCACCACTGCACCGACCACGACGGTCGTCACCACTGCACCGACCACGACGGCTCCGGCGCCCAAGCCGAAGCCGCCGGTCGTCAAGAAGATCGCCAAGCCCGCGACGACCAAGAAGGCACCTGCCGTCGTGAAGCCGGCGCCGAAGCCGGCCGTGCATGCATTCGGCTTCACCGGCTGAACATGGGTTCGAGCCTCACGAGCGGGCGCACTGTGCGCCCGCTCGGACTGCTCCTCGCGTCGGTCGCCGTTGCGGGCTGCACGTCGAAGGTCACGGCGCCCCTGGGCGGCACCGGAACGGCGGTTCGACCGAACCAGGCTCTCGTCGTGATCCTGCGCGCCCATGAGGCGCACGCCGCGCCCGCAAGCCGGTCGGTGGAAGTCGCCCGCGTGCCATCACGCACACCGATCACCGAGGAGCAAACGGTGCTTCCGGTTCTCGCGCGTTCCGGACACTGGCTGAAGGTGAGGCTTCCAGGGCGACCGAACAGCCACACGGGCTGGATCGACAAAGCCGCCACGGCCGTCACGTCGACGGCGTGGCACATCGTCGTGACCACGTCGCTCCGGCAGGTGACGGTTTACCGGTCGGGGCGCGTCGTCCGTCGCTTCGAAGCCGTCATCGGGACCGCCTCTACCCCCACGCCGACCGGTCAGTTCTTCGTGGAGGAATCGGTCGCGCTCAAGCCCGGCGACATCGGGGCGCCGTTTGCGCTCGCGCTGAGCGCGCGCTCGAACGTCTTACAGGAGTTCGACGGCGGCCCGGGCCAGATCGCCGTGCACGGCGTGATGAACATCGGCGGTGTGCTCGGCACGGCGAGCTCGCACGGCTGCGTGCGCCTCGCCAACGCGGCAATGCGCTGGTTGGCAGTCCGGATCGCGCCCGGCGTGCCGGTCACCATCCGCTCGACCTAGCCGCTCGCAGAGCGCGCCCCGCCGCATCAGAAGCAGGCAGGGCGCCACTCGTGAGCCGGCCGGCGATCGGGGCGCCGAGATTCGAACTCGGGACCTCTAGTCCCCCAGACTAGCGCGCTAACCAGGCTGCGCCACGCCCCGCGACGTCGACACAACGTACCAATCCTTTGCCGCCGGTCGACCACCGCGCGGTACAATCGACCGCAACGCGAGACGCTCACCCAGGTCGCACCAACACCTCTGCGCCCGTTCTCGTTGCCCGGACTCGCAACGGAAGGCCCCTCGTGGACCGGAAACACGCTCTCCGCGTCTTGATCGCCAATGAACGTCCGGAACGGCTGATGCTTCTCGCCGACGTCCTGGCGCGGCTCGGCCACGAGGTGGTGGCGAGCGAGGTCGACGTGACGCACGTCGCCGCCGTCACGGCGCGCGAACGTCCCGATGTCGCTCTGGTCGGGCTGGGCAGCGACCCCGAGCACGCCTTGCGCCTTGTCACCGAGATCATCTCGCAGGCGTTCTGCCCGGTGATCGCGCTGCTCGAGCACTACGACGGCCGCTGGGTCACCGCGGCGGCAGCGAAGGGCATCTTTGCCTACATCACCGGCAGCGACCCGGCCGAGTTGCAGAGCGCGCTCGACATCTCGCTGCGACGGTACGCCGATTACCAGGCGCTGCAGGGCGCCTTCGATCGGCGGGAGGCCGAGACGCTCGGGGAGACAGATCGCCGGCAGATCAGGCAGCGGGAGGCGCTCGAGCTCCACGACGGCGTCGTTCAGTCGCTGACCGTCGCGCATCTTGCCCTCGAGCTCGACCGGCGCGACGAGTCACGAGACGCGCTCCTGACAGCCCTCGAGAACACGCGCGGGATCATCGGCCGGGCGCTCGCCGAGTTGCAGCTCGAGGGCGTGCCGCTCGAGGAGCTGATCCGCGACTCCGCGCCCACCAGGCCATGAGCGATCCGCTGTCGGGGCCCTCGCGCATTGACGGCGCGATCAGCATCCTCGTCTGCGACGACAACGCCGCAGTCCGCGAGATGCTCTGCATCATTCTCGACGAGAGCGAGGGGCTGCGGGTCGTCGGCCAGGCGACGGACGGAAACGAGGCGGTGGCCGAAGCGACCCGTCTCCAGCCGGACGTGATCGTGCTCGACCTCGCGATGCCGAGACGAAGCGGCCTCGATGCACTGCCCGAGTTGATCCAGGCCGCACCGGACGCCAAGGTCGTCGTCCTGACGGGCTTCGCAGGCAGCGCCGTCGCCGAATCGGTGTTCGCGCTGGGCGCGGCCCGCCTCATCGAGAAGGGGACGACGCCGAGCGCGATCGTCGCGACCATTCTGGAGGTCGCCTGCGGCCTGGCTGTCGGGTCCGACATGCCCGCGCCCTAAGCTGCCGTATGGCCCCTGATTCAGAGAGCCCCATCGTCGACGTGACCGGCCCAGGTGCCGGCCGCCGCCTGCTCGCGGGCCTGGTCGGCTTCGAAGTCCTGCTGTACGGCGCCGTCAGCCTGCTCCTCGCCGCAGCGGCGGTGCTCGTGCTCATCGGCACCGTCCATGAGCTCGTACATGGCATCGCCGCCGGCAGCAGCGCCGTCGGAACCGCGGTCAACGTGCTCGACCGGGTCCTGTTGACGCTGATCATCGCCGAGCTCGTCTACACGCTTCGCTTCGTGCTCCGTACGCACGAAATCGCCGTCGAGCCGTTCCTGTTCATCGGGCTGATCGCCGTGGTGCGGCGGATCCTGATCGTCACCGCGCAGTTCGAACGCCCCCCGGCCGGCGGACACGCCCTCACGAACCTGCTGTTCGAGCTGGGCCTACTCGGCTTCCTGGCGCTCAGCCTCTCGCTCGCCGTCTACTTCGTCCGTCGCGGGCGCGCAACCGAAGCCACCTAGCGCCGCCGACACCGATCTCCACGCAGCCAAGGTAGTTGACCGCAGCGAGGCTGCGCAGTCGCCACGATGCCGTCGCCACGGCTGCGTAGTGCGATACAGGCATGGCAGCGTCACCACCCACGCTCGACGCGCTGCTGCCGCCCGAGATGGCGCTCAAGGCGGAGCAGATCGGCGTCAACAAGACCCGGCAGGATTGGGCGACGACCTTCGTCCTCGCGATCCTCGCGGGCGCGTTCATC
>DATLQV010000103.1:0-43121 GCA_035534955.1 Gaiellaceae bacterium
AAAGAACAGATGCGTCTCGAGCGGCATCTCGCCCGGACACCGCGCGGGCTCGCACAACGGATCGCGCAACGCCTGCTCGCCCTGACGCTCGGCATCCTGCTCAACACCCTCACCGGGCGCCCCGCACGAGCCCTCGCCGCCCACGACAGCCGCTAACTCACATCAAGCCTCTAGATGGTCAGGCCTGCGGGATGCGGGCCTCGAGCGCGGCGCCGAGCGCCTCGCGCACGGGCTCGAGCTCGATGCGGTCGAGCACGTCCTGGAAGAAGCCGCGCACGATCAGCCGCTCGGCCTCGGCGCGGGAGAGACCGCGCGCCATCAGATAGAAGAGCTCCTCGCGGTCGATCCGGCCGAGTGTCGCGCCGTGGGTGCAGCGCACGTCGTTGGCCATGATCTCGAGCCCGGGGATCGAATCGGCATGCGCCTTGTCGGAGAGCAGGAGATTGCGGTTCTCCTGGTAGGCGTTTGTCTTCTGCGCACCCTCCTCGACACGGATCATCCCGCGCCACACGGCGCTCGCGTTCTCGCGCAGGGCGCCCTTGAACGCGAAGTCGCTCTCGGTGTTCGGCGCCATGTGCTCCTGGAAGGTGTCGTAGTCCAGGTGCTGATCGCCGTCTGCGAAGTACGCGCCCGTGACCCGCGAGGTCGCGCCCTGCCCGGCGAGGTCGTTCTCGATCCACACCTTGCCTCGCTTGGAACCGAACCCGCCGATCACCCAGTCGAGCTCCGAGTCGCGCTCGAGCCATGCCTTGTAGCGGCCGAAATGCCAGGTCTCGCGTGAGAGGTTCTGCAGCGAGACATACTCGATCTTCGCGGCGGGGTGCACGAACAACTCGACGACGGCGTTCGTGTAGGCGACGGTGTCGTCGCTCGCAGACGAGAGATCCTCGATCAGCGTGAAGCGCGCGCCCTCGTCGGCGATCACGACCATGCGCCAGAAGAGGGAGCCGCCGCTCGAGGTCACCTGCACGTACAGCGGCTTTTCCACCTCGACGCCCTTCGGCACGTGCACGAGCAGGCCGTGCTGCCAGCGCGCGAGGTTCTCGAGCGCAAACTTGTCGTCGTCGGGGATCAGCGTCGCCTCGTAGTCAGCGGACAGCAGCTCGAAGCGGACGCCCTCCGGCGCGGAGAGGATCTCGATCCCGTTCTCGGTCACGCGCACGCGGCCGGCGACGTCGAGATCGAGCGCCGGCCCGGTGTCCGACACCGGGCCGGTGTTCGACACTTCCTGCGGGTCGAAGCCGCGCAGGTCGGTGAAGCGCCAGTGCTCGTCCGAGGTCGACGGCAGGGGCAACTCTGCGAACCGCTTCGCGGCGTCACTACGGGTGAGCGTGGTCATGCCGGTGGCGCGTAGCGACGGTGCAGCATGAAGACGTTGCCGTCGGGATCGCGGAAGTGAGCCATGTGGCACACCGTCGTGTCGAAGGTGTCCCCTTCGAAGGCGATCCCCTTCGCCTCGAGCTCGCGGCGCGTCTCCTCGACGTCCGCTACGCGCAGCGCGATCGAAGCGGTGTGCGGCGCCGTGAACTCGGAGCCGATGCTCTTCATGTCGAGCAGGTAGATACTGAGGTTCTCACCGAGCTGGTACTCGGGAAAGCCGCCGTCGCTGACCTGCTCGAGACCGAGCGTCTCACCGTAGAACTGCTTCGACCGTTCCATGTCGGTGACGGGCACCGAGATGAAGTCGGTCCGTTCGACTTTCAACCGACACCACCGTCAGCCAACACTGCCCTCCATCTGCAACTGGATCAGGCGGTTCATCTCGACCGCGTACTCGAGCGGCAGCTCCTTGGTGATCGGCTCGACGAAGCCGCTGACAACCATCGCCGACGCATCGGACTCCGACAGGCCGCGCGACATCAGGTAGAAGAGCTGCTCCTCGCCGATCTTCGACACCGTCGCCTCGTGACCGATGTCGACGTCGTTCTCGTCGATGCGGATGTACGGGTAGGTGTCGGAGCGCGAGTCCTCGTCGAGGATCAGCGCGTCGCAGACGACCTTCGACTTCGAGCCGTGCGCTCCCTTGGCGACCTCGAGCAGGCCGCGGTAGCCGGCCCGGCCACCGTTCTTCGAGATCGACTTCGACGTGATCACGCTCGTGGTGTTCGGCGCGACGTGCACGCACTTGCCGCCCGCGTCCTGGTGCTGGCCCTTGCCGGCGAACGCGATCGACAGCACCTCGCCGTGCGCCCCCTTGCCGGTCAACCAGATCGCCGGGTACTTCATCGTCAGCTTCGAGCCGAGGTTCCCATCGACCCACTCCATCGTCGCGTTCTCCTCCGCGACGGCCCGCTTGGTGACGAGGTTGTAGACATTGTTCGACCAGTTCTGGATCGTCGTGTAGCGGCAGCGGCCGCCCTTCTTGACGACGATCTCGACGACCGCCGAGTGCAGCGAGTCGGTCGAATAGATCGGGGCCGTGCAGCCTTCGACGTAGTGCACGTACGCATCCTCGTCGACGAGGATCAGCGTGCGCTCGAACTGGCCCATGTTCTCCGCGTTGATGCGAAAGTAGGCCTGCAACGGCAGCTCGATGCGAACGCCCGGCGGCACGTAGATGAAGGAGCCGCCCGACCAGACCGCGCTGTTCAGCGCCGCGAACTTGTTGTCGTTCTGCGGGATGATCGTCCCGAAGTACTGCTTGAACAGGTCCTCGTGCTCGCGGAGCGCGGTGTCGGTGTCGAGGAAGATCACGCCCTGCGCGGTGAGGTGCTCCTGCAGCTTGTGGTAGACGACCTCGCTCTCGTACTGGGCACCGACGCCGGCCAGGTAGTTCTTCTCCGCCTCCGGAATGCCGAGCTTGTCCCAGGTGTCCTTGATGTCGGCGGGCAGGTCCTCCCACGACTCGGCCTGGTTCTCGGTCGGCTTGATGTAGTAGTAGATGTTCTCGAAGTCGATCTCGGCGAGCGACGGCATCCCACCCCAGGTGGGCATCGGCCGAGCGAGGAAGTAGTCGAGCGACCGGTGGCGGAACTTGTTCATCCACTGCGGCTCGCCCTTGTGCGCCGAGATCGCGTCGACGAGCTCGTGCGAGAGGCCGCGTCCGCTCTTGAAGAAGTAGTCCTTCGCCTCGTCCGGGTTCGAGAACCCGTACTTGGCCCCGTAGTCGGAACCGATCCCCTGGACAATCTCGGATTCGGTCTGTGCCATCAGGCTGCCTCTTCCTTCGGTTTCTCCCACTGGACATACCCGGAGACCTCGAGCTTCTCTGCGAGCTCGGGGCCGCCCTCCTCGACGATCTTCCCATCGACGAACACGTGTACGAAATCTGGGGTGATGTACTTCAAGATGCGGTTGTAATGCGTGATCACGAGCGCCCCCATCTCGGGGCCGACGAGCTTCTGCACGCCCTCTGCGACGATCTTCAGCGCGTCGATGTCGAGCCCGGAGTCGGTCTCGTCGAGCACCGCGATCTTCGGCTGGAGCATCGCCATCTGCAGGATCTCGACGCGCTTCTTCTCGCCGCCCGAGAACCCGTCGTTCAGGTAGCGCGAGGCGAGCTCGCGGCTGACCTTCAGGTCATCCATCTTCGCGAGGAACAGCTTGCGGAACTCGGGCACCGGCATCGGGCTGTCGACGCCGCCGTTTCTCGCCTTGCGCACGGCGTTCATCGCCTGCCGCAAGAAGTTCGTCACCGTGACGCCGGGAATGGCGTGCGGATACTGGAACGCGAGGAAGAGGCCCGCCTGCGCGCGCTCGTCGGCGCCCGCCTCGGTGATGTCGACACCGTCGAGCAGGATCTGCCCCTCGGTGATCTGGTAGGCGGGATGGCCGGCAACGGCGTACGCGAGCGTCGACTTGCCGGAGCCGTTCGGCCCCATGATCGCGTGCACCTCACCCGACGAGACGGTGAGGTCGACGCCCTTGACGATCTCGGTCCCGTCTTCGAGGGCGACGTGCAGTTTCTTCAACTCGAGCGTTGCCATGGGTATTTCGCGACTCCTGGGGGCTTGCTTCAGACAGGCGGGTTCGCCCGTTCCGTCGTGCTGCTCATCGTAGCCGAGGCCACCCCCGCGCCCGCATTTCCCCGGTGCACCGACCGCTGATACGCTGCTCCCATGGGAAACATCGGTGCTCCAGAGATCATCCTGTTGCTCCTCGTTGCGCTCCTGCTCTTCGGCGCCAAGCGGCTGCCGGAGATCGGTCGGTCGCTCGGCTCGGGCATGCGTGAGTTCAAGGACTCGGTCACCGGCGTGACGAAGATGGAGCCGACGAAGCCGGAGCCCCCGCAGCCGTCCCAGCTCCCGGCCGGGACCGAAGACGCGGCCGCTCCGGTGCAAGCCCGCGAAAACGAGACCGTCGGCTAGCCGCACATGCGCCGGCTCCGCCTGCCGCGTCGCCTCGGGCACGGCGAGGAAGCCACGCTCGTCGACCACCTCGAAGAGCTGCGCCAGCGGCTCTTTGTGTGCATCGGCTCCGTGTTCGTCGGCTTTGTCGTCGCCTACATCTTCCACCAGCGGCTGATCCACGCACTCGAGCTCGAGCTCCCGAAGGGGCACAGGCACCTGACGACGCTGACGATCGGCGAGCCCTTCATGACCTCGATGTGGCTGTCGGTCTACGCCGGCTTCCTCGTCTCCCTCCCGGTCATCCTCTGGCAGGCGTGGGCGTTCTTCCTACCGGCCTTCGACCCCGCGCACGAGCGCATGCTGCGCATCTTCGTCCTCATCTCCGGCCTGCTGCTCGCGATCGGGATCGTCTTCGGCTACGAGCTCGCCCTGCCCGCGGCGTCGCACTACCTTGCGCACTACGACAGCGGCCAGTACACGACCCTGATCCGGGCCCGCGACTACATCAGCTTCGCTGCCAAGGTGCTGATCGCGATGGCGATCGTCTTCGAGCTACCGCTCTTCGTGGTCGGTCTGACGCGGATCGGCGTCCTCTCGACGGCGAAGCTGCGCCGGAGCCGCCGCGTGGGCTACTTCGTGGTCTGCTGCATCGGAGTCGCCCTGCCGGGCGTCGATCCGGTGACGACCACGCTCGAGACGATCCCGTTGCTCGTGCTCTACGAGGCCTCGATCTGGGTCTCCGTACTGCTCGAGCGGCGCGCAGGACGGCCCGAGACCTCACCCGCCGAGACTTGAGCGCGATCTCTGCCGACTGGGTGCTGCCGCTCGACGGGCCGCCCGTGCAGGACGGCCTCGTCCGCTTCGAGGACGGTGAGGTCGTCGAGGTGAGCACCGGCCGTGCCGGCCGCCACTTCGCCGACGCGGTGATCGTGCCCGGGTTCGTCAACGCCCACTCGCACCTCGAATACGCCATGTATGCCGGCTTCGGTGACGGCCTGCCGTTCGGCCCGTGGATCGCGACGCACGTCGAGCGCAAGAACCGCCTGCGCCCGGAGGACATGCTGGCACTCGCGCGAAGCGGCGCACTCGACTCGCTGCGCTCCGGCATCACGACGACGGGCGACTACAGCTTCTCAGGAGCAGCCGTGGCAGCTGCACGCGAGCTCGGCCTGCGGGCGATCGTCTACCTCGAGGTGTTCGGGAGCGACCCCGGCGAGGCGCGGAGCCAGTTCGAGCGAAAGCGCGCACGTGTCGAGGAGGGCGGGCTCGTGACCGTCGGCGTCTCGCCCCACGCGCCCTACACGTGCTCGCTCGACACCTACCGTTACTGCCTCTCGCTCGGCATCCCCGTGGGCACGCACCTCGCTGAAAGCTCCGGCGAGAACGAGTGGCTCGAGCACGGCACGGGACCGCTGGCCGCGCTGGGCCCGCTGCTCGTGCCGCCGACGGGGCTCCGGGCAGTGGCGACGCTCGAGCCGGTGCTCGGCCCGGATCTGCTCTGCGCCCATTGCGTCGAGGTCGACGAGCGCGAGATAGCGCTGCTCGCCGAACGAGACGTTCCCATCGCGCACTGCCCGCGCTCGAACGCGCTGCTCGGCTGCGCCGGCGCGCCGGTTGCGCTGTTGCGGGAGGCGGGTCTGCGTGTGGGACTCGGCACCGACTCGCCCGCCTCGACACCGTCATTCGACATGTTCGACGAGCTGCGAGCGGCGATCTACCTGGCGCGCACGCGCGCGCGCCGCGCGGACGCGCTGAGCGCCTCGCAGGCACTCGCCATGGCGACCGTGGGTGCCGCCCGCGCGCTGCGGCTCGACGACCGGGTGGGTACGCTGAGCCCCGGCAAGCGCGCCGACCTGACGGTCGTGTCGCTCGCGGGAAGCCCCTACCACCCGGTCGAGGATCCCGCGGCGGCCGTCGTCTTCGGCGGCTCGCCGGAACGAGTGCTCGAGACGATCGTCGACGGCGAAGCCCGCTACAGGAGAGAAGACACGGTCAAGTGGCAAGAGGTACGCAGCACCGCAAGCGCCGCCCGGCGCAGAATGCTCACCGCAAGGCGGTAGAGGCGCCTGCCCGCAAGCAGAAGGCGCCGCAGTGGCAGGAGGAGCTCTTCTTCGTGCGCCTGCGGCTCCACGCCAAGTGGGCCTATGTCTTCCTCGCCGTTGCGTTCATGCTCACCTTCGTGTTCCTCGGCGTCGGCTCCGGCTCGAGCGGCATCTCAAGCGCTCTGCAGAACGCGTTCAGCTTCGGCAGCTCGGGCGGCACCTCGATCTCCAAGCTGCAGTCGAACGCAGCCAAGCACCCGCAGGACCCGCTGGCCTGGCGCGACCTCGCAACCGCGCTCGAGCAAAAGCAGCTCACGCAGGACGCCATCACGGCGCTCGAGCGCTATACGGCGCTGCGCCCCAAGGACAACGGCGCGCTCGCCGAGCTCGCCTCCGAATACTCGACACTCGCCAACTCGTACGCGAGCGACTACGCCGCTGCGCAGCAGCAGGTAGCGGCCCAGACACCGCCCGGTGCGCTGTTTGCGCCGCCTTCGACGACGCCGTTCGGCAAGGCGTTCAACGACCCGACCGCGCTACAGGACCCGATCTCCACTGCGGTCTCGACGATCGCCTCGACCGCGCAGACAACGGCGTATTCGAACTACCAGTCGGCCCAGCGCAGCGCCGAGGCAACCTTCAAGAGGCTCGTGGCGCTCAACCCGAGCGACGCGACCACGCAGATTCAGCTCGGGCAGGCAGCCCAGGCAGCCCAGGACACCCCAACGGCGATCGCGGCCTTCACGACCTTCCTCAAGCTCGCTCCTACGGACCCGCTCGCCCCACAGGTGAAGCAGACGTTGAAGAGCCTCAAATCACAGGTCGCACCCACCACCACGTCCACGGGCGCCGGTTAGACTCACGCGGCAGGCCGCCTGCCACCGACGTACCCGGGGGGCACCGATGAACTTCGAGATCACGACCGAGCAACCGACCGAGAGCGCCCGTGCGGGCTCGCCGGCCGACGGCACCTCCCAACCGCCCTTCCTCCTCTGACCCTGCGCCGTTTCCTCGCACCAGCTGCGGTTCTCCTCGTCGCGCTCGCCGCGTCGGGCTGCGGCGCCGTCGGACGCGTCACCTCCGGCGACCCCAGCCTCGGGAAGGCGCTCTTCCAGGCGAAGTGCGCCTCGTGCCACACACTCGCCGACGCCAAGGCGCAGGGCACGATCGGTCCGAATCTCGACAACGCATTCTCCTCGGACAAGACACAGGGCTTCTCGGAGCAGACGATGGCCGACATCGTGCGCGGCCAGATCGCCTACGCGGAGGCGCCGATGCCGACGAACCTCGTCCGGGGCGCCGACGCCGACGCGATCGCGCTCTACATCGCGAAGTGCTCGGGCAACCCGAACTGTGGTGTCACGGCTGCAACGTCGACACCGCCCGCGACGGCCACCAGCACGACCGCGAGCACGACCACGACGGTGCCCGCGAGCGGCGGACCGTCCGTAGCAGCGGGCAAGCAGGTCTTCACGACCGCCGGCTGCGCCGGCTGTCATACGCTGAAGGACGCGGGCGCAACAGGCACGACGGGCCCGAATCTCGACCAGCTGAAGCCGGCGGTCGCCCGGATCGTTCGCCAGGTGACAAACGGCGGGGCGATCATGCCGCCGTTCCGAAGCAGACTCACCGCCGCGCAGATCCAGGCGGTCGCGGCGTACGTCTCGAGCGTCGCCGGCAAGTAGCAGAGCCTCGGCGAGGCGGCTCGCCTACGGCGCGAGGCGTTTTCCGAGCACGAGGTACGCCGGGTACGCGGTGCCGAAGTCGACGGCTGCGAGCTCGGACCACCCGTTCTTCGCGTAGAAGTTCCGCGCTTTGCGCGAGGCGGTCTGGGTGGAGAGAAGCGCCCGGTCGTGCGGCTGGCGGCTGAGGAGTTGCGCCAGCAGCGCGCTACCGACGCCGCGCCGCTGCCAGGCGGGGCGCACGTGCAACTCGACGATCTCGAAGTGCGGCACGTCGAGCCACTGCGCCCGCTGGCCGGCGTCGAGCGCTGCGGCGACCCGATCCGTCCACCACTGTCCGTGGGCCCCGGTGAAGCCGTAGCCAAAGCCCGTCAGCTCGCCTGCTTCACGGGCGACGAGAAACACGAAGTCGTCCCGCTCGGCGTGCGCCGGCAGGCGGCGCTGCGCCCATTCGTCGGACAGCGCCCCCACGCCCAGCGCGGCACGGTGCACTTCGCGCAGTTCGCCGCGTAGCGGCAACGGATCTACCGGCTCGATGATCAGTGCGGATCGGCGCCGTCGGGATCGACCACGACATGCGTGAGCGGCAGATCGAAGCGCCGGCGTGCGCGCTCCACCACCCCGCGCTCGAGCCAGTGCGAGCGGCCGGCCGGATAGGTCGAGATCAGGAGCTCGTCGGGGCCGAACGTGCGCAGCGCGTCGTCGATTGCCTGGATCGGATCGCCGTCGCCGACCACTCCGGCCGCATCCACGCCGGCCGCACGCATCGCCGCGATACTTCGGTCGAGTCGCTCCAGTGTGGCGGCTCGCGCGTCGTCCTCGTCGGAGGCCCAGTGGCGCAGCGAGGAGTTGAGCGCGGGGCACACGACCAGAACGGTGACACTGCGGCCGGCCGCGCGGGTTCGGATTTCAGCGAGCAGCTCCATGCCTCCGACCGTCTCGTTCGCGACGACGAGCATGCGGTGCTCGACCGGCGGAGCGCTCGCAGGCGCCTTGGATGCGGGGAGCTTTGGTGTCTTACGGCCGAACAGCACCCAGAGCGCGCCGGCCGTGAGCACGACGAACACCGAGACGCCGACCCAGGTGCTGATCGCCTCACCGAGGACGATCAGTGCGAAGTAGCCGATCGTCAGCCAGACGAACCGGAACGCATCTGCCTCGCTCCGGAAGGGATTGCGCACAGCGGTTGCCTAGAGCAGGTAGACCGTCACGTACACGACGATCCACATCACGTCGACGAAGTGCCAGTAGATCCCGCCAAGCTCGATTCCGTGGTGGTGTTCCGGAGAGAAGTGGCCGCGGAAGGAGCGGATCGTCATCACGCCCAGGATCGTCAGGCCGATGAACACATGGGCGCCGTGCAGCCCGGTGAGGCCGAAGAACGTCGCAGCGAAGGACGTGTCGCTGGTGTTGAAGCCGATGCGGTGATACTCGATCACCTGGGTCAGCAGAAACGTCAGGCCGAGCAGGAAGGTCAGCACCATGCCGGCACGCAGGCCGTTGCGGTTGCCCTTCTTGATCGACGAGTCCGCCCAGTGCATCGTGAAGCTCGAGGAGACGAGGATCACCGTGTTGACGCCCGCAACGAATGCCGGCCGGTGAAAGCCGTCTGGCGGCCAATGCCCGTTGACTCCGTGGTTCACCACGCGGTCGAAGAAGTAGACCGTGAAGAACGCACCGAAGAGCATGATCTCCGAGGCGATGAACAGGAACATCCCGAGCACCGACGGAGAGACCCGCGAGCTGTAGTGGACCGGCGGCGGGCCGTGGTGGGGGTGTGCTTCGGCAGCCGCGCTCATACCCGCTCCAACGCCGGCCGAGCCGGCGCCTCCGCTCCCTTACCGCCTCCGTCGAGCCTACGGCTCATACCCGCTCCAACGCCGGCCGAGCCGGCGAGACAACGTGGTCGACGGGAAGGCCGGTGTCCCGACGGAGCCGCTGCACGAGGTCGCGGCGCAACCAGCCGCTCCGCTCGCCGGGGAACGTCGAAACGATGATCTCGTCGATGCGCTCGTCGTTCACAACATGCCTGGCCGCGGTGTACGGGTCGGGATGCACGATCTGGCCGTGTGCTTCGATCCCCTCGCCGCGCAGCTTCGTCAGGGCAAGCCGCAGCCGCCGATCGGCATCCGCGTGCTCTTCCTCGTCGCCCTGAGGCGAGACGATCAGAAAGCTCACCGGCCCGTCAGCCGCGCGCCGGCGGATCCGGTCGAGCAGCTCGTCGGAGACGACCGTCTGGTTCGCGATCACGAGCACGTTCGTGTCGATGCCCTCATGCGGCTCGACAACGACGTGTTTGACCGGCACGCCGGCGACGCGCGCGATCTCGCCGACCACGTCGCGGCGCATCCAGCCCGAGCGCTCGGCGCCGTGGGTTGCGACCACGATCTCGTCGATCTCCGGCTCGAGCTGCGCAAGGGCATCTTTCGCCGCCTGCACGGGCCCGGTCTCGACGACGAAGCCCTGCGCCGACAGTCCACCCTCCCGGAGCGCCTTCAGCGTCCGCTCGAGCCGGCGGCCGGCCGACGCTCGGCGCGTGTCCTCGTAGACGACATACCCCTCATTGGGCTCGTTCACAGGCGCCACGACGGTGACGCGGTCGACGCTGCCCGCCTCTGCACGCACGGCATCGAGCAGCGTCTGCGACGCCACCGTCTCGTTCGCGATCACGAGGACGTGGGCCACCGCTAGTCGGCCCCTACAGGTTCGGTCTTCGGCGCGCCGAGAATCGCATGTCGTGCACCGGGGGTGCCGTACTCGTACGGGTTGCCGACCACCTGCGGGATCTCGTCGAAGTTGAAGATCGGAGGCGGCGAGCTGACCTGCCACTCGAGTGTCAGGGAGCGCCACGGGTTTCCGCCGGCCTCGCGGCCGTGGGCCCACGAGTTGACCATGTTGTAGAGGAACACGAGCGTGGAGGCGCCGAGCCCGAACGACGCGATCGAGATGAAGAGGTTGATGTCGGCGAACCGGTGCGCGTAGTCGGCGACACGGCGGGGCATCCCCTGCAGGCCGATGTAGTGCATCGGGAAGAACGTCAGGTTGAACCCGATGAACGTCAGCCAGAAGTGCAGCTGCCCCAGCTTCTCGTCGTACATCTTCCCGGTCATCTTCGGGAACCAGTAGTAGATGCCCGCGAAGATCGTGAACACGGAGCCGCCGAAGAGCACGTAGTGGATGTGCGCGACGATGAAGTAGGTGTCAGACGCGTGGATGTCGATCGGCACCGACGCGAGATAGATGCCCGAGAGACCGCCGATCACGAACATCGAGATGAAGCCGAGCGCGAACAACATGGGGGTCGTGAATCGGATCCGCCCGTTCCACATCGTGGCGAGCCACGAGAAGACCTTCACCCCCGTCGGCACGGCGATCACCATCGACGTCACCATCATCGGCACGCGCAGCCAGCCCGCCATGCCGGCGACGAACATGTGGTGTGCCCACACGGAGAAGCCGAGCACGAGGATCGCCATCAGGCTCAAGGCCATCAGTCGGTAGCCGAACACAGGCTTGCGGCTCATCACCGCGATCACCTCGCTGATGATCCCGAAGCCGGGCAGGATCATGATGTAGACCGCCGGGTGCGAGTAGAACCAGAAGATGTGCTGGTAGCCGAGCACGTATCCGCCGCCGCCGGCCTCGAAGAAGTTCATGTGCAGCACGCGGTCGAACATGACGAAGAACTGCGAGCCGGCGATGAACGGAGTCGCGATCACGACGAGCAACGACGTGGTGAAGTTCGCCCAGACGAGCAGCGGCATGCGCCAGAAGGTCATGCCGGGGGCGCGCATCGTGATGATCGTGACCAGGAAGTTGAGCGCGGTCATGATCGAGCTCGCACCCGCCCACTGGACGCCCATGTTGAAGAACACCTGGCCGAGCGGCTGGTGCGAGCAGAGCGGGGCGTAACACGTCCAGCCGGAAGAGGGGCCGCCGCCCGGCGTGACCATGCCGACGAGGAGCATCGTGCCGGCGACCGGCAACAGCCAGAACGACAGTGCGTTCAGGCGCGGGAACGCCATGTCGGCGGCGCCGATCATCAATGGGATCACGTAGTTGCCGAGCCCGGCGAACGCCGGGATCACGAACAGGAAGATCATCAGCGCCGCGTGCTCCGAGACGAGGACGTTGTACGTCTGCGGGTTGAAGAACTGATCGCCCGGCTGGGCGAGCTCGGCGCGGAAGAGCATCGCGAACAGGCCGCCGATGCAGAAGAAGATGATCGTCGTGACGACGTACTGGATGCCGATCACCTTGTGGTCGGTGTTGACGCGGAAGTAGTCGCGCCACGAGCGCGCACCGTGGCTCGCGTGGTCATCGACACGCGTCGGCCGGCCGCTCGCGTAGTGAGCCCAGTAGTCGAACCCGCCGATCGCGACGAGGAAGCCGAGCGGCGTCGTGACGAGCTCGACGGAAACGAGGACGGAGCCCTTCCAGAGCGGGTGCCAGCCGGCGGCATAGCGCAGCAGCACCGGCAGGCCGAGGCCGAAGCCGAAGAAGAGCGGCGTCAGCCAGAGGACACGCAGCCAGCCCCCTGCGGTCAGACGGCGCCAGCCGGCCGGCGCGGGCGGGGCCGCGTGCTCGTCGTGAGTGTGGGCGTGAAGGTCGGTCACTGCTTGGGCCCGGCCGCCAGATACTGCACGAGCTGCTTCAGTTTGCCGGGCGGGATCTGCGTTCCGAAGATGTGCGGCATCGCGTCCGGATAGCCGGGCTCGAGATAGGCCGACGGCTTCACAATCGACTCCTCGATGAAGGCGGCAAGCGTACCGCGGTTTGCCCGTTTTGCCAGAGCCGCGAGGTTGTCGAGGTTCGGCCCGACCGTCCCCGTCGAGCTCGCAGGCGTGAACGTGTGGCAGCCGCCGCAACCGTTCTGCTGGAACACGGCGAGCCCGGGCGGGCCGGCCGCCTTGCCGCCCGTCGCGACCCACGCGGCGTAATTGGCCGGCGAGACGATGTCGACATGGCTGCGCATCAGCGCATGGCCAAGCCCGCAGAGCTCGGTGCAGATCACCGGGTAGGTGCCGACCCGGGTGGGCGTGATCACGATCGAGTTGATCATCCCCGGCACCGCATCCTGCTTCTGCGAGAGCTGGGGCACCCAGAAGGAGTGGATCACGTCGGACGTGGTGATCTCGAGCTTCACGTGCCGGCCCGTGGGCACCGTCAGGTAGCCGTAGGTCTGCCCGTTCGGGTAGGTGAACGACCAGGCGAACTGTTGTGCGTGGACCTTCACGATCAGAGGATTCGGGCCGGCCTGGCCGTTCTGGGCGAGGACGATCGCGCTGACCACCGAGATCGCCGTCACGAGGACTGCCGGGATCGCCGTCCAGACGATCTCGAGCTTCGTGTTCCCGTGCGTGGGCGGGCCGTCGGAGTCGTCGTCGGGGCCGGCGCGGAACTTCCAGACCGTGTAGGTGAGAACGGCTGCGACGACAGAAAAGACGCCGATGCAGATGATCGTCACGAACCAGTACGTGAAGTGGGTCCGGACGGCTTCCTGCCCCGCCGCAACCGGCAGCCACGGGATCGCAAGCGCGACCGCGGTGCAAATCGCACCGGCGACCAATGCGATCGCGGCGAGCTGAATGATCGATCCCCTGCGCACCCGCGCGAAGCCTAGTGGAACGGGGGCGTGGACGAGCCGAAAGCCGCTGCCCCGTCGTTGATGTCTCTACGGTGCTTGACAGATGTCGTGGATGATGTCATAGTGACATCACCATGAATTTGACGATCGTGCTCGAAGGCCTCCAGCAGGACCTCCAGAACCTGGCCGAGCTCGGCGACGAACGGTCGGCGCAGGTGGCCCACCGGCTCGGCGACGCACTCGGATCGAACCTGCGCCTGAAGTTGCTCGACCTCTTCTCGCAGGCCGCGGTGGAGCTCTCGTCCAAGTTGCCCTCCGGGCACATCGAGGTCCGCCTCGCCGGCCAGGAGCCGGAGCTCGTGTTCGTCGACGAGCCCGGGGAGGCCGGAGCGGCGGGGGAGGAGCTCTCGGCGCGAATCAGCCTGCGCCTTCCCGAGTCGCTCAAGGCCGCAGTCGAGCGGTCAGCCGCCCATGAGGGCGTCTCGGCAAACGCATGGCTTCTACGTGCGATCGCACGCGCGACGGAGTCGCGCCCGGTCCAGGTCAGCGGCAAGCGACTTTCTGGTTACGCCCAGAGTTAGGAGGATCATGATGCACCAGTCATTCGACGTGACCGGCGCGGTCGAGCTGGACATCCGGCTCGCCGCCGGCGACGTCATCGTCGACCCGACGCTGGCAGGCCGTGTCGAGGTCGAGCTGATCGCCCACGACGACGAGGCGCAACGGCTCGCCGACGAGGCGCGGGTCGAGCTCCGGGAAGGCCAAGGACGGCAGCAGGTCGTCGTCGACGTCCCGCAGAGGCGCGGCGGCTTCAACTTCGGCGTGGTGTTCGGACGATCGGGGATCACCTGCCGCATCCGCTGCCCGCAAGGCTCGCTGGTCGGCGCGAAGACGAAGTCCGCCGGCGTCGCCGTCCGCGGCACGGCCGGCGGCTTGAATGTCGCAACCGCATCGGGCGACGTCGAGGCCGACCGCGTCGAGGGCAATGCTTCGCTGAAGAGCGCAAGCGGCGACCTGAGGATTCGCGAGGTCACGGGAACGCTCAGCGTGCAGACGGCATCGGGCGACGTCGGAGTCGACGTCGTTCACGGCGCCGCCACCGTCGCAACGGTGTCGGGCGATCTGACCATCGGCGAGGCCTACGACAACGTCAGCGCGAACACCGTCAGCGGCGACCAGCGGCACAGCGCGGTGATGCAGGGCAGGGTGGCAGCGCACTCGGTTTCGGGAGACGTGACGATCGGCGTGCGGCGGGGATCGAAGGTGTTCCTCGACTGCAACACCGTGAGCGGCGACACCTCGTCGGAGCTCGAGCCGACGGGAGACGTGCCCGCCGGAGAGGGACCACTCGTCGAGCTCCGCGCGAAGACCGTGTCAGGGGACATCCGGATCACCAGGGCGCCCGCGCCCTCGGGACACCCGCAGGAGGTGCACGCATGAAACGGCTTTCGTGGGACACGACGGCGCCGCGGCGTCTGATCCGCCGGGGCTCCTCGCCTCAGCCTCGCCCCGAGACGGGCCTGATCGAGGCGGGGGCCGAACTGATTCGCGTCGCCTGGGAAAAGCACGGCCGCGTCACCCGCTACTGATCAGCCGCCTCGGACCTTAGGCTCCGAACTCGGATGAAATCGGGGTGCGGCGACGGGGCGGCTGCACCGCGCGGGCCGTGGGTGTCCGCGTGGTTGCGGCTACGCCGTGACCGCTGGTCGGTCGCCGCGCTCGCGGCGCTCGCGACGATGATCTTGCTGGCGCTCTTCGGCGGGGCGATCGCGACACGGCTCGTCGGCCACAACGGCGACCGGCTGTTCCCGTACGCGACGAACCAATCCCTTCGGCCCGTCGGGCCGTGGGCGCACGTGCCGGCCACCGATCAGATCGTGCTCAACGACTACGGCGTCGTCCAGCCGCCACCGAAGGGAACGCCCCAGGCGCTGCTCGTGCTCGGGGCCGATGGGCCGCTCGGACGCGACGAGCTGATCCGAGTGCTCGACGGCGGCCGCACGTCGCTCGAGATCGGGCTTGGCGCCGTGCTGATCGCGCTCCTGATCGCGATCCCGGTGGGCGCGGTCGCCGGCTACTTCGGCGGCCTCGCCGACGCGGTCGTCTCGCGCTTCACGGAGACCGTGATGGCCTTCCCTCTGCTCCTCTTCCTCGTCTTCGCGACGGCCAAGCTGAGCCCGTCTCTGCGCGGCATCTCATACAGCTGGCTCGTGCCGTCGGGAGTCGCCTCCGAGGCGCTCCTGATCGGCGCCTTCACGTCCTTCTACCCGACCCGCCTCGTCCGCGCACAGCTCGTGACGCTGCGCAGCGCCGAGTTCGTGGAGTCGGGCCACATGATCGGCGCTTCCGACTGGCGGATCCTGCGCCGCCACCTGCTGCCGCATCTCATCCCGACCCTGCTCGTGTGGAGCGCGGTCGCGGTGGCGACGAACATCCTGCTCGAGGTGGGCCTCAGCTTCATCGGCGTCGGCGTGCAGCCTTCGACCCCGACCTGGGGCTCGCTGCTCTCGACCGCCTGGGGCACGATCTACCAGCCGCTCAGCTTCGGCCCGGCCCAGAAGTTCACCACGACACAGACGATCTGGCAGACGATCGTCCCGAGCACCGCCATCCTGATCACCGTGCTCGCCCTGAACCAGGTGTCCGAGGGCGTACGGCACGCGATCGAGCCGTGGAGCCGGCGCTGAAACGGCTCGCCGCATTCTTCGTGCGCCGGCTGACCGCCGCAACGTTCACCCTGCTCACGCTGATCGCGATCACGTTCATTGTCTACTGGGCGCTCCCGTCCACACCCGCGACGTTCCTCTACTCCCCGCAGCACCTGACCGCGTACCAGATCTCGAATGCCAACCACCTGCTCGGTCTCGACCGGCCGAAGATCGTGCAGTTCGCCGACTACGTCTGGCACCTCGCCGGCGGCAACCTCGGTCGTCAGTGGACAGACGCGCAGCTCCGGCCGGGGAACACGCTCGTCCAACAACCCATCGGGGCGTTCATGTACCCGGCCCTCGGCGCGACGATGTCGATCATCCTCGGCGGCGCGTTCTTCGTGCTGTTGCTCTCGGTGCCGCTCGGGGCGCTCGCCGGGAGCCGCGTCGGCTCGCTCTCCGACCGGACGATCTCGATCGTCGCGCTCGTCGGTGTCGCCACGCACCCGATGGTGCTCGGCAGCGTGCTCAAGACGGGGTTCGCGCATCTCGGCGTGCCGTGGCCGCCGATCGGCGGCTACTGCCCGCTCTTCCCCGGGGCCGGTGCCACCTGCGGCGGGCCGGTCGACTGGGCCGGCCGCCTCGCGCTGCCCTGGCTCACGTTCGCCCTGCTTTTCCTCGCGCTCTACACGCGGATGATCCGCACGAGCGTCGCCGAGACGCTCCACGAGGACTTCGTGAGCACCGCGCGCGCGAAGGGCGCGGGCGAAGCGCGCGAAGGGCGCGGGCGAAGCGCGCGTCCTGCGCGCGCACGTGCTCCCGAGCGCGGCGCTGCGCGTCCTGACGATGGTGGGGATGGAGATCGGCACGGCGATCGGTGTGTGCGTCTACATCGAGGCGGCGTACGGCATCTTCGGTCTCGGACGACTGTCGGTCTTTGCGATGGGCGGAGCGACCTCGGCGATCGACCTACCCTTGACGCTCGCGGTCGTGTCCGTGATCACGCTCATCGTCGTCGTCGGGAACCTGGTCGTCGACCTGCTCTATGCGGTGCTCGATCCGCGCACCGGCCGCGAGCGCACGGTGAATCGCTCGAAGAGCTTGGCCGGCGGCGTGATCTAGGTAAGTTCAGTTGGCCGGCGGCGAACGCCGTTGCCTCGTCGAGGAAGAAGAGCTCCGTGTAGCGAGACGCGATCCGGAGTCGCTTCCCGAAAGCGGTAGAGCCTCGACGTGTCCCGGCGAGACAACGAACACAACGTGACGCAACCCGTCGAAACACAGACGAAACCGCAAAAACGCCTGCTGAGCCCCGCCAGGGCCGGTGCCAGGCACCGTTCGTGCTCCTAAGGCACCGTTCGTGCTCCTAGGCCCCAGCGTCCTCGCGCTCGCAACGGCGGAGCTCCGGCAGAGCCTGAACGAGTGGGCCGTGTAGGGATCGAACCTACGACCTTGGGATTAAGAGTCCCCTGCTCTACCAGCTGAGCTAACGGCCCGAAGCGCCGCGTATCGTAGCGGCCGTGCCTGAACAGCCTGCGCGCGTCCTCTCCGTGGTCGGCAACCGGCCGCAGTTCATCAAGTCGGCGCCGCTGTCGGTCGCGCTACGCGACGCAGGCCTCGACGAGATTGTGCTGCACACGGGTCAGCACTGGGACCCGGAGATGTCGCAGGTCTTCTTCGAGGAGCTCAGCATCCCCGAGCCTACCTACCGGCTCGACCTGCGCACCTCCGACCCGGAGGCGATGACGGGGCCGATTCGCGAGGCGATCGAGCGGGAACGGCCCGACTGGGTCCTCGTCTACGGCGACACGAACTCGACCCTGGCCGGTGCACAGGCGGCGGGTGGCAAGGTTCCCGTCGCGCACGTCGAGGCGGGCCTGCGCAGCTTCGACCTGTCGATGCCCGAAGAGCGAAACCGGATCGAGGTCGACCGCCTGGCCGCGCTCCTGCTCTGCCCGGACGAGCGCTCGGCGGCGCAACTCGAGCACGAGGAGGCGCCCGGCCGCCGCGAGGTCGTCGGCGACGTGATGGCGGACGCGGTCCGGGTCTTCGCGCCCATCGCGCGGCGGCGCGAGCCTGCTTACGAGCGTCCGTACACCGCCCTCACGATCCACCGGCAAGCGAACACCGAAGGCGACCGGCTGCGGGAGATCGTCGACGCGGTCAACGACACCGAACGGCGGTTCGTCTTTCCGGTACACCCGCGAACCCGCCTCGCACTCGCAGAACAGAGGATCGCATTCGGTCCGAACGTCGAGACGGTGGAACCGCTCGGCTACCTCGAGATGCTCGCGCTCGTCGAAGGCGCCGACGCGCTGGTGACGGACTCGGGCGGCTTGCAGAAGGAGGCCTACTGGCTGGGTGTGCCGTGCGTCACGCTGCGACCGTCGACCGAGTGGGTCGACACGGTCGCCGCGGGAGGAAACCGGCTCGCCGAGCCCGGGGAGCTGGCCGAGGCGCTCGCCACCGCCCACTTCCCGAGCACCGTCCCGGTGCTCTACGGCGACGGCCATGCCTCGGAGCGCATCGCAGCCGCCCTGTACCCTTGAGCGCCGTGCCGGAGTCGAACCTCTACGACGTCGCCGTCATCGGCGCCGGCTACGTCGGCGTACCGCTCGCGGCCACCTTCGCCGAGGCCGGGCAGCGCGTGCTCGTCGTCGACGTGCAGTCGTCGATCGTCGCTGCGCTCAACGAAGGGCGCAGCCATATCGAGGATGTCAGCTCCGAGCGCCTGGCGGTGCTCGTCGACCGGGGCCTCGTGGTCGCCACGACCGACTACGAGGTCGTGAAGCAGGCGCACGCCGTGCTGATCGCGCTGCCGACGCCGCTCTCGCGCCAGCGGGAGCCCGATCTGTCCTACATCGAGCGTGCTTCCGCGAGCCTCGCCCCCGTGCTCCAGCGCGGCCAGGTTGTCGTGCTCGAGTCGACGACCTGGCCCGGGACGACTCGCGAGGTCGTGCAGCCGATCCTCGAGCACGGCTCGGGCCTCACGGCGGGCGTCGACTTCCACCTCGCGATGTCGCCCGAGCGCGTCGACCCGGGTCGCGAGGACTGGACGACCAAGACGACGCCAAAGGTGGTCGGAGGGATCAACGAGGCGAGCACCAAGGCCGCAGCGGACGTCTACCGGTCCGCGCTCGACACGGTGCACGAAGTGTCGACGCCCGATGCAGCCGAGCTGACGAAGCTGCTCGAGAACATCTACCGCGCGGTCAACATCGCGCTTGTCAACGAACTGGCGCAGCTCTGCGACCGGATGGAGATCGACGTCTGGGAGGTCGTCGATGCCGCAGCGACCAAGCCCTTCGGGTTTGCCTCGTTCAAGCCCGGCCCGGGGCTCGGCGGGCACTGCATCCCGATCGATCCGTTCTACCTCACCTGGAAGGCGCGTGAGTTCGACTTCTCAACACGCTTCATCGAGCTGGCCGGCGAGGTCAACAACAACATGCCGTACTTCTGCCGCTCGCTGATCTCACAGGCGCTGAACCATGGCGCGAACCGGTCGGTCAGCGGCTCGAAGGTGCTGATCGTGGGTGTTGCCTACAAGCCGGACATCGGCGACTGGCGCGAGACACCCGCCGAGAAGCTGATCCACCTGCTGCGCAAGGCGGGCGCCGAGGTCAGCTACCACGATCCGTTCGTGCCCGAGTTCGACGGCATGACCTCCGCGCCGCTCGAGCCCGAGGCCTACGACTGCGTCGCGATCGTGACCAACCATTCTCAGATCGACTACGGCGAGCTGGTGCGCCGCGGCAACGTGATCGTCGACTTTCGAAACGCCACGAAGGGACACGAGGTCGACGGCAAGGTCTGGAAGCTCTAGTGCGCAGAGTGGCCGTCGCCGGCCTCGGCTACTGGGGCCCCAATCTCGTTCGGAACTTCGACGAGCTCGCCGAGCTCGCCTGGCTCGTCGACCTCGACGCGGAGCTTCGTGACCGCTTCGCGGCCCGTTACCCCTACGCGAAGGTGACGGCCGACCTGTCGGAGGTGCTCGCGGACGACTCCGTCGACGCCGTGGTCGTCGCCACTCCCGTACCGACGCACTACACACTTGCGAAGCAGGCACTCGAGGCAGGCAAGCACGTGCTGGTCGAGAAGCCGCCGGCGATGTACGCCGCCGAGATGGACGAGCTGGTCCTGCTCGCCGCCGCCCGCGACCTCGTGCTCATGCCGGGCCACCTCCTGCTCTACCACCCCGGCGTGCTGAAGCTGAAAGAGCTGATCGACACCGGCGAGCTCGGGGAGGTCCTCTGCGTCTACGGCAACCGGCAGAACCTCGGCATCGTGCGCACGAACGAGAACGCTCTCTGGTCACTCGGCGTCCACGACCTGTCGGTGATCCTTCACCTGCTCGACGAAGACCCGGAGGTGGCGACCGCGCAGGGGCGGGACTTCCTCACGCCGGGGGTCGAAGACGTCGTGTTCTGCTACCTGCGCTTTCCGAGCGGAAAGATCGCGCACATGCACCTGTCATGGCTCGATCCGCACAAGATGCGCAAGATGACCGTCGTCGGACGCGAGAAGATGGTGGTGTTCGACGACATGGAGCTCGAGCGCAAGGTGACGGTCTACGAGAAGTCGCCGTGGAAGCGTGCCGAGACGTACGGGGAATGGCAGACACGCTCGGGCGACATCTACATCCCCAAGATCTCCACCGATGAGCCGCTGCGGCTCGAGTGCGCACATTTTCTCGAGCTGATCGACGGGCAGCACGATCGCGGCAAGGTCGCACGCGACGGCGCCCGCGTGGTGCGCGCGCTGGAAATGCTGACGAACTCACTCAATGACTGAGATCCACCCCTCCGCCATCGTCTACGACGGGACGGTGCTGGGCGAACACGTGCGCGTGCTCGAGAACGCAGTCGTGGGCAAGCAGCCGTCACTCGGTGCGGCCTCGACGGCGAAGCGCGAGCCGCTGCCGCCGGCGACGATCGGCGACGGCACCGTGATCTCGACCGGCGCAATCGTGTTCGCCGGATCGACTGTCGGAGCGAACTGCGTCGTCGGCGACCAGTCGTGCATCCGCGAGCGCGTGCGCATGGGGGACAACTGTGTCCTCGGGCGCGGCTCTCTGATCGAGAACGACACGACGGTCGGCGCCGGCACGCGTATCCAGGCGGACGCGTACGTGACGGCCTACTCGACACTCGAGGAGGACGTGTTCATCGCACCGTGCGTCGTGACGACGAACGACAACTTCATGGGGCGAACCGAGCGGCGCAAAGCCCTGATGCAAGGGCCGACGATTCGCCGTGGGGCGCGCGTCGGCGGCGGAGCAATCCTCTGTCCGGGCGTCGAGATCGGCGAGGAGGCGTTCGTCGGCGCAGGCGCCGTGGTGACCAGGGACGTCCCGCCCCGGAAGCTCGTCGTCGGCTCGCCCGCTCGCGTCGTGCGCGACGTCCACCCGGACGAACTGCGCGAGAACGGCGGCTAACTGCGGGCGAGGGAGAGCCGGTAGGTCATCGGGTCGAAGTTCGGCTCGACGATCTTCAGCTCGAGGTAGTGCGTGCCTGTCTGGGTCGCCGTGTAGGCGATCCGAGCCTGGGCCCCGACGGCGCGCGATTGCGCAAGCAACAGGTGCTGCGCGCTCAGGGTCTCGACCCGCTGCGTGCCTGGGGCCCACACGCTCATCCGCACCGAATCGGCCAGAGACGGCGTGACCCGGGCGAAGAGCCGCTGGCCCTTGTGCAGGTAGATGCGATAGACGTCGCGGCTGTCGTCCCAGTAGTCGAGCGTCGCCTCGATCGTCCGCGGCAGCGGCGGGAGCGCATGCGACCACGGGCCGGCGTCGTCGTTCGGCTCGTAGTGGTCGACCGCCGGCAACGGGTGCGACGTCATCAGGTTGAGCGCAGCCGCGACATCGAGGGTGCCCCAGCCCGTGTACATGTCGCGCCCCACCGGACATTGTGCGCAACCGGTCGCCGCATTCGCATCGTCGGCGCTCCGCTCGAGCAGCCACGCCACCTGCTCGGGACGCAGCGTCGGATTCTGGCCGAGCAGCAGGGCGGCCGCCGCCGAGACCTGCGGCGCGGCGAACGAGGTGCCGATCGCGTCGCGAAACTCGGACGGCCCGCAGTCCGAGTACGGCTCGTTGACGCACGCCGCACTCGGGTCGACGAGATTCGTGGGAATCGTCGAGAAGATCGCATCCCCCGGCGCGGCGATGTCGTTGTAGATGACGTCCCGGTTCGAGTAGTTCGGAACAGAGCCGTCCTGGCGCACGGCGCTGACGCCGATCACATGCGGCAGCGCCGCCGGATAGTGCGCGAAGCCCCACGGGGTGGCCGGCGACTGCGGGCCGTTGCCCACGGCGGCCACGACCACGACCCCCTTCGAATAGGCGTACTCGACCGCCGCCTGCTCGAGCGGCGAGTAGGTGTCGAGGCTCGGGTTGAGCGGGTCGCGGACCCCGCCGAGGCTGAGGTTGATCACACGCGCTCCGTTGTCGACGGCCCAGCGGATCGCTGCGACCTCGCCCGGCAGGGACACTGTGCCGTCAGGCTCCACCACCTTCGCGATCATCAGGCGGGCATTGAATGCAAGTCCGGCAATGCCCAGGTTGTTGAACGGGCTGGCGGCGATCTCACCTGCGACGAACGTGCCGTGTCCCTGGTCGTCGCGATACGGCGAGCCGCCGACGAACGACTTCGCAGCGACGATCTGGCCGGCGAACTCGGGATGCGTGCCGTCGATGCCCGAGTCGATCACCGCGACGTTGATCGGAAAGAGCTGGGGTTGCGTCGGCCAGTACGACCACGCGTGGTCAGACACGAGGTACCACTGGTGTGAGGCAAGCGGCTCGAGGTTGTCGAACGCCAGTGCGACCGCAGGCAGCGCAAGCGCGGCGAGCGCCACGACGACCGCGAGGCGACGTCTCACTGGGCGAGCAGCGTCGGCGAGACACCCGCGGCCAGGCCCTGGCCGGGCGCGCAACGGATGCGATACGAGCCCGGCGCGAGCACCCCGGCGAAGCTCCACGAGCCCGACCCGTCTGTGGCCGTGGCTGAGAGCGTGGTCCACGTCGTCCCGCTCTGCTGCTGGAGATAGACGGTCGCACCCGCGATGACCGGCGCGATTGCGCCCTGGATGCCGGCCGCTGTCTCCGTCGCATCGACCCGGGGCGCGACGGCGATCTTTGCGAGACCCGCGCGCACGTCACCCCAGGCGAGGCGGTACTGCGTCGTCGCCTGCGGCTGGACAATCGTCGCAAACGACCCGTCGGGGCCGAGCACGAGGTCGCCGGCGGGCGTCCAGTCCGGCAGGGCTGCCGTCTTCGACTCGAGCGAGAGCGAGTCGACCCCGCGTGCGACACCGGTCAGCGATACGGCGCCGCCGTAGGTCATCGTCTTCGACGCCGGCAGCAGCTGGAGCAGCGTCGGCGTGAACCACGTCGAGCGGAGGCCGAGCGCGCCGCGTACCTGGTTGCCGGTCAGCGTCACCTGGGAGTCGTCACTCGACACCACCGTCACCGCGCTGACGCGGCCCGAGGCACCGTCGGCAACCTGCACGTCGGCGATCGGCGCGGAGAGCTTCAGCGTCTTCGCGACCTTCGTCGCGTCCAGCAGCACGGGGCCCCAGTCGTGGTACGGCGCGAGCGTGTCGTACGGATCGGAGACCGACACGAGGTAGGGGACGGCGATTCCGGTGGCCTCGAGCGCCGATGCGGTTCGGCCGCCCGACGAGGAGAAGTACAGCGTGTCGGCGACCTTGCCGCTGTAGAGCACAACCTGCCCCGTGGTCGCGTCGACGGCGGCATTCGTGGAACTTGTCTCCGCGGCGACGCCTCCGTACCCCTGGCTGCGGGTGTCGCCGTACAGGTCGTAGGCACGATCCGGCGCCAGGTTGGCGAGCGCGTAGGAGCGCGCAGCGACCGCCTGCGCCTTCAGCGCCTCTGGCGACCAGGTCGGCGGCATCTCCATCGGCACGACTCCCTTGAGGTACTGCTCGAGATCGAGAACGTCGGTCACCAAGAGGGTCTTCCCATCGCTCGAGGCGACGATCTTGCCGCGGTAGGCGACACCGCCGACGGCAAGCGGCACGGTCGACGCGAACGTGAATGGCGGCTGCAGCGCCGGCTGGGCGCCGAGCGTGAGCACCCGTGTGAGGACGAGCGGGCCCGGGTCGAGCTTGGCCGTCTGTCCGGTTGCGTCCGTCACCGTCCACGGCACGGTGGAACTGAGCGTGGCGCGCTTTCCGGAGGCGACGAGCACGCGAACGGTCGCCTTCCTGGCGACGCCGAGCGTCGTGCCCGAGTAGTAGTGGGCGAGAATCCTGCCGTACGACCAGCCGTGCTTCGCGTACCCGTAGGCACCCCACTGGCTGAGACCGAGCCCATGCCCCCAGCCGTGCCCGCTGACGACGAGCACCGACCGGGCCGGGCTCGTCAGCGTGGAGCCCGTCGTCGCCGGCGTGCTGGAAACGGTCGAGACGGCGGTCGTCGGCTCGAGCGAGGCGACGCCGGCAGACGGCTCCGCGGCGAGGATCGACGAGGCGAGCCCACCGAGCAGCAGCAGCGTCGCTGCGGCGAGCCGCAGGGCAAAACGACCCACGGGGGGCACGGTAGCCGAGGTGCCGACGGCACCCGCAGAGGTTTTACGGAACGTTTCCATGACGGTACGAGCGGCCGGACCGGTCGCCTTCTGGGGCCGTGTTCGCTGCGCGCGGGAGCATGCCTGCCCCGGTTTTCCCGTCTACGACAGGCGCTCGGCGTACTGTGTTTCGTAATAGCGGCGGTACTCGCCCGACTTGATCGGCTCCCACCACTCGCGGTTTTCGCGGTACCACTCGACGGTCTCCTCGAGGCCGCCCGCATCGAACGAGCGGCTGGGGGCCCAGCCAAGGCCGCGAAGCTTGGACGAGTCGACGGAGTAACGGCGGTCGTGCCCCGGCCGGTCCTCCACATGCCGGACGAGATCCGGGCTCGCGCCGGTGAGGTCGAGGATGCGCTTGACGACCTCCAGGTTCTCGCGCTCCTGGCCGCTGATGTTGTAGGCCTCGCCCGCCGCCCCGTTGCGCAGGGCGATCTCGATCGCCGCGCAATGGTCCGCAACGTGCAGCCACTCGCGGCGCTGTTTGCCGTCGCCGTACACCGGCAGCGGCAGCCCGTCGAGAGCGTTGGTGATGAAGAGCGGCAGGAACTTCTCCGGGTACTGGCGCGAGCCGTAGGTGTTCGCACCACG
This sequence comes from Gaiellaceae bacterium, assembly GCA_035534955.1. Taxonomy (GTDB): domain Bacteria; phylum Actinomycetota; class Thermoleophilia; order Gaiellales; family Gaiellaceae; genus PALSA-600. The sequence goes on from DATLQV010000103.1 coordinate 25,425, forward strand.
CGTCACGAGTGCATCGACGCCGAACGTGCGCACGTAAGCGAAGACCTGTAGCTCGCCGCCTGCCTTCGAGGCCGAGTACGGGCTCGACGCGCGGAACGGCGCGCTCTCGTCGCACGCCGGCGCGCCGAGCGGGATGTCGCCGTATACCTCGTCGGTCGAGACGTGCACGAGCCGCATGGCGTGGTGGCGGGCGTAGTCGAGCAGCACCTGCGTCCCGAGCACGTCTGTGAGGATGAACTCGGCCGGGCCGAGAATGGAGCGGTCGACGTGCGACTCGGCGGCGAAGTTGACAATCGCTTCGCAGCCCTGCGCCGCCAGCGCCACCGCTTCGGGATCGGCGATGTCGCCCTCGTGGAACTCGTGCACGAGCCCCTCGAGATTCGCGCGGCTGCCGGCATAGGTGAGCTTGTCGAGCACGACGACGGCCTCGCCCTGCTCCGCAAGGCGCCGGACGAAGTGCGAGCCGATGAATCCGGCTCCCCCGGTCACGAGCACGCGCATGACTACAGGGTACTCGTCACAGGCGGGCGAGACACTCGCGCAGCCCGTCGCGCCAGTGCGGAAGCTGCGGTGCTCCCTTCTCGCTGCGCAGCACCGAGTATGCGGGCCGCGGTGCCCGCGCACCGAACTCGGCTGTGGCGATCCGGCGTACCCGCGTCGCGAGGCCGGCCTCCTCGAAGATCGCCTCCGCGAAGTCGGCCCACGTGCAGTCGCCCGCGCCCGCGACGTGGTAGACACCGTACGGCAGCTGGAGCAGCTGCTTGGTCGCCTCCGCAAGATGCGCGACGTAGGTCGGGGCCCCCCGCTGGTCGCCGACGACGTCCACCTCATCGCGCTCGGCTCCGAGCCGCAGCATCGTGCGCACGAAGTTCTTCGACGTCCAGCCGTACAGCCACGACGAGCGCACGACCCAAGCACGCCCGCCCGCGGCGGCCTCGCCGTGGAGCTTCGTGCGGCCGTACGCCCCGAGCGGTCCCGGTGCATCCGACTCCACGTACGGCGAGCGTTTGACGCCGTCGAAAACGTAGTCGCTCGACCACACGACGAGCGGCACACCGAGCGCCGCTGCGTTCTGCACCCCGCCCACGTTGACCGCCGCTGCGCTCTGCGGGTCTTCCTCGGCCGCGTCGACGTCGGTCCACGCAGCGGCGTGCAGGATGAGCTCCGCCTCGAGCCCCGGCGGCGCCGGGTGGGTCACGTCCCAGTCGGCTCGCGTGAGACCGCGCGCCTGCGGAAACGCCTCGAGGAGCGCCTGGCCGAGCTGCCCGCCGGCGCCGGTTACGAGCATGCCGCCGCGTCGCGCGGCGAGAGGATGGGCGTATCGGTGCTCCACAGATCCCTGACGCGCGGGTCCCGCCAGCAGAGGCCCTGCTCGTCGGGATCGCCGGGGTCGTACTCCGCCGTGACGTGGTAACAGAAGAGCAGGTCGGTCAGCGCCTCGAAGCCGTGCGCGTGGATGCCCGGGATGTAGATGGCGACGGGGTTGTCGTCGCCGATGTCCTCGGTGAACGTGTCTCCGGTGACGCGATCGAGCACGACGACACGCGCCGTGCCCTGCAGGCATGCGAAGAGATCGTCCTGGCCGCGCTCGTGGAAGTGCAGGCCGCGGATCGTTCCGGCGCGCGAGAACGAGACGTTCGTCTGGCGCGTCGGCTTCGGCAACACGCTTTCGCGGCGCAGCTCGAAGAACCAGCCCCTGTCGTCGTCGAACCGGCGCAGAGGGATGCGAACGATCCCTTCGACCACTACTTGTTGGCGCCCGTCTCTTCGATCCGGCGTCCGATCTCCGCAAGGTCGCCCCAGTGCTTGCCGCCGTCGTGCCACCAGCCTTCGACGCGATGCACCGCCAGGTCGCCGCGCTGCGCGTAGACGCGGTTGACATCCGTGATCTCGAGCTCCCCGCGACTCGAGGGAGCGAGGTCGTCGATGATCCCGAAGACGTCGGGGGGATAGCAGTACAGCCCCACCACCGCGTCGTTGGACGGCGGTGCGTCGTAGCGCACGTCCACCCGTCCTGCTTTCTCGACGAGGTCGGTGACGTTCATGTCGCCGTCGTAGGCGACGACGCCGAAGTTCTCGGGATCCGGAACCTCCTTCACGAACACCATCGCGCCGTCACCCCACGATGCGATCGCGCCGGCATGGGCGTGTTCAAAGATGTTGTCGCCGAGGCAAACGACCAGCTTATCGCCCGCGGCGAACTCGCGTGCCATGCCGACGACCTGGGCGATACCGCCCGCCTCCACCTGCACCTTGTACGACAGGTCGAGATCGAAGAGCAGCTCGTCGCCGGAGCGCGAGCGCACCTGCCCGTTGCCGAGCAGGTCGATGAACTGCCCTGCATGTTGCTGGCCCGTGACGATCAGCACCTCGCGGATGCCGAGCCGCTGCAGCAACTGCAGCGGGTAGTACACCATCGGCCAGCTGCCGACCGGCAGCAGGTGCTTGTTCGTGACACGCGTCAGCTCCGCAAGCCGCGTCGCGTTGCCGCCGGCACAGATCAGCCCCTTCACGAGAGCGATCCTACGGCAGCCGCCGCGTCATGTCCTCGTGCGGCGACGAGCCCGGTGATGCCCGCGATCACGCCGACGGCCGCAACGCACATCCACATCTTCGCGTCGCCGTACGCGCTACGCACCTCGAGACCGAGGAACGGCGTCGCCGCCCACCCCACCGACCATGTGCCGCCGAAGGCACCCATGTACGCGCCGCGGATGTCGGCAGGCGCAAGCGCTGCGACGACCGCCTGCGAGGTCGGCACCCACAGCATCTCGCCGAACACGAAGACCACGATGACGACGAAGATCACCGGGGCCGAGCCGTTCACGTTCAGAAGCAGAAACGGCACGCCCATCATCGGCATCGCGATCCCGAGCTTCACCGACGCGGGAACGGACGCCGTCCACCGGGTGAGGCGAAGCTGCAGCACGGTGACGAGCAAGGGGTTCGCGATCATCAAGAAGCCCCACGCGGCGGGTGCGAGGTGATGGGTCGTGGTGACGGAGATCGGCAGCAGCGTCTCGGTCGCGACGTAGGTCATCGTCGCAAAGACGGAGGAGAGCATGAAGAGCAGGAACGGCGAGTCGCGGATGATCACCGCGAAGGAGCCGCGCGCGGGCGGGCCGGCGGGTGCGAAGGCGCCGCCGCGCGGGATGTAGCGAAACGCGATCGCAAACCCGATCGACGACAACACGAGCGTCCCGAGCCACAGGTGCGACCAGTGCCCGCCGATCAGGAGCGCGCCACCGAGCACCGGTCCGATCGTGACGCCGAGGTTGGAGGCGACGCGCACCGACGCGTAGGCGGCCTCGTGCCGCTCGGGCGCGACGAGGTCGGCGACCATCGCCTGATCGGCCGCGTTTCCGAGCGAGCCGAAGACCGGCAGGAGCGCGAGCAGGGCGAGACCCCAGTAGACGTGGTGGCCGACCGAGAGCAGCGCAAACGGCACCAGCGCCTGGAAGCCCCAGCCCGCGAGGATCAGCGGCCGCCGGCCGACGTGGTCCGAGAGGTGGCCGCCGATGTAGCCGGTGCCGCCGGCGAGCACGGCGCCGCCGAGGTAGGCGACGGCGAGCGTGGTCTGCGGCGCGTGCAGGCTCTTGATCGCCCAGATGCCGAGAAACGGGTACGAGGTCGCTCCCGCGATGGAGCCCGCGAGGCTGACGGCGAGCACCGGCCGCAGGGCACGATCCACGTCGCCGCCCCACACGAGCCGAAAGAGCCGGGCGAAGAGCGTCATGTCACGAGCGGTGTGCGCGACACGAGCCAGAAAGCCCCCTCGACCGACGGGCCGATCAAGAGCGCAAACGCCAGCGTCCCGATCCCTGCCTTGCCGCCGAGCGCGAACCCGCCCAGCAGCGCCGTGGCCTCGATGCACGCCCGCACCGCTCCGATCCGCACGTGCGTCCGCAGCGCTCCGACGAGCATCAGCGAGTCACGCGGGCCCGCCCCGAGCGCGGCCCCGATGTACAGCGCCGTCCCGGCGCCGAACAGCACGAGCCCGGCCGCGAGCAGACAGGCACGCGCAGGGAGCGGCCAGGTCGCCAGCTGCCCGACGAATCCGAGCGGCTGTACGAAAACGATGAAGAGGCCGATCAGCACCGCGTTGGCAACGGTGCCGACGCCCGGTCGCGAGCCGAGCAGCCACGCGAGGATGAGCACGATCAGGCCGACGAACTCGTTGGCGAGCCCGAACGAGAGCGGCGTGTGATTCGCGATCCCCTGGTGCAGCACGTCCCAGGGCGGCAAGCCCAGGCGTGACTCGAGGAACGAGACGATGCCGCACGCGCAGAAGAAGAGGCCGGTGACAAGCCAGACCGACCGCGCGACCAGCCCGCCACGCAGGACGGGAGCCGCGTGCATGAGCGAAAACTAGTGAAACGGCGCCAGCAGGATGAGCGTCCCGATGAAGCCGACCGTGGCCGCGAGATACCGCATGCCTTCATCCTCGCCGGGCACTTTGCGTCTTTTGTGTCGTGACCGTACGGAATTCGTTAGCGTCAGGGCATGTCTGTGCGCCGCCGCCGGTCGTGCCTGACAGTCCCCGGCGACGACGAGCGCAAGCTTGCGAAGGCCGCGACGATTGCCGCCGACGAGGTGATCATCGACCTCGAGGACGCCGTCGCCGCTCCTCGAAAAGACACGGCGCGAGAGACGGTGGCACGGGCGCTCCGCGACCTCGAGTGGCGCGCACCCACGGTCGCGATCCGGGTGAACCCGGGCTCGCAGGCGGATCTCGAACTGGTGCGTGCTGCGCGGCCCGACGTGGTCGTGTTGCCGAAGGTCTCCTCGCCCGGCGACCTGGAGGGACTACCCGTGCCTGCGGAGGCGCAGATCGAGACCGCGCTCGGCCTGGTCGAATGCGAGCGCATCGCCGCGGCCCCGGGGCTCGAGGCGCTCGTGCTCGGCCCGGGCGACCTGGCCGCCTCGCTGGGCGTGCCCGAGCTGACGATCGGCGAAGGAGCGCACGTCGACTACGCGCTCGCGCGAATCGTCGTGGCCGCCCGCGCCTATGGGCTCGCTGCCGTCGACGGCCCGTTTGTCGTGCTCGGCGACGACGCGGGGCTGCGCACCTCCATCCTGCGGTCGCGCGGCTTCGGCTACGACGGCAAGTGGTGCATCCATCCCGCACAGGTCGAGCTGTGCAACGAGCTCTATGCGCCGACCCCGGCCGAGATCGAGCGCGCGCGACGGATCCTCGCCCTCGACGGAGTCGCACGACTCGACGGGGAGATGGTCGACGAGGCAAACCGGCGGATGGCCGAAGCGATTCTCGCTCGACTCCCGCCCGAGGACTGACGGTGCTACGGCGGTTCGTCGCCGGACGCGACCTCCCCGAGGAGCTGCGGCTTGCGACGAAGATGACCCTGACCGGCACGCTCGCCTGGTGGGTATCGAGCGCACTCGGTGCGCACCGGCCGATCTTCGCCGTACTCGTTCCGCTCGTCGCGATGACCGGGGATCCGTTCAGCGTGGTCAGCGTCTCGGTCAACCGAATCGTCGGGATCTTCGCCGGCGTCGGCATCGGGATCGGGATCGTCCACGTCGGCCTGCCCGGCACCGTCACCGTCGCGATTGCGCTCGCGTTCGGCACCGCGGCCGGGATCCTGCTTCGTTTCGGCACGCGGGCGAACGTGCAGGCTGCGGTCAGCGCGCTCTTCATGATCGGCGTCGCGGGCTCGTCGCACGCGGGGATCGCGCGCGTCTGGGAGACGGCGATCGGCGCCGCTCTGTCGGTGCTCGTGGCCACGTTCGTCTGGCCGCCCGATCCGGCACGCGAGCTGCGCAAGCGCCTCGAGCGACTACGGCAGGGGCTCGCCGCCGATCTTGCCGCTGTCGCCGAGGACCTTGCGACCGGGAGCGGCGCGTCGGCAGCCCGGCTCGACGACGTGCGGGCTCACTCGCTCGAGGCGATCCGCGACGTCTTCGAGCTCGAATCTGCCCACCGGGCTCTTCGTTTCAGCCCGCTCCGCCACCTCGACCGCCCGGCTGTGGCGCGCATCGACGTGAGCATCAACCTCGGGGCGCGGCTCTACCGGCACACGCGCTCGATCGCCCGTGACGTCGCCGACGCCACAGTCCGCTCCGAGACATTGGCCGCCGCCACACGGCACCTCGCGGACGCCGCCGATCGCTCGCTCTCGGGTGGGGAGACGAGCGAGCCGCTGGCCCGCGCCGCGGACGCGCTCGCTGCTCCCTCAGACGGAGACGCGGCGATCGTCGCGGCGCAGCTGCGCCAGCTTTTGGCCGACCTGCGCGTGGCGACGGCCGGCGGCGATTTCGAGCGAGCCGAGTAGCGAGCCCAGCCGGCGGGTCCGGCGGATGTCCGGCCCGTCGCGGGGCCGCGACCGAGTACCGTTTACGGGGCATGCCCCGCAGGGACCCCGACCGGCTGCAGGACGAGATCGAAGAGCTCTTCGCGGACCTCTGGCAGGTGCCGCGGTTCGCCGGGCTCCGGCGCGGCTTTCGGCCGAACGTCGACTGCTTCCACACCGACGAGCCGCACGCGCTGACAGTCGTCGTCGAACTTCCCGGCGTCGACCCGGGCTCGGTTCGTGTCGTCGTCGGCGAGCGGGTATGCGTGATCGCCGGCGAACGGCAGCGGCCGCAGGTCCCCGGCCGCGTGTACCAACAGGTCGAGATCGAGTACGGCCCCTTCGAACGCCGGGTACGGCTTGCCGAGGATGTCGATCCCGAGCAGGCGTGCGCACGGTTCGAGCACGGCGTCCTGACGGTCGAGCTGCCGATCGCGGACCGCGCGCCCCCCGCCGGCCGCTACCGGATCACGGTGGAGCGCCTGTGACAGACGTGATGTTCGACACCCCCGAGCCGCAGGACCCGGTGCTCGAGTTCCCGGCGGTGCTGCCGGTACTGCCGCTCAAGGAGACGGTGGTCTTTCCGCAGTCGATGTCGCCGCTCGCGATCGGCCAGGAGCGCTCGGTACGGCTGATCGACGACGTCGTCGCGGGCGACCGGCTACTCGCGCTCGTCACCACAAGAGACGCATCGATCGAATCGCCCGGCTGGGCCGACCTGTACGAGGTCGGCACCGTGGCGATCGTGCACAAGATGATCAAGGTCCCCGACGGGTCGCTACGGATCCTCGTCCAGGGGATCGAGCGGGTGCGGCTGCAGAACCGCCTCGACGTCGAGCCGTACCTGCTCGGAGAGTTCACCGCGCTGCCCGACGTGGTCAAAGAGACGCCCGAGCTCGAGGCGCTCACGCGCAACGTGCAAGGATTGTTCGCGCGCATCATCGGGCTCGCGCCCTACCTTCCCGAAGAGCTGCAGCTCGCCGCCGCCAACGTCGACGACCCGAGCGCGCTCTGCCACCTGGTGGCCTCGACACTGCGCACGATCAAGACCGGAGAGCGCCAGCAGATCCTCGAGGAGGTGAACGTCGAGCGGCGGCTGCGCGAGGTGTCGGCGATCCTGAGCCGCGAGCTCGAGGTGTTCGAGCTCGGATCGAAGATCCAGTCGCAGGTGCAGTCGGAGATGGAGAAGGGCCAGCGCGAGTACTTCCTGCGCCAGCAGTTGAAGGCGATCCAGCAGGAGCTCGGCGAGGCTGACCCGGAACAGGCCGAGATCGCCGAGTTGCGCGAGCGGCTCGCAGCTCTCGGCGAACTGCCGGAGGAGGTGCGCAAGGCTGCCGATCGCGAGCTCCAGCGCCTCGAGCGGCTGCCTCCGGCCGCGGCGGAGTACGGCGTGATTCGCACGTACCTCGAGTGGATCTTGACGCTGCCGTGGTCGCAGTACACCCCGGACAACCTCGACCTCGAACACGCGCGACAGGTTCTCGACACCGATCACTTCGACCTCGAGAAGGTGAAGGAGCGGATCATCGAGTTCCTGGCCGTCGCCAAGCTGCGCCAGGAGATCTCCGGTCAGATTCTCTGCTTCGTCGGCCCGCCGGGCGTCGGCAAGACCTCGCTCGGACAGTCGATCGCACGCGCGCTCGGCCGAAAGTTCATCCGGCTGTCGGTCGGCGGAGTGCGTGACGAGTCGGAGATCCGTGGCCATCGCCGCACCTACATCGGCTCGATGCCGGGCTCGATCGTCCGGTCATTGCGAGACGCCGAGTCGGCGAACCCACTGATCCTGATCGACGAGATCGACAAGATGGGAGCCGACTGGCGTGGCGACCCGGCGAGCGCGATGCTCGAGGTGCTCGACCCGGAGCAGAACCGCGCGTTCCGCGACCACTACCTCGACCTGCCGTTCGACCTGTCGAAGGTGCTGTTCATCTGCACCGCCAACACCGTCGACACGATCCCCGGAGCGCTGCTCGACCGCATGGACGTGATCTCCCTGTCGGGCTACACGGAGGACGAGAAGGTCGGGATCGCAAAGCGCTACCTGGTGCCAAAACAGCTTCGCCTGCACGGACTGAAGCGTGCGCAGCTCACCCTGCCCGACAAGGTGCTGCGCGCCGTGATCCGCGAGTACACACGGGAGGCCGGGGTGCGCAACCTCGAGCGCCGGATCGCGGATGTCTGCCGCAAGGCCGCGTCACAGGTGGCGCAGGGTCGCGCGCAGAAGCTGAAGATCGACGATGCCCGGCTACGGGAATGGCTCGGAGCGCGCCGTTTTGCCGGCGAGGTACGCAAGCGCACCTCCGCGCCGGGCGTTGCGACCGGCCTTGCCTACACGACCGCCGGCGGGGACGTGCTCTTCATCGAAGCCACGGCGTACCCGGGGAAGGGGCGCCTCACGATCACCGGGCAGCTCGGAGAGGTGATGCAGGAGTCGGCGCAGGCTGCGGTCTCGTGGGTGCGCTCGCACACCGACGAGCTCGGGCTGGCAGACGACTGGTTCTCGAACCACGACCTGCACATCCACGTTCCGGCCGGCGCCGTGCCGAAGGACGGGCCGTCGGCCGGCGTGACGATGGCGACCGCGATCGCGTCGCTCGTGCGCGCCGAGCCGGTGGCCGAGGACGTCGGCATGACGGGCGAGATCACGCTCAGCGGCCAGGTCCTGCCGATCGGAGGATTGCGCGAGAAGGCGCTCGCTGCGCAACGGGCGGGGCTAAAACGCGTGATCTACCCGCGGGAGAACCAGTTCGACCTCGACGATCTGCCGCCGGAGACCCGCGCCGCACTCGAGTTCATCCCGGCGGACACGATCGAGGACGTCTTCACCGCCGCATTCGACGGCAAGCGTCGCGCGCGGCCGCGTGCCGCCCAGCCGCTGGAGCGCCAAGCGGCTATGCCAGCGCGAAGCTCTTGATCAGGTGAGCGCAGAACACGTCGCTCGACGACGCAAGGCGGCGGCAGAGGAGCTGGTATTCGCGTTTACGGTCGAGCACGAACGCATACTCGTCGACGTGGTCCCCGACCTTCATCGTGTACGCATGCGACAGCACGCCGCCCGCCTTGACGACCGACGACCCCGCCAGCCGGCCGCCCGTCTGCTGCGCGAGGGCCTTCATCCGCAGGTCGAGCTCGACCGTCACCCGGGTGAAGAGGGCGGCGGTGTACGGGCGGACGAGCGCGAACGTCACAACTTGCACGAGCTCCGAGCCGCTTGCTGCCTCCGAACGCCGCAGCGCATGCTCGACCTTCCAGCCGGCAGGCGCCTGGAAGCTGAAGCCGGCGCCCGTCACGACTTGGTAGGCCGCCTTCGGCTCGCTCGACCCCCCACATCCTGCGAGTATGAGCAGTGCCACAAGGAGCGCGTACTCGCGTCGGAGCATCCGAGGCAGCAAGCGCGCAGTATCGAGGCGAAAGGATCCGGCGAACATGGCTAACACAAAGGACAAGGTTTCCGGCGCGGCGGGCAACGTCAAACCCTACGTTGAACGCGCGATGAGCGACGAGAAGCTTCGTGCAGACGTGATGAGCGCGTTTGCGACAGCGAAGGACCTCTACGGCGAACTGGTCGGAGGTCGCAACGCCGTGACGCTCGCCACACGGGTCGCAACAGACGAGGAGATCCGCGACAAGCTGAAGGCCGCGGTCGAAGACCTGCGGAGCGCGGCCGACCGGCTGCAGGGCAAGCGCACACACGGCGGGCGGACAACGACGCTGCTCGTCGCCGGCATTGCGCTCGGCATTCTCTTCAACCCGGTCACCGGGCCCGAGACGCGCAAGTGGGTCAAAGAGATGATCGGCGGCGGAGACGACGAGTTCGGCGGCGACTACCCGTCGGCGAACGGCGACAAGTAGCGTCTAGCCATCGACCAGCGCCGCCCGGATGACAGCTTCGTGCTCGTCGATCCAGGCAAGCGTGTCGGAGAGCACGGTTCGCGCGTCGCGGCGGGGCCGCCAAGTGGAATAGGTGCCCAGCCGACTGCAATCGGAGAGGAAGAGCGGGATGTCGCCCGGGCGGCCGGCCGTTGCCGGGCGCACGTCCACCTCGGTCCCCGTCAGCTCCCGGCAGAGGTCGGTCGTTTCGAGGAGCGACAGGCTGCACGAGCGTCCGCCGCCGACATTGACCGTCAGGCCGCACCAGCGCTCGGCGTCCGTGACCTGCTCCTCCAAGAGGTCAACGAGGTCGGCGACGTGCAGCAGGTCACGCACCTGCTTTCCCGAGCCGTCGAAGCCGATGTACTCGAGCGGCCTCCGGAAGCGGTGCGCGAGCAGCCAGTACGTGAAGACGCCCTGGTCGACCTTGCCGAACTGCCACGGGCCGGCGATGACGCCACAGCGATTCACGACCGCGCGCAACCCGAACGCTTCCACGTACTCGGCGACCAGAAGCTCGGCGGCCAGCTTGCTCGCGCCGTAGAGCGTGCGTGCTCCCTCGAGCGGGAATCCCTCCGCGATCCCGGCCGACGACGCGCCGGGAAGCTCCTGCTGCTCTCGTAGCTCGAACCGGCTCTGGGTCTCGACAAGCGCGAGGCGCCGGAGCGGGGCCAGAGGATAGACGCGGCTCGTCGAGCAGAAGACGACGAAGGCGTCGTCGCGGCGCGCGAGCTCCAGACAGTTGTACGCGCCGAGCAGGTTGGTCCGAACGAGGTAGTCGAGCCCGCCCGCCAGGCCCGCGAGAACGGAAGGCTCCGCCGAGCACTCGAGCAGCGCGTCGATCGGCCCGATCGACTGGAGATCGGTGAGCTCGCGCACGTCTCCGTGGATGAACTCGACGCCGGCGTCGCGCAACCTCGGCAGGCTCAGCTCCGAGCCGCGACGGTGGAGGTTGTCGAAGGCGGTCACGTGCCAGTCGGGGTGGCGCCCTGCGAGCGTGACCGCTGCGCTCGAGCCGACGAAGCCCGCGCCTCCGCTGATCAGAATGCGCACGGGTGGGAGACTAGTGCGCTCCGCGTACGTGCACCGCGTAGAAGTCGATCTGAGCCGTGCCGCCTCCGCCGACCCGGAAACGGTCGATTGCGGTGCCGCCCTGCGGCGCCGGCAGGGAGCGCAGGTGCGGTAGCCGCATGACGAGAGGGTCCGCGGCACTCGCAGGGACGAGGGCGAACGTGCCGCCGCCCTCGCCGCGGGCCTCGATGCTGACCGGCCCCGGGCGCAGGGCGACAGATCGTGCCACGTCGAGCAGTCCGGTCCGGAGCTGGATCGACGCGTAGACGAGGTCGCCGGCACCGGCGGCGGGAACGTCGACCCAATGGCCGGGACGGGCGTTGGTCGACGAGAGGAGCCGCGCCGTGCCACACCGGTTGGCGGCGCGCGCGGCGACCATGGGCCCGCCGGCATCCCCACCGGCGCGGCGGTACCGGCAGAGCTCGGTCAGAACGAGCGCAGGCGCCTGCCACAACGGATTCTGGCCGTCGATGGCGGTCCAGGCGAGCAGGATGCGCTCGGCGCCACTCGCCGCGAGTGAGGCCGCTGCGAACCCGTCGAGCGAAGGATCGTAGGCGGCGTAACTCTCGAGCAGCGGCTCGGGATGCCAGTCGAGCCCGTAGGCCCAGGCGACCGTCGCGCCGAGCTGCTCGACGTCGACGCTGTGCCCGCGGAGCTCCGAGAGCATGGCGCTCGAGAGCGGCGTCGTCGCACGGATTGCCGCGCGGGATGCCGCGATCGCCTCGGTTCGCGCAGTCCCGTTTGCAAGCAGGCGGACCTGGGCGACCGCGTGCCCGAGCGTGGACTCGGGCAGGACCTCGTAGACCAGGTGCGGTCCCGACGACCCGACCACGACGAGTGCCGCCGCCGCGGCGGCGACGAGTGGGGCGGAGCGGAGAAACGACGGCCGGTGAGCCCGAAAGACCAGCCAGGCCGCGACGGCAACGAGAACCGCCTCGGCCACCCGGTCGCGTGGCCCCAGCTGAGCGACGGTCGCGGCGGCGAGCAGCAGCGCGCAGGCTCTGAGCACCGGCGTCTCCCAGTCGACGAGGAGCAACGCGACCGCGAGCGCGGCATAGAACACGGTTGTGTGCGCGGCGTCCTGGCGGACGAAGCCTTCCTTGAAGAACGCGAAGGCGAACAGGGCAACGGCGAGCCAGAGGGCGGCGCCGCGCGCACCGCCGAGCATTCGCGCCTGAACGAGCGCGAGCATCGCCGAGACCGCCACGAGCGCCGCTGCGATGAGGGTGGCGTGGCCGGGACCGCGGAGCTGCATTCCTTGCGCGTACGAGGCGACCAGATGCGCGGAGAGCCTCGCCCACTGCGGCAGGTCTGCGAGCCGCCCGTGCGTCGACCGCCAGAGCAGCGCAAGCGACACCATGAAGCTCACCGCCAGCGCGAGCTCGGCGCGGATGCGCCCGGGCCGGAGCCGCCACGCGGCGAGCGCCAGCAGCACCAGGCAGACGAGGCCGTCGTTCGTCTTCACCAGCAGCTCGAATGCGGCGGCCGCCCCGGCCGGAACGACCCAGGAGCTGCTCGGCGCGCCGGCGCTCTCGAGCGTGCGCAGGCACGCCGCCAGCACGAGCAACACCGGAACGTCGGCAAGCGGCACCGGCGCCACGGCGGCGACGGCGGCGATCGCGAGCGCGGCCGGCCAGGGAAGGCGCTTCCGTGCCGCCTGCAGCACAACCGCGATCAGCGCGGTGTGGACGACGGCCGCGAACACGAACGCAGCGACTGCGGTCGTCGAGCCGACGAGTAGTGGAAAGGCGAGGAACCCGAGCGGTCCGTACGTGAAGACGACGTCGCGACCGGGCTCCAGCCCCTGCATGGCGGCCATGTGCAGTCCGACCTGCCAGTACGCGTTGATCGTGTCGGCGCGAAGGCTTCCGATCGGCCACGCGAGCACTGAGAGCAGCACCGACGCCGGCGCCCACCACCAGGCGGCCACAATCGGGGCGAGCGCCACGGGACGCCCCCGCGCGAAGCCGGCGACGTGCGCGTTCACGGTCGCGAGCCGACGTACAGCGTCTGCTTGCCGAGCAGCCGCCACGCCGGTGGGAACGCGAGATACAGGCGAACGAGTGCCGCCGAGGACGGCAGCTTGCTCTTCGTCGTGTAGGGCAGGAAGCGCACGATCAGCCGCTCGGTCCGCAGGCCGCCGAGCTCGGCTGCCTCGACCAGGCTCCGCTCGGTCAGCGCCGTCTTGTGGTCGATGAAGTCCCAGTAGCGCGTGCCAGTCAGGCGGATGTTCGGTTGCAGGACGACGACGCGGCCGCCGGGCCGCAAGAGCTCGCCCGCGACACGCAGTTGCTCGATCACAGCCTCTCCAGAGGGAAGATGCTCGAGGTAGTTGCTCATGAAGACCGTGTCGAAGTGCGCCGGCGGAAGCCGGCCGGCGAGTTCGAGGCCGTTGGCCTGCACGAAGTTCACGTCGGCCGGCAGGTGGCGCGAGACGTCGCGGAGGTCGCTCGCCCAGCGCTCGCGAGCACGGATGGCGCCGATGAACTCGCCGCGATCACAGGCCAGGTCGAGCACGGCGCCGTGCTCGGGGACGTACCGTTGCAAGTAGCGGGCAAGCTCGCGCCAGATCGCTTGCTTGGCCGTCTCCTGGCTCGGGGAGAAGCGGTGCCCGTAGACGCGTTCGAGCGCGTTGTCCAGTACCTCCATGTCGGTCACTGCGCCGGGCCGATCGGGTGCGCGATGCGGCCCGGCCGAAGCCGCACCGGTCCGGCCGGAACGCTCGGCCGCAGATAGTCGCCGCGGCTCAGGTGGTGCTCCAGGAAGACCGCGAGCAGTGCGAAGAGGTAGCGGCTGCCCATCTCCTGCAGCCCGAGCTTCGACGCGCCGGTTCTCCGGTTCGTCCACGAGATGGGAACGACGGCATAGCTGTGCCCGCGCACGATCGCCTTCAACGGCAGCTCGATCGTCAGGTTGAAGTGGTTCGAGACAAGCGGCTGGACGGTCTCGATCACTTCGCGGCGGTACGCCTTGAAGGCGTTCGTCGTGTCGTTGTAGCCGTGCCGGAAGAGCGCGCGGATCACGAGGTTGACGAGGCGGTTGAGCGCCAGCTTGAAGCGCGGATAGTCGTTCACGCGCGAGCCGCGGAGAAACCGCGAGCCGAACACACAGTCGTAGCCTTCCTCGAGCAGCCGGTGATAGAGGATGACGTCGTCGGGACCGTCGGAGCCGTCGGCCATGACGACCGCCACAGCGTCGCCCGTGAACGCGTGGAGCCCGGCGCGAACGGCAAGACCGAAGCCGGGCGGGTACGGCGAGCGCAGGCAGCGGATACGCCCGTCGCCCCGCGCGAGGCGGCGTACGAGATCGCCCGTGCCATCGGTCGAACCGTCGTCGACCACGAGCAGCTCGAAGTCGACGCCTTCCTGTGAGAGCGCGGCTGAGAGACCGGTGAGCGTCGCGGCGATCGACTCCGCCTCGTCGCGGGCGGGAATGACAACCGACAACTTCATAGGGCACGTATCGGCGCCGCTCTGTACCGCCTTGAGCGGCCCGGGGCGGGGCTAGCCGCGACCGAGGTCGGCCGTCGGTGTCAGCACCGACGGCACGAGCGTCTGCATGAGCGCCGACGGCGCGAGCGGCGCGAGCGAGCGGGCAAGCGACGCCGGGTCGAGCCCGTCTGCGCTGGAGATGTCGTTCATTCCGAGCAGGATCGCGCCCGGCTCGGGCCCAGGCGGTCTGCCGTGGACCACCGGCACCCAGCCGACGGCCACCGGGAACGGCAGATCCTGCTCGTGTGGCCACGCGTCGAGGTACCCGGTCGGATCGACCGCACCGTCGTAGCCGAGGTAGAGCAGCGACACCGGGTGCACCTCGAAGTGCAGGTGGTAGGGCGTGCCCTCGGCGTCGCCCGTGTCGCCCATGAAGCCAACGACCTGTCCCGCCTTCACATGCGCGCCGTCCGTCGCAGCAGCAGCGAACGCGGAGAGGTGGGCGTAGTAGAACTGGTTCCCCTGCGAGTCGAGGATCCAGAGGCGGTTGCCTCCGACCTTGTTCCAGCCCACCGAGAAGACCGTGCCGTCGACGCACGCGACAAGCGGCTGCCCGAGCTGCCCGAAGATGTCGTCACCGTGGTGGTAGGTGACGTCGGAGCGCGCGGCGCCGAAGGTGTCGGCGTACGACGACGCGCCGTAGACGGGGAACACGTACGGGGCCGTAGCCAGCTTCGGGTGGAGCTTGAGGGGCGCTCTTGGCGCCGGTTGTACCTGCCGGGGGAAGAGCTGGGGCGCGTCCCCGGCGCGCGGGTTGCCGGTGCCCGGTGGGACCGTCTCACGCGCGTGGGCGGTGCCCGTGAATGCGCCGCGAAGCGCTGTCTGTACGACCGCCTCCGCGTAGCCGACGCGGATCTCGCTCGACGCCGGCAAGCCCCCGTGGTCGGAACCGAGCCGAACCTCGAGCTCGATCACGGTGCCGCGGTATCCCCGCGCCCCGGGCGGCGCGCTGCGATCGACCGCCCGGCTCCCGATCGTCAGCTCGCCCCAGCCCCCGAGCGCGACGCTCGAGATACCGGGTGCGACCGCTTGGCCGCCGACGCGCAGGTTCACCACCCCACTCCCGTTCGCGTTTCCGCCTGCGCCGCTCGAACCGGTGCCGGCGGAGGCGCGGCCGCTGACGGCATCCGCGGTGACCTCGCCGCCAAAGAGCGACAGGGAGGTGACAACGCTCTCCGCCGTCGCGGAGGCGTTCTGAGTCACAGCGGTGACAGCGCTCGCAGTCGTCGATCCCACGGAGACGACCGAGCCGTTCGACGGATATGAGAACGCGGCGCCCGCAGAGGGCGCGCCGTTCGGCGGCGAAGAGACCGTCGCCGTGCCGACGCTTCCGGACGGCAGCGAGATCCTGATCGCCCAGGCGGTGGCCGACGCGCCCGGGGTGCGCGAAGGGCCCTCTGCGCCGGCCGACCCGAAAGCCAGAAGCGCGAGGGGCAGAAGCAGTGCGAAGCGGCCACGCACCGTTCCCCGATGGTATCCGGGCCGCACGATCCCCTTGGCAGCGTTCGACGCCGAAGATCGCGGCGAAGAAGCCCGCAACGAGACCGATCCCGACGAGCTTCGGCACCTGGCCTACTCTACGTCGGGTGGACGCGCTGACCCGGATCACGGCGGAGCCCGGGCGGGCTGCCCTGTTCCTGGACGTCGACGGCGTGCTCGCGCCGATCGTGCCGCGGCCCGAGGACTCGTCTGTCCCGCCTGCGACCCGGGACGAGCTCGAGCGGCTCGCCGACCGGTACGGCCTCGTGGCCTGCGTCACCGGCAGGACGAGCGAGACCGCCCGGGCCATCGTCGGCGTCGACCGCCTCCGCTACGTCGGCCAGCACGGGCTCGAGCTCGACCCGGACGCGGAGTCGTGGGCCGGCCGGGTGCACGCCTTCGGACGCGCCCGGCCGTGGCCGTGGCAGGAGGGAAAACCGCTCACCGTCGCCTTTCATTACCGGCTCGCGCCCGACGAGGCCGCGGCCCACGCGCAGCTCGAGGACGTCGCCAGGTCGGCGCTCGCCGAGGGCCTTGCCGTCCGCTGGGGCCGTCTGGTGCTCGAGGTGCTGCCCCCCGTCGAGGCGACGAAGGGCACGGCCGTGCGCGCGCTGCTCGCGGAAAGCGGCTTGCGGCGCGCGCTCTATGCCGGCGACGACGTCACCGACCTCGACGGCTTCGCAGCGCTCGACGGGCTCGATGCCGCAGTGAGAGTGGCGGTCGTTTCGAGCGAGGGCCCGTCGGAGCTGCGCGAGCGCGCCGACATCGTGGTCGCGTCGACCGACGAGGTGCTCGAGCTCTTGCAACAGCTGTAGGCAATCGTACGAGAGGAGAGGAAATGTCCGGCCTAACGCACATCGGCAGGGTCATGGTTCCGGTCGCCGATCAGGACGCGGCGATCGCCTTCTACACGGAGCTGCTCGGCTTCACCGTGGTTGCCGACATTCCCTTCGGTGACGGCGAGCGGTGGGTCGAGGTCGCACCGCCGGGCGGCGGCGCCGCGCTCGCGCTGGTGCCCCCTCGCGGCGACTACCAGACCGGCCGCATGACCGGGATCGCGCTTGCGACGACGGATGCGCGGGCAGCGCACCAAGAGCTGAAGTCGGAGGGCGTCGACGTCGACGCGGACATGATGGGCGGAGACGGCACGGTGCCGCCGATGTTCTTCATCCGCGACCAGGACGCGAACACGCTGATGGTCGTCGAGAGCGCGTGAGCCTCCCCATCGCCGCAGCAGGTTCGGTGGGTGGGCGAGCGTCGCCTGACCCCCGAGGGCTGATCGATCCTGGTTGCCGGCGCAGCCGGAACCAGGATCGTGTCTGAAGCGCTTCGGCGAAGGTGTAGCCGCGGAGGCCTTCACTTACCCCCCAACGCGAGCCGGAACCTCAGATAGAACGCTGCAAAGACAAGGACGATGCCGACGTTTGCGATCAGCCGCTCCCAGAACTGGTGCCTGAAGAACAGGACATCCACAC
>DATLQV010000104.1:0-5798 GCA_035534955.1 Gaiellaceae bacterium
CACCGGCTCGGTGATGCGCGCGGTCGGTGTGCGGCGCAGGGCGGTGCTCGTCGGCACCGAGGCGGCCCGAACGCACCTGCGCGAGTCGCTCGGCACGAGCAGGGGCGGCATCTCGTACGAGTTCGCCGGCGAGATCGATCCCGGACCGGAGGTCGAGGCGACTCTTGCAGGCCCGCACATCGACGAGCTGATCGTGGCGGACTCCGGGCTCGACGACAACCGCCTGCTCGAGATCGTCGAGGCCGCTCATCGCCACGGAGTGAAGGTGCGCGTCGCGCCGCGCACCGCGGAGCTCTTGATCGAGCGCGGCGAGTACGTGCCGGGCCAGGGCGTGCCGCTCTTCGAGTTGCGTCCGCCGATCTTCGCCGGCACCGACTGGGCGACCAAGCGCTCGTTCGATCTGATCGTCGGTTTGCTGATCGTCGTCGTCGGGCTGCCGGTTTGGCTCGTGATCGCCCTTGCGATCAAGCTGACCTCGCGCGGGCCGGTCTTCTACGCCGACCGGAGGATCGGGCTCGGCGAGCGGCCCTTCTCGATGCTCAAGTTCCGCACCATGGTCGACGGCGCCGAGGCGGAGAAGGCCGGGCTCGAGGCCGCCAACGAGGCGAGCGGTCCGCTCTTCAAGATTCGCAACGATCCGCGCGTCACGCGCGTCGGGCGGGGACTGCGCCGTTTCTCGATCGACGAGGTGCCGAACGTGCTCAACGTCCTGCGCGGGGAGATGTCGCTCGTTGGGCCCCGGCCGTTGCCGACGCGCGACTTCGAGCAGCTCGAGCCGTGGCATCGCCGCCGCTACAACGTGCTGCCCGGCATGACCGGCCTCTGGCAGGTCGCGGGCCGCTCCGACCTCACCTTCGACGACCTGGTGCGGCTCGACTTCTACTACCTCGAGAACTGGTCGATCTGGCTCGACGTCTCGATCCTCTTCAAGACGCCCCTCGCGGTGTTCTCGCGCCGCGGCGCGTATTGAGGAACCTGGTTGCCGGCGAAGGCGGAACGGCAACCAGCAACCAGGTTGCCGCTGCGGTGGCTCTTGTTGAACCTGGTTGCCGGCGAAGCCGGAACCAGGTTCGTGTCTGAGGCGTTTCGGCGAAGGTCGCAGGCGTGAACCTGGTTTCGCCTGCGGCGAGAACCAGGTTCAGTAATCGTCGTTCGAGGGGTGATCGAACCTGGTTGCCGGCGAAGCCGGAACCAGGTTCGTGTCGTCGGCGCTCCGAGGCTGGTCGGCGTGGGACTGCAACCTGGTTCCCTTCGGGCAACCAGGTTGCGCGTGAAGAAGCGGATTTACCGCTCCTTCACGCGCCTCTGAGACACTTCTCCGCGTGAAGCTGCTCGTCGCCGCCTCCGCCGTCGACCTCGACTTTCGCTACGGCTGCACCCCGGCGTGGTGGCAGCTCTGGAAGGGCCTCTACGAGGAGGGCGTCGACCTCGTCGTCACCCCCTACCGTGGGCGGGCCGTCGAGTCTCCCTGGTGGCGCACGGCGCCGAACCCGACGTTCGTCGAGGGCGAGTCGTTCGCACGAGCGCGCGACGCCGTCGCGCGCCTCAAGGGCGACCGCTACCTGCGGCGGGCCGAGGCGAGCCCGGAGGACGGTCTCGGCGACCGGATGACACGCGAGGCCGTCTGGCGCTTCATCACGCCACGCTGGCGCAGGCATCTCGATCGACTCGTCGAGCGCGAGCGTCCTGACGCGCTCGTCGTCTTCACGGTGCCGATGGCGCATCTGCGCGGCATTCCGACCTACCTGCGCGAGCGCTACGACCTGCCGGTCGTGTTCTACGACGGCGATGTGCCGATGAGCCTGCCCGAGTTCGGCGGCATGGACACGGGCTTCAACTGGTACCACGAGGCCGATCCGTCGGAGTACGACCTGATCGTCTCGAACTCAGAGGGTGGGCTCGACCGGCTGCGCGAGCTCGGCGCCCGCCGGGCCGAGGCGGTCTTCTGGGCCGCCGATCCGGAGTTCTTTGCGCCGCAGGCGGTCGAGAAGGAGATGGACGTGTTCTTCTACGGCTACGGCGACAAGTTCCGGCGCGAGTGGATGCAGGCGCTCGTCGGCGAACCGTCGCGTGCGCTCGCCGATGTCGACTTCGCGCTCGGCGGCCGTGACTTTCAGGGTGACATCGGTAACGCACGGACGATCGGCGACGTCCCGTTCAATGCATTCGCGCGCGCGATCTCGGCGGCGCGCATCAACTTGTGCATCACACGGCGCTCCCACGCAACCGTCTATGCGTCGTCATCGTGCAGACCGTTCGAGCTCGCAGCCGCCGGCGCGGCCATCGTCGCCAACCCGTACAACGGGATCGAGCGCTGGTTCGAGCCAGGCTCGGAGGTGATCGTCGTCGAAGACGCCGAGCAGGCGACCACCGCGTACCGCGACCTCCTTGCCGATCCCGCACAGGCCGACGAGCTGGGCCGCCGCGCGCGCGAACGCGTGCTCGACGAGCACACCTACCGGCATCGCGCCCGCCGGCTGCTGTCCCTGATCGGCCTGCGCGAGGAGGCTCGTGTCGGCTGACCGCCTGAAGCGGATCGCGATCGTCCCCGCCTACAACGAGGAGCGCAACGTGGGACGGGTGGTCGATGAGTTGCACGCGTTCGACCCCGGTCTCGACGTGGTCGTCGTCTCGGACGGGTCGTGGGACGGCACGGCGGAGGTGGCGGCCGAGCACGGCGCGCACGTCGTGCGGTTGCCGTTCAACCTCGGCATCGGCGGTGCGGTGCAGACCGGCTTCCAGTACGCGTTCCAGAACGGCTACGAGCTGGTCGTGCGCTGCGACGGAGACGGGCAGCACATCCCCGCGGAGCTCCCGAAGGTGCTCGAGCCGGTGCTCGCGGGCGAGGCCGACATCGCGGTCGGCTCGCGCTTCGCAGGCGGCGACGGTTATCGCTCCTCGGCGACGCGGCGCATCGGCATCCGGTTGCTGGCGCTGGTCGTCTCCGCGATTGCGAAGCAGCGCGTCACCGACACGACCTCCGGCTTCCAGGCTCTCAACCGCAAGGCGCTCGGCCTCTTCGCCGCCGACTACCCGCACGACTACCCAGAGGTCGAGGGGATGGTGATGCTGATCAAGCACCGGTTGCGTCTGCGCGAGGTGCCCGTGAGCATGCGAGAGCGCGAGCACGGCAGCTCGTCGATCACCGCACTGCATTCGATCTACTACATGGCGAAAGTGCTCGTCGCGCTCTTCGTCGGTCTCTTCCGCCGCAGCGTCGTGCCAACGGAGGGCGCGTGATCGTCGCCGCCGGCACACCGCTGAAGGTGTCGCTGGCCGCGACCGCGGCCTCGGTCGTCCTCGTGCTCGTCGTGTTCGAGCTGATCCGCTCACGCCGCCTGCGCGAGCGCTACGCCCTGCTCTGGCTCTTCACTGGCGTTGTCCTGGTCGTCCTCTCGGCGTGGCGCGGCGGCCTGAACACGATCGCCGGCTGGCTCGGCGTGCGCGGCTACCCACCGGCCGTGCTCTTCGCCGTCGGCCTGCTGTTCGTGATCGTCGTGCTGCTGCACTACTCGACCGTCATCTCACGACTCTCCGACCAGAACGTCGTGCTTGCCCAGCGGCTGGCGCTGCTCGAGACGCGCCTGTCAGAGACGCACGTCAGCGAGCACGAAGATAGATCGTGACGTCGCCGTTTCTGAGCCGGCGCGGATAGCGCTGCGCGATCCCGCGCACGATCGCCGGCTGCGAGCGGAAGTTGCGCCCGACGACGACGAGCGGCGCGTGTGACGCGTCGATCAGCCGCAGCACGTCCCTCGGCTTCAGGTACGCGTCGACGATGCGGGCGATGGAGGTGTCGATCAGCTGGCCGGGCTGCCTGCGGCCGGCCAGGAACGGCACCGACGGGATGTCGCTGACGACAAGCTGGCCGGGCGTCGAGTTGGCGGCGACGATCTTCGCGGCCCACTGATACGACGGCCGCTCGGGAACGTCGTTGCGCGCGAGCCGGCGGTGCTCCTGGTAGAGCCCGGCGGCGACGGCGGGCACGAGCAGAAGCGGTGCGAACCGCTGCAGCCGCTCGAGCGTCGCCCCGATCGCTGCGCCCACCGGCACCGCGAGCGCCGTCGCGAGCAGCACCAGATGGTGGTCGAGGAGCGGCTTCATCTCCAATGTGAAGAGCGCGGCGCCGGCGGTGAAAAGCCACAGCGGCCACAGCCGAAGCGGCCGGCGGCGGGCGAGCCAGACGAGCGCCAGGACGATGCCCGTCCAGGCGAGCAGGCCGAACGGCGTGTGCAGGTCGGGAAGGTGCACGATCCGGCTCAGGTTCGAGACGCCGTTCGGCTGGTGGCCGCCGCGCGCGTTCAGGTGCGCACCGAAGACGCCCTGCCACATCTGGTGCAGGACGTGCCGGTAGCCGACGACAAATGCGAGCACGACGACCCCGAATCCCGCGAGCGGGAGCGCCGCGTCGCGCACGCTGCGGCGCCGCAGCACGATCACCGCGATCGGCAATGCGACGACGATCGCGAAGAGCTTCACCGACAACGCAAGTGCGAACACGACGCCGACGGCGACCGCGAGCCAGGTCTTCGTCCGGCCGCGGTAGGCGTAGAGCGCGAGTGCGAGCGCGCAGAGTGCAAGCACGGTCGACGGGGGATCCGACTCGACGCTCGCCGCCAGGGTCGGGTACGGGGGCGCGACGGCGAGCACCGCGGCAGCCGCGAGACCCGCGACCGGGCCGGCGAGCGCGCGTGCCGAGGCCCAGGCGGCGACGAGCCCGAGCAGCGCGATCAGCATGAGTCCCGTCCGGATGCCGGCGACGGTCGCGCCGAACGGCACAGCGAGCCCCTGCAGCAGCAGGTACCAACCGGGAGGCTGGTCGAGGAAGACGTCGCGCCCGAGCGTCTGGCCGTGGCGCAGCGCATCGAGGCTCGCCAGGTAGTTGCCCTCGTCGTAGTTGGTCGCGGTGTGGAGGCTGCGGGTGTAGACGAACGCCGCCGCCGCGACGATCGCGGCCAGGCAGACGAGCTCGAGACCGATCTTCTTACTCGTCGAACCCATGCGTCCTGCGCACGACGTACAGCGGGCGCCGCTTCACCTCTTCGTAGATGCGGCCGATGTACTCGCCGATCACGCCGAGCACGACCAGCTCGATGCCGCCGATGAACGTCGTGACCACCACGATCGTCGCCCAGCCGGGCACGGTGTAGATGCCGACATACTTCGAGATGCCGGAGACCACGCCGACGACGAACGAGATCACAGAGACGACGAGCCCGAATCCGAGCGCGATGCGCAAGGGGTAGATGGAGAAGCTGAAGATCGCGTCGAAGGCGAGGCGCGCCATGCGGCGGACGGTGTACTTGCTGCGGCCTGCGAAGCGCGGCGGCGGCACGTAGTCGACGCCGGCCTGGCGGAACCCGAGCCACGCGAACATGCCTCGGACGTAGCGATCGCGTTCGCGCATCGAGACGAACGCGTCGACGGCGACCCGGTCGACGAGACGAAAGTCGCCCGCGGCAGCCGGCATGTCGACCTTCGTCAGGCGCCGGAGGAGGCCGTAGAACCCGCGGGCGGTCATCCGCTTGAACCAGCCTTCGGGCCGCTCCTGCATCACCCCGTAGACGACGTCGTGACCGTCGCGCCAGAGCCGCACGAAGTCGGCGATCAGCTCCGGCGGGTGCTGCAGGTCGCCGTCCATCACGACGACGGCGTCGCCCGACGAGAGCTCGATCCCGGCGGTGATCGCCACCTGGTGCCCGAAGTTGCGCGAGAGCTGCACCACCTTGATCCGCGAGTCGCGCCCGGCAAGCGCCACCATCATCGGATAGCTCGCATCGCGTGAGCCGTCGTCGACG
>DATLQV010000105.1:0-49417 GCA_035534955.1 Gaiellaceae bacterium
TCGAGCAGCGGCCGCAGTCCTTGGACGACCTGATCCCGCGTAACGCCGTGCTGC
Source organism: Gaiellaceae bacterium (assembly GCA_035534955.1). Lineage (GTDB taxonomy): Bacteria > Actinomycetota > Thermoleophilia > Gaiellales > Gaiellaceae > PALSA-600. The sequence continues at coordinate 55 of DATLQV010000105.1, forward strand.
AGCACCGCCTGCGGAACCTCGAAGCCACGCCCGAAGTCGACCAGCGCATCACCGGCGACGATCGCGCGCAGACTCTCGATCCACAGCACGAGGTCGTTGTGCGACCTTCCCGGGAACGCTTCGACGCCGATCGGTAGCTGGTCGCCCGCGGCATACACGTGAGCCTCGCCGCGGCCCTCGGCCAGCAGCCACGCGACGTCGGGGCTGTGCCAGCCGTCCGGGATCTCCTCGGGCGCGACACCGTACTTCCGCACCAGGTCGTCCGCAGTGTCGGGCGGCGGCGTGAACACCGGCGCCAGGAGCTGCGCGGCCAGGGTTTCCGCGTCGCGTTCGTGCCAAGGCGCCGTGAGGACCACGACCGGCTCGCGCTCGTCCGCGAGTTCGAGGATCTCACGCGGCACGGCCAGCGGGTCGAAGAGGAGCAGCCGGGCCCCATCGTCGACCGCGTACGAGGACACATCCCGAGGCCACCACTGATCGCGCGTCCACTCGGGGTGCGGCGCCTGCCAGTGCCATAGCCCACCTCGGACCTCGCGCACGCCGCCATCGTACTGCCTCCGTCTCTGGCGTCTGTAGCGCTGGCGCAGCAGCGAGGGGCCACGCCTGGCGGCCTACGCTCTGTGCTCGTCTCCAAGGAGGACTGATGTTCCGCATCGCTGTCGCTTGCGTTCTGACAAGTACGGCGACCTTCCTCGTTATCTCAGCGACCGGCCCGGCCCTGACAACGGGGGCTTCGCAATCCATTCAGGCACCCGTAGGTGAAAGCGTTCACTTCGCCGTGAACGATCTCCTTTGCGTCAACGAACCCGCCGGAGGTGGCGGCCGCTTCAAGACGACCGGGGTTGCTTGCTCATCCGACGCTCAGCCTTACCGCGAACTCGGATTCTGGTTCACGCGAACGAGGGTGATCATCACGGCGCCCGCCACCAAAGGCGGCCGCATCCTCTACAACCTCAAACGCTGATCGGTCGGAGTGCCTTTGCGCACACAGGCGGCAGGCGACTCGCCTGCCGCCTGACCTCGAGCTTCGGCCCATGGCGCAGATCGGTAGCACCCTCGATCGCGAAGATCACCGTCTCGTGGGCCTCGCAGATCCGTCTCGCCACTCACCACGCGGCTTACGAGCCCCAGACGACCTCGACCGGTTTGCCGTGCTCGGCGACGACGCCGTCGAGGAACGTGCCGATCGCCGGTGCCGGATGCGCGCCGACGAAGCCGGTCACGACCTCGCCGCCGACGAAGACCGCGACGGTAGGAATGCTCTGGATGCCGTAGCGGCCTGCGAGCACCTGCTCCGCGTCGACGTCGATCTTCGCGAGCTCGATCGTGCCCTCGCGCTTTGCGACCTCCGCCTCGATCGCGGGACCGAGCATGCGGCACGGACCGCACCAGGCGGCCCAGAAGTCGACGACAACGGGTAGTTCTCGCGAGCGCTCGATCACGTCGCGCTCGAAGGTCTCAGTGGTGACGTTCATCTCCAGGTTCTCCTTCTTTCAGTGGGCGAGCGGCCGGCGGCCGCGCGAGTCGATGTGCAAGACGGCGTAGAGCGGGCAGTAGCCGATCGCGCTCGTGGCCAGCATGATCCCGGCGACTGCGAAGAGCACGATCCCGGTGACCGAGCCGGCGCCGACGAGGAACGCGACGACGATCGCGGCGGGCGCAACGAGGAACGCGCGGAGCCGCCGGTCGAGCAGGTGCATGTTGGTGGTCATGTCGATCTCCTTGGAGTCAGAGGTGTGATGCCTTCGACGAGTGCGGCGAGGGTCGCGAGCTGTGCCTGTACCGAGCCGCACACCTGCTCGCAGAGGCCGAGCACGCCCTCGTCGACGATCCTGTAGTAGACGCGGTTGCCGTCCTTGCGCCGGGCGAGGATGCCGATGTCGGTGAGCACCGCGAGGTGCTTCGACACGTTCTGCTGCGACGCGTCGAGCTGCAGTGCGAGTTCGTTGACGCTGGCCTCGCCGTCACGGAGACGATCGAGGAGCCGGACACGCATCGGCTCGGCAATCGCCCGGAAGCGGCGGGCGATCAGGTCGGCGAGGTCCTCGGGCAAGGGATGAGGGAGTGCCATTGTTCAGCTATTCTCCTTTACAACGATTTGTTTGTATAGTATACCTCACCACCGGAAACCGCAAATCGGAAGGACGTGTCGAGTGGCCGTACTGGCAGCGCCTGCTGCACCTGAGAACCCTGCCGTCGAGCACCCGGAGGCCGTCGGCCCCGTGGGCCGGCTCGGCCGGTTCGCCGCAGACCACCTGCGCTTCGTCGCCCTGGCCTGGGCGCTCGTTGCCGTCGTGCTCGCGGTCTTCGCCCCGAGCGTCGAGACCGCCCTCTCGGGAGCGGGCTGGCAGGCGAACGGGTCGCAGTCCGTCCAGGCCCGCACCCTGATCCAGCAGAACTTCGCGGGCCTCTCGAGCTCGGCGCCGATGATCGTGCTCCATTCGCAGACCATGACCGCGGGCTCGCCCGCGTTCCGCGCGGTCACGAGCAGCGTCGAACAGGTCCTGCACGCCAACAGGCACATCCAGTCGGTCGTCCCTCCGCGCGCCGGGGCCACCATCTCGGCCGACGGCCACACCGCGATCGTGATGGCGGGCGCGGCCGGCGACCCGACGGCGATGGTCGTCGCAGCCGACCAGCTGAAGGGGCCGCTCGCCGCCCTGGCGACAAAAGACGTTTCCGTCAACCTCACCGGAGCCTCCGGCATGTGGTCGGACTTCAACACCGCCAACCGGACGGCGATGATGAAGTCCGAGCTCTTCTCGTGGCCGGTGACGCTTGCGATCCTCGTGCTCGCATTCGGGTCGCTCGTCGCAGCCGGGCTGCCGCTGATGCTGACCATCCTGGGGCTCGTGGCGTCGGCTGGGCTGCTGGCCGTGCTGAACCACGGCGTCGAGATCTCGATCTGGGCGATGAACTTCGCGCTGATGTTCGCCCTCGCGCTCGGGATCGACTACGCGCTCTTCGTCGTCCACCGCTTCCGAGGCGCGTTCTTCGGCTCGAAGCTCAGCGCGCGCGACGCGGTCGCCGTGACCATGGACACCGCCGGGAAGGCAGTTCTCTTCTCGGGGCTGACGGTCTTCGTCTCGTTGTCGGCCGTGATGCTCGTACCGAGCCCCGCCTTCCGCTCGATGGCCCTCGGGATCATGCTCAGCGTCGCTTTCGTGCTCGCCGCGACGTTGACGCTTCTCCCCGCGGTGCTCGTGAAGCTCGGCCCAAAAGTCGACGCGGCGTCGCTGCGCTGGGTGCACTCCGGCGAGCACCGCTCGGCGCGGTTTGCCCGCTGGGGCGAGCGGCTGTGGCGCCACCCCCACATCTACGGTCCCGCCGCGACGCTCGTCCTCGTGCTGCTCGCACTGCCGGTGTTCGGCCTCAAGACAGGCATGCCCTCGATCAAGGTCGTCCCCACGACAGACAGCTCTCGGATCGGCTACACGCAGGTTCAGCAGGCGTTCGGCGCCGGCGCGCCCGGTGTGCTCCAGATCGTCGCGCCCCGCGCCGACGGCACCGCCGCGCTCGCGATCGCCAAGCGCGACCCGGGCATCGCCGCCGTCTCGGCGCCGCAGAACGGCGGCAACGGGCTCGTCCTCCTGCAGGCGACTCCGAAGGTCGATCCGTCCAACCCGGCGATCGGCCGCACGATCGACCGCCTGCGCGCCGCGCTGCCGTCCGGTGCGCTCGTCGGCGGCGCGGTCGCCGAGAACCACGACCTCGAGCAAGCGCTCGCAGCGAAGACGCCGCTCGTGATCGGCGTCGTCCTGGTACTCGGGTTCCTGCTCCTCCTCGTGGCCCTGCAGGCGCCGCTGATCGCCGCGCTCGGGGTGATCACCAACCTGCTCGCCACCGGCGCCGCGTTCGGGGTCGGTCGGTTGATCTTCCAGGACGGTCACGGCTCGGGCCTGCTCGGCTTCGAGCCCCAGGGCTTCATGGACTCGTGGGCGCCGGTGTTCTTCTTCGCGATGATCTTCGCGATCTCGATGGACTACACCGTGTTCCTGCTCTCGTCGGCGAGGGAGCACTGGGACCGTTCGCACGACCCGAAGGACGCCTCGATCGGCGGCCTCGCCCACTCGGGCCGGGTGATCTTCGCGGCCGCCGCGGTGATGGTTGCCGTGTTCTTCACCTTCGCGCTCTCAGGGCCGTTGCCGCCGAAGGAGATGGGCATCATCCTCGGTGTCGCCGTCCTGCTCGACGCGATGCTCGTCCGGCTCGTGCTCATCCCCACTCTGCTGCGCGTGTTCGGCCGCTCCGCGTGGGCCCTCCCGCGCTGGCTCGAGCGTGTGCTGCCCAACGTTCGCTTCGGACACTCGTGATGATGTTGGAGCTGTGGCAGACCGAGTGGTGCCCCGCGTCTCACCGCGTGCGCCAGCGTCTGACCGAGCTCGGGATCGACTACACCACGCGCCAGGTACCCGTCGAACGCGCACAGCGGAAGCTGCTTGCGGAGCGCACGGGCGGCGACACCATCCCCGCCCTCGTGACGGAGAACGGAACCGCGCTGATCGGCGAGGACGCGATCGGCTCGTATCTCGACACGCACGTCCAGGCTCCGCACGAGGCGGAAGCACACCGGCTGAAGGCGGAGAAGGCACGCCGCCGCTATCTCGAGGAGGAATGCGAATGCTCGCAACCGATTACACCCTGACCGGCACGACGGAACTCCCGTTCACAGACGCGGTTGAACGCGTCCGCGACGAGCTCAAGGCGGAGGGCTTTGGCGTTCTCTGCGAAATCGACGTGCAGGCGACGCTGCGCGAGAAGCTCGAGGTCGAGGAAGAGCCCTACACGATCCTCGGCGCGTGCAACCCGTCACTCGCTCATCGTGCGCTCGCAGCCGAGCCCGACCTCGGAACGCTCCTGCCCTGCAACGTCGTCGTCTACCGGCGAAACGGCGAGACCCGCATTTCGGCGATCGACGCCGAACGGATGCTGTCGATCGTCGGCAACAGCGACCTTGCGCCCGTCGCAGCGGAGGTGCGCGCCAAGCTCGCCCTCGTGGTCGAGCGCGCCACCGCGGCCGCGTAACGCCGGCCGGAGACACGTAGAAGGCTACGAGGTTCTACGGCGCGAGTCGAGCGTCATGCGCACGAGCACGGTCAGGTCGTGGGCCGAGAACGGCTTCTGGATGAACAGGTCGTCGTGAGCGAGCCCACCTCCCTCGGCGGTCGAGTACGCATAGCCCGACATGAAGATGACCGGCAGGCCCACATGGCTCCGCCGGAGTTTCGCCGCGAGCTCCGCGCCTCTCATCTTCGGCATGACCATGTCCGTGACCACGAGGTCGAACGACTGAGCGGCAGCGAGCCCGACAGCCTCCTCCCCGTCGGCAGCCGCCACCACGTCGTATCCCCGGTCGGCAAGGATCTCGCAGGTGAGGGCCCGCACGGCGGGCTCGTCCTCGACGAGCAGGATGCGCTCGCTGCCGGTGGTATCTCGCAGCCTGGACGCCGCAAGCGGTTCGGCCGGAGCGAGCGCCGCAACGAGCGGCAGCAGGATCTCGAAGGTCGTGCCGGCGCCCGGTTCGCTCGCCAACGAGAGGTAGCCACCACTCTGGCGAACGCTGCCGAACACCATCGAGAGCCCAAGGCCCGTGCCTTCACCGGGCGGCTTGGTCGTGAAGAAGGGCTCGAGGGCGTGAACGCGGGTCTCGGCGTCCATGCCGATACCGGTGTCCGCGACGCGCAGTAGCGCGTACTCCCCTTCGGGCGCGTCGAAACGCCGCCGCGCTTCGGGCCCGGCGAGCTCCACCGTCTCGGTCTCGATCCTCAAGATGCCACCGTCCGGCATCGCGTCACGCGCGTTCACTGCGAGGTTCATCAAGATCTGCTCGACCTGGCTGCGATCGGCCTCGATCGGGCAGCCGTCCGGCGCGAGCGAGGTGCGAATCTCGACGTGCGCCCCGAGGAGACGTCTGAAGAGAGCATCGCTCCCGGTGACGGCGTCGTTCAGGTCGAAGACAGTCGGCTGCAGGACCTGCCGCCGGCTGAAGGCGAGCAGGTGGCGCGTGAGTCGGGTCGCGCGTTCCGCAGCGCCCGCAATCGCCTCGATGTTCGCGCGCAGCTTCAGTTCCGCGTCGCCGATGCGAGCGAGGGCCAGCTCGCAGTGCCCGGAGATCGCAGTGAGAAGGTTGTTGAAGTCGTGTGCGATGCCACCGGCGAGTTGGCCGACCGCCTCCATTTTCTGCGACTGACGAAGCTGCTCTTCGCTTTCCGCGAGTGCGTCGACCATCTCGTCGAGCCGCTCTGCCGCGACCACGACCTCCTGTGGCCCAGCCGTCAGCGCCTGCCCGCGCGGACGCCCCTCGGTCACGTCGCGCGCCCGCCGGGCAAGAGCCTCGACAGGCCGGGCGATCCAGTTCGCCGTCAGCAGTGCGGCGGCGAGCGCCAGGGCGAGCAGCACCGCCCCGACGATGACGAGCGTGGTCACAAGACGGTTGCTCGGGCCATAGGCGACCGACACCGGGATTCCCGAACTGGCGATCCACGAGGTTCCCGCGATCGGCGCGCTGGCGTAGATTCGCTTGATGCCGTCGACGCCGGTCCGCACGGTCCCCGTTTCGTCCAGACCTGGCCTCGCATTGAGCGGCACGATCGTTCCGACGTAGTCCTTCGCGTCAAATGAGCGTGCAACGATCTCGCCGGCATCGGTGATGACCGTCAGGAGCGCGTTCGCGGTCGTCGCGAGTCGCGCGAAGAACCGCTGGAAGCGCACGAGGTCGATGGGCAGCGTCAGGTAGCCGACGCGACGACCGTGGTCGACGACCGGAAGGAGGAGGAGCACGACACGCCTGTGCGTGATCCTCCCGATGTACGGCTCGCCGACAGTGAACCGCCCGGTCCGGCGCGCCGTCTTGAACCAGGCGGTGTCGGCAACCCTCGGCAACGCGCCCCGCGAGACCGCGACGGCCGAGCACACGGTGTTCCCTCCGAGATCGATCGTGGTCACGTTGGCCGAGAAGCCGTTCAGGCGATGGAGCTCGGCGAGAAACGGGTCGCAGTGTGCGCGGTCCATCAGGCCCACGAGCGGGCGCTCCGCAACCACCGCCATCTGCGCCTGCGCGTTCGCGATGAACCCCTGCACACTCGACGCAGTCAGCGCGGCCAGTTGGAGGCTCGTCCGCCCGGCGGCAGCGGTGTCGTTGTGGCGGCTCTTGACTATTGCGTAGGCAGCAAGACCGAGGAGCGGCAGAGCGACGACGAGCACGAGCGCCGCAAGCTGCTGACGGATCGTGATGCGGCGCCGCGAGCGGCGCATCAGCGCGAGCTCGTGCTCGGGCAGCTCGAGGCGCCCGACGAAGCCGCAGCGTGCGCTGGACGGTTCGCCACCGCCGCATTATCACACAGAGCACGGCTGACTTCGGCTGCGCTGCTATACCCTGCTGGGGTATATTGAAGGCAGTCCGAACAAGGAGCGGCCAATGGGCTCGACCATCATCTACAGCGTTCCGGGCGTCTCGTGCGAGCACTGTCGCGCCGCCATCACCCGCGAGGTCTCGAGCGTCGCAGGCGTCGAGTCCGTCGAAGTCGATCTGGAGACGAAGACCGTCGTGGTCGGAGGCGAGCCGCTCGACGCGGTTGCGATCGTCGCTGCGATCGACGAGGCCGGCTACGAGGCAACCGCGGTCGGATGACCACGGTCGCCGAGCCGCAAGACCACGTGCGCGCGGATGCAACGCTCGCGCTCGAAGGGATGACGTGCGCCTCGTGCGCGGCGCGGATCGAACGCACGCTGAACAAGATCGACGGCGTCGAGGCAACCGTGAACTTTGCCACCGAGCGGGCGACGGTGACCTACGACCCCTCCCGCGTCGCGTCGGAGCAACTCATCGGCGCAGTCGAGGCGATCGGCTACCACGCCTCCCCCGCGCGCTACGACGACCACGTCTCACACGAGCACGAGGCGCCGCCCGTGCGCCTCCTCGGCGCACTCGTGCTCGCGACGCCGCTCGCGCTCCTGGCGATGGTGCCGCCGCTTCGTTTCGCGGGCTGGGACTGGGTCTCGCTCGCACTCGCGACGCCGGTCGTCTTCTGGAGCGGCGCGCAATTCCACCGGGTCGCGCTGCTCACCGCGCGTCACGGTGCCGCGAACATGGACACGCTCGTCTCGCTGGGCACGCTCGCAGCGTGGACGTGGTCGACGGTCGTGCTCGTGGCCGGGCTCCACGCCGACCCCTACTTCGAGGTGGCGGCAGTGATCACGGCGCTGATCCTGCTCGGCCGCTTCTTCGAGGCGCGCGCCAAGCGCCGCTCGGGCGCCGCCATCCGCGCGCTCCTCGAGCTCGGCGCGAAGGAGGCGCGCGTCATTCGTGACGGCGCCGAGTTCGTCGTTCCGATCGAGCAGCTCGTCGCCGGTGACGTGTTCGTCGTCCGGCCCGGCGAGAAGATCGCAACCGACGGCGTCGTCGTCGAGGGCGTGTCGGCGGTCGACCAGTCATTGCTGACCGGCGAGCCGGTTCCCGTCGAGGTGACGGCCGGCGCAGAAGTGGCAGGTGCGACGATCAACACCTTCGGGCGCCTGCATGTCCGAGCCACCCGCGTCGGCAGCGACACCGCTCTGGCGCAGATCGCACGGCTCGTCGAACAGGCGCAAGCGGGCAAGGCTGCGGTGCAGCGGCTCGCCGACCGTGTCTCGGCGATCTTCGTGCCGGTTGTGATCGCGATCGCTCTCACCACCCTGGGCGGCTGGCTCCTGGCGGGGGCGGGCGCAGCGGCTGCCTTTACGGCCGCCGTTGCGGTGCTGATCATCGCGTGCCCGTGCGCAATGGGACTCGCGACGCCGACGGCGCTGATGGTCGGCACCGGCCGCGGCGCACAGCTCGGCATCCTGATCAAGGGCCCCGAGGTCCTGGAGCAGACGAGACGGGTCTCGACGATCGTGCTCGACAAGACCGGCACGATCACCGAAGGACGGCTGCGACTCGTCGGCGAGCTCGCCGTCGACACGAGCCGGGAAGAACTGCTGCGGATCGCAGGCGCCGCCGAGTCGGCGAGCGAGCATCCGCTCGCCCAGGCGATCGCGCTCGCCGCATCCGAGCACGCGGAGCTGTCGCCGGTGCACGACTTTCGCAACCACGCCGGGCTCGGCGTCGAAGCGGTCGTCGACGGCAACGCCGTGCTGGTCGGGCGCCCGGCCTTCCTCGCCGAGTGGGCGGTCGAGCTCGACGGAGCCGCGCTCGAGTGGCAAGAGCAGGCGGAGGCGCGTGGCCGAACGGTGGTCGCCGTCGCCTGGAACGGCGCGCTGCACGGGCTGCTCGCACTCGCCGACACGGTCAAGCCGAGCTCGGCCGAGGCGGTCGCCGCTCTGAAGGCGCTCGGGCTCGAGCCGGTCCTGCTGACCGGCGACAACGAGCGGGCCGCCCGCGCCGTCGCCGCCGAGGTCGGGATCGAAACCGTCCACGCGGGGGTGCTGCCCTCCGAGAAGGCCGCCGTGGTCGAGGCGTTGCAGCGTGCCGGCCAGACCGTCGCGATGGTGGGCGACGGCGTCAACGATGCGCCCGCGCTCGCGCAGGCGGATCTGGGGCTTGCGATCGGCACCGGCACGGACGTCGCGATCGAGGCGTCCGACCTCACCCTCGTCTCCGGCGACCTGCGCGCCGCCGTCGATGCGATTCGCCTTGCCCGGCGCACGCTCGCCACGATCAAGGGCAATCTCTTCTGGGCCTTCGCCTACAACGTCGCTGCGATCCCGCTCGCCGTCGCGGGCCTCCTGAACCCGATGATCGCCGCCGCGGCAATGGCCGGTTCCAGCATCTTCGTCGTCACGAACAGCCTGCGGCTGCGCCGCTTCCGCAGCACGAGGGAAGGAACCTGATGAGCCTGCTGAACGAGACGCAGAACGAGCACCACCACGGCTACCACGACCAGAAGGACGCGCTCGTCAAACGCCTGCACAGAATCGAGGGGCAGGTGCGCGGGATCGAGCGCATGGTCGCTGACGACCGCTACTGCATCGACATCCTCACCCAGGTCGCCGCCGTCACGACAGCACTCGACCGGCTCGCCTTTCTCGTGCTCGACGAGCACGTCAACCACTGCGTCGCCGGCGCGCTCGCAAGCGGCGACGAGAACGAAGCGCAGCTCAAGGCGGCCGAGCTGCTCGAGGCGGTGCACCGCTTCACGAAGACGCGCTAGTCAGACGCGCTCGACAGAGCGGCGCGCAACCACCGTTCGTCCGGGCGGCCGCTCGAGCCGCCGTCCGTGCGGTAGATGCGGCACGAAAGCGTGTAGTCGGTTCGCTCGTCGGCGCCGGGCTCGATGTCGCGGCCGTCGACCCGGATCGTCGGCGAGCCGAGAAACCGCAGCCGCTCCGCCGTCTCGACGTCGTCCACGTCCACGACGCGAATCTCGGGCTCTGGGTCGAGCTCGGTGGCGACACGCGCGACGAGCTCGATCGTCGTGTCGCGGTTCGGGCAACCCTCGAACGAGAGGATCTCGACGAGCACGCGTTCCCCAGGCGCCGCCAAGCTACTTCAGCGTCTTCAGGTACGCGACGAGCGCCTGCAGCCGATCGGGCGGGACGATGCCCCCCCAGTGGGGCATGCTGACGATCGGCGCCTTGCCGATCACACTGCCGCTGCGGATCACGTCGATGATCTTCGCGTCGGTGTTGAACTGCGCGCGGAAGGCCTGGCCCGAGAGCGGCGGAATCGACCTGTCGGGCGCTTGCGGGTTCGGGACGCCGCCCAGCCCGTTCGGCCCATGGCAATTGATGCATCCGTACGAGACGTAGAGGGTCGCACCCTCGACGGCTTGCCCCTGCCCCTGCGGCACCTGGGGCGGTGTCGCGGTGGGGACGGCCGGCAGGCCGGCGCGGATGTAGGCGACGAGGTCATTCACCTGCGTGTTGGAGATGACTGCGCCCCAGACCGGCATGTACGGCTTGGTCGGATTCGCCGACTCGCCGAGACCGTGGTTGATGATGTGGCGCATCTGGGCGGCGGTCAGCACGCTGGCGACCTTCGTGAGCGCGGGCACGTCGGGTGAAACATCGCCCTTGCCCAGGTCGCCGTGGCACTGGGCACAGGCGAACTGCACGAAGAGGTGCGCGCCCGAGGCGACCTGCGGGTCGACCGTCGAGGCCTGCTGCGTCGACGAAGACGCCGCAACCGCCTGAGTGTGCTTCGTGTCGCGGCCGAGGAAGAAGCCCCCGATCGCGGCGGCGGCCGCAAGTGCGACCGCGATCAGGACGATCAGCCCCGACACGGCGTCGGATGCCCAGTCGCGTCTGCCCGTCTCGTTCGTGCCCGTTGGCATCGGTGTGAAGCCTACGAGGTAGTGCGGATCGCGTCCAACCGTAGTAACTACCCCCGGTGGTCGCAGCCGGATCGCCGCAGCGAGCGATCGGCGGCTGAACGCACAAATAGCCGTTTGGCAACAGCGGGACGGAGCGGCTTCACCGCTCGGCGTTTTCCAGGGCGCGCGAAGCTGTCTTGAGCGGGTTCGGCCCGGCGGCCGCCTCGTCCTTCGGAAACGACAGGCAGACGTCGGCGCCACCCTCCGGCGTGTTCGTGGCCTCGACTGTCCCGCCGTGGGCTTCCGCGATCGCCTTGACGATGGCGAGGCCGAGGCCGGAGCCTGTGCTGCTTCGGATTTCGTTCGCGCGGCTGAACCGTTCGAACGCCCTGACGGCAAAGCCGGCAGGGAGACCGTCGCCCTCGTCGGTGACGTGGATATCGAACGTTCTCTCGTGCTCGACGGCGAAGATTCGAACGATCCCCGAGCCGTAGCGAAGCGCGTTCTCGACCAGGTTGCCAAGGGCCTGCTCGAGACGGGGCCGGTCGACGTTCACCGAGAGACTCCGCCCGTCGGCCTCGATCCGCCGGTCTGTGCCTCGTGTACGGCTTTCGAAGCGGATGGCGACTCCTTCGAAGAGCTCGTCGAGCTGGATCGGCTCTCTCCGAAGCAGCAAGCGGCCCTCATCGATTCGATTGAGCAGGAGCAGGTCCTCGGCGAGCCGGGAAAGCCGGCCGGCCTCTTCGCCGATCGAGCGGAGGGCGAGGACGAGCTCGGCGTTCGTGCGGGGCGCTTCGAGTGCGAGCTCGACTTCGGCGCCGAGGAGAGAGATCGGGGTACGAAGCTCGTGGCTCGCGTCCGCGAGAAATTCTCGCTCTCGCTTCACCCCGCCTTCGATCCGCGCGAGCATCGCGTTCAGGGTTTCGCCGAGGCGTCCGATCTCGTCGCGGGTTCGAGGCACCGGCAGGCGCTCGGCGAGATGACGGTCGGAGATCGCGTTTGCCCTGATCCGCATCCGCTCCACCGGCCGCAGCGCCCCGGCAGCGACGAAGTATCCGATCAGCGACGCCAGCAGCAGCGCGACCGGTCCACCCACGAGTAGTTCGTTTCGCAATCCTGACAGCGCTTCGTCGCGCAGACCGAGCGGCGCACCGACCACGACGACGAGTTGCTGACCTTGTGCCCGAACCGGGCTCGCGAGCAGCCGGACTTCATCCCCGGCGCTGCGGATATCGACCACGAGCTGTGTCGTGCGCCGCGCGCGGTCCAGTTGAGCCCCGCTGAGCAACGGTGCCGGCGGCAGGCCCGGCGTATGGTCGAAGACGCGACCGCGACGGTCGATCACCTGCGCGAAGCCGTTGCCCGGCCCACCGTAGGAACCGGGCGGGGAGTTGCGCAACCCGCTGTCGGCCTGGGTCACGAGCGCGGCGACATCGGCGGCGCGCGCCCGCAGGCTCTGGTTGAGCGTTCGGTCGAGCGAAGCGGCCAGACGGTCGTAGAGCGCGAATCCGGTGGCGGCGAGCACCAATGCCATCGCCGTGGCGAAGATGAGCGTCAAACGGACGCGCAGCGGCAGACGAGTCATGTCCCGCCATCGGTGCGCAGGCGATAGCCCACACCGCGCACGGTCTCGATCGACGAGCGCCCGAACGGCCGGTCGATCTTTTCGCGCAGGCGGCCGATGTGCACGGCGACGACGTTCGAGCGGTTGTCGTAGGCCATGTCCCACGCATGCTCCAGCAAGTGGTAACTCGAAAGGACTTCGCCCGGTCTGCGCATGAAGAGCTCGAGCAACGCGAACTCCTTGTTCGCGAGCAACACCTCGGTCTCACCGCGCCACACCCGCCGAGCCGCCAGGTCGAGCCGCAGGTCCCCCACCTCCAAGATCGGCGGGCGCTCCGGCGAGCCGCGACGCACGATCGCGCGCAACCGGGCTCGCAGTTCGGCGATCGAGAACGGCTTCGTCAGGTAGTCGTCGGCGCCTGCGTCGAGCCCGACGATCCGGTCCTCGACAGCATCGCGCGCAGTGAGCATCAGCACCGGCGCCCACACTCCCTCCGTCCGCAGGCGCGCGCACGTTTGGAAGCCGTCCATGCCCGGCAGCATCACGTCGAGCACGATCGCGTCGTAGGTGTGCGCGGCTGCCATCCAAAGAGCGTCCTCGCCGCTCGAGGTCAGATCAGCGGCGTTACCGCTCTCACTGAGCCCGCGAAGCAACAGGGCACCGAGCTTCGGATCGTCCTCGACGATTAACAGGCGCACACGGGAACACTGCCTGCCCGAATGTGAAGCCGCCATGACGTCGGCGCGTCATCGTGAGTTCACCTGTCCTTCCTACGGTGGTTTGTGCACCACACACATCCACTCCCCATGGAGGTACATCATGCGTTCACGCCTGATCAAGCTCGGAGCCGCGTTGACCGCGCTCACCGCGCTCGCGATCGGCGGCTCTTCCCTCGCGTCGGCGGCGCACCAGGGCGCCCCGCCGGCACCGCCCGCGGCTGAGGTTCAGGGCGGCGCGGCGGACACCGACAACATCCAGCAGGGCGACCAGACCGCCAGCGATGCGGCCGGCGCACAGAGCGAGCAGGCCGCCTCCGAGTCAGGCCCGAGCGATGGTCCCGGCGGCTACGCCGACACCAACGCGAACGCCGACACCCAGCAGCAGGGCGAGCACTAACCAAGAGCCTGCTCTGGACCGGAAAGCGCCGGTGGCCCCGGATTCGCGGGGCCACCGGCGCTTGTGCGCACAGAGTGGGACATCCCTTCAGGCGGCCTTAGAGTCATTCAGGTGCTGAAGCTGATCCTCTTTGTGTTCCCCCTTGCCTTCGACACGTTCGCCGTCTCGGCGGCACTCGGTGCAGGCGGGCTGAGAAAGCAGCAGCGGCTGAAGATCGGCTTGCTGCTGTCGAGCTTCGAGATGGGGATGCCGGTGATCGGACTGCTGCTCGGGCACGGCTTCGGGAGCGTCATGGGTGGGGCAGCCGGTTACATCGCTGCCGGCGCGCTCTTCGCGCTCGGTGCTTCCATGCTCGCCGGCGACAAGAGCGCGGACGGAGAGCACGTCGCGGCGCTCGTCAGCAACCACGGCCTCGCACTACTCGGTCTCGGGATCAGCGTCAGCCTCGACGAACTGGCGATGGGGTTTACGATCGGCCTGCTCCACCTCTCGATCATCGGTGCCGTCATCCTGATCGGCGCTCAGGCCTTCGTTGTCGCCCAGGTTGGCATGCGGCTCGGATCGAAGCTCGGCGAGGTGGCGCGGGCAGGCGCCGAATACATCGCCGCACTCGCCCTGATCGGCCTCGGCTTCTTGGTTCTGGCAGACAAGGTCGTGAGCTAACCCGCCTCGCACGCCTAAACTAGGCAGCCTGATGCGGTCCGAGATCGAGTTCGTGCCGCCCTTGCAACCACATCCGCGCAGACGGAGCCGACTCGTGAAACTGCGACGCGGAGACGCACACCGGCGCCGGCCGGATCTCGAGCGCGCTTGCGGTCGCACGCCGTGAGGGTGCGTCGTGTGGCGGCGGTCCTGTTGGCGGTGGCCGTCGTGTCGGCTGTCACAGTAGCCTCGAGGCAGTCGCCCCCACCGCCGGCGCGGGGTTCCGTGGTGTCTGGTGAGCTACCTGATCCGGACCCCGCGCTTCGCGACCTGATCGGGTTCAAGGTTCGGTACAAGGATCTCCTCAAACGGCATGTCGAGTTGGTGCGCACGATTTCGGTTTTGTACGTCGCCTGGAACGGCCAAACGCGCTCCGCGGTGCTCATCCTTCCGCGTTGGTATGGACCGAAGACGCATCCTTCGATTCCCTTGGTGATCTCGCCCCACGGCCGGGGTGGGTCTGCGCAGGGCAACGCTCGTCTCTGGGGCGGTATGCCGGCGTTCGGCCCGTTCGCAGTCGTCAACCCCGAGGGGCAGGGTCGGAAGCTGACGGCGTACTCGTGGGGTTGGCGCGGACAGATCGACGATCTCGCGCGCATGCCGCGGATCCTGGAGGCCGCGTTGCCCTGGTTCCACGTCGACCGCAGGCGTGTTTATGCGGTCGGCAGCAGCATGGGCGGTCAGGAGACCCTCCTCCTCGCAGCGCTGCATCCCGGACTGCTGACCGGGGCCGCGGCGCTCGACTCGGCAACCGACATGACCGCCCGCTACCGCGCCTTCCCGGCTCTCCCCGACGGCGCCGGTCTCCAGCGGCTGGCACGGATCGAGATCGGCGGAACGCCGGCGACCGTGCCGCGAGCCTACGCCGAGCGGAGCCCGATCTCCTACGTCCACCAGCTCGCCACCTCGGGCGTCCCCATTCACATCTGGTGGAGCCGCAAGGACAAGATCATCGTCGACCAGTACCAGGAATCGGGAAGGCTTTACCGGGCGATCAAGCGCGCCAACCCGCGGGCGCCGGTTACGCAATACGTCGGCGACTGGGCTCACAGCCACGAGATGCACCCGCTCGCCCGCCTGCCGCTCGCACTCATCAAGCTGAAGCTCGTACAGCTCGACGAGCCCCTCCCGACGGCCGCCAAACCGTAGAGGGGTCTCGGCCCAGGCGAACGCGAAACACGCTCGTGCCGCCCAGAAAGAACTCAAGGGCCGGCCGGCTGCTGCCGACCTTCAAGTGGTGAAGAACGTGCGCCGTCTGCTGCCCGTCGTCTTCCTCGCCGGGCTCGCGCTGTGGTCGACGTCCACTGCGTGGAACGAGCCCGTCAACTGGTCCTCGGACGCGCTCTTCTACCAGGCGCACACGCTGATGCTGCGTGGGGAGAGCGAGCAGACTGCGTTGCGAACGACGCTCACGGGCGAGCCGGGCCGGCAGGTCAGGCTGACTGCTGCCGGCAACCTCCACGAGCTGGCCCAGCTGCGCGATCCACGGTGGATCGCCTACAACGAGCAGATCACGCGCCGGCGCGTGCTGGTGCCCGCCCTGGCCGCAGCCGTCTACCCCCTCTTCGGCCTCTGGAGCCTTCAGGCGGTTTCGCTGGCCGGCTACCTCGCCTTCGGGCTGCTCCTCTATGCCTTGCTGCGCCGCCGGTTCCAGCCGGGAGCGAGCACGATCGTCGTCTCGGTCTGCCTGCTCTTGCCGGCGATGCGCCTCTGGTCGCAGCACCCGCTGACCGATAGCTGGGGCGTCGCCCTCGAGACCGCCTGCTTGCTCGCCGGGCTGCTCGTGCTCGACCGCGGCGTCCGCTGGCTGCCGCTATGGGTGGTCGCGATCGCCGCGCTCTCGCTCACCCGAGACGCCACGGTCGTGGTCGTCGCCGGCGCAGCCTGGGTGGCAGTACGCGAACGCACCCCGCGGTCGATCCTGCTCACGCTCACGGGAGTCGCAGCCGCGCTACCGGCACCGCTCGCGTTCGGCAACCCGCTCGGGAACGCCGTCGGAAACGCCGTCGGCAACTTCCAGAGCGGCTACTGGCCCAGCCTGCAGACGATGCTCAGACAGGACCTCTATGTGAACACGATCGGCTCGCAGCAGAGGCTGACCGGGCTCGTCCTGCTCGGCGGCATCGCCCTGTTGCTCGTCCGTCCGCAGACGGAGGCCGTCGCGAGTGCCCGCCGCCTGGCCTCGATCGCCTGCCTGGCGTATGTCGTGTTCAACCTCCTCTCGATGGCCTTCTTCTTCTCAGGCCTCTACGTACCGGTTGGGCTCATCTTCATCAGCGGGCTCGCCCTGCTGTTCGCGCCGCTTCGCCCCGTCGATCCGTCGCTGCGGCTGTTCCGGGGAGCCGCCGTGGCCTGCGCCGGTTATCTCGCGCTGTACCCAACAGCGTCGGGGTTCCGGCTCGAGCTCGTCTTCTTGCCGCTCGTCGCCGTCGGGGCCGCACGCGCAGTCGCACGCTGGGGCATCGCGCCGAAGCGGGAAGGGGCACGCCGGCCCCAGCTCGAACGGCAACTCGAACCACAGAGTGTCCCGCCGCTATAGCGCCACGACGCAGATTTCATCAGTAGCTGAAGACGGTCGCAGAGCCCTCGCCGATCCACTGCCACAAGGGAGTTGCCCCCGCCAGCCGGGCGTTGTCCACGAGTTGCGCTTCGTCGAGCTTCTTCGAGTTGAAGCAGATCGGGCAGACAAGGAGTTCGCCGCCGCCCGCCGCGAACTGCTCGAAGAGCCGTGCGAGCGGCGGGCAGCCGTCGCAGGCGACCGCGTCTGCAACGCCGGGCAACGCGAGCCGGACGGCCTCTTTCGTCAGGAACATCGCCACCTGCCGGCCCTGCTCGAGAGCGCTGCCGGCAACCAGGAACGCAACGGTAACGCGGTCGGCGTCCTCGAGCCCCGTCGACAGGTTGATCACAGCTTTCTCAGCCATCGTCTCTCCTTTTCGGTTGGTGTCACGCGACTGGCCTGAACGCCTTGACGGTCGTTCCGCGTGCGCCGAACTTCGCGGCCTTCCGGCGCGTGTCCTCGAAAGCCGAGCGGGCGTAGGTCTCGACGAGATTGCCACTCTCGATCCGCTCGAATCCGTGCCGCTCCAGCAACGTCGCATACTCTGCTTCCAGCAGAGCTCCGGCAATTCAGCCGGTCCAGAGGTCGATGTTTCTGCGTCCTTCCTCGCTGACCGGTTGCTGAATCGTCACGTCCGCGATCTGGAGTCGTCCACCGGGTACGAGCACCCGAAAGAGCTCGCCGAAGACGGCGTCCTTGTCGGGGACGAGGTCGATCACGCCGTTCGAGATCACGACGTCGAAGCTCCCGTCTGGGAACGGCAGCCGCTCTGCCTCGCTCTCGACGAACTCGACGTTCCCGGCTCCCATCTCGGCGGCCGCCGCACGCGCCTTCCGGAGCATTTCCGGCGTCATGTCGATCCCCGTCACGTGCCCCTGCTCACCGACCATCTGTGCGGCGATCAGCGAGTCTGTGCCGGCACCCGAGCCGAGGTCGAGCACGTGCTCGCCGGGAGCGACCCGGCCGAGCTCCCACGGATTGGCGACGCCGGCGAACGACTCGACGGCGCTGTCGGGGACGCCCGCCAACTCAGCCGGGTAGCGCAGGTCCTCAGCCCAGACGCGCCCGGTCGGAAAGATGAAGTCGCGCCCCGGCTCCTCCGAGACGGACGCATACGTCTTCCTGATCTCGCTCTTCAGGAACGCCACATCGATCTCGACCTCAACAGCCATCACGCCTCCTTGGTGATCGTCAAGTCAAGAGTCCTCACCCTCGCGAAGCAGCATCGTGTGCCCCTCTCAGCTCGCCAGTTCGACCGGCCGGTCGGCCCGCCGCCACTCCGGAAACCCGACATCGAGGCGCCGCGCCTTCAACCCGCGCTGCCGCAGCAACCGCACGGCATCGTCGGCATAGACGCAGTAGGGCCCGCGGCAGTAGGCGACGATCTCCCGCCGCCGCGGCAGCGTTGACACCAGCGAGGCGAGCACCGGCAGCGGAGCAGAGCGAGCGCCCGCAATGTGGCCCGCCCGGAACTCTGGCTCCGGCCGTACGTCGAGCACGACCACGTCGCCGCGCGCCAGCCGCTGCTCGAGCTCAGCGGCGGAGACCTGCTCCACCCCATCGCGCTCACCCAGATACTCCTCGGCCAGCACGCTCACCTCCGCCACGTGGGCGACCGCCACCTCGCGCACCACCGTCCACAGATCGCCGACGCGCTCGCTGGCCAGCCGGTAGAAGATCCTGGTCCCGTCGCGGCGCGAGCGCACCAACCCTGCACGTGCCAGCACCTGCAGATGGTGCGACGTATTGGCGACGCTCTGGGCGATCTCGCCCGCGACCTCCTCCACCGGACGCTCGCCCTGCGCGAGCAGATCCACGATCTCCGCCCGCCGGCCGCTGCCGAGCGCCTGCGCCACCGACGCAAACGCATCGAACAACGCCACCTTCGCCGCCCCTCTCACCATATTGTCAAGTTATCACTTGAATACTTGACAATCAACCCCGGGGTTGAGAGACAGATCAACCCGAAGATCAACCGCCGCTCCGACGACAGACGCTCGCCCAGAGCCGAACATCTGGGCATGACAACCAGCGACTACATCATCAACGGGCTCTTCGTTCTCGTCGTCCTGCGCCAGGCGCGAGAGCGGCAGGTGGATCTTCGCAGTCTGCTCGGCCCGCTGGCCGCCGTCTTCTTCGTCGCCCAGCGCTACCTCCACTCACTACCGACGAGCGGCAACGACCTCGTCCTCGTCACCTCACTGGCCTCGCTCGGACTGACGCTTGGAGTTCTGTGCGGCCTTGCCACGCACGTCCGCGCAGGGAGCAACGGGGCCGCCTTCGCCCGCGTCGGCTGGGTTGCGGCCGGGCTGCTGATCGCCGGAATCGCGTCCCGGATGATCTTCGCGTTCGCCGTCGGCCACGGTGCTGAGCCTGCCGTCCGCGGCTTCAGCATCGCCCATCACATCGGCGCCGCGGCCTGGCCCGTCGCACTCGTCTCGATGGCCCTCTGCGAGGTGACCGCGCGCTTGCTGATCGTTCAGGTTCGCGGCCTTCGCGTTCGGGCTCCGCGGGACGCGATCGCGGTTCCCGCCTGAGTGGGGAAGCCGGCAGCTTCCGGCCCGTTCCGGCGGGTCGGAAGCGTTCTATCTTCTCTACCAGTGACGACCCCTCCGAACTCAGCGGCTCTCGCCGGCTTGCCGCCGGAAGCCTCAGGCGAAAGTGCACGTGAGGCCGACGCTCGCGCTCGGAGCCTGGATCGTCTGCGCCGTCAGCGCGCAGCGCTGCGGCCGCTCGGCATCGCAGTCGCGATCGCAGTGGTCGCCGCGTCGGCGTCTGCGACCCCCGGGCCCGGTCTCCACGGCGCCGCACTCGGCGTGACGCTTTGTCTGTCTGTGTTCGGAGCGATGCTGCTGCTCGCCACCGGCAATCGGCTCACGGAGCCCGGAGCAGCGGCTCGTGCCGCGCTGGTTGTGGCGGCGATGGGGGCGGCCGGGGTGGCGCTGGTGGCGCTGCAACCGCATGGGGCGACGGAGCTTGCTGCAGGCGCGGCGGTCTTCATGGCGGCCGCCCGTCTTCCCGTGGCGCTCGCAGCCGCGATCGCCGGCGCGATCACGGCCGGACTCGACGCAGCGATCGCGCGCACAGGCGGCACGTCTGCCGCGATCGTCGCCGCGACGCTGCTGTGCGTTCTGCTCGCTGTCGTCGCCCACTTCATGCAGCAAGCGCGAGAAGGCCAGGCCCGCAGCGAGCTGCTGCTGGCGCAGCTCGAAGACGCCAGAGAAGAACAGGCCCGGACAGCCGCCATCGAAGAGCGCGGTCGAATCGCGAGCGAACTGCACGACGTTCTGGCTCACTCCCTCTCCGGCGCGGCGATCCAGCTTCAGGGAGCACGGATGCTCGCCGAACGCGAGCAGGCGGCGCTCCAGATTCGAGCGGCGATCGAGCGGGCAAGCGAACTCGTGAAAGAGGGCCTCGCCAATGCCCGGAGTGCTGTCGGCGCGTTGCGCGGCGACGAACTGCCGGGCGCGACGCAGCTTTCCGGTCTGATCGAGACCTTCAGAGCCGACACGAAGGCGGACGTCACGTTCACGATCCAGGGTGAACCACGCGCGCTGCCCGCTGAGGCGAGCCTCGCGCTCTATCGCGGTGCGCAGGAAGCGCTGACCAACGTCGCCCGGTATGCCCCGGGGGCGAGAACGATTGTCGCCCTCCGATACGGGCCGGCAAGCACAATTCTCGTCGTGGAGAACACAACGCAAGCATCCGGGCCGAGCGGCATCCTCGCCGGACTCGGCGGCGGCCGCGGACTCGTCGGCATGCGCGAGCGCGTCGAACGCGCCGGGGGAACGACGTCAGCCGGCCCGGCAGACGGCGGGTGGCGCGTCGAACTGGAGGTTCCGGCCTGAACGGCAAGCCGATTCGGGTGGTCGTGGCCGACGACCAGCGCGTCGTGCGCGACGGGCTCCTCCTGCTGCTCGACCTCCTGGAGGGAGTCGAGGTCGTCGCCACCGCAGCCAACGGCGCAGAGGCGATCGAATGCGTCGACCGCGACCGACCCGACATCGTCCTGATGGATCTCCGGATGCCGGGTCTCGACGGCGTCGAAGCAACACGCCGAATCCGTAGCTCCGCTCCCGGCACGCAGGTTCTCGTGCTGACGACCTACGCCGATGACGATTCGTTGTTTCCGGCGCTCGAAGCCGGGGCGCGCGGCTACCTCACCAAGGACGCAACAGCAGAGGAGATCGAACAGGCGATCCGCGCACTCGGCGCCGGACGGACACACCTCGACCCGGTCATCCAGGAGCGACTGATCGCCGCTGTGCTCGATCCGGCGCGCGTGTCGTCTGACACTGCGGAGTCGCTACCGGACGGGCTGACTCCGCGCGAGGTGGAAGTCTTGAAGCTCATCGCTGCCGGACTGTCCAACACGGAGATCGCAGCCGCTCTCGTCGTGAGCGACGCGACCGTCAAGACACACATCAATCACGTCTTCGCGAAGACCGGAGCACGCGACCGCGCACAGGCCGTGCGCTATGCCTACCAGCGCGGACTCGCGTAGGGAATCACCCGGCGGCGCTCGCTCGGCAGCGCGTGGGCCAGGTGATGCGGCGGAGCGAACCGAGGAAGGCGACGAACTGCGAGACGGTTTCACCGTTCGCAACAGCGGCGGTCAGATCGGGGGGACGGCCGAGCGTCGGCCACTCCGCAAAGAGTCGTCCACCCTCGACTTTGGCCAGCCGCAACACCGCAACCTTGCCGCGGAAGTTCGCCAGGTACGGATTCGCGGCTTTCGTCGGGAAGGGTTCGCCGAGGTTCGCGCCGCCCGGTACGCGGTCGAGGAAGACGTAGTGCCGGCCCGACGCCCACTTCAGACCCGGCCCGAACATCGGCACGTCGGCGTTCAGCACGAGGCGGCCCGGCGGCTGCGGCACCGGGAACCAGACCGGGCGCACCACAGCGCGCGCGAGTGCCTTCGCCGTTGCGCAATCGATCGGTGCGCTCTGCGGATGCGCATTGCCACCCGGCGTGGAGCGACCGGCGCCGGCCCCGTAGCCAGCGAGGGCCACCGCCGCGAACAGCGGCGGGATCATCAGCAAGCAGCGGGCGCGAGTGCCCATGCCGAGATAGTATGACGCGCCGTCAGGGCGGCGCTCCTCGTCGATTTACCGACTTGAAGGCTCGGGGGAGGATCCACCCGGGAACGTATTCGGGGCCCGCGGAACGCGGCCCAGCGAGCAACGTGTTCGTGAAGCTTGCACCCATGAGCTGCCCGTTCACGTAGTCGCGCAGGACAGTGCCGTCGTCGGTGCCGACCACGTCCGTCCAGCCGCCGGCCGCAAGAGGCAAGAGACAAGAGGGATGATCGATCCTGGTTGCCGGCGCAGCCGGAACCAGGATCGTGTCTGAAGCGCTTCGGCAAAGGTCTACGACGTGAACCTGGTTTCGCCTCCGGCGGCAACCAGGTTCAGCAATCGTCCTGCCCGCGCCAGTGGCGCGGGCAGGGCGGAACTACTACTTCTTCTTCAGGCTCTGACGAAGGGCCTGGGCTGCTTGACGTGCCGACTCCAGCGCCTGCTTGACCGCCGAGCGCTGCTGTGCGAGCGCCTGGTTCGCCTGCAGAAGCAGCGGCTTCAGCTGTCCCTTGGCCGCCTTGGCCGCATGAGCAGCTGCCAGGTCGGTCTTGAGCTGCGCCCAGTCAGCCTGGACCGGCGGCCAGAGCTGCGCACGGTCGGACTTCACCTTCTGCCAATCCGCCGTCAACGTCGCACGAACCGTCGCCCTGGTCGTCGAGCCCTGAAGTGACTGCACGTCGGCAGAGATCTTCTGGGCGTCGGCCTGGATCGTGCTGTGCAAGAGCGTCGCGTCGGTGACCAGCTTCTGCACGTCTGCCTGCACTGCCGCAACCGGATCCGAGCCCGCTCGAGCGACCGCACCGCCGGCGCCGAAGACAACCAGCGCGATCGCCGCGAGCGGAAGAAGCCTTTTGTTCTTCATCTCAGTCTCTCCTTCGTCTGGATCGCCTGCCACTCGGTCATCGGCAGACGAACGCGGCGGCTCAAGTGACCCAGATGTCAGATGTAACCCGACAGAGAATGGCCGGCGTTCGACGCAAGAGAAAACCGGCGCGTTGATTAGTCGTCCGATCTCAGGTAGAGAGGTCGAATGGGAAGGCTGCGTCTCGTCATCGTCATGGTTTCCGCGGCGGCGGGAGGGTTACTTGTGTTTGCCGGCTTGGCTCACGCCCGCCAGGCCGCGGATACGACGCCGCCGGTGATCAGCCAGCCCGCGGATATCACGGTAGTCGGGACCTCCAGCTGTTACCAGTCCTTCTGCGCGACGATCACCTACTCCCTCACGGTCACGGACCCGGACAACACGCCCGACCAGATCACGACCTCGTGCAACATCCCTTCGGGAACGATCCGCGCTTCGGGCGGATCCGGTGTTGCGACCTGCCAAGCGCGCGATCCCGCCGGCAACCTGTCGACGCCAGTCTCGTTCACAGTCACGGTGACGGCGCCCGTGCCCACGTTCCAGAACGTGCCGGCGCCGATCACGGCCGAAGCAACGAGCGCATCAGGCGCAGCGGTCAGCTTCAGCACACCGACAGCGACCGACGTTCCCGGCGACGCGGTCACGGTCGGCTGCGACCACACCAGCGGCGCGACGTTTCCGCTCGGCACGACGACCGTCACGTGCACGGCGACCGATGCGCACAACATCACCGCGACAACACAATTCCCCGTGACGGTCGCGGACACGACGCCGCCGACGATCTCTGGGGCGACCAACATCAGCGACGACACCGCCTACCCCGACGGAAAGCTCGAGCAGTTCACGCCAAGCGCGATCGATCGCCTAGACGGCCCCGTGCCGGTGACCTGCAACCCGTCATCGGGAACAAAGTTCCCGGTCGGCATGACGACGGTCACCTGCACGGCCACCGACTCGCACAACAACACGGCACACGCGACATTCACGGTGACGATCACGGAGGTCAGCTCCGGGTCGTCCGGTTCTTCGGGCTCTGGATCATCTGGCTCCGGTTCGCCGTCGAGCGCCCCAGGATCAGCCGGCTCGACCTCCTCACCTGGCCCCTCGAGTCCATCAGGCTCCTCGGTATCCGGATCATCGCCCAGGACAGGCGCGTCACGTTCCATTGCGATGAGCATCTCGGTGTCTTCGCCCGTCGTGACAACGACAACCCACGGCATGCGCATGGTGTCGTTTTCGGTTCACCTGAGCTCTTCCGCGCTCCTACAGATCACACTCGTAGAGCCGACAGGCAAGCCGCTGTTTCACTTCGCGACGCGAGCCGGTAGAGGCCGCACACAGTTCACCGAGCTAGTTCCCGCTCTCGACCTCAGAAGAAACAGCCACTTGAGGCTCAAGATTGTTGTGATCAGCCACGGGAAGAAGCGCACCGTCTCGGTGCCTCTGAAGCCCTAACAGGCAAGGGACATCCGCCGGCGCTACCAGTCGGTCGGCTTGTAGTCCTTGAGGAACTGCCCCCAGACGTGCGTGCCGCTGTTGAAGCCGTCGATGATCGGATCGACGATCCGCGCTGCACCGTCCACGATGTCGAGCGGCGGCCGGAAGCCGTGCTCGGCGACTTTGCGTTCCGCTAGGTGGGCGGGATCCTCGTCGGTCACCCAGCCCGTGTCGACGCTGTTCATGTGGATACCTGCGGCGGCGTAGTCGGCCGCGGACGTGCGGGTCATCATGTTCAGAGCTGCCTTGGCCATGTTCGTGTGCGGATGCCTTGTCGTCTTGAACCGACGATAGAACTGGCCCTCGACCGCCGAGACGTTGACGATGTGCTTGTCGCGCTCAGGTGTGCGCAGCATCAGGGGCTTCAAGCGCGCGTTCAGCACAAACGGTGCTACAGCGTTGACCAGTTGCGTCTCGAGCAGCTCGACCGACGAGACCTCTGACAGCAGCAGCCGCCACGAGTTGCGCTCGCGGAGGTCGACCTGCTGCAGGTCCTGGTCGAGCCGTCCCTCTGGGAAGAGGTTGCTCTGCGAGACCAGGTCATCCGGCAGTAGCAGTACCTGCGAGAGCTCTGCGGAACGTGTGGCACCGACGATCGGCGAGGTGGCAGGCGCGTCACCTGCGGCCAGGATCTCGGAGCGGCGGAGACCTTCGTACTCGCCGAGCAGCCGCCGCTCGTGCGCCGGCATCCGCTCGCCCGAGACGGTCTCGCACTCGAGCATGTGCCGGTAGAACTCGGGAGGACGGCGCACCGTCTGGCAGGCGTTGTTGACGATGAAGTCAAGCCGGTCGCGGGTCGCGCTGAGATGCTGACAGAACGCCTCCACGCTCGGGGTGTGCCGCAGGTCGAGCCCGAAGATCTCGAGCCGATCGCCCCACTCCTCGAAGTCGGGCTCGGCCGCGTACCGCGCGGCAGCATCGCGCGGGAACCGCGTCGTGACGACCAGCTGGGCGCCGGCACGCAGGAGCTTGATCCCCGCCTGGTAGCCGATCTTGACGCGGCCGCCGGTCAGGAGCGCGACGCGCCCGCCGAGGTCGGCGGTCTCCGAGCGCTTGCGGTAGTTGAAGTCGCCGCACTCCGGGCAAAGCTGATCGTAGAACCCGTGGACAACGGCGTAGAGCTGCTTGCACACGTAGCAGTGCTGGGGCTCGACGACCTCGCGGAACTCGGCGTCGTCGACGTCCACCTGCTCGAATCCGTCGGGCCGGGTGACGTTGGGCGTCACGAAGACCGGCTTCTCGCGAAGCAGGCGAATGCCGGTGTCCGCGAGCACCGCCTCGATTCGCTCGGCCTTGGCCGCCTTCTCGTTCCGCCGAACAGCCTTGCCCCAGCGGCGCCGCTGGACGAGATCCGGCTCGTAGACATCGCCGGCGGCCCGCAACAGCTGTGTCCGCTCCTCGACCGTGAGTGCACCGAGCACCGCGCGGTCGGCGACGATCTCTTCGAGGATAGAAAGAGCAAGCTTCAACCGCTCCGCGTTGGTCGCGGAGGGGTCGTACCACTGCTCGCGCTGGCGTACGGACACGGCCCGGCAGGGTAGCGACCGGCGACAAGAAACGCCCGCCAAACGCGGGCCTTTTGGATAGCGGGAGCGGGATTCGAACAGATATGCCGGACACCCCGCCAGAGCGCTCGCCGCCTATCACGGACGCTAAACCACATCAGGCCCAGAGGTGAATTGCGCCGAACTTCGCAACCAACCCTCGTGTCAGCGGACAGGAGAGGGGCCGGCGCGAAGCCGGCCCCTCTCCTTCCTGATCGGTGCTAGAGCGCCGCCGCGAACTGCGCGAGGAGCGTCGCCTGGTCGGCGGTCAACGCCTTGCCGGACTGCGCAGCCACTTCGTTGTCGAACGCGTTCAGGTCGTTAGCTTCCGTCTTTGCCTGTCCGCGCGCTGCCGCCGCCGCCGCGGCTTGAAGCTTCACGCACAGGCTGTTCGCGATGCCGGCCTTGGTCGAGAACTGCTGCACGAGAGCGCACAGGCTGTTCGCGTCCACGGTCACAGTGAAGGAAGTCGAGCCCGTACCCGTGTTGCCGGCGTTGTCGGTGGCGGTCGCCGACACCGTGTGGGTGCCGAGGCCGAACGACCACGCCGGCCCCGAGACGGCGGCGCAGGTGCTGGACGCGACGCCGGAGAGAGCGTCGCTCGCCGAGCACGAGATCGACACCGACTGGTCGGCCGCGTATGTCCCCGCGTTCCCCGAGTAGGCCAGGACGGGCGCCGTCTTGTCGACGTGCACCGTGACCGAGTCGGAGGCCTGGTTGCCGGCGATGTCCTGACAGGTCGACGTCAGCGTGATCGCTCCCTCACCCGTAGAGGCGCTGGACTGCGTGCAGTGCGACAGGTCGATGCCCGAGCCGGAGTCGGTCCAGTTCCAGTTCACGGTGACATCCGAGTTGTTCCACCCGGCGCCGTTCGCAGCCGGCGAGACGACCGGGTTGTCAGTCGGCGGCGTCGTGTCCGCCGGCGCGGGCGGGATGACAGTGCCGTTGAGGAGGATCTGTGCGGAGTTGAGGTTGTTCCCCACTGCGCAGTCGTCGACCTGCGTGATCACAACCCGGTTGACCTCACCCGCGGCCACGTAGCTGGCCAGGTTGCCCGTCGATTGCGGCGTGAGCTGGTAGATGTACCCGTTCGAAGGCGTGACGCCGTTCGGGTACTGGGAGTTCACGAGGGAGATGCGCGCACCGTCGTCGGCGCCACTCATGTTCACGCTGAACTGCGAGATGGTCGTGCCCGCGGGAATGCTGACCAGTGCCTGGAAGTACGTGAAGTTCAGTTGGCTCCAACACCCCGACAGGATCGAGCCGACCGCCATGCCGATGGTCGTGGCGTTCGGGCAGAGCGGGTGTGTCCCGTTGTAGGGGCTTGACCGCAGTGGCGAGGACGGGCCACAGTCGGCCCACCCCGGGTCGTTCTGCGCGGGAATGGCCGGCGCGGCGGCGTATTCGCCCGGGTCGCCGTGGATCTGGAGAGCATCGGGGTTCCCGAAAATGTTCGTGTTCGAGTAGACCTGCCACCCTGACACGCCGAGCGTCGTCGGTCCGGACGCGACCGCGGGGGCCGCGGATCCCACGACCGCACCAATCACGAAAACTGCAAAGACAACCGCGCGCGCAAACGCACGCCGCTGCAAGAGTGCAACCCTCATCTACCTGACCACCTTCCCTGACGGCCTTCGCCGTCGCTGCCGCAGTATGGGTGCCGCCCGCACCTGGGGGAATAGCGACACTCAGTAGAAACCACCGAACGTCCGCTGCACATCCCTAGATCGAGGGATCGTCACGCGTACGAGGTGAGTGAGTTCTGGCTCGCCAATGCCTCGCTCAGCCGTGGACCCACCTCCCTGCGGCACTCCCGTCGAGGAGTGGGTCGAAAAACGGAGAGCAGACGGCGAGTGCCTCGTCGAGGGTGTGGACGATGGGGAGAACTGACCGCCCAGCCTCGGCCGCATAGCCGGCTCCCAAAGCCGTGGCCCGTCCGTGACGGCCATGCGCCACCGCCGGATGGCGCCCGGAGGCCGGCCAACCAGCAGCGGGCGCTCGGGCTGGCAGCCTCCGTTATTGGAGTTCAGGCGGCTCCGAAATTGGGGTTCGCTTTGCTCCATTTTGGGAGTAGATGACTCTCCAAAACTGGAGTAGCCGCTATACTTTGCCCATGGCTACGCTGTTTCAGCCCATCGTCCCCCGCCGCGTTGAGGTGGTCACGGACGCCCGCCTTCGCGAAGAGCCGGTCGTTGTGCTTGAGGGGCCGCGGACCGTCGGGAAGACGCGGCTCATGAAAGCTGTGGCACAGGCCAGGGGTGTCCCCGTCTTCGACCTCGACGACGGCGACACGCGGGCCGCCGTCAACGCGGAACCCGCCAGATATGCCGCAGCGGCCGAGCGGCCGGTCTGTATCGATGAGTACCAGAAGGCTGTCAGCGTTCTCCCGGAGATCAAGGCACAGCTCAACGAGGAGCTCGTACCAGGGCGGTACCTGCTCGCAGGCTCAGCTCGTCACGATGCAATCCCGAAGCTCTCTACCGAGCTCACGGGGCGTTATCACACGATCCGCGTCTACCCGCTTTCGCAAGGCGAGATCGCGGGCACTCACGAACGCTTTGTCGACGCCTTCATTGCCGATCCGCAGGCTGTCGTCGCCACAGCAGGCGAATCAATCATGACCCGAGACGAATATGTCGAACGCGTCGTCGCCGGTGGCTTCCCGATCGCACTCACACGGAGCGGATCGTCGCGCAGCCGTTGGTTCGCAGACATGATCCGCGCCTCACTTGAACGCGATTTGAGTGAACTCAGCAAGCTTCGGCAGAGTGCGCTCCTTCCTAACCTCTTGCAGACCCTCGCAAGTCAGACGGCGCAAGTGTTGAACGTGTCACGAGCAGCACGCGAAACATCACGGCAGTCTCCGATCGACTCGAAGACAGCCGAAAGCTGGATCAGGTTGCTCGAAGCGGTCTTCCTCGTCGACCGCCTCCCCGCCTGGGGAACGACGCTGCGCGCTCGGGCGGTCAAGAAACCGAAGGTTCACGTGGTCGACTCTGGCGTCGCGGCGCACCTAATGCGACTCAACGGCGACCATCTTCGTCGCCTCGATCCAACCGCCCAGACGGAGTTCGGACACCTGCTAGAGACATTCGCGGTGTGGGAGCTGAGGAAACAGCTTTCCTGGCTCGACAATGTTGCCGGAGTCGGCCATTGGCGAACACGAGACAACGACGAAGCTGATCTCGTCGCTGAACTCTATGACGGCTCGGTTGTCGCATTCGAGATCCAGGCCGGCTCATCGGTACGGGGTGAGAAATTCACCGGCATGAAGCAACTGCGCGACAGCCTCGGTGAAAGGTTCCTGGGTGGCGCCATCCTCTACCTCGGCAAGCGCTCCTACACGTACGAGGATCGGATGCACGTGCTTCCACTCGATCGTCTCTGGACATTCGCTTAAAGCAGGGGAACGCTCCGAAACCGAGCTGCGCCGCCGCCTCGTCGATGTCGAACGCGTCGGTTACCAAAAGCCCCAAGCCGTCACCTTCGCCGCCTTCGCCCAACGCTGGCTCGACGAATACTGACGACTTGAAAGCCTTTTTGGGCAGAGCGTCCACAGATGGAGGGGCGATCAACGTCGGCTGAACCGGAATGCCGTTCCCGATTAGGTGGGCGGGTCGAGCAGCTTGCGCAGCGTGCGGGCCAGGTCTTCCATCGCGTAGGGCTTCTGCAGGTATCGAGTT
The DNA here is from genome assembly GCA_035534955.1 of Gaiellaceae bacterium. Taxonomy (GTDB): domain Bacteria; phylum Actinomycetota; class Thermoleophilia; order Gaiellales; family Gaiellaceae; genus PALSA-600. The sequence continues at coordinate 29,892 of DATLQV010000105.1, forward strand.
CCCGCGACCATCTGGAGGCTGCCTCCGCTGTCGTTGTAGCCGGAGGTGTAGAGAACCTTCAGTTCCGGGCGCAGTGTGGAGAGCCGCTCGGCGAGCTCGATCCCGCCCATCTTCGGCATGAGGATGTCTGTCATCAAAAGCTGGATCGGATCGGGATGGTTCTGGGCGAGCTCGAGTCCCGCGGCCCCGTCGCCGGCGAGCAGAACGGTGTAGCCGTACATCTCGAGCATCTCCCGTCCAACCTCGCGGAGCGTCTCTTCGTCCTCGACGAGGAGAATCGTCTCCGATCCCGTCAGCGGGCGTTCGTCGGGCGGCTTCGGGCTGAACGCTTCTGCCGCCTCGGCTACCTGCGGGAAGTTGAGCCGGAAGCTGGTGCCGATGCCGGGCTCGCTCTCGACCTCGACGTAGCCGCCGCTCTGGGCGACGATCCCATAGACGGTCGAGAGGCCGAGTCCTGTGCCCGCACCTCGCGCTTTCGTCGTGTAGAAGGGCTCGAAGATCCGCCCGGCCGTCGCCGCGTCCATGCCCTGTCCGCTGTCGGTCACGGCGAACACCACGTAGTCGCCCGGAGGCATATCCGGACGCCTGTTGGTGGAGTCCGCGAGGGTGAGGTTGCGGGTCTCCAGCAGGAGCGTGCCGCCTTCGGGCATCGCGTCACGGGCGTTCACGACCAGGTTCATGATGATCTGCTCGATCTGTCCGGCGTCCGCGCTGATGCTTCCGAGATTCTCGGCGAGCACGGTCGAGAACTCGATGTGCTCGCCGATCAGCCGTTCGAGCATCGCCTGGATCTCGGTAACAAGGTTGTTCAGGTCGAGTACTTTCGGCTTGAGGGCCTGCTTGCGGCTGTACGCAAGGAGCTGGCCGGCCAGCCCCGCGGCCCGCGCGGCCGCCTTGCCGATCTCCGCGAGTTCCCTGCTCCCTTCCCCTTCGAGCCCCACCCTGCGACCCAGGATCGCGGTGTAGCCGCTAATCACCGTCAAGAGGTTGTTGAAGTCATGGGCGATCCCACCGGCGAGCTGTCCGACCGCGTCCATCTTGTGCGACTGCCGGAGCTCCGCCTCGAGTTCCAGTCTTTCGGTCATGTCGCGAATTACCGCGACCGCCATCTCGGCAGCGCCGTCAGCGGCGAGCACAGGGGCGAGGCTGATCTCGACGGGAATGCAGTAGCCGTTGTGGTGGAGCGCGCGCAACTCGAGGTCTCCGCCCATCGGCCGCACGCGCGGCGCGGCCGCAAAATACGCGCGGTGCTGGGAGGTATGGGGCACGCGCAGCTCCTCGGGTATGAGCATGTCCACGCTCGTACCCACGAGCTCGTCCGGCCGATAGCCGAGCACCGCCTCGCAGTGAACGTTGGCGGCGAGGATCACGCCGTCCAGCCCGACGACGAGCACCGCGTCGGGTATCGCGTCGAGGACATGGGCGGCGGTGAGCAGGGAGTGATCCATGACACAGGTCAGTCAGCGGGCTGAATCAGAGAAGCCCCGCTGGCGGACCTCGACGATATCGCCCCAAGTCCTTTCTACTCCGGCGCCGAACCGGGATCCAGCGAGCGCACCGCGAGCTCGCTCTCGTGACTGTCGCTACAAGCATGCCTGATGTCAACGATCCGAAGACGCCCGAAAGGGTGAGATCTTGAGCTCCCAAATCCTGGGTGAGTCCTTACGCCCGAATTCCCTTCGCCAAGGCATGCGCCCGCAGAGGCATCAGCCGCCGTCGAGATCGTGTGCGAGCGCAGCCTGGAGCTTCCCCAGGCCTGAGCTCGGTATGCCTTCCATTGACGGCAACCAGTCCTGCAACGCGTCCAGGACCGCGATTTTCTCAACGTCGGTGAAGGTGACGCTGGTGCTCGCATTCGCCGACACAGAGAACGTCCCTGCTGCGGCTCGACCCGAGTCGCTTCCTTCGAGGCGCTTCAACAACGTGGCCGCGTCCTCTGCTGTCAACGCCACCATTCCCTGCCGGGTACGGACCTTCAGACCACGCTGACGCGCTGTCACGATGTCGAAGGCAAAAGTTGGGCAAAGTCTCGACGCCCGATCTCCGTTCAGGCATCAGAAAGGCCCCGTTTCCGGGGCCTTTGAAGTAGCGGGGGCGCGTTATGAACAGCTTCCTGCGACCGCGTTCACGATCGCCGAAGTCCGCACTTTGCAGCGTGTTTGGCGCGTCCCGCACCGCGTCAAGCTCCTCGATGCAGCACCGCCGTCCCCGCGCGCGGCGATGGCGTGCTCGGAGCTCACTGTGAGAACACCGCCGGGAGCGAGTGGATGAAGGCGAGGTTGCCGCCGAGGAACTCAAACGTAGTCAGTTCCGGCTCGCGGGCGAGCGCTAGGTCGGGGAAGCGGCGGAGCAGCTCTGGAATCGCGATGCGCAGCTCCATCCGCGCGAGCGGCGCACCAATGCACGTGTGGATTCCGAAGCCGAACGCGAGGTGCGGGTTCGGCCGGCGGTCGATCAGGAACTCGCCCGGACGCGTGAAGACATCTTCGTCCCGATTCGCGGCGGCGTAGTTGAGCAGCACGTCGGCGCCGGCAGGAAGCGCAGTCCCGTCGATCTCGACCGGACATGTCGTCTTCCGGCGGAACTGGTGGAATGGCGTGTTCAGCCGCAGCGTCTCCTCGATCGCGCTCGACAGGAGCCGGTCATTCTGGAGCACGGCCTCCGCGCGCTCCGGCAGAGACAGCAGATGGAAGAGAACGCACGACATCGCGGCGGTCGTGGACTCGTGGCCGGCAAGAAGGAAGCCGATCATCATCTGCACGATCGTCTCGTCGGGGATCGGCGCGCCGCGGAACGGCTTCGTCGCGAGCCGCGTCAGGTAGTCATCGCGCGGCGCCGCTCGGCGCGCCTCGATCTGAGGCAGGACGAAGGCACGGAACTCGTCGAAGGCGGCGGCAAAGCGGTCCGGGTGGTCGAAGCTGTCACCCAGCCGGATCGAGACGTCACGCATCTCGAAGGCAAGGTCGGCGTCGAGCCCGACGATGCGGCAGATCACGGCGGGCGGGAGCTGCTCCGCGTACTGCGTGACGAGGTCGCATGAGCCGTCGGCGGCGAACCCGTCCATCAGCTCGTGCGCAAGGGTGAACACGTATGGCTCGAGCGCGAGGATCGTCTTCTGGTTGAGGATTTCCTGGAAGAGATCGCGGAACTCCTCGTGAAGCGGCGGGTCGCTGGAGATGATGCTCGGGCGGCGGACCTCCTGCCGCGGCAGGTCGACGCCGTCGGCGGACGAGAAAGCGGACCAGTCCTTCGCGGCCGCGCGAACGTTCGCATATCGAGTCAGGATCCAGTGGCCGCCAAACGCCTCGCTCCTCGCAGCGGGGCAGTCGCGCCGAAAGCGCTCATACGCTCGATACGCCTCGTCGACGGCGCTCTCGTAGAGCGAGAAGGAATCGGTAGCGCCTGCATTTGCCATCTGCCGTGTCGACCGGGGCGGCCGCGAGTCGTGCTCCCCACCGGTGTCGCCCTCGTAACGATTCACGGCAACCTCCGCACGATTGCTTCAGCCAGCGCGATGTCTGAGACAGCATCCCGTCCGGTCGCCCGTGGCGCAGCGCCGTTCGCGAAGACGTCGTACAGGTGAAGCCACTGCTCGCGGAACGCGTCGTAGTGAGCCGGAGCGAGCTCCTCAAGCTCAGCTCCACCCGGGGTCGTTCGCGCGTGGCGGAGCCGGCTGGCCGAGTACCTCACCCATGGATTGCCGAAGTCGAGCGTCAAGACCTCCTCGTCTGCGACCACCTCCAGCCGCTCGTCCCAGAACGCTTGCCGCGGCCATTCGCCGATTTCGACAATGGCGCGGGCCCCGCTTGCGTAGGAGAGAACAGCGACGACGGACTCATCGGTCGGAGCGGTGGCTGTGAGAACCTCGTTCGGCTCTCCCATGACCCCGCGCAGGACTGCTAGATCGTGGCAGCCGAGGTTCAACATGTGGACGAACATGCGTGCGCGGCGCTCATCGAGTCCCAACCGCTCGCCAATCCGCTGCGTCTCGGTGACGAACGAGCTCTGGGTCGATGCGAATGCCGGGACGTCATCCGCCTGCACCAGCGAGTAGAAACGAGTTGGACGCTCGGCGCGCCCGAACATCACGCGGACCCGAGCGAGACGCACCTCGAGCGAAGCGACGCGCCGTCGTAACTCCTGGTAGGCGCGATCGTGGAACTTCATGTATCCGACGGCAAGCACCACTCCAGCGGCCTTCGCTGACTCGACGAGCTCCAACGCCTCCGCCGAATCGAACGTAAGGGGCTTCTCGACGAAGACGTCCCTTCCCGCTTCGATCGCATCCGCCGCTACCTCCCGGTGATTCGGCGACAGAACGGCGACAATGTCCACATCGGCGGCGATGACGTCATGGAAGTCCTGCGAGGCCACAGGGACGCGGTACCTCGCCGCCAGTGCGTCGGTTGTCTGACGTGACAGATCAGAGATCGCCGCAATCTCGAACTGTGGAAGCTCGTCGAGGTACGGCAGGTGCATGACCTGCGCGATCCTGCCGCACCCGACGATTCCGACTCGCAGCGTCACGCCGCTGCGAGGTATCGCTTCATCATTGCGTGGTGCGCCCTGACCATCGCGAAACCGTCAGGGTGCGGAGTCCAGTTGGCGCCTTCCCATTCGCTCGCGATCGTGCCGGTGTAGCTCGCCTCGTGAATGACGCGCATGATCGTCGCGTAGTCGATCGACGGCTCGTCGCCGTTTTCGTCGATACCGAAGAACTTGCCGTGGATGTGAAGCACGCGAGGCATGATCTCTGCCCACAGCTCCGGTGGCTGGAGGCCCCACAGCGTGAGCGAGCGCCACGCGAACTGAAGTGCATCGCCTGATGCACCTTCAGACTGGAGGGATTCCATCAGCTCACGACGGGCGGCGAACGCCTCACGCTCACCACGGCTGACCTCCGCCCGAACGTCGAGGATCTTCTGAATCGTCTCCTCGGGAACACCGAGCCGACGCTGCAGTGCGATCGCTCCGGCGGGTACAGCGCGGGCCGACGAACCGAAGTCGGGAATGAAGCCGAGGTAGGGCGAGTCGATCTCCTCGTACAGCTCCCGTAGCGCAACGACGGTGGGGTGATCGACGGTATGCGGAGCATGAATCTCCATGCCCAGCCTCACGTCCATCTCCTCAGCGATCGGGGCAACAAGCCGGATCGCTCCGGGCTTCGCCCCGAATTGGATCCTGATCATGGGAAAGCCGAGCTTCTTCGCGGTCACCATCTGCACTCTCAGATACTCGGCCGTCTCTTCATCGGTCATGTGGCGATCGCGGCGGCGGCCGATGTCGACATTCGCGTCCAGACACGTTGGGACGAGTCCGTGCTCATCGAAGAGCCGGCGGAGACGCGTTGCGTAGTCATCCGTCACTTCCGGGTATGTCCGGATCATTTGAAAGCCCACGAACTCAACGCCTGGACCTACGCCCTCTGACGCAGTCCTCGCAAGTAGCTCTTCGAACGTGTACTTCCCGGCTTTGTACTCAGCGGTCAGGCTGAACAGGGTGATGCCGAGCTGGGGTTGTGCGGCGCTCACGCCTCCGCCTCCTCGGGAACGACGATCGTTCGCTGCACGCGGTTGTGGATGGTGTGGACGGCGCCGGTCTCCTCGTCGAACAGGTAAGGGATCCGGAGTCCAAGGCGGAAATCGATCTCGTGCTCACCGGGCTCGACGTCGCGCACTCGCAGGCGCCCCGCGTCGAGGACGAACCAGAACTCGTCATAGACCTCCGCCAGCTCGTCGAACGCGCGATCACGGTCGTTGACGCAGAACCGCATGCGGCCCGGTTCGACGGCGTCCCCATCCACGTCCAGCTCGATAAGAACCGACGACAGGGGCAGTGAGCGATACCACGGCGACCTGACGCGAAGCTCGCATCCGTCGGCCGTGCGCCCGACTGTTGTTCCGATCAACTCTACTTTGGCCACTCTCCTACCACCTCTTCCGTGCTGTTGTTGTGTCAGGAATCCGATTGCGCGTCCGCCGCGCCGGTCCAGCGCTCGATCTCGTCGGTGGTCAGCGGCTCCGGGCGATCGCACCGGCTCTCGACGGCGACCACCGAGCTGGTATCGCTCGATCGCTGCACTGCGCTCAGAACCTCGAGGACGTGAAGCGCCACTGCCGCATCGGTGCGCGGCCGCCGAGTATCGATCGATGCGGCGAGGTCGGCCACGCCGATGCCTCGCAGCAACTGCTCCTTCCTCGTGTGGGCGGCCAGTGGCGGGATAACCGGCGCGACGTAACGCCACTGGTTGTCGTCGTTCAGCCGGATCGTCACTCCACCGTCGAAGGTGTTCGGATCCGGGAGCTGAAGCTGGCCCTGCGTTCCGAAAATCTCGATGAACGGTGCGCTGCGGACCCAGACGTCAAACGTCATCATGATCGTGGCAATGGCACCGGAAGCGAACCGGGCAACAGCCGAGGTATGCGTCGGGACGGTCACGTCGATCGTGTCGACGCGGCGGTTTGGCGCTGTCACGACCCGCTGCCTGTGCCCGATCCGCGTCATGCCGGTCACCTCAGAGATTGGCCCGAGGCAGTTCACGAGCTGCGTGACGTAGTACGGTCCGAGGTCGAGCAACGGCCCGCCGCCGGGGCTGAAGAGAAAGGTCGGGTCGGGATGCCTCGTCTCCGCTCCGTTGTGGGTCATGACGACTGACACGCCGAAGACGTCACCGATCTCGCCGCTGTCGATGACAGCTCGCGCCGTCTGGCAGGCGCTACCGAGGAACGTGTCCGGCGCCGATCCCAGCAACCGGCGTTGCGACGCTGCGAGCGCGATCAACGCGCGTCCGTCCTCGATGCTCGTAGCAAGCGGCTTCTCGACGTAGACGTGCTTCCCGACCGCAAGGACGTCTTTGACAACCGGTGCATGCACCGACGGCGGGGTCAGCACGACCACGACCGACACGTCCTGATCGGAGAGCAGCTCGGTGGGCGACCCGGCCTGCCGAACGTTCGCGCGTTCGGCAGCATCTCTTGCCCTTCCCAGGTCGATGTCGGCGCACCAGGTGACGTCGAGCGACGGGAAGCGCCTCAAGCCGGTCACGTAGCGGTCGAAGATGTCGCCCGTACCGATGATCCCGATGTTCGTCATGGCATGAGCAGCGGTGCGACGCGGGTGCAAAACTGGTCCGCCTGCGTGTACGGGATCGCGATCCAGGACAGGCCGAGACGCGATCGGAGCTCGTCGATCTTGGCGGCAATCCGGGAGGGTTCGCCGAGCAAGGCGTAGGGGCACTCGTCGAGGGACTGCGCCGGCAGTCCGACATCGCCGCAGATCCGTTCAGTCTCCCCGGCGATCTCTGCCTCGGCACAAATCGAGAGCGCGTCGATGACGACGGAGCGCGTAACGCTCTCCTGGCTGCGGCCAGCCGCACGGGCCTCTGAGGCGAGCAGCCGAACCGAGTCCTCAAGGTCGTTCGTGGTCGTCATGAGCCTCCCTTGCGGTTCGATTTTGGTGATCCGATGCGGCGGGACGTTCACGTCCCAGTGGTCGGCGTAGCGGGCCGCCAGGGCGATCAGCCGTGGTGAACCGCCGGCGACGAGAATGCGCGGGGAGACGTCCGGCTTCGGCGTGAGGGGCAGCGCGCGCGCCGTGACGTACCGCCCCTCGTAGTCGACGAAGCCCTCGTCGTACAGAGCGCGTGCGATCCGGAGCGACTCCTCGAGCCGCGCAATCCGCTCCTCGTGCGGGGGCATCTGCAGGCCCAGCGCATCGAACTCGCGTCGCGCCCAACCGGCCCCGAACCCGGCAAGCACCCTGTCGCCGCCGAAGAGCACCGCGAGCTGGGCGAACCTGCGGATCAGCAGCACAGGGTGCTGGAACCCGACGTTCGAAACCAAAGTCCCAACCCGAAGGCGGCGTGAAAGCGTCGCGACGACGGTGAGGATGGTCAGCTGATCCATGCCACGGTGTGCTTCTGCGACGGACGTTCGGGGGGCGTTCGGACGGAAGATGTGATCGCCCGAAACGACGCCGTCGATACCAAGAGCATCCCACTGCTCGACGAAGTGGGCGATCCGGTCGGGTGCGTCGAATCGACGCAGGTTGGCGAAGATCCGGATCACGCGACCACCTCGAGCTCGCTCGAGCTGGAGAGACCGAGAACCCGGCGCGGAAGCATCAGAGCGGGGATGATCAGAGCCGCGAGCATCGCGACGGCAACCCAGAATGGATCCTGGAAGGCCTGCGCAAGGGCATTCGTCGAGACTGCAGCACCCGAGGAGAAGAGATGCGCGCGGTCGGCGGAGGGAATGCCGGCCGTCAAGATGACCGCAAGCAAGGCGGTGCCGAAGGCACCCGAGATTCGCTGGATGATGTTGAGCGCGGTCGTTGCGCCGGGGACGTCGGCACGCCGGAGCGTGGCCAGCGCCGCCGCGATGGCGGGCGTCATCATCGAGCCGAGCCCGAGTCCACGGACGAAGAGCGCTGCGGCGAGGAGTCCGAGGCTTGGGGCAGCACCGACCTGCGTGAGAACACAGGTTCCAAGCACGCCGAGGGCCACTCCCACCGGCACCACACGGCCTGCGCCGATTCTGTCGGTCAGCCAGCCGGCGGTGAACATTCCGCAAATCGCGCCGAGTCCTTGCGGCGCGATCAAGGCACCGGCGGCAAGCGGCCCCTGCCCCCTCACCGACTGGTAGTAGATCGGCAGCAGGAGCATTACGCCGAGCAGCTGCGCGCTGAAGAGCAGGCTCATCACGGCGGCGGCCACGAACGAGCGCGATTTCTTGAAGAGAGCCATGTCGATGAGGGCAGCCGGGCCCTGTCGCAGCGCGTGCGCGATGAAGACGACGATGCAGCAGACACCGGCAACGATTACGCCGCCCGAGGCCAAGGTCGTGATGCTCGAGACGGCAACGCGCGACAAGCCGAAGACCAAACAGGCGAGCCCCAGGGCGAGCGTCGCGAACCCGAGCACATCGAGCTTCTTCGCCGGGGCCACCCGTGGCTCCGAGCGGAACACCCGCAAACCGGCGAGCACAGCGACGACGCCAACCGGGACATTCACCAGGAAGATCAGCCGCCACGAGGCGTACTCGAGGATCATTCCGCCGAGAACAGGACCGAGGATCGGCGCGAGCAGAGTCGGTGCACCGATCGCGCTCATCATCCGCCCCATGCGAAGCGGGCCGGCAGCCTGCGCGATGATCGTTTGCCCGACCGGCAGGATCATCCCACCACCCGCGCCCTGCAGACAGCGAAACACTACGAGACTCGGCACCGACCAACTCGCCGCGCACAGGGCCGAACCTGCAGTGAACAGCATGATGGAGACGAGCCAGACACGCTTGGCGCCCCAGCGCTCGACGGCCCATCCCGAGAGTGGAATGACGATCGAGAGTGCGAGCAGGTAGGCGGTAGCGGTCCATTGGATGGTGGACAGCTGCGCGTGAAAGTCGCGGCCGAGTGTCGGGATTGCGATGTTGACGATCGTTGTGTCGAGAAGCCCCATGAAGCTTCCGAGTACAACGACGGCAGCAGCAACGACGAGGCCACGGTCAAGCCGGGCGACTGGCGTCTCGTCACCCACGGACTAGACGATCGCCCTTCCGCTTTCGAGCTCGAAGAACAGCATCTTCTCGGGGCGCAGAGCAACGTCCTGCGTTGAGTTGACTGCAACGTCCACGTCGGGGTCGAATCGTGCGACAGCCATCACGTGGCCCTCCCCGGCACGGTCGAGGGTCCCGGCGTCGATGTCGCGGGCTACCTCGAGAACGTCCTCGGTCAGGATCGGCGTTGCCCGAAGCCGAATGTGGACGAGGCGCTCGAAGCCGAGCATCTCGACCAGTGTCACCTCACCCGACAGCCTCGGCGCCGAGTCGTCGGCCCGACGCGGGTGGAGCAGGTGTTCGGGACGGATGCCGAGAGCGATACGCCGCCCGATGTGCTCGCGGAGTGCTGCCGGCGCCTCGGGCGGAACAGCGATCCGGCGACCGCCGATCCGCAGCTCGAGGCCGTTCTCACCTTCGACAGGCGAGACCTCGAACAGGTTCATTGCCGGCGACCCGACGAACGTCGCGACGAAGAGGTTCGCGGGGTGATCGTAGAGGTCCTCCGGACGGCCGAGCTGCTGCAGCACACCCTTGCGAAGGACTGCGATCCGGTCGCCCATCGTCATCGCCTCGACCTGATCGTGTGTGACGTAGATGGTCGTGACACCGAGCTCCTGCTGAAGGCCTGAGATCTCCGCCCGCATCTGGACTCGAAGCTTCGCGTCCAGGTTCGAGAGCGGCTCGTCCATCAAGAAGACGCGCGGCTGCCGGACGATGGCGCGGCCCATCGCGACGCGCTGCCTCTGCCCTCCTGAGAGATTGCGGGGACGCCGCTTCAAGTGCTCGTCGAGGCCAAGCAGCGCGGCCGTCTTCGTTACACGCTCGCGGATCTCCGATTTCCGAATGCCCTGACTGGCGAGCGGGAACGCGATGTTGTCGTACACGCTCATGTGCGGGTAGAGCGCGTAGTTCTGAAAGACCATCGCCACATCGCGCTCGCGCGGATCGAGATCGTTGACGCGAACGCCGTCGATCCGAAGCTCCCCGCCCGTGATGTCCTCAAGGCCGGCGACCATGCGCAGCGCGGTCGTCTTGCCGCAGCCGGACGGCCCAACGAAGATCATGAACTCGCCGTCCTCGACCTCCAGATTGAACTGGTCGACCGCTCGCGTGCCGTCGGGATAGGTCTTGTCGACGCCTGAGAACGTGACGGATGCCATCAGGTCTTGATCCCTCCTGTGAAGCCGCGGATGAGGTTCTTCTGTGCGAAGAGGTAGAAGGCCAACATCGGAACGACCGAGACGACGACCGTCGCGAAGATGAGGTTCCACTGGGACGCGTACACACCGACATACGAGTAGACGGTCACCGGTAGGGTCACGTTCTTCGTGCCGCTCAAGAAGACGAGCGACAGAAAGAAGTCGTTCCAGACGATCAGTCCCGTCAAGATCGCGACGGTGCCGGTGACGGGACGCAGGAGCGGGAAGACGACACGGACGAATGTCCGCATCCGTGTTGCGCCGTCGACGCGAGCGGCCTCCTCGTAATCGCGTGGCAACGCCCGAATGAAGCCGGTGTAGAGGAACACCGTGAGGGGCATCAACAGCCCCGTCCACAACACGACCATCCCGGCGTAGTTGCCGACGAGGTGGATGTGCCGGAAGGCCGAGTAGGTGGGGATGATTGCGAGCTGGAAGGGCAAGATGATGCCGAGCACGAAGAGGAGGTACAGCCCATTTCCGAGCCGATTCGATGCACGTGCCACGACATAGGCGGCAAGCGATCCGAGGACGATCAGCGCCACGATGCTCGCGATCGTGATGATCAAGCTGCTCTCGAGGGAGCGCCCCAGCGTTCCGTTCCCGCTTCCCTTCCACGCCTGTGAGTAGACGCCGAAGTCGATGCGGCTCGGCAAGGCGAACGGCGAGGAGAAATTCTGCTCGTTCGGCTTCACAGATCCGACGGCCAGGAAGTAGATCGGAAGCCACCACACCGCCGCAACCAGAAGTAGCAAGACCTCTCGAAGCCCTGTGCGCCAGGTATAGCGAGTGAGGAACACGCTAGAGCCGTCTCTCCCGCGCACGGAACACTACGAGCTGAACCAACGCGATGACAGCGATGAGCAGCGAGAGAACGAGAGCAAGCGCTGCGCCGTAGCCGAACCGGCCGTAGACCCACGTTTGCTTGTAGACCTGGGTGGCAAGTGTCTCGGTCGCATCCACCGGGCCACCGCCCGTCAGCGCCATGACCTGGTCGAAGACCCGCAGGCCGAGAATCATCATGAAGGTGAACGAGACCGTCAGCGCCGGCGCGAGCTGCGGCAGGATCACCCGGCGGAGGCGAAACATCGTCGAAGCGCCGTCGACCGCACTCGCTTCCCAGAGCTCGTCAGGTATCCCCTGAAGGCCCGCGAGATAGAAGACCATCGCGAGCCCTGCGAATTGCCATACAAGCACGACGAGGATCGTCCAGAGCGCCCACGTCGGTGAGCCCAGCCAGCTCGTCTGCGCCGACGGCATGCCGATCGCCTTGAAGAAGGCGTTGAGCGGGCCGTTGTAGTCGAAGACGAAACTCCACACGTAGGCAGTCGCCAGCGGGCTCAGCACGACCGGTGCGAAGAACAGGGAGCGAACGACGTTTCTCGACTTGAGCGTCCGGTGAAGGGTTAGCGCCAAGACGAGGCCGACCACGTTGACGATCACCACGAACGAAACGGCAAGTTCAACGGTGTTGACCAGCGCTGTGCGCGCGGTGTGGTCGTGCAGGATCTGCCGAAAGTTGCTGAGCCCGACGTACTTTGCGCCCGCGTGCGTACCTGACCAGTCGGTAAACGCGTACCACGCGCCCGCCGCGACTGCCACGTAATGAATGGCAACCAGGAAGAAGAGCGCGGGCAGCGCCCAGGCCCACGGCACGCTCCCGCGCGACCGACCGCGGCGCCGAGGACCACGAGCCTTCAGCAAGAGGGACGTGCTCGGCGTTGTCTTTGAGATCGAGTTCATCGTGCCTGGGGCGCGGGGCGCGCGCGGTGGCGATCAGCCGCGCACGCCCCGTGCCGGGATCGGGCCTGCTCAGCCGCCCTGGTTGTAGGCGGTGTCCATATCGCTGAGCGTCTGGGCGATCGTCTTCTGCCCCGTCATCAGTCCCTGCATGTCGGTAGCGAGGACGGTGTAGACCTGGCCGTTCGGCCACTCCAGAGCGCCGAGGCGCGTGACGACACGCTTCGCCTTCAGCGTCGGCTGAATGCCGGCGGCCCAGTTGAGCCCTGTGCGGGCGAAGCTCTTGGCATCAAGAGTGCCCTGGCTCAACCTCTTGTAGTCGTTCCACGCAAACCCTCCCTGCAGGCGGGCCATCAGGCGCGACTGGCCGGTACGAGCGAGGAAGTTGACGTATGTGATCGCTTCCTTGAGGTGCTTCGAGTGAGCGTTGACCGCGAGGGAGTCACTGGCCAGGATCGGCAAGTACTGCTGGTTCGGCTTGTCTGCCGGGAACGGAGCCAGCGCCAACTTGATGTTCGGATTGACAGCTGTGAGCTGCGGATAGGCGGCCGTCGGCAACACCTCGCCGAGGGCCTTGCCGGCTGCAACAAGCCCACGTGCAGCATTACCGCCGGCACCCTGGGCGCCGGGCTGGTAGCAGCCGCCCTGGACCATTGCGACGAAGTGCCGAAGCGCATCCGTCCACAGCGGCGAGCCCGAGAACGTCACCTTCTTGGCCGCTCGCTTTGCATCCCAGCTCGGGTCCTTGGCGTACACGAAGTTCGCAGCCAGCGCGGTCGAGGTGAGGCCCACGTTCGGTGACGCTGCACCGGCGATGGTGAGTGCTGAGAGGCCCTTCGACTGTGCTGCCTTACACAGCGAGAGCAGCTGTGCAAACGATGCCGGCACGCTGAAGCCTTCCTGCTTCAAGAGAACGGGGTTGTACATGATCCCGATCGCAGGAATGTCGAGCGGGAACATGTAGCGCTTCGTCCCGATCTTCTCAACCGGATCGAACTCGGACGGCAGCTTCTTCGACCATGCCTGGCCCGACAGATCAGCCGCGTACCCCTGCTTGGCGAGCGGGAGAATGGAGTTCGCGCCGCCGCTGCCACCGCTGCCATAGAACAGATCAGGTCCGCTGCCGGCCTGAAGCTGGGTCAGCAACACCTGCGGGAGCGTCGCCGTCGGAACGTATGCCATGTTGACTTTGATGTTCGGGTACGCCTTCTCGAAGTTGGCGTTGACCACATCCCAAGGTGTCGTGCCAGTCGACTGCATCATGATCGTGATCGTGGTCGTGGCAGTCCGAGTCGCACTCGCAGCACCGACCGAGAGGGTCGCGATCGCGGCAGCAGCCACGACTGCATAGAGCAGCCGCCCCCGCATGCCTTTGGAGCTCACCATGTGCCATTACCTCCTATGAGTCATGAGGGGTCGTCTACTAACGACGCCCTCAGGCCAGCATTTGTTGGGCTGAGGCCAAGAGGCCCCGTGGATTGCCGAACACGCCTGGACGTTCAACCGCGCAACCCCGTCGTTTCGGCAACGAACGGTGCGGCTATCTCTACGAACTCCTCGTCGGTGACCAGGCCTCTCTTCGCGATCGCGAGCGCCTTCACCCGCGCGAGAACATCGCGGTGGCACTCATCTGGCAGCGGGATCCCGAGGTCGGCCGCCCTGACGCGAATGGACTCGGCGCCGCTCTTCTTCCCGAGCACGATGCCGCGCGTTGCTCCGACCAGTGACGACGAGTAGGGCTCGACCGCGGAGGGAACGTGAAACTGGGCTGCGACTGCCCCAGTCTCCCGGCGGAACAGGTTCTCGCCCACCAGCGGCGACCACGGCGCGAGGTGGTAGCCGCAGATCTCGCGGATTCGGTGCGACACCTCGACCGTCTCCTCTAGGCGCAGGTTTGTCCTGTAGCCGTACAGCGCCTCGAGCGCGAGGGCGATCTCCGGGAGACTCCCGTTGCCCGCGCGCTCTCCCATCCCGTTGACGGTTCCGTGGATCCAGCTCGCGCCGGCTGCGACAGCGGCGATCGCCCCGGCCGTTGCGAGGCCGAAGTCGTCGTGCCCGTGGAAGTGGACGGGGACGTCGTCTGCGACTGCCTTCTTGATCGTGCGCACGAAGTACCCGACCGCCTCCGGGGCGGCGATCCCGAGGGTGTCAACGACGACGATCTCGCCGGCGCCTGCTTCGATCGCAGCGCGGTAGACGGCTGCAAGAAAGTCGAGATCGGCACGCGAGCCGTCCACGCCGAAGAAGGCGACCTGAATGCCCGCTTCGGCAGCGTGCGCGACCGCTCGCTGGATCCGCTCAACCATCTTCTCCCGCGAGACGCCGAGGGCAGCGAGCTTCAGGTCGGACACCGGGGCCTCGATGACCGAGGCGCGAAGACCGAGCTCGAGGATCGCGTCGACGTCCTCCGGAACGGCGCGAGCGAAGCCCCAGAGCTCCGCTCGAAGATCGGCTCCGACAATCATCTCGATCGCCCGCCTGTCGTCGTCGGAGACACGCGGAAAACCGACCTCGATGCGGTCGGCTCCGAGCTGGTCAACGAGGCGCGCAATCTCCAGCTTCTCGTCAGGCGACAGCACGAGGCCGACCGTCTGCTCGCCGTCGCGTAGCGTCGTGTCGTAGAGCTGGACGAGCGCCCCGCGGCCTGTCCCCATAGCCGTGGTGTCGTTCAGGGTGCCCGTCCAGATCTTGTCGCGTGCGATCATGCGACCTCCTCGACCCACGTCACGTGCGGCGGCGCTGGTTCGCCATGCGCCTGCTCCCAAGTGATCACCGGGTTGCGAAGGACGCCGATCCGCTCGATTTCCGCCTCGACAACGTCGCCCGGCTTCAGGTAGAGCGAAGCCGGATCGTCGCTGAAGCCGGCTACACCCGAGACAGTCCCAAGCGAGAGAACGTCACCGGCTGAAAAGCCGAGCGGTGCGTAGTGCGCGAGCACCTCCGGCACCGTTGTCGCCATCCGGCTCATGTTCGAGCTCTGCCGAACCTCGCTGTTCACGCGGAGCTCCATCGACAGCTCGTGAGGGTCTCCGAGCTCGTCGGGAGTGACGATCCAGGGGCCCAGAGGACAGAAGGTGTCGATGGCCTTACAGAACGAGAAGACTCCGCTCTTCATCTCTCGGCGCTGGATGTCGCGCGCGGTGATGTCGTTGAAGATCAGGTAGCCGCCGACGTAGTCCATCGCCTCGTCGGCAGTGAAGTGCTTCCCGTCCTTGGCGATCACGACCGCGAGCTCAAGCTCGTAGTCCAACTCACTCGTGAGGTGCTCGGGGTAGACGATGGGCTCGTCAGGTCCGATGATCGCGTCGACGTTCTGAAAGAAAACGATCCACGGCGCCACGGGATGCGACCACCCCACGTTCAGCGACTCCTCATGGTGTTCGCGGAAGTTGCCGGCTGTGTGAAAGAACTTCTTGGGAACGATCGGCGCACGGAGCGCGACGTCATCGGTCGAGTAGCGGCGGCCGGTCTTCCCTACGTCACCGCCCCGCTCGAAGTACTCACGCATCGACGCCGCGGCCAACTCCGAGACCTCGTCTCCCCGGAGCTCACCGATCCGGCGGCTCCCACCGTGGTCGAACGTCACGAGCTTCATCGCTCTGGTGCCTTCCCTTCGTCGAGATGTTCGCTAGAACATATTTGCGCAAATCTAGAAATGCAAGTCGTGAGGATGTAACGTCCCTGCAATGACGAACGGCATGGGCAACGCGGACTGGGCCACCTCGGGCAGCGGCTTTCGTACGCTCGCCGAACGCGCGTTCGCCGCGCTCCACAAGGGCATCGTCAGCGGCGAACTCGCTGCCGGTCAGCGTCTGCGGATCGAAGAGCTCGCGGCAGCGCTAGGCATGAGCCACCTACCGATCCGGGAAGCGATCCGTCAGCTCGGGAACCAGGGCCTCGTCGAACACATCCCCCACCGCGGAGCACGCGTCACCGAGCTATCCCTCGCCGATCTGGTCGAGTTGTATGACGCCCGCCTTATCCTGGAGCCGGAGCTGATTCGGCGGGGCGCGCACGCCTTTACCGAGGCCGACGCGAAAGCGGCTCGGGCAGCCCTCGACCGGCACGTTGCCGCCGGCGAGCAAGACCTACGAGTTGAAGCCTGGCAGGCGCACACCGACTTTCACTTCACCCTCTATCGCCCCTGCGGCTCGGCATGGCTCATCCGGCTCGTGACCCCCCTCTGGGAGAGCAGTCAGCGCTACCGCCTTACGATGTCGACGCTCAACGCCGAGCAGAGACGGCTCGAAGCAGCCGTAGAGCACGAAGAGATCCTCGCCGCTTGCGTGGCAAACGACGGCGACCGGGCGGCAGCGCTCCTCCATGACCACCTGGTGAAGTCCGCGAACCTCATCACCGACCAGATGGGCGGCGAGCGCGCCTTCGCACTGCTGAAAGGAACATGATGAGCAACAGACTCGAGGGCCGCGTCGCGATCGTGACAGGCGCCGGCACCGGCTTCGGCGCCGCGATCGCCGAGGCGTGCGCAGCGGAGGGAGCAGACGTCCTCGTCCACTACCGCTCCTCCGCCGTCGGCGCCGAAGCAACGGCAGACCGTATCCGCGAGCTCGGCCGCCGAGCCGAGACGATCCAGGGCGATATCAGCGTCTGGGAGGACGTACAGCGGATGGCCGAGCAATCCTTCTCGACGTTCGGGCGCGTGGACGTCCTCATCAACAACGTCGGCGACATGGCTGTGAGCCAGATGTCGTGGCGCGAGATGACACCGGAGAGCATCGACCACACGCTGGCCGTCGACATCAAGGGCACGATGCTGATGACCCATGAATTCGGTCGGCGGATGCTGGACGACCAACAGTCCGGTGCCATCGTGAACATCGGGTCGCGGGTCGTCGTCGAGGGCAGCCCGCGCGCGCCGCAGTACGCGGCGGCGAAGTACGCGATCATCGGGATCTCCAAGTCATACGCGCACGCCCTCGCTCCGCATGTCCGCGTCAATACGCTCGGCCCCGGTTTCATCGAGAGTGAGGCACTCCTGAACCGCGAGGACTGGAAGACGGGCCGGCGCGAAGCAGTGCTCGCCCATACGCCCCTGCAGCGGCTTCCGAAGCCCGCCGACGTCGTCCCTCCCGTCCTGTTCCTCGCGTCAGACGACTCGCGGCACATCACCGGCGCCTTTCTGCTCTGCGACGGCGGTCACAGCATGGTCGGTGCATGAGGCCGAAGTCCCGGCTGGAACGGGTCGGCCACGTCCATGTCCTGACCCTGGACGACGACGAGAAACGAAACGCGATCGGGCATCAGCTCGCCGCCGAGCTCGTCGCCCACGCCGACGCGCTCGCGGAAGATCCGGAGGCACGTTGCCTCGTCGTGACTGGTGCGGGATCGGCGTTCTGCGCGGGCGCCGACCTTCCGCAGGTATTCGGGGAGGAGCGGCCGACCGCCGAGATGCGGGACGCTCTCCGCGCGTACTACGACTGCTTCCTCCGCATTCGCGATCTGCCGTTCCCCACGATCGCTGCCGTCAACGGGCCTGCGATCGGCGCGGGGCTCAACCTCGCACTGAGTTGCGACATCCGCATCGCCGGCCCGCGGGCGAAGTTCGGGGCGACGTTCACGAAGATCGGGCTCCACCCCGGCGGCGGCTGTACCTGGTTCCTGGTTCAGGAGGTCGGCCGCCAGAGAGCGCTCAAGCTCCTGCTCGAGGGTGCTGTCCTCGAGGCCGACGAAGCGGTCGCAACCGGCATAGCGGCGTGCGCGGAAGACGACTCGTTGGCGGCCGCATTGGTTCTCGCCCAGGGCATCGCCGAGCTCGAGCCCTCGCTCGCGCGCGACGTCGTCCGCACGAGCAATCTCGCAGTCACTGCGCCGTTCGATGCGGTGCTGGAGTTCGAGTCGTGGGCGCAGGCCGAAAGCACCCATGCGACGCGGTTTCGTGAATGGATCGCGCAGTTCTCGTGATGATCGGGCGATCGAACAACGGCCAACGCCGGGTGGAGGTGTCCCTTTGAAGCTCGGCCTGCTGACTGCGGCTTTTCCTGACTTGACACTCGAAGAGGTCGCTGCGTGGAGCGCCGCAAACGGGTACGAGGCACTCGAGATCGCGTGCTGGCCGGCGGCCGGAGGCGAGAGGCGGCGGTACGCCGGCGTGACGCACATCGACGTCGAATCGTTCGACGCGGGAGCGGTCAGAGACATCCTCGACCGTCACAACCTCACGATCTCGTCTCTCGCGTACTACCCGAACAACCTCCATCCCGACGACGCTCACCGTGCCGCCGTCAACGGGCATCTGCGGAAGGTCATCGACGCGGCTGCGCGGCTCGGTGTGACGACAGTCGGGACATTCGTCGGGAACGACAAGGACAGGCCGCTTCCGGAGAACCTCGATCGATTCAAGAAGGTGTGGCCGGACATCGTCGGATATGCAGGGGAGCGCGACGTGCAGATCGCGATCGAGAACTGCCCGATGATCTTCTCCTACGACGAGTGGCCCGGGGGCGGAAACCTGGCCTGGTCACCCGCGATCTGGGACGAGATGTTCAGCATCATCCCCGACGAGAACTTCGGGCTGAACCTCGACCCGTCTCATCTCGTCTGGTTGATGATCGACTACGAGCGAGCGGTCTACGACTTCGCGGACCGCATCTTCCACACGCATGCGAAGGATCTCGAGATCCACCGTGATGGCCTCTACCGTCACGGCTCGTTCTCGGGCGGAATCGGATGGCAGGTGCCGCGCCTACCGGGACTCGGCGAGGTCGACTGGTCCCGCTACATCGCCGCGCTGTACGCGGTCGGCTACGACTCGGTCATCTCCGTCGAACACGAAGACCGTTCGTTCGAGGGTGACGTCGAGCTCGTGAAGCGTGGCTTCCTCATCGCTCGGGATGCGCTGCGTCCGTACGTGCATTGACGCCGCACCCCAGCACCGGATCACCGCTCGATGCCGCCGGTGGCACTGGTCACGCTCAACCGGCCGGAGACTGCACAGTCCCGGCCTGTGAAACAGAAAGGCCCCGTTTCCGGGGCCTTTGAAGTAGCGGGGGCAGGATTTGAACCTGCGACCTCC
>DATLQV010000106.1:0-2534 GCA_035534955.1 Gaiellaceae bacterium
TGTTCGACCGGCGTGACACTAGCAACCAATCGTTCGTTTGCCAATGAAGTGCAGGGGACGCCAGGGGCCACCGAGATCTCGGCGGGGCTCTCCGTCATCGCGGCCCGTTGGCGACCTCTGGGGACACGCCCACTAGAGTGACCTCGCACCGACTGCCCCCAAAGGCTGCTCGAGAGCATGGCGGCGTGGCCGAGTGGTTCAGGCAAGGGCCTGCAAAGCCCTCTACAGCGGTTCGATTCCGCTCGCCGCCTCCACCTATCCTCCCTGATCATCGCCGTTGCTCGCCGACGCAACCTGCCGGAGATGTCGCCGCCGCGCAGCGTGCATGGTAACTGTTCAGGGGGTCATCGCTGCCGGTCGAGCACCGACGGAGTTGCTCAGCTCCGTGGAACCGCGCTCGGCAGCCAGATCGAACCCTCGAAGAGCTGGCGAAGTCCCGAAAAGATGTCGGCGTCGTGCTTTCGCATCGTCGAGACGTAGCTGCGGATGGCACAGAAGTTCTGCGCTCCCGCGAGCGTGCGCCACGAGCCCGAGATCTTCTGCTGGAGCTTCACCATCCGCAGGTCTCGTTCGGCCTGGTTGTTGTCGAAGCTCACCGCGAAGTCGGTCGCAAAGCGCAGCACGTTGCTCCGCTGATGGTCGAGGCGGGCGAGGAGGTTCGCCGCGGTGCGCACGACACCGGCGCGCTTGCGATCTGCAGGCAGCGGGTTCGCCTGCCAGCCGGCCTGGATGAGACGTCCGTAGCGGACGCGGATCGAGTGCAGGGCTGAGCGGTCGAGGCACGTCGCGCCAAGCGCCTTCGCGGCGTCGACGGCGCGCTTCGCGTCGATAAGGAGGCCGATCATCTCGTCGGCCCAGGTCTGTCCGGCTTCGACGAGGGACTGCAGCTCGCGCAGGTGGTGCGCGTTGCACAGCCCGTGGACGACGTCGTAGGTGCGATAGGGCTTCCAGCCGTCGTGGATCGCGACGCCGGACAGCTTCTCCAAGATCCCCATCTCGTCCATCGCGACGACGCCGCGGCGGGGATGGCACTCGAGCAAGGTGAGAAGCGTCGTCGAGGCGACGTGGATCCACTGGAGGCGCCCGCCCACGCGCCCGCCGGTCTCATCGAAGTGGACGGCCGGGGACATCTTCAACAGCTCGGCGATCACCTCCGAGAAGGTGCCGAGAGCGCCGCCAGCTTCGCCGACCATCTGGGCGATCGCGCCGACGCTGACCTCGATCCGGAGCACATCCGCGAGGAGCCTCGCCAGGCGGTCGTAGGGCAGGTGCTGGTAGACGGCGAGGTAGGCGACGAGCGCACGAACGCCCGGGCCGTAGCAGGCCGGTGCGGTCGCCTCAGCGGGCGGCTCTGCTTTCGTCTCGCACCCGCAGCCACAGCGCCGGCGCTCAATGCGGTGCTCGGTGACGATGGCGCGCATCTCGGGAAGCTCGAAGACCTGGCGCACCTCGACGCCGATGACGACCGCACCATCGAGCGTCCCGCCGCAGGATCGACAGGACTCGGGGGCGTGCACGACGATCTCGTCGGGAGCGGCCACCTGGGCGAGATGCTTGCCCTCTGCGCCGGGTTGCTTTCCCTGGCGGCGCTTCTCGGCACGGCGCTCGGCACGGTTCTTCGCCACCGGCTTGCCGAGCCCCTCGGCAGAGGGCGGGATCGAGGAGTTGCGCGGGTTGCGCCCGACACGTCGGCGAAGCTCCTCCAGCTCGGCCTCGAGGCGAGCGATTCGCTGAGTCTGCTCCTCGATCAGCTGCTTCTGGACAGCGACGAGCTCGGCCAGCTCCTCATAGGACGGCGAACCGGTCTCGTCGGCACTCTCTGGCACGTCTGAAAGTCAAGCAACATCTGAGTGATTTCGCGAACGCGCAGGTCAACGGCCCGCAACGGGCCAGCCGAGGGTCTGAACAGTTACGGGACGAGATGCCGTCGCTCTTGATGATCGTACCGAGCCGCGGCCGGCCAAGGAGTGTCGACCGGCTCATCAACGCGTGGCGGTCCACCGCCAGTGGCCACGCAGACCTCGTCGTCGCCTTGGACGACAACGATCCCTACCTCTTCTCCTATGACGCCCAGCGTGTCGCGATGGTCGCCGTCGGACCGCGCCAAGGCTTCGTGGGATGGACGAATGAGCTGGCGGTCCGCCAGGCTGCCAACTACCGCTTCATCGGCTCGATGGGCGACGACCACCGACCGAGAACACCGGGATGGGACCGCATGCTCTGCCAGGCGCTCGAGGAGCTGGGCAGCGGTGTCGCCTACGGCGACGACCTGGCTCAAGGCGAACGCCTGCCGAGCGCCGTGACGGTCACGAGCGACATCGTGAGCAGGCTCGGCTACCTGATCCCGCCCGACCTTTCCCACCATGGCGCTGGAAGGTTCTGGCTCGAGCTCGGCGACGCGCTCGGTCGCACCAGGTTCGTCCCCGAAGTCGTGATCGAGCATCTCCATTACGCGACGGGCAAGAGCCCGCTCGATCCCGGGTATCTCGAGGCGGCAGCCCAGGTCGAGGGCGACCGGGATCGCTACGAGGCCT
>DATLQV010000107.1:0-8758 GCA_035534955.1 Gaiellaceae bacterium
CGCAAGGGCGTGCTGACGCAGACGCGGCGGCACAGCTATCTCGTCTGGCTGCTCGGCATCCGCCACGTCGCGGTCGCGGTGAACAAGATGGATCTCGTCGACTTCTCGGAGGAGCGCTTCGCGGAGATCGCGACCGAGTACGGCGAGTTTGCGGCGCAGCTCGGCCTCGAGGACGTGACGCTCATCCCCATGTCCGCGCTCCGCGGCGACAACATCGTCGACCCCTCCGGCTCGATGCCGTGGTACGGCGGCCCGACGCTCATGCAGTACCTGGAGGCGGTCGAGGTCGACCAGGAGCGCATGCAGGACGCGCCCTTCCGGCTCCCCGTGCAGTGGGTGAACCGGCCGAGCTCCGACTTCCGCGGCTTCACCGGCACGGTCGCCGGCGGCTCGGTCGCGCCCGGCGACCGCGTCGTCGTCCTGCCGCGCGGGCAGGAGACGACCGTCGACCGGGTCGTCACCTTCGACGGCGACCTCGAGCGCGCGGTCGCGGGCCAGGCGGTCACGCTCACGCTCGCGGACGAGGTCGACGTCAGCCGCGGCGACGTCATCGCTCCCGTGGAGGCGCCCGCACAGGTCGGCGACCAGTTCGAGGCGACGGTCGTGTGGATGGCGGACGAGCCGCTCCTACGCGGGCGCACCTACCTCATGCGTGTCGGGACGAAGACGGTCGCGGCCACGGTCGCGCCGATCAAGTACAAGCTCGACGTCGACACGCTCGACCGCATCGCCGCCAATCAGCTCGAGCTGAACGGCATCGGCGTCGTCGACGTCGAGCTGAGCGAGCCGATCGCATTCGACCCGTATCTCGAGAACCGCGACACGGGCGGCTTCATCCTCATCGACCGGATCACGAACGCAACCGTCGGCGCCGGGCTGCTGCAGTTCGCGCTGCGCCGCTCGCACAACGTTCCCTGGCAGTCGGTCGAAGTCGACCGCGCGGCCCGGGCGGCGGCAAAGGGACAGCAGCCGTTCGTCGTCTGGCTCACCGGTCTCCCCGGCGCGGGCAAATCCTCGATCGCGAACGCGGTCGAGCGCCGCCTGCACGCGCTCGGCCGGCACACGTTCATGCTCGACGGCGACAACCTCCGTCATGGCCTCTCCAAAGATCTCGGCTTCAGCGACGCCGACCGCGCGGAGAACAACCGCCGCGCCGCCGAGGTGACGAAGATGCTCACCGACGCGGGGCTGATCGTCATCGCCGCGCTCGTCTCCCCGTTCAGTGCCGACCGCGCGACGACGCGCGCGCAGTTCGGTGAGGACGAGTTCCTCGAGGTCTTCGTCGACGTCCCGCCCGGAGTGGCCGCGGAGCGCGACACGAAGGGCCTGTACGCGAAGGCGCGCGAGGGTGGCCTCGCGAACCTCACCGGCATGGGCTCGACGTACGAGCCGCCGGAGAGCCCCGAGGTGCACCTGGAGATGGCATCGCTCGGGATCGAGGAGGCGGCCGATCGCATCGTCGCCGCACTCGAGGAACGCCGGCTCCTGTGACCTGGCAGTACATCGTGGCCGGAGTCGCGGTCGGCGTGCTCGTCGGCATGACGGGGATGGGCGCAGGCTCGCTCATGACGCCGATCCTCGTCTTCGTCTTCGGCTTCAACCCCGCGACGGCGATCGGGACGGACATCCTGCACGGCGCGATCTTCAAGTCGGTCGGCGGTCTGCGGCACCACCGCCTCGGAACGACGTCCGCGAAGCTCTCCGGCTGGATGTTCGTCGGTAGCGCGCCCGCGTCGCTTCTCGGCGTCGCGACGTCGAGCTGGCTGAAGCACAACTACGGGGGCGGTGTCCAATCGACAGAGGGCTACGTCCTCGGCGGCGCGCTGCTCCTCGGCGGGCTCGGCATGCTGCTCAAGAGCGTCATGCGCGCGCGTGACGTCGGCGACGCCGTCTTCGTCCTGCGTCGGCGCGACAAGATCGCCGCCGTGCTGATCGGCCTCGTGGGCGGCTACATCGTCGGCCTCACGTCCGTCGGAAGCGGCGTCTTCTTCGGGCTGACGATGCTCATCGTCTTCCCGCTGCGCGCGCACAAGGTCGTCGGCACCGACATCCTCCATGCTGCCGGGCTGCTCTGGGTGGCCGGCATCGGCCACGTCATCGCCGGCAATGTCGACATGCACGCCGTCGCATGGCTGCTCATCGGCTCCATCCCAGGTGTCCTCGTCGGGAGCCAGTACATGGTCCGCGTCGCTGACCGGATGCTCCGGATCATGCTCTCGGTCGTGCTTTTCGCCTCGGGCATGAAGCTCGTCGACCCGAACGGCCACAGCTGGATCGCCGCCTCCGCGGGCTACCTCGTCGCCACCACCGTGATCGTCCTCGCCGTCCGCATGCGCGAAGGCGCGCGGGTCGCAGCCGCCGCACCTTTAGACTGACCCCGCTTTGCAGCGGATTCTCTCGACGGCCGTCATTGTCGGCCTGCTCGCGGCGACCGCCGCCGCCTTTGCGATCACCGAGCGGCTGAAGCTCACGAAGAGCCCGATCATCGGGATGAAGGTCGTTCGCGAGTACGTCTCGCCGATCGCGCATACGACGGCCGCCTTTGCGATTCGCTTCCGGCGCCTCGACCGCGTAACGGTGACGGTCCAGAACTCGCACGGCAACGAGGTGGACACGCTGGCGTACCGCGTCCTCGCTCCGCGCGGACGGCGCTCCTTCGTCTGGAACGGCCGCACCGACGCGGGCTCGGTCGCGCAGGACGGCACGTACCGGATGGAAGTGCACTTCGCGAACCAGCGCCGCACGATCCTGATCCCGAATGTGATCCTGCTCGAGACGAAGCCGCCCGCGGTGATAGATGCCGGCGCCGTGCGGCCTGTCTTCTCGCCCGACGGTGACCACCAGTCGGACACAGTGACGATCCACTACAAGCTGAGCGAGGGCGCGCGTGTGGCCGTGCTGTTCCGCGGCCGGCGAGTCGTCCTCAGCCGGTCGCACAAGCCGAAGAACAAGGTCACGTGGGGCGGGACGGTGGGCGGTCGCCTCCTTCCACCCGGGACGTATGTCCTCACCATCGGCGCGGTCGACCTCGCCGGCAACAAGGCGACGGCGGTGAAGCACGTCTCGGTGACGATCAGGTATATCGCGCTGCAGGCGAAGCGCGTCACCGTCCGCGCCGGCGCGCGGCTGAAGATCGCCGTCTCCACGGATGCGAAGCGTTACCACTGGACGCTCGGTGCGCGATCCGGGGCGGCGTCCGGACACGTCTTGAAGCTCCGCGCGCCTGCCGCCGCGGGCACGTACCGGCTGACGGTGAGCGAGCGGGGGCACGAGGCGGCAGCGACGGTGGTTGTGCCGTGATCGGCCTCGCACGACTCGCCGGCCCGGTCGCGTGCCTCGGCCTGACGCTGCTGCTGCTCGCGCGGACGCGACGCGACCGGCTCGCCGGCCTTGGTTTCGCGGCGCTCGGCGCGTGCATGCTCGCCGCGTCGCTCGCGCCGCACGACTACACCGAGGCAGTGGGCGGGACATTCGCGGCGCTCGCGATCGCCGCGCTCCTCGCGGCGGCGTTCCAGCGCGAGCCGTGGCTGCTGCCGCTGCTCGCGCTCGCGTCCATTCCCATTCGCATCGGCTGGCTCCACCATCAGCTGCTCGTCCCGCTGTACGTCGTCGTGCTCGCGGCCGCGATGCAGCTCGCGTGGCAGATCGCGCACCGGGACGTGCGCGCAAGAGAGCTGCGCGCGATCACGTGGCCGCTCGCGCTCTACCTGGCGTGGGTCGGGCTGTCGCTCGGCTGGACGCAGGACTCGCACGCGGGCGCAACCGAGGTGCTCGCCTTCTATGTGCCGTTCGCCATCCTCGCGCTCGCGATCGCAAGGCTGCCGTGGAGCCGAATCGGTCTGTGGGCGCTGTACGCAGAACTGACGGTCATGGCCCTCATCTTCTCGATCGTGGGCTTCTACCAGTACGAGACGCGCAACGTCTTCGAGAATCCGAAGGTCATCTATTCGAATGCATACGCGGCGTTCTTCCGCGTCAATTCGGTGTTTTGGGATCCCTCGGTATACGGGCGGTTCCTGGTCGTGGCGATGATCCCGAGCATCGTCTTCATCGTCCGGGGGCGATACAAGCGCGTCGCGTGGATCGCGACGGCCGCGCTGCTCGTCACATGGTTCGGGCTCCTCATCTCGTTCTCGCAGTCGAGCTTCGCAGCGCTCCTCATCTCCGTGATCTGCATTGCGTTCGTTGTCTGGCGCTGGCGCGCGCTGCTCGCCGTCGGGCTGGCGGTCGTCGTCCTCGGCGGGCTCGCCGTTGCGCAGCCGACCGTGCGGCGGTCGATCCAGCATCACACGACGAGCGGCCTGAACAGCGCATCGAGCGGCCGGTACAGCCTGGTCGCCAACGGGATCCGCATCGCCGTGGCGCATCCGGTGCGCGGCGTCGGCGTCGGCGGCTTCCAGCACGCGTACGCTAGACGCGTGCAAAGGCTCCACGGAAAGAAGAACCTCAAGACGGCGGCGTCGCACGACACGCCGGTGACCGTCGCGGCCGAGACCGGCGTCGTCGGCTTCGCGCTGTTCGTCTGGCTGCTCGTCGCATGTGGCTCCGACGTGGTGCGGACGCGGCGCCTCGTGCCGTTCGCGGCCGGGCTCTCGCTGGCCGCGATCCTCGTGCACTCGCTCTTCTACAACGACTTCTTCGAGGATCCGACCACCTGGCTGCTGCTCGGGCTCGTGGCGTTCGCGCTGCCGCCCGCTCAGGCCCCGGAGGAGGAGGCGCCCGCGGTGGAGAAGCGGGAGGCGGTGGCGGCGTGATCGAGCAGTGGAAGCGGGCGCTCGTCCTGGCGCCGCACACCGACGACGGCGAGTTCGGGTGCGGGGGCACGATGACGCGCCTGGTCGAGGCCGGGTGCGAGGTTCGGTATGTCGCGTTCTCGATCGCGACGCGCTCGTTGCCGGAGGGCTTCCCACCGGACACGCTGTCGCGCGAGGTGCGCGAGGCGACGACGGAGCTCGGCATCCCGGAGGAGCGGCTGACGGTGCACGACTTCGACGTGCGCACGTTCCCGGAGCGCCGCCAGGAGATCCTCGAGCTGCTCGTCGCAACGTGGGAGGACTGGAAGCCGGAGGTCGTCTTCCAGCCGAGCCTGCACGACATCCATCAGGATCACCAGACGATCGCGCAGGAGGGCCTGCGTGCGTTCAAGCGCACGACGATCCTGGGCTACGAGATCCCGTGGAACAACTTCGACTTCGCGTACCAGTGGTACGTCTCGCTCGACAGACGGCACATCGAGCGCAAAGTCGCGGCGCTGGAGAAGTACGCATCGCAGCAGCACCGGAGATATGCGAATCCGGAATACGTCTGGAACGTCGCGCGCACGCACGGGATCAACGTGAACCGCGAGTACGCCGAGGTATTCCAGGTGTACCGCGTCATCACCTGAGCAGCGCTTCAGAGGGCTGAGGAGCCGGAGACGCGCACCCGGAGTCTGAGTGAGGCCTGTTGTGCAAGCTCGAGCGCGGCCAGCGGATCGTCGGCCGTGGCGATGATGTAGCCGCGGCGGTCGGCGTCGACTTGCACCGGCCGGATGGTTTCGCCTGGCTGGATGTACAGACCCGCTTCGAGGACGCCGTTCGACTCGCAGACATGGTCGAGTCCAGCCACGGAGGTGACCGTGCCGGTGGGGAGGATGCCGGGGCTGGCCGTGAGGAAGCGGATGGCGATGGGCCGCTGGAAGCGAGGTTCGACCATCGCGTCGGTGATGGTCGCGCCATGTCCCTGCGCGAGGGCGATCTCGACCAGGTCGATGCCCGTTCCCAGCCGGACGAGGTCTGCCATCTGTCCTGCCGGGATGCGGGCGGCGACTTCGACGATGAATACCTCGCCTAGGTCTGTGACGAGCAATTGGGGGAAAGCGATGCCGTCTTGGAGGCCGAGCGCGCGCACGGCCCGGACGGCAACGTCTGCGGCCGCGTCGAGATGCGGCTTGGGAAGCTGGGAGGGATACAGGTGTATCCACCCGACTCCGAAGCCGATGCCGGGTGGACGGAGTCGGTCGGAGAGGGTGAGGAGGACCGGCTCGCCGCCTCGGGCGACGACGATCCCGTTCAATTCGTGTCCCTCGATGTAGCGTTCGAGGATCGCCCGTCTGGTGCGCGACTTGGCGAGCGCGTCGGGCAGATGTTCCGCCAGATCCGCGTGGCCGGAGATCCGGTACACGCCTCGCTGGCCGCCCGAGTCGACCGGCTTGAGGACAGCCGGGACACCGACGTTCTCGAGCTCCCAGGTGGGCTCGACCTTGCCGTTGAGGACGCTGAAGAGCGGCTGGGGGATTCCGCATTGTTCGAGCCGGCTGCGCATGGCGGCCTTATCGGTCATCAGACGCGCTGTTTCCGTCCCGATGGTCGGCAGGTCGAGACGTTCTGCGACCGCCGCCGCGATGGGGACGGCGCGGTCGGTCGAGATGGCGACGACCGCGTCGATCTTGTGGCGTCGTCCGATGTCGACGACCCGTTCGAGCTCGCTGAAGTCGACTACTTCGGCGACGTCCGCGGCGGCGAGGCCGACGGCATTTGGATCGCCGTCGACGGCGATCACCCGCCAACCCGCGGCCTTTGCTTGTTCGATGGCGGCGAGCTGGGAGACGCTCGCGCCCAGGACGAGGACAGTGGGCACTGAATGGCGATCGTAGGACGCTTCAGCGGCATCGTCGCCGAGTTTCATCGACCCTTAACGACACCTCAATGCTGCGTGCGCAGAAGCGTTCGGGGTGCTGCGCCGCAGTAGCTGCCGGGGCTGAGGGTCTTCCCTTGCTGGAACGTGAAGGTGGCGGCGGGAAGGCGGTGCGACGTCGTCGCAAGCCCGGCGAGGGCGAGCAGCTGCCGCCACCAGTCCCACAGCGCTCTCGCGTGACGCAGGCGTGTGACGTAGCCGGTGACCGGCCGGTGGACGAGGTGCGCGAGCCGGCGCAGCCAGAGTGCGTTTGCCAACCTCGAGCACATCGCGTTCCTGAACTCGTGCGCCGCCGCAACCCCGACGCTCCAGACGTCGACGAAACGTGTCCCGTGTTCGACCGCCGCCGCTAGACCGGCGAGGTGGGCGCTGGGCGAGCGGGTCGCATATGCCCGAGGCCGTTGCGCAGGTGTTCCTCCGAGGACGTGGATCATCTCGGTGCGGGTCGGCTGGCCGGGTGCGAGCGCGCGGAACCGGGCGCGAAGGTCGAGGAAGCTGTCGACGATGACGAGTGCGCGCGGATGGAGGCCGGGGTGTGTCGCAACGAGCTCGGCCGCGGCGTAGCCCGCATAGGAGGCGCCGACGAGGATGAGCTCGGACACCTTCAACCCCTTCCGCTCGAGCTGGTCCGGAATGCGCGCGACTGCGTCCAGATAGGCCGGGTTACCCCAGTCTTCGACCCGTCGTGCGCGGGAGGCGCCAGAGCGTTCGCCGTCGCGGCCATAGTCGGGGCACACGAGCGACGCGTGCAGGTAGTTGACGATGGCCGTCACCTGCCCGCAATAGACAGGCCCGCCGAGCGTGATGACGAGCGGCCGCGGTTGTATCCGAGCGGAGGACGTGAGCCGCAGGTCGACGCGAAGGAGCGGTCGGACTGACCCAGCCAGTGGCGCAGCGCCTGCGAGGGAGAAGAACGCGGCCGCGGCGAGGACGACGACTGCGCCTGCGGCGCACGCGCTCTTGCCGCGCTTCAGTCGGCGGTCAGGCACCGGCGGAAGCGGCCTCAGCGCTTGCTCCGGATGCTCGCACCGGCGGTGAACCCGGCGCAGTCGGGCGAGAACGCAAGCGTCGCCACGAGGGCGAATGTAGAGCCCGCCGGGCGATGAGAGAAGCTCCTCACGACCAGGCTTAACAAGACTTAACGGGAGCTACGCGAATCAGCGCTCCTGCGGCGGCCGCCGGAGTCTCATGATCAGAGAGTGCATGGGCGAGCACATCGGCGAAACGGGGGTCGCGGCCGCCGGCGGACATGGTTGACGGCCGCTCTGGTCTGCGCGAGTGCGTTGACCGCCGCGATCTGGGCTTTCGGTCTCGGGGCAGGCCACACGCCCGCCGTTGTCGCGCACCACGCCAAACCGGAGATCGATTCGAGCTCTCGCCCCCCGTCTCCTCCGGTGAAGGTGGCTCATCGTCGGACCATCGTCGCTGTGCCGATCCTCATGTACCACGTGATCGGCAGGCCATTCCCCGGCGCGCCCTTTCCCGGCTTGTACGTGGCGCCGGCCGTGTTCGCGGCGCAGATGCAGACGCTCGCTGTTGCCGGATACCACGGCGTAACGCTGAACCAGGTGCGAGGCGCCTGGCGCGGCGACGGAACGCTCCCGCCGCGGCCGATCGTCCTCACCTTCGACAACGGCTACCGCAGCCAGTACGCCCACGCCCTGCCCGTTCTGCGCGACCTGGGCTGGGTCGCAGACGAGAACCTCCAACTCGTCGGGCTTCCCCCACGGCAAGGCGGCCTCAGCGAGCGACAAGTACGCGCGCTCGTTGCGGCCGGGTGGGAGCTCGACACCCAGGGCTTCAGCCACGCCGACCTCGTCCGCCTCAGCCCGCGCCAACTCCGCTACCAGGTATCCGTCGCCCGGCGCGTGATCGAGCGCCGCTATCACGTCCCTGTCAATTGGTTCTGCTATCCATCGGGCGACTACAACCCGACCGTAGTCGCGGCCGTCAAAGCGGCGGGCTATGTCGGCTCGACGACCGTCGCGCCCGGCTGGGCGCGCCCGAGCGACAACCCGTACGAGCTCCCGCGCATCCGCGTCCTTCGAGACACGAGCCCACGTGCTCTGCTCGCGCTCGTCGC